>NZ_LPXK01000014.1:0-230702 GCF_001618185.1 Thalassospira sp. MCCC 1A02898 | reverse complement strand
ACACCCACTGACGCGGGGTGGAGCAGCCCGGTAGCTCGTCAGGCTCATAACCTGAAGGTCGCAGGTTCAAATCCTGCCCCCGCAACCAACATTAAATAAGCTCGCCCTCGTGGCGGGCTTTTTTAATGTTCGATTGTCGGGTGCATATGGATTGGAGCATCGCAAACAGGCCAATGCCTGTTTGCAGGTTCTTTGCGTAGGCCAAAGGTCGAAGCTGAGCGAGCAAAGCGAGCGCTAATCCTGCCCCCGCAATTCTCGCCTAATCCTCTTTCGCATTCATAAACATCGGCCCGCCCTTATGTCTCGGGAAGCCATAGCCATTGACCATGACAACATCGATGGCATCAGCATTGTTGGCGATTCCTTCTGACAGGATCTTGTCGCCCTCGCTGCGCATCGCACCAAGGATGACATCCATGATTTCCGCGTTGGTGAATTCGCGCCGCGTGATGCCCTTTTTTTCTGATTCCGCGATCACCAATGTATCGACTTCTGGGTCCGCATGGGCCTTGCCGTTTTCATCATAACGATACCAGCCAAGGCCGTTCTTTTTGCCAAAACGTCCCATCTCGCAAAGGTAATCACCCAGCGCGACATAACGTTCGGACGGATCGCGGAACGGGGCGAGGCGTTTGCGGGTGGCCCAGGAAATCTCAAGGCCCGCCATATCCTGCATGGCAAACAGGCCCATCGGGAAGCCGAATTCGACCATGGCGGCATCAATCTGATGGGGGAGTGCGCCATCTTCGAGCATGTATTCACAATGCTTGCGGTATGCCGACATGATCCGGTTGCCAATAAAGCCATCGCACACCCCGCACGGTACCGCAATCTTGCCAAGGGCGCGGGCAAACTCGAACGCGGTTGCGAGGCTTTTGGTGTCGGCCTTGTCGGTTCGGACAACCTCAAGCAGCTTCATGATATGGGCGGGCGAGAAGAAATGCAGGCCAATCACGCGCCGCGGATTGACGCAGCGGGCGGCAATTTCATTGATGTCGAGATAGGATGTGTTGGACGCAAGCACCGCATCGGCTTTGCAATGAAGGCTTAGTTTGCCAAAGACATCATGTTTGACAGCCATATCTTCAAACACGGCCTCGACCACCAGGTCGGCATCGGACAAGGCAGCGTAATCAATGCTGGTCGCAAGAGATGCCATCAGCGCATCAAATCGATCCTGATTGATCAGGCCGCGCTTGAGGCTGCCGGAAAGGTGTTTTTCAACCGTTGCACGGCCATTGTCACAGGCCGCTTCATCGCGTTCGATGATCGTGACATCAAAGCCCGCGAGCAGAGATGCGGTTGCAATACCAGCCCCCATGATGCCGCCGCCAATCACGCCGACCTCGCGGATCGGGTTGGCTTCGACACCCTTGAGTTCGGGCAGTTTGGCAACAGAGCGTTCGGCAAAGAAGATGTGGCGCAGCGCCTTTGACTGATCGCTGTCGCGCAGTTCGATGAATTTTTCGCGTTCAAAGGCAAGGCCTGCATCCGCGCCGTGTTCGATGCCGTTTCGGATGGCGGAGATGGCGGCAAGCGGGGCGACCTGACCACGGGCCTTCTTCTTCGTTGCGGCTGTTATGTCATCCCATTGCGCAGAGCTCGGCGTATCGATGGGATCCCTCGCAAGAAGCGATGCCGGTGTTTCACGATTGAGGATGGTCTTGGCAAAGTCGCGTGCGGCATCGCCCAAGGCACCGTGGGTAATCGCATCAATCAAGCCTATCTCGTTGGCCTTGGCAGCCGAAACCGGTTTGCCGCTGGTAATCATCGAGATGGCTTCGCTAACCGCGACAAGGCGCGGCAAGCGGACGGTGCCACCCGCCCCCGGGATCAGGCCGAGGTTGACTTCAGGCAGGCCGAGTTTGGCCGTGCTATCGGCAATGCGGTACTGACAGCCAAGGGCCACTTCCAGTCCACCACCAAGAGCGTGACCATGAATGGCGGCGATGACCGGTTTGGTTGCGGCCTCTATGCGTTTGATCACGTCTGGCAGGATCGGTGTCTTGGGCGGTTGGCCAAACTCGCTGACATCAGCACCGGCAATGAAGGTCTTGCCGTCGCAAATCAGGATCGCGGCGCGGATGTCATCATTGGCATCAATCTGATCGAGGGCATCGACGATCCCGCTGCGCACAGCGTGGCTGGTCGCGTTAATTGGCGGGTTGTTGACGGTGATAACCGCGATGGCGTTTTCAAGTGTCAGTGTAACGGTCGACATTTTATGCGTCCTCTGCACTGATAGGGGTAAGCAGACAGGCAACGAGATCGGAATCCGGGTCGGCGAGATCCGCAATCACATTGAAATGATGTTTGTCCGGGGCATGTACACTTCGCGTGCGAGCGCCAAGGCCGGTCCAGATATTGGCCAGCAGATCATTCTGGCGAACAAATTCGGGGCGTTCATCGGCCCCGACCCAGCATGTGATCGAACATGGCAAGGCGGGCTTCAGAAGGGCGGCACTTTCATGTTCGGCTTCTGCCGCGTCCAGTCCGAGGGTATCGTTCATAGAGGTCCGAAGCAGCGGGCGAAGATCATGAAGGCCGGAAATGGAAACCGTGTTTTCGATCCGTGCCAGAACGGAGGACGAAAGCGGCGACGTGTGACTAACCATGCGGCTGACCAGATGGCCGCCAGCCGAATGCCCTGTGATGTGGATCGGACCGGTAATCTGATCTGCGGCATGGGTGATCGCAGCCCCGATCTGGCGGGTAATGTCGGAAAGGCGCGCATCAGGGGCGAGTGTATAGCTTGGCATGCAGACAGCCCATCCCCTGGTCACGGCACCATTCGCCAGATGCGACCAACTGGATTTATCAAACGCCTTCCAGTAGCCACCATGCACGAACACGACCAGACCCTTTGGCGTGCCGGTTGGTAGGAAAAGATCATATTTTTCGCGGGGGGCGTTGCCATAGGCGATATCAAGCCGGGCGCGATTGTCGCCATTCAGCTCGTCGAGAAACTTTGCTGACTGGGTCGCCCAAAGTTCCGGATAGGTCGCGGCATCGGCAATGTAATCGCCATTGGCATAAGCATCATCCCAGTCGGTAATCATGGTCGGTTCCCTGAAATTTCGTGCAGCACCTGTCTGGTGCATTCTGGTTATGGATCAAATTCTAGGCAAATCCGTAGATATTTCAAACTTAAAATATTTGTGCTTGAAATAAAATAAAACGAGGCGTACCGTTTTATCAGTTTCCCGAAACAACCAAACAAATCAGGAAGGGAAAAGCTGGTGAGAGTAGCTTGTCTGGGTGGCGGTCCTGCGGGGCTTTATTTTGCAATCTCGATGAAATTGCGCGACCCCGCGCATGAGGTTGTTGTGATTGAACGCAACAAGCCTGATGACACATTTGGCTGGGGCGTGGTGCTGTCTGACGAGACGCTGGACAATCTGGCCGAGAATGACACCAAAAGTGCCGAGGCCATTCGCGCCAACTTTTCCTATTGGGATGACGTTGCGGTTCAGTATCGGGGCGAAAAGACAATTTCCACCGGTCACGGGTTCTGCGGCATCGGCCGCAAAAAGCTTCTGATCCTGTTGCAAGATCGGGCACGCGAACTTGGTGTTGAGCTTCGGTTTGAGACCGAGGCCGAAAGTGCCGCGCATTACGCCAAGGAATTTGATCTTGTCGTTGCCAGTGACGGCCTGAATTCCAGAACCCGCACGGAATTTGCCGAACATTTCCAGCCTGATATCGATACCCGCAAGTGCAAGTTTGTCTGGCTGGGTACGCATCAGAAATTCGATGACGCCTTTACCTTTATCTTTGAAGAAACCGACAAGGGTTGGGTCTGGGCGCACGCCTATCAGTTTGATGACGAAACCGCGACCTTCATTGTCGAATGCACTCAGGAAACCTGGGATGCCTATGGTTTTGGCGAGATGTCGAAGGAAGAGTCGATTGCGACCTGCGAGGATATCTTCAAGGATCATCTGGGCGGTCACAATCTGATCAGCAATGCGCACCATATTCGTGGTTCGGCCTGGCTGAGCTTCCCGCGGGTTTTGTGCAAAAGCTGGTCGCATGAAAACATCGTTTTGATGGGCGATGCAGCGGCGACAGCGCATTTTTCCATCGGGTCAGGAACCAAGCTTGCACTTGAAAGTGCGATTGCGCTGGCGAACTACCTGCATTCCGAAGGTGACCTTAAGTCCGCCTTTGGTAAATACGAGGACGAACGCCGTCTTGAGGTCCTGCGTCTGCAGTCAGCCGCGCGCAACTCGATGGAGTGGTTTGAGGAAATCGAACGCTATTTCGATTTTGATCCAACCCAGTTTACCTATTCGCTTCTGACCAGATCGCAGCGTATCAGTCACGAAAACCTGCGCCTGCGCGATGCCAAATGGCTTGAAGGTGCGGAAAAATGGTTCCAGACGCAGGCGGGTCTTCCGGAAAGTGCACCGGTTCGCCATCCGATGTTCGTACCTTATCAATTGCGCGACATGTCGCTTAAGAACCGCATCGTTGTCTCGCCGATGGCACAGTACAAGGCGGTTGATGGCTGCCCGACCGACTGGCACTTGGTGCATTACGCCGAGCGCGCAAAAGGCGGGGCAGGGTTGGTTTATACCGAGATGACCTGTGTCTCGCCGGAAGGTCGCATCACACCGGGCTGTCCGGGTGCCTATGATGCCAGCCACGAGAAGGCCTGGGCGCGGATTACGGATTTCATCCATGCCGAGACGGATGCCAAGGTCTGCATGCAGATCGGTCATTCCGGGCGGAAGGGCTCGACCCAGCTTGGCTGGGAAGAAATGGATGCACCATTAAAGGATGGCAACTGGCCGCTGATGTCGGCATCTGCCATCGCATGGTCGGACCGCAATGCGTTGCCAAAGGCCATGACGCGTGAAGACATGGACATGGTTCGTGATCAGTTTGTTGCATCTGCCAAAATGGCCGATCGCGCAGGCTTTGACATGATCGAGGTTCATGCCGCGCATGGTTATCTGCTTTCATCTTTCATCAGTCCGGTCAGCAATATCCGCGACGATGAATATGGTGGATCGCTTGAAAACCGGATGCGTTATCCGCTTGAAGTCATCAATGCCGTCCGTGCGGGATGGCCCAAGAACAAGCCGATGTCGGTCCGTATTTCGGCCAATGACTGGGTCGGTGAAGCGGGCATTACGCCCGAAGAAGCGGTCGAGATTGCCAAGATTCTTAAGGCCAATGACGTCGATATTTGTGACGTTTCGGCGGGGCAAACGACAACGGATGCCAAGCCGGTTTATGGCCGTATGTTCCAGACGCCGTTTTCCGACCGTATCCGCAATGAGGCCGGTATTCCGACCATGGCGGTTGGCAATATCTATGAGGCCGATCACGTCAATTCGATCCTGATGGCCGGGCGTGCTGACCTTGTTTGTCTGGCGCGACCGCATCTGGCCAATCCGTATTGGACGCTGCATCAGGCAGCCAACCTTGGCAACCGCACAGAAAACTGGCCGGCCCCGTATTATGCCGGGCGTGATCAGATGTGCCGTCTGGCCGAGCGGGCAGAAACCATGACCGGAAAGGTATAAGCACCGATGACCGATCTTGCCGTTCATAACGCATTGATCACCGGCGGCGGTTCCGGTGTCGGGGCCGTGATGGCCCGGATGCTGGCCGATGCCGGGGTGAAGGTTGTGGTATCCGGACGGCGATCAGATGTGCTGGCCGAAGTTGCCGAACATCAAAACATCACTGCCATCGTGGCGGACGTGACCGATGAAACATCAGTGCAAGATATGTTCACAACCATGGTCGATGTGGTCGGCACCCCCGATCTGGTGATCGCCAATGCCGGCATGGCCGAAAGTGCACCGATTGGCAAAACATCGGTCGATCTTTGGCAGCGGACCATGGATGTCAATCTGACCGGGACGTTTTTGACGTTCCGTGAAGGATTGGCCGCGATGGACAAGACCAAGCCGGGGCGGCTGATTTCAATCGCCTCGACCGCCGGGCTCAAGGGCTATGCCTATGTTACGGCTTATTGTGCGGCAAAACATGGTGTTGTGGGCATGGTCAAGGGAATGGCAGCCGAGCTTGCGACCAGCCCGATCACGATCAATGCGGTTTGCCCGGGCTTTATGGAAACGCCGATGTTGGCACAGTCGGTGGAAAACATCGTTGCCAAAACCGGCATGAGCAAGGACGCCGCGCGCGCAAGCCTTGCCAAAATCAATCCGCAAAACCGGTTTATTCAGCCTGAAGAGGTTGCTGAAACCGTCATGTGGCTTTGCAGCCGCAAGGCGGCATCGATAACGGGACAGACGATTTCCGTTTCGGGAGGAGAAGTATGAACATGAACAAATCCGAAGCACTTTCCGAACGGGCAGGAAATGAAACCTCTGATCTGTCGAAGGCACGTTTACGCGCCTGGCTGCAGATCCTTAAGGTGTCGCGCAAGATCGAAGGCGAGTTGCGCGAAAAGATGCGCCTTGAGTTCGGATCGACATTGCCGCGCTTTGACGTACTGGCCGCCCTTTATCGCGAACGCGATGGCATGCGCATGAGCGAGCTTTCAAAGTCGCTGATGGTATCAAACGGCAATGTCACCGGTATTGTTGATCGTCTGGTGGCAGAGGGATTGGTTGTTCGCATGCCGGTCGAAAATGATCGTCGGGCATCAATTGTGCGTCTGACCAAGGCCGGTGAAAAAGATTTCGCTGAACGTGCGCTGGTGCATGAAGGTTGGGTTTCGGATCTGTTTTCCGATTTGTCGTCTGGCGATGCCGATGCCCTGATCCGCATCCTGCGCAACATTTCCCATCATAACGAGGCGCCCCACCATGACTAAGATGGCAAACATCACGCCCAAACATTTCAACTGGCGCATGGAAGGCGACGTTGCGGTCATTTCGCTTGATCGCCCGGATCGCAAGAACCCGTTGACCTTTGAAAGCTATGCCGAGCTTCGCGATACGTTCCGCGATCTGGTCTATGCCGATGACGTCAAGGCGGTCGTGTTTGGCTCGAACGGGGGCAATTTCTGCTCTGGCGGGGATGTGCACGACATCATCGGCCCGCTGATCGACAAGGACATGAAGGGCCTTCTGGAATTCACCCGCATGACCGGTGATCTGGTCAAGGCGATCATTGGGTGTGGCAAGCCGATAATTGCCGCGGTCGACGGCGTTTGTGTCGGCGCCGGGGCGATCATTGCAATGGCATCTGATTTACGACTGGCGACGGCGGCATCGAAAACCGCCTTCCTGTTTACCCGGGTCGGGCTTGCCGGATGTGACATGGGGGCATGTGCCATCCTGCCGCGCATCATCGGACAGGGCCGCGCGGCAGAGCTTCTTTATACCGGCCGATCCATGTCGGCAGAGGAAGGCGAGCGTTGGGGATTCTATAACCGCCTTGTCGAGGCAGATGTTCTTGAAGCAGAAGCCATTGAACTGGCGACACGCATTTCCCAAGGCCCGAACTTCGGTCACATGATGACCAAAACCATGCTGGCCCAGGAATGGAATATGTCCATTGAGCAGGCGATTGAGGCCGAAGCACAGGCGCAGGCGATCTGCATGCAGACCGAGGATTTCAATCGCGCCTACAAGGCATTCGTTGCCAAGGAAAAACCGGTGTTCGAGGGCGACTGATGGCAGATAAGACCTATCTTGATTGGCCATTTTTCGAAAACCGCCATCGTGAACTGGCGGCAAAGCTTGATGATTGGGCTGCAAGCAACATCAAGGGCATCAATCACGAGGATGTCGATGCGGCCTGTCGCGATCTTGTCGCACGTCTGGCCAGTGGCGACTGGTTGCGTCATGCGGCGGTTGATCCGGATGATGCGGGATCAAAGCTTGATGTCAGATCGCTTTGCCTGATCCGCGAAACACTGGCGCGTTATGACGGGCTGGCTGATTTTTCATTTGCGATGCAAGGGTTGGGGAGTGGCGCAATCTCCTTGTTCGGAACAAACGACCAGAAAGATAACTGGTTGCCAAAAGTTCGTTCCGGCAAGGCGATTGCCGCCTTTGCACTGACCGAGCCGCAATCAGGTTCGGATGTTGCCAATATCGCGCTTGAGGCAAAGCGTGATGGCGATGACTTTGTCCTGAACGGTGAAAAAACCTGGATTTCAAACGGTGGCATTGCCGATTTCTATTGTGTCTTTGCCCGCACCGGTGAGGCCCCCGGGGCCAAGGGGCTTTCGGCTTTCATCGTTCCGGCAGGCATTCCGGGATTTGAAATCGCTGAGCGCCTTCACACCATCGCGCCGCATCCGTTGGCACGTTTGAAATTTACCGATTGCCGTATTCCGGCCTCCGCCCTGATGGGCAAGGGTGGGGATGGGTTCAAGATCGCGATGTCGGTTTTGGATGTTTTCCGGTCAACCGTTGCCGCAGCCGCCCTTGGCTTTGCCAGACGGGCACTTGATGAAACCATCACCCGCGTTCAGGAACGCGAACTGTTTGGTGCCCCGCTTTTTGATTTGCAGATGGTGCAGGGGCATGTCGCGGACATGGCACTTGATATCGATGCCTCCGCACTTCTGGTTTATCGCGCCGCCTGGCTTAAGGACAGTGGTGCTGCGCGGGTTAGTCGCGAAGCGGCGATGGCCAAACTTTATTCAACCGATCATGCACAAACCGTCATCGATAAGGCGGTGCAAATTCATGGTGGCGATGGTGTGCGCAGCGGGCACATCGTTGAATCGCTTTACCGGGAAATTCGCGCCCTTCGTATTTATGAAGGCGCATCCGACGTCCAGAAAATAATCATCGCACGGCAAACGCTGGCGTAATAATGGCTGTATCAGGGACTTCACAATGCTCGGACCAACCGCACATACCGATAGCTTCACACGGGATAAATTGCCCCCGTTTGCAGAATGGCCGGATATCAATCTGGATGGGTTTGATTATCCCGAATATCTGAATGCCGGGGTCGAACTGACCGACAAGATGGTCGAACAGGGATTTGGCGACAACACAGCCCTGATCGGCAATGGACGCCAGCGGACCTATAAGGAACTGGCAGACTGGACGAACCGGATCGCCCATGCACTTGCCGAGGATTACGGTGTTAAGCCAGGCAACCGCATCCTGATCCGTTCGGCCAACAACCCGGCGATGGTGGCCTGCTGGCTGGCCGCGACCAAGGCCGGGGCGGTTGTGGTCAATACCATGCCAATGCTCCGTGCCGGTGAACTGGGCCAGATTGTAGACAAGGCCGAGATCGAATTTGCCCTGTGCGACACGCGTCTGATGGATGAACTGGTGGCGTGCGCCAAGGACAGCAAGTTCCTTAAAAAGGTGATCGGCTTTGACGGTACGGCCAATCATGATGCAGAGCTTGATCGCATTGCGCTGACCAAATCGGTCAAATTCGAAGCGGTCAAGACCGGGCGCGATGATGTTGCTTTGTTGGGCTTTACATCTGGCACCACGGGCAGTCCGAAGGCGACCATGCATTTCCACCGTGATCTTCTGATCATTGCCGATGGCTATGCCAAGGAAGTGCTGAATGTCACCCCTGATGACGTGTTTGTCGGCTCCCCGCCGCTGGCCTTTACGTTTGGGCTTGGCGGGCTTGCGATCTTTCCGCTGCGGTTCGGGGCGACGGCGACCTTGCTTGAAAAGGCGTCCCCACCCAACATGATCGAAATCATCGAAACCTATAAGGCAACTGTTTGCTTTACCGCACCGACCGCATACCGGGTGATGTTATCAGCCATGGAAGATGGTGCTGATCTGTCATCACTGCGCGCCGCCGTGTCGGCCGGTGAAACCCTGCCAGCCCCGGTCTATGAAGCGTGGATGGCAAAAACCGGTAAGCCGATGCTTGATGGCATCGGTGCGACCGAGATGCTCCATATCTTTATTTCCAACCGATTTGGTGACAGCCACCCGGCCTGCACAGGTCGGCCGGTAACCGGATACGAAGCCAAGATTGTCGATGACAAAATGAACGAAGTGCCGGTTGGAACCGTCGGGCGCCTTGCGGTGCGTGGTCCCACGGGATGTCGTTATCTGGATGACGTGCGTCAGAGCGTCTATGTCCGCGACGGCTGGAACCTGACCGGGGATGCGTTCTTTGTTGATGAGGACGGTTACTATCATTTCGCTGCACGCAACGACGATATGATTGTGTCGTCGGGCTATAACATCGCCGGGCCAGAGGTCGAGGCGGCGTTGTTAGCACATGCATCGGTGGCGGAATGTGCGGTTGTTGGCGCACCCGATGAAGAACGCGGAACGATCGTTCAGGCGCATATTGTCCTGGCAGAAGGCTTCGATCCAACGCCCGAGATGGCCAAAGCGCTTCAGGATCATGTAAAAGCGACCATCGCGCCGTTTAAATATCCGCGCTCCGTCGTCTTTATCGAGGCGTTGCCAAAAACCGCGACTGGAAAAATCCAGCGCTTCAGACTGAAACAGGAACCGTCTGCATGACCGACTTTGCCGCCACCAAATCCCTGTTCCATATCCCGGAAGGTGTGATTTACCTTGATGGGAACTCGCTTGGCGTGCTGCCGAAAACGGCGGCCAACCGCGCCAAGGAGATGATCGAACAGGAATGGGGGGAAATGCTGATCCGTGGCTGGAACGATGCCAAATGGATGGAGCAACCCGAACGTGTCGGCAATCTTGTCGCACGTTTGATCGGGGCGGCACCCGGTACTGTGGTGATGGGTGATACCCTGTCGATCAAGGTTTATCAGGCCTTGGCAAGTGCGCTTGAAATGCGCCCGGATCGCAAGGTGATCGTTTCTGATAATGGAAACTTCCCGACCGATCTTTATATGGCAGATGGCCTGATCAAGTCGCTTGATCGTGGTCATGTGTTGAAAATACCGAACCCGGAAGACGTCGAAAGCCTGATCAACGAAGATCTGGCGGTGCTGATGCTGACCCAGGTGGATTACCGCACGGGCCGGATGCACGACATGAAACGCCTTACCGATCTGGCCCATGCTGCTGGTGCGTTGGTGATCTGGGATTTGGCGCATTCGGCCGGGGCTGTGCCGGTTGATCTGACGGGATGCAATGCCGATTTCGCTGTGGGCTGTACATACAAGTATCTGAATGGTGGTCCCGGTGCGCCGGCCTTTATCTATGTCCGCCCGGATCATGCAAAATCTGCCCGCCCCGCACTTTCGGGCTGGTTGGGGCACGCAGCACCCTTTGCCTTTGATCCCGATTACACCCCGGCAACGGATGTATCGCGCATGCGTGTCGGCACACCGCCGGTCATTCAGATGACCGTGCTGGAAGAAGCCATGAAGGCATGGGACGGCGTTGACATGGCCGATATCCGCAAACGCAGTATTGAGCTGTGTGAACAATTTATCGCCGGGGTCGAGGCAAATTGCCCGATGCTGGAACTGGCAAGTCCGCGCAATCCCGAAGAACGTGGATCGCAGGTGTCGTTCAGGTTTGATCAGGGCTACGCCGTCATGCAGGCCTTGATTGCGCGAGGTGTGATTGGTGATTTCCGCGCACCGGATGTGATCCGTTTTGGCTTCACCCCGCTTTATATCGACAAGGGTGATGTTGATGGTGCGGTGAAAATTTTGGCTGAAATCATGGAAACCCGCGCTTGGGACAAGCCGGAATTCCACAAACGCAACGCGGTGACCTGAGATGGCAAAGCAGACCTCGCCATATGATCCAAGCACGGAAGGTGCGCGCACGGATTTCTCCGATCAGATGTCCTATGGGGATTATCTGTCGCTTGATGCGATCCTGACGGCCCAGCATCCGCAGTCCGATGCCCATGATGAGATGCTTTTCATCATTCAGCACCAGACGTCCGAACTTTGGATGAAGCTTGCCATTCGCGAAATCAGTGCGGCCCGCAAGGCGATCCATGGTGGTGATCTGCGCCCGGCGTTCAAGATGCTGGCGCGTGTGTCGCGCATTTTCGAACAGCTGAACAACGCATGGGATGTCCTGCGCACCATGACGCCAAGCGACTATACGACGTTTCGCGATGCGCTTGGCCCGTCATCGGGGTTCCAGTCCTATCAGTATCGCCTGATCGAATTCATGCTGGGCAATCGCAACCATGCGATGTTGCGCCCGCATGCGCATCGCGAAGACATCACCGAAATGCTCAAGGCGGAGCTGGCAACACCAAGCCTTTATGACGAAGCCCTTTGCTTGCTGAATGCAGAGGACGGAATTGATGTGCCAGCACACGTTCTGAACCGTGATGTGTCGGCACCCTATTTGGCTGATGATGCGGTGATTGCCGCCTGGCAAAAGGTTTACAGCGATCCGGGGAAATACTGGTCGCTTTATGAATTGGCCGAAAAGCTGGTCGATTTCGAAGACTATTTCCGGCGATGGCGCTTTAACCATGTCACGACGGTCGAACGCGTGATCGGGTTCAAGCGTGGCACTGGCGGCACGGGAGGCGTCAGTTACCTGAAGAAAATGTTGGAAGTAGAACTGTTTCCGGAACTCTGGCGGGTACGAACCGCGCTTTGAGGATGGACGGACCGGATGCAAATACTGCAAAATCAGGGGCAGGCATCAGGTTCACTAAAACCGTGACGCATAAAGACATAAATGTCGCGGGATCAACGTGTTGCTAAATGAAAAATTGTATAAACACGGAGGCTTAAATGAAGGGTATTAAGACAACCATCGCAGCAGCTGCTGCTTTGCTTGCAGCCGGAGCTGCGCAGGCAGAGCCGGTCAAGGTGGGTATGATCACCACACTTTCTGGCGGTGGTGCAGGGCTTGGTATTGATGCACGTGACGGCTTCATGCTTGCTGTCAAACAGGCAAACAATCCCGATCTTGAAGTCGTTATCGAAGACGATCAGCGCAAACCTGATATCGCGGTTCAGCTGGCCGATAAAATGATCCAGCAGGACAAGGTTGATGTTCTGACCGGTATCATCTGGTCGAACCTTGCGATGGCGGTTGTGCCGTCTGCTGTGGCTCAGGACAAAATCTACATGTCGGTTAACGCGGCACCGTCGCAGTTGGCAGGCAAGGGCTGCAACAAGAACTATTTCAGCGTTTCCTATCAGAACGACAACCTGCATGAAGCCGCTGGTGGCTATGCGTCGAGTGCGGGTTATGAAAAGGCTTTCATTCTTGCCCCGAACTATCCGGCGGGTAAAGATTCACTGACCGGCTTCAAGCGCTTCTTCTTTGGCGATATCACCAACGAAGTTTACACCAAGCTTGGCCAAACCGACTACGCAGCTGAAATTGCACAAATTCGTGCATCAGATGCGGATCATGTATTCTTCTTCCTGCCAGGCGGCATGGGTATCGCGTTCATGAAGCAGTATGCCCAGTCTGGCGTTGACAAGCCGCTGATTGGTCCGGCCTTCTCGATGGATCAGGGCATTCTCGGTGCCGTTGGTGACGCAGCACTTGGTGTGAAAAACACTTCGAACTGGTCGAAAGACATCGACAACCCGACCAACGCCGCCTTCGTTGAAACCTTCCAGGCCGAATACGGTCGTCTGCCGTCGCTCTATGCATCGTTTGGCTTCGATACCGCCAATCTGCTGTTGTCGGCGATGGATAAGGCAAGCATTTCCGACAAGGATGCTTTCCGTGAAGCCCTGCGTGCGGCTGATTTCAATTCCGTGCGCGGCAAGTTCACTTTCGGTCCGAACCAGCATCCGATCCAGGATCTGTATGTCCGTGAAGTCGTCAAAGAAGGCGACGTGCTGACCAACAAGATCATTGGTACGGCGCTGACGGATCACTCTGACGCCTATGCGTCGGAATGCTCGATGTAATAAAGAGCTGACAAGAGGCCGGGGGCCGGTTTCGATTTTGTAATCGGCCCCCGACCACCTTGTGACGGAGTTTCCAATAATGTTTTCTCTTTTTCTGGAGCAGCTGTTAAACGGCCTTCAGTCCGGGGTGATGCTGTTTTTGATGGCATCGGGGCTGACGCTGGTTTTCGGTGTGATGGGGCTGATTAACCTTGCCCATGGCTCCCTTTATATGATCGGTGCGTTTGCCTGTGCGGCTGTGGCTGCATGGACCGGGTCTTTCTGGCTGGGGCTTGTCGCCAGTCTGATGGCGGCTGCCATTGCCGGTGCGCTGGTCGAAATGTTGATTATCCGCCGTCTTTATAACCGTGATCACCTTGATCAAGTTCTGGCGACTTTTGCGCTTATTTTGATTTTTTCCGAAGGCACACGCTGGATTTTCGGATCCTTCCCGCTGTTTTTAAGCGTGCCTGATTTCCTGACCGGCACTGTTATCTTGCCGGGCGGATCGCAATATCCGCTTTTCCGTTTGGCTATCATTGTCGCCGGGCTTGCTGTTGCGGTCGGTTTGTTCCTGTTGATCGGCAAAACCCGTCTTGGCATCCGCATCCGCGCGGGCGAGGCCGACCGTGGCATGATCGCGGCCCTTGGTGTCGATATTGATCGCCTTTATACCATCGTCTTTGCCCTTGGCGCTGCGTTGGCCGGGCTGGCCGGTGCCTTTGTCGGCACGACCCAGTCGGTTCAGGTTGGCATGGGCGAACCGGTTCTTATTCTGGCCTTTGTCGTGATCGTCATTGGCGGCATCGGCTCCATAAAAGGCGCGTTGGTCGGCTCCTTGCTGGTTGGGTTTACCGACACGATGGGGCGTTTCCTGTTGCCGCATGCTTTTGCGACCTTCCTTGATCCGTCAAGTGCCACGGCGATTGGCTCGGCACTGGCATCCATGTTGATTTATATCGTGATGGCGCTGGTCCTGTTCCTGCGGCCAAGCGGTCTGTTCGGGGCGACTTCCTGATGACCATGAACCGCGAGTTTCTGATTAATTCCATCCTTGCGATTGCGCTCATCGCCGTTCCGCTGATCGCACTTGGCATGGATGAACCATTCATCATCACCCTTGCCACCAAGGTTGCGATCTTTGCCATGGCGGGTGTCGGGCTTAACCTCGTGCTAGGCTATGGCGGGCTTGTGTCCTTCGGGCATGCGGCGTTCTTTGGCATCGGCGGTTACGCAGCCGGTATCCTTGCCAGTCATGCGCTGAACTATGAACCGATCATGGAAAGCCCGTTCCTGATCGAAGGGACGACCCAGATGATCGTAATCTGGATTGTTGCACTTGTGGTCTCGGCACTTGTTGCGCTCGTGATCGGTGCGATCACGCTGCGCACCAGCGGGGTCTATTTCATCATGATCACGCTGGCCTTCGCGCAGATGATCTATTACTTCGCGATCTCCTGGCCGGCTTATGGTGGGGAAGATGGGTTGTCGATCTATGTGCGTAATGGCTTTCCGGGGATCAACACCCTTGATCCGATCAGCTTCTTTGCCCTTTGTGCCGCGATGCTGGCGATTGCGATGGTGTTCTCGGCCGTTCTGATCCGATCACGTTTCGGTCTTGCCCTTCAGGGGGCGCGTCAGAACCCGCAACGTATGACGGCGGTTGGCATTGCGCCGTTTCGCATTCGTCTGGTGGCGTTTGTGATTTCGGCGATGATCACCGCCCTTGCCGGCGCGCTTTATGCTGATCTCAACCGTTTTGTCAGCCCGACAATGCTGTCCTGGCATATGTCAGGTGAAATCATGGTGTTTGTCATTCTGGGCGGGGTCGGGCGTTTGTTTGGCCCGCTTGCCGGTGCGGCCCTTTACATCATTCTGGAACACCTTCTGGGCGGTGTTTGGGAATTCTGGCAATTGCCGTTGGGTGTCCTGCTGCTTCTGGTCGTGCTGTTTGCGCGCGGTGGACTTGTCGGTGTTCTGGCGGGGGAGCGTAAACATGTCTAATGCCATTCTTTCGCTTTCCGATGTCACCAAGCAGTTCGGGTCCCTTCTTGCCAGTGACAGTGTCACGCTTGATCTGCGGCCGGGCGAAATTCACGCCCTGATCGGTCCGAACGGGGCGGGCAAATCCACCCTGATCAAACAGATCGCGGGCGAGATCAAATCTGACCGCGGCGATATCCATTTCAACGGTCAGAACATCAACGGGCTTGATGCTGTGGCGCGATCCCGCATGGGGCTGGCCCGAACGTTTCAGGTGTCCTCTTTGATGCCGGAATTCTCCGTCCTGCAAAACGTCATGCTGGCGCGCCAGTCGGTCAGCGGCAAAGTGTTCCGGTTCTTTAAGCCGGTGCTGGGTGACAAGTCGCTGGTCGAACCGGCCATGGCACAGCTTGAACGGGTTGGCTTGGCAGATCGTGCGCAGATGCGTGCAGCTGATATCTCGCACGGGGAACGTCGCCAGCTTGAAATGGCGGTCGCCCTTGCCCTGGAACCCAAGGCGTTTCTGTTGGATGAACCGATGGCCGGGATGGGGCCGGAGGGTTCCAAACGTTTGACCGGGTTCCTTGATGGTTTGCGCGGACAGGCACCAATCCTTCTGGTCGAACATGACATGGATGCGGTCTTTGCGCTCGCAGACCGGATTTCGGTTCTGGTCTATGGCCGGATCATTGCCACCGGCACGGTGGACGAAATCCGCGGCAATGATGATGTCAAACGTGCCTATCTCGGGGAGGAAGCCTGATATGACTGCACTTCTCGAACTTAGTGGCGTCACCGCGTTTTATGGCGCATCGCAGGCCCTGTTTGGCATTGATTTGTCCCTGAACGAAGGCGAGGCCGTCGCCCTTATGGGCCGTAACGGCATGGGCAAAACCACTACGATCAAAACCATCTGTCGCATGATGGAACATCGTGATGGTTCCATCCGCTTTGCCGGACAGGATCTGGCAAAGATGCCGTCGCACAAGGCGGCCCGCCTTGGTCTTGGTCTGGTGCCCGAAGGACGCCGCTGCTTTGCTCAGCTTAGCGTGACGGAAAACCTGATTGCTGCCGCCCGTCCGGGCGAATGGGATTTTGATCGTGTGGCGGGACTATTCCCGCGTCTTGCCGAACGCCGTGATCAAAAGGCCATGACCCTCTCGGGCGGTGAACAACAGATGCTGGCGATCGGCCGGGCGCTGATGACCAATCCGCGTTTGCTGCTCCTTGATGAAGCAACCGAGGGACTGGCACCCGTCGTGCGTCAGGAAATCTGGGCGGCAATCAATCAGCTTAAACAATCGGGTCTGACGATCCTTGTGGTCGATAAATCGCTTAAGGAGCTTTCGGGTGTCGCGGATCGCTATGTGATTGTCGAAAAGGGCATCACGGCCTGGAGTGGGGCGGTGAACGAACTGACCGACGATCTGGCTGACCGGTATCTGGGGGTCTGATATGGCGGCATTCACCTATACGCAGAAAGTCATGTTTCAACATTGCGATCCGGCGGGGATTGTTTTCTATCCCCGCTATTTCGAGATGGTGAATGCCACGGTCGAGGAATGGTTTGATCAGGTCATCGGGTTCGGGTTCCCGACCATGCATGGCCCGATGAAGGTTGCCGTTCCGACAGCGGCACTCAGTGTCGCCTTTACCGCGCCAAGCAAACTTGGCGATGTTTTGGAATTCTGTCTGATCCCGACCCGGATCGGACGTTCCAGTTTAGAGCTGGAAATCACCGCACGATCAGGTGCCGAGCAACGCCTGAAAACAACGGTTACCCTGGTCTTTACTAAACACGGGGCCGGAAAGTCAGTGGCATGGCCAGATGATTTGCGTGCCAAAATCGAAAAAGAAATCAATCAAGTGGTAGAAAACAATGCATAAAATCATTCAGCCTGACGGATGGAAACAGCCCAAGGGATATGCCAACGGCGTCTTGGCCGATGGTGCCCGACTTTACATCGGTGGCCAGATTGGCTGGAACGAAGATCAGGTCTTTGTTGCCAAGGATTTTGTCGGCCAGATGGAACAGGCGCTTAAAAACATTGTCGCCGTTCTTGAAGCCGCTGGCGGCAAACCCGAACACATTGCCCGCCTGACCTGGTATGTCACGGATAAAAAGGAATATCTCGCCCATCAGCGCGAAGTCGGTCAGGCCTATCAGCGCGTTCTTGGCAAGCATTTCCCGGCGATGACCATGGTTGTGGTCAAGGAACTTGTCGAAGACGAAGCACTGGTCGAGATCGAGGCAACCGCCGCCATTCCGTCCTGATCAGGCATCGGGACATGACGGAACAAAAAAGGGCAGCACATCGCGTGTTGCCCTTTTTGTTGATCAGCTTGCCGAAAGGTAATGTCTAATTGCCTTCCGGGGCACTCGTTCCGAGGTTCTCGGGCGAGAAGATGTTGTTGCCAAACGGGCTTGGTGCCGATGCACCGCCCTCATCACCGCCAACCGGACCAAGGTTGGGCATGGTCGGGGCTGGCACAGCCTGTTGTGGTGTGTTGATCGATTGCTGTTCCATCAACTGCTGTTGCAGGGCGCGCTTTTCTTCAAGAACTTGCGCCGTGCAGACACTGGAATCATGGTTCTGGATAAACAGAACCGCGGCAAGTGTCAGAGCACCCAAAATCACGGCAACCGTTCCCGGATGTGTGGCGATCTTCAAAGCCGGACGTTCGGCAATCACATGTGCCCAGCCCTTGGTGTAATAGCGATTGCGGCATTCATAAATGATCGCGCCGATGAGCGTGATGGCGATGATAATCACCGCAACGGCTGAGATCGACGGATCAAGGCCATATCGCACTTTCGATGACAGGACCGTGGTGAAGGTACTGCTTGAAACAATCGTAAACACGGTGGTGTTGTAGTTTTCAAGCGATGCCAGAAACGCAAGAACCGTGGCCGAACCGATCGCCGGTGCCATGAACGGCAAAAGCACTTTGACAAACGCCTGCGTTGGCGTCGCCCCCATATCAAGGGCCGCCTCGGTAAGCGTGGTGTCAAACCGCTGAATACGTGACAGGAACACCAGCATCGAATAAGCGGCAATAAAGGTTACCTGACCAAAGATGGTCAGGAACGTTCCGTCATAAAAGAAGCTCTCATACGGTGCATTGAAAAGGGTCCCAATCCTGTCCCAGAAAATCAGGGTCGAAAGACCGATGACAACGCCGGGTACCAGAATGGGCGCAATGAAGATCGTATAAAGCGCTGCGCGTAATTTCGGACCAACCTGTGACAGCGTGATCGCGGCGGCCAGTCCGATTGGAATGGCAACACAGACAACGCCCACCCCGATCAAAAGCGAATTACCAAGCCCGGAAAGAAGCTTGTCATCGCTGGCAAGCTTGCCAAACCAGTCGGTGGTAAAGCACTCCCACGGTGAAACACGCGGGAAGGTCGATGAGTTGAACGCAGTGATCACCATGATGATCAACGGTCCAAACAAATAGGCAAAGAACAGGGTCAAATACAGACCGGGGATCAATGCAGTCGGGGATTTCATCTTCATTGTTTGATCTCCCCGATCGATACCTTGAACAGGCGCATCACCAGCAGGACAAGCGCAATACAGACGATCAGCAGAACCATCGCGTAGGCCGATCCACGCGGCCAGTTGCCGCCAGAGTTAAACCATTGATAGACCAGCTGCGTGAACCAAAGGTTCGACGGGCCACCCAAAATCTGCGGTGCGGCAAGGGCACCCGATGTCAACATGAAGACCATGGTCATGCCTGATGCAATGCCCGGCTTGGCATAGGGAATGACAACTTTGGCATGGACTTGCCACCAGTTGGCCCCCATGTCACGCGCGGCTTCGATCTGATTGCGATCAAGGCTTTCAATCGCGTTATAAAGCGGGAAGATCATCAAAAGGATGTAGGCATAAGCCAACCCGGCATAGAGCGCGACATCCTGACGGATAAAGTCAATCGGCGTATCCCAAAGGCCAAGCCCCATGCCGGTTTCATTGATGACACCCGTGGCGCCAAACAGAATACGAAACGCAAAGGCACGCAGAATTTCATTGATCCAGTAAGGAACGATCAAGGCAAGAACCAGCAACCGCGCCTTTGCACCGGTTGATGATTTCGCCAGCACAAAGGCAACCGGGTAACAGATGATCAAATCGAACACTGTGACGAACACAGCCGCAAGCAGTGTCTTGAACAGAATGCCGATATCAAGGGCATTAAACCCGTCGGACGCACCACTTCCCTGGAAGAAATATCGATATTGCTCAAGGGTATAAACGTCTTCGGGGCCGCCAATTTTGGCTGGTGGCAGGTTAAACCGGAACGAATAATCCAGCATGGTCAGTTGCGGCAGGATGATCAGAATGAACACCCAAAGACTGACCGCAAGCATCAGATAGATCGAGACCGCCATCCCGTTGCGTCGGACAAGGTCGTAAAAAAGATCACGCATGATACGGGCCCCCTTACGCGCTGGCCAATTCGCCCGGTTTGAGCGCAATGCCCATTTCCGGTGCGAAATCGAGTTTGACCGGGGCATTGGCGTCAATCGCGTTGGTGCCATCATTGATCAGCGAAAGCTTAAGGTCCGTGCCACTCGCATTCATCACGATATGGCGCATATTGCCTTCGAACTCTTCGGTGACGAAGTTGGTTTCGAACTGATTAATCGCACTATCGTCTTTCGAAAGCCGAAGGGCTTCGGGGCGCACGAAAAGATGACACGCATCCCCGGGCGCCAACGCCGGGCCGCCCGCCGGATGGTTTTCGACCGTAAAGGGGGTGCCGAGACCGGCATCGATTTTCATTGTCTTGCCGTCATTGGACAAAACCGTGCCATCAAGCACATTGTTTTCGCCGACAAATGACGCGACAAAGCTTGTCGTCGGATGATCATAGATCGCCTTGCCATCGCCGATCTGCTCGATCTTGCCCTTGTTCATCACGGCAATGCGGTCTGACATGGTCAGTGCTTCGCCCTGATCGTGGGTGATGTAGATAAAGGTCAGGTCGACCTGCTTTTGAATGGCGCGCAATTCAGTGCGCATGTGTTGCCGCAGTTTAAGATCAAGGGCCGATAACGGTTCATCAAGAAGAAGAATGTCAGGTTCAACCGCAAGGGCGCGGGCAATCGCCACACGTTGTTTCTGACCACCGGAAAGTTCGCTGACTTTCTTGTCGCCCTGACCGGGCAGGGCAATCAGTTCAAGCAACTCATCAGCACGTTTGCGCCGGGTTTTCTTGTCCACACCGCGTACTTCCAGGGGGAAGGCGATGTTATCAGCGACCGAACGCAACGGGAAAAGCGCAAGGTTCTGGAAAATAAGGGCGGTGGGACGTTTGTTCGGGCCAACGCCACGCATGTCCTGACCACCGATTTTGACCTTGCCGCGTGTCGGTTCCTGAAAACCGGAAATGCAGCGCAAAAGCGTTGTCTTGCCACAACCCGACGGGCCGAGGAATGAAAAGAACTCGCCACCCGCGATGTTCAGATTTGCTTTATGGACAGCGGTGAATTCGCCGAACTCTACCCAGACATGCTCAAGCGAAATTTCTTTGGTCATAGAACTGACAACCCCCTGAAAACGTCAAAGCCCGTTCGCCCGCAAACACAGGCGATACCGGAATTATTGTTGTTTGAAATGCATCGGCCCTAGGATCATGTCCCTAGAAACCCAAAAAGGGCGACACGCGCAAAGTCGTGCCGCCCCAAAGATCGGAATCAGGCGCTTTCGAAGCGGTTCACATATTCGGTACGCATGTCGGCATACCACTGCGGTTCGGACGGCCACGGGTTGAGGTTGGCCAACGCTTCGCCCGGATAGGCATCGGCAAAGTTCTTGGCATAGGCTTCGCCTGCGAACTTGTCGGCACCCAGAACCGGGGAGTTGTAACCGTGATGGTCAATTGCCTCACCTGCCAGTTCCGGCATGTAGGCATATTTGATGAACTCATAAGCCTGTTCGATGTTCTCGGCACCGGTCGGCAGGGCAAGGCCATCGACCCATGCCAGCGCACCTTCTTTCGGCGCACGGTACATGACAGGTTCGCCAGCCGTTTTAAGCGCAAGCGGCGGGCCATCCCAGGTCTGACCAACGATGACGCCTTCGTTCAGAAGACCGTTCTTCTGGGTGTCAGCATCGTTCCAGATCAGCTTGATATTGCCTTTGCGCGCGATGCACCATTCGGTGATCTTTTCCCAGACCGGGCGCATTTCTTCTTCGGAGGTGTAGGCCTTCCAGACCGACCCCGGGGCCAGTTCGCCCGTGGTTTCCATGTAAAGGCCGGCACCCAGCATCATGGAATGCGCACGGCCCATGGTTTTGCCGGCGTTGGCTTCGGACCAGACATCGCCATAGGACGGGAACATGCCTTCTGGCTGGAACATATCGGTACGCCACGCCATGCCTTCGGTGCCCCAGATATGCGGCAACCAATAGGTGGAGCCAGCCTCAAACGCCCAATCGGTGCTGCCGATCTTGGCCATTGCCGGGTTGACGGCCTCGATGGCGACTTTGGACATGTCGAACGGCTGAAGCAGTTCCAGTGCCTTCCACTGAAGGGCACGGTTGTTGGTCGGCGATACGATATCAAAGCCGCGACCTTTGGAAGCCTTCATCTTGTTGATGATTTCCTCGTTCGAGCCGATGCCGGTGTAATTCACCTTGATGCCCGTTGCATCGGTAAACGATTTGAGGAACGTCTCTGGCAGATAATCAGACCACATCAGAATGTTGATTTCGCCAGAGGATGCGAGTGCTTTTCTGCTGATAATTGCAGGCATTGCAAGTGCCGAACCGGCGGCAAGCGAACCTTTAAGAAGTGTGCGCCGGTTAAGTTTCGGGCCGGAAGTGAACTTGGTCATCCGTATGTCTCCTGATAGCCGGGATTTTTCCCTTATGTGCGGCGCACCATGCGCCTCCCTGGTGGACATAACTTCCCTGAACCGACCGCATTATGATCGCGGTTCTTGTTCCTGCTTTATCGCATTGACAAAATGGTATATCTGCCGGTTACTCTAGTAATAGAGCCACAAGGCAAAAACTATGGTGCCACGCCGGTTAACGTGCTGCAGTGCCGAATAAAAGGGGCATAACCGATGCTCGACATTCGACTTGAGGATCCGGCAATTGCCGGTCAAACCCTGCAGCAACAGCTGCATCAGGGCCTCGTCGATGCGATTCTTGAAGGTCGGTTACCGTCGCATGAACCCTTGCCGTCGACCCGCGATCTGGCTTCCGCCCTTAAGGTGTCACGCAATACGGTGGTGCTGGTTTATCAACGCCTGCTCGATGATGGATATCTGACGGCCGTCTGGCGGCGCGGGCATTTCGTCAATGAGCAATATATTCGCCAGCAATTGCGCCTAAGTGTGGATACGCGGACCGCTTCGTTGTTTACCAAGGAACGCGATCCCGATTTGTGGCGACGCCATTTGCAGTTCCGCCCGACCGAGGCGCGCAATATCGTCAAACCGGCCAACTGGCGCGATTTCCCCTATCCGTTCATTTACGGCCAAGTTTCACCCGACAAAACCACCATTTCGCGCTGGCGCGATTCCATGCGGCTGGCCGGGTCGCTTGCCCATTCGCAAAGTTGGGTCGGCGATCAGGTCGATATGGATGACCCGCAACTTCTTGAACAGATCATAACCCGCATTCTGCCCCATCGTGGTTTGCGCGCCCATCCGGAACAGTTGCTGATCACCATCGGCGCACAGAACGCGCTGTTTCTGGTTGGGCAGCTTCTGGCAGGGCGGGGCAGGACAGTTGGCGTCGAAGATCCGGGCTATGTGGATGCGCGCAATATCTTTGCCTCCACCGGGGCCGATATTTGCCCGCTTCCGATTGATAGCGAAGGTCTTGCCAACTCACCGGTGCTGTCGAAGTGCGATATGGTCTACACCACGCCATCGCACCAATGCCCCACCAGTGTCACCATGTCACTGGATCGCCGTCTTCAGCTTGTTGAACGGGCGCGCAAGGATGACTTCATTCTGGTCGAGGACGACTACGAGCATGAGCTGAATTACCTTGGTCATCAGCGCGCGGCGCTTAAAAGCTACGATAATTCCGGGCATATCATCTATATCGGCAGTCTGACCAAACTGATGTTTCCGGGATTGCGGATTGGTTACATCCTTGCCGACAGTGAACTGATCAAGGAATTGCGTGCACTGCGTCGCCTGAATTACCGCCACCCATCCGCGCAGGATCAGCGCGCCATGGCCTTGTTCATCGGTGAAGGTCATCTGGACTCACACCTGCGCCGGACGCGTGATCGCCTGTCGGAAAAGTGGCAATTGATGCAAAACGAAATTTCCCGACAACTACCCGAATTGAACGTCACCCCGACTACGGGCGGGTCGGCGGTTTGGGTTAAACTGCCCGACAATATCGATGCATGGGCCGTCCATCGCGAAGCCGCCAAACGCGGGGTTTTGGTCGAGCCGGGCGATGTGCACTATTGCGATCCCGACCGCGCACCGCGTGATCGCCTGAGACTTGGGTTTGCCGTGATTGAACGCGATCAGATTGCGCCCGGCATCACTCAGTTGCGCAATGCCATCATGGCGGTGATCGTTGAAAACAGGAAAGGGACCGCCGCACAGTAAGCTGTGTGTATGGCGGTCCCTTTAACCCGACCCCACTCCCCTGAGATCGGCATCTGTCCCCTGCAGGCAGATTACATTGGTGAGCCTAGAACCTTCTGCAGGATGGCTACCATATCGTCGATGTCCTGTTCGGTGCTGACGAACGCGGGCGCGAAAATGATTGCATCGCCGGTTGCCTTGACGTGAAGACCTTCGTCAAACAATGCACGCTGTGCCCAGCTGCCTTTTGCACCCGGCGCATCACCGGGGGTCAGTTGGATACCCGACATCATGCCATAACCGCGAAGATCGCTGACATGGGGCAGGTTGCGCAGGCCAAACACGCCATCAAGGAAGTGCGGAGACAATTCGTTGGCACGTTCGAACAGTTTGTCCTTGGCGTAGATATCAAGGGCTGCGATCCCGGCGGCACAGGCCACCGGATGGGCGGAATAGGTATAGCCATGGAAGAATTCCGGGCGGTCCGCATCGCCGGCAGCCTCAAAGACAGCTGCCTGAATTTCGGCACTGGTGGCAACCGCACTCATGGGAATAGCGCCGTTGGTCAGTGCCTTGGCCATGGTGATCAGGTCCGGCTTGACTGCGAATGCCTGGGAGGCGAAAGCAGAACCTGTTCGGCCAAAACCGGTAATCACTTCGTCAAATACCAGCAGGATGCCGTATTTGTCGCAAATCGCGCGAAGCTTCTCGAGATAGCCTTTGGGTGGCACGATGGTGCCAATCGATCCGGCAATCGGTTCGACAAAGACCGCGGCAATGGTATCGCCGCCATAGGTCTTGCAGATTTCTTCAAGATCGTTGGCCAGATCGGCATCGGTTTCCGGCTGGCCACGGGTGAATTTCTGTTCTTCGGTCCATGTGTGACGCATATGCACGACATCACAGGTAATCCCCGAAAAATCACGTCGGTTATTGACCATCCCCGCAAGCGACGTACCGCCAAGGTTCACCCCGTGATAGCCCCATGCACGCGATACAAACCGGGTGCGCTGGGCATTGCCGGTCGCACGGTGATAGGCGAGACACATCTTCATTGCGGTATCGACCGCCTCGGAACCTGATCCGGCAAAGAACACACGATCAAGCCCGTCTGGCAGGATACCGGCCAGCTTTTCGGCAAATTCAAACGAAACGGGGGCGGCGCGCTGAAAATGCGGTGAATAATCCAGCGTGCTCAGTTGCTTATAAACCGCATCGGCGATTTCCGGGCGTCCATGACCGGCCGCACAGCAAAACAGACCCGATGAACCATCCAGAATTTCACGGCCTTCCGGGGTCCAGTATTTCACACCTTCTGCCTTGGCAAACATCTGCGGTTCTTCGTGAAACAGACGGTTGTTGGTGAAAGGCATCCAATGGTTGGTCATGTTCGGCTTGACGGACACGTTCATGCTGGCTCCTGTCGGCAAGAGTGTGGGGCGGAAATCTTATGCTGCTAGCTAAACCCGTCCCCTCGCATGGCGTTAGTGCCAGAACTCGATAATATTTAGGTCCAGATCGCTATGTGGCTCCATCAAAAGGGACGATGTGGCTCTATTGCCGACGCAATCAGTGGCGTAATTCAGGTCTGTAACAACGAGGAATTCCATGGAACTGATCTTGTCTGGCATGGTCGTCGCGGTTGCCGCCCTGTTTCGTGGTGTTACCGGATTTGGCTTCGCACTGCTGGCAGCACTTGGTCTGTCAAGCTTGCTTGCCCCGGCAACGGCAACGCCGATCATCCTGATCATTGATATTGTCCTGACCGGCTTGATCCTGCGCGATTTTGATCGGGCCAAGGTCGACTGGCGGGCCTGTTCGATCCTGCTGACTTTCGGGCTTTTCGGGGCGGTGCTTGGCCCTTATGTCGCCTTCGCGCTGGATGATCAGACCATCCGGATTGCGACCAATCTTGCGATTGCGGTGGCGGCATTGGTTGCCATGTTGCACCATCCGCCAAAATGGATGGGACATTTTGTCATCGGGGCACTTCTGGCCTGTTCGGTCGGTATCCTGATGTCGGGCTTTGCCGTGGGCGGACCATTGGTTGCGGCCTGGCTTTTGGCCGGTGGCACGCAGGATGTCCGGGTGCGTAACACGCTTGCGATCTATTTCGGTGCGGTCGATGTACTGGGATTTATCACCCGTGCGGCCGCGGGCATGTTGCCCGATGATTTCATCGCACTTGTCTTGCCGTTACTCGTGATTGCCATGATCGCCTATTTCCCCGGCGAGATGATCTATCGGCGCATGTCGGCAACCACCTGGCGGCGTGTTTGTGCCATCAGCCTCGTTCTTATCGCCATTATCGGCTTCGTTCAGACCATCGCACTTGGTCTGTAAGACAATTACCATCTACTCACACCACCGGAGATCCCCATGACCAAAACAGCACTCATTACCGGCGCAACTTCTGGCTTTGGCGCGGCAACGGCCCGGCGTTTTGTCAAGGAAGGCTGGAAAGTCATCGTAACCGGCAGGCGTGCCGAACGGCTTGACGCCCTTGTCGATGAACTCGGTGGGGCATCAGTTGCCCATGCGCTTTGCTTTGATATTCAGGATGCCGATGCAACCCGGAACGCAATTGACAGCCTTCCGGCCGACTTCGCCGAGATCGACCTTCTGGTCAACAATGCCGGTTTGGCGCTTGGCACTGGTCCGGCACAGGAATGCAATCTGTCGGACTGGATGACGATGATCGACACCAACACCAAGGGGCTGGTCGCCATCACCCGCATCCTGCTTGATAAACTGATCGAACGAAAAGGGGCGATTGTTAATCTGGCCTCCATCGCGTCGAACTGGCCGTATCCGGGCGGGAATGTCTATGGTGCGACCAAGGCATTCGTTCAGCAATTCTCGCTGGGTATTCGCTGTGACCTTGCGGGGACGGGCGTTCGCGTCACCTCGATCGAGCCGGGCCTTTGTGAAAGCGAATTCACGCTGGTCCGTACTGGCGGCAACAAGGAAGCCTATGACAAGCTTTACAGCGGTGCCGACCCGATCCAGCCCGAAGACATTGCCGAAAGCATTTTCTGGGTGGCGAACTTGCCAGCACATGTGAATGTCAACTCGCTGGAAGTCATGCCGGTCAGCCAAAGCTGGTCGCCGTTTGCCATTCATCGCAAGCAAGCTTGACCCATATTTTGCACATCCGTTGGTGAAGGTAACTTCTGCGTTAGAATGAGCTAACCCTCACCAACGGTTTTGCTTTTCTCTTTCCGCTGAACTAAGCTTTTAAAAAAACAAAAAGCATGTTTCATCGGAGGGACATCATGAGATCGACCGTTCTGGGCGCGTCAGATGGGGCAGCGCCGCCTGCCGGCAATGACGCAAGCCTTGGCGGGCCGGGGCCTGAATTTGGTCCGTGGCTGGAAAAGGCATCCATCCTGATCGTCGATGACGAACCGGGCATGCGCAATTTCCTTGTCCGTACCCTGGGGCCACGTGCCAAACGCGTCGAAGAAGCCGCCGATTGCGAAGAAGCCACCGCCCTTCTTGATCAGCATCATTTTGATGTGGTCATCCTTGATAACATCATGCCTGGCAAAAGCGGGGTGGAATGGTTGACCGAACAGCGTGAAATCGGCTTTTTCTCCGACGCAATCCTGATGACGGCCTATGCTGATCTTGATACCGCGATCAAGGCGCTGCGTGCCGGTGCGGTCGACTTTGTCCTGAAACCATTTCGCTCCAACCAGATTTTGAACGCGGTGGCGCGCTGTCTGGATCGTATGCGGTTGCGCCGTGAAAACCATGTTCTGCGCCATGAACTACGGGCAACGTCTGATCATGTGTTGCTGCGCGACAAGCTGATTGGCTATTCGCCGCAAATTCAGGAAATCCGTGAAACCATTGCCCGTGTGGCACCCCTTCCGACATCCATTCTGATTTCCGGGGAAAGTGGCACGGGCAAGGAAGTCACCGCACGTTCGTTGCATGCGCTTTCTGATCGCGCCGAAAAGCCGTTTGTTCCGATCAACTGTGCCGCCATTCCGTCTGAGATGATCGAGGCGGAATTGTTTGGTCACGTCAAAGGGGCCTTTACCGGCGCACAATCCGCACGCGATGGGCTTTTCATGCATGCGCAGGGCGGCACCCTGTTTCTGGACGAAGTCGGTGAATTGTCGCTGGCGACCCAAAGCAAGCTTTTGCGCGCAATCGAGAGCCGCCGTGTTCGCCCGGTGGGCTCAGAACGCGAAGCACCTGTTGATTTGCGCTTTATCTTTGCCACCAATGCCGATCTTGAGGTCGAAGTCGACGCCGGACGTTTCCGTGCTGATCTGTTTTACCGCATCAACGTCATGCATATCGAAATGCCACCGCTTTCGGCCCGTGGGGATGATGTCCTTGAACTGGCAGAGCTGTTTATGACCAAACTGTCCAAGCAGCTTGGCGTACGTGCCGTGCCAATGGATGCGGCTGTGCGTGCCGGGCTGACACGCTATGACTGGCCGGGCAATGTGCGTGAATTGCGCAACCTGATTGAACGGACACTTATTCTTGGCAAGTTTCCGGCGGAATTCCGCGATGAACTTGCCGATCAGGGATCGCCGGTTGACCGTGATGAAACGCTTGATGAGATGGAACGTCGTCACATTCTGGCGATGTTGCACAAGACCAATGGCAATCGCAACGAAGCCGCCAGACGGTTGGGGGTATCGCGCAAGACCATTGATCGCAAGTGCGCAAGCTGGGAACAGGAATGACCGACGCGTCATTGTCGGGCGCCACCAAGCCCCCCGCCAAAAGAACACGATCCGTTCGTTTCAAATTGCTGGCGATTGCGCTTTTGCCGACGCTTGTGATCCTGCCATTGTTGCTTGGCGTGATGATGGTGCGGTGGAATACCAAGTTCGATGCACTGTTAACATCAAAGGTCAGTGGCGATCTGACGATTGCCCATCAGTACTTCACGCATATCCTTGAAAATACCGGCGAACAAATCCAGGCACTTGGCCAATCGGTCGCCTTTCGCGAAGTGCTCGCCAAAGGTGATGTCTCAGAGGTCGACCGCCTGCTTGCAGAACGTCAAAGCAAGCTTGGCCTTGATTTCCTCTATCTGTCACCCGCACCGAGTGGCACAGGTTCTGACCAACCCGATGCCGACTGGCCGGTGATCGCCAGTGCCTTTCGAGGGCAGTCGATGACCAGCATCGATATTCTAAGCAACACCGACCTGGCGGCGATTTCGCCCGATCTGGCCGAACGCGCCCATCTCGATCTGATTGATACGCCTAATGCCGTGCCCTCGACACGCGATGCCGAAACGCGGGGAATGGTTGTGCATTCGGCAAGTCATGTTGAATTGCCAAACGGACAAAACGCCGCCTTGGTCGGGGGTATTTTGCTCAACCAGAATTTGGCGTTCATCGATACGATCAACGATCTTGTCTATCGCCAAAGCAGCCTGCCCGAAGGCAGTCAGGGAACGGCGACCCTTTTCCTTGATGATGTGCGGGTCAGTACCAATGTCCGCCTGTTTGCCGATCGTCGCGCCTTGGGTACGCGGGTTTCAAGTGCGGTGCGCAAAACCGTTCTTGAAGACGGCCAAGTTTGGCTTGATCGCGCCTTTGTGGTCAATGACTGGTATATCTCGGCTTATGAGCCGATCAAGGACAGCTATGGCAAACGGGTTGGTATGCTTTATGTCGGGTTTCTTGAAGCCCCGTTTGCCCAGACAAAGTATGAAAGCCTTCTGATCCTGATCGGGGCGTTTTTGTTTGTCGCGGCCCTGTCGGTGCCAATCTTCCTGCGCTGGGCGCGGGGTATTTTCAAACCGCTTGAACGCATGGCCAATACCATTGGTCGGGTTGAAAACGGCGATCTGTCGGCCAGAACCAACATTGATCAGGTGCAGGACGAGATCGCCCTTGTGGCCGACCATCTTGATGACCTTCTCGATCAGGTGCAGGAACGCGATAAACGTTTGCGCGCCTGGAACGATCAGCTAAATGAACGCGTTGATGCCCGCACCAGCGAGTTGCGCGAAGCCAATCGCCAGCTCGAAGCCACCACCAGGCAATTGATCATGTCCGAAAAGCTTGCGGCCATTGGGGAAATTACCGCCGGTGTGGCGCATGAAATCAATAATCCGGTGGCGGTACTTCAGGGCAACCTTGATGTCCTCCGCGATTTGTTGGGCGAACATGCCAGATTGGGCGATACGGAATTCCGCCTGATTGATGAACAGGTCAATCGTATCAATCTGATCGTGACCAAGCTCCTGCAGTTCGCCAAGCCCGAAGAATATGCCGGATATGTCGAACGCCATAGTGTAGCAGAGGTGATAGACGACTGCATGCCGCTGGTCGCCCATCTGCTTAGCCGGGCGGATATCGACGTCGTGCGCGAACATCATTCAACCCGGCTTGTTTTGATGAACCGGACCGAGTTGCAGCAGGTTCTGGTCAATCTGATGGTCAATGCCCTGCATGCCATGTCGGAGCGCGGGACACTGACCCTGACCGATATTGATCAGGATCGCGATGGCGTGCCGGGTATTCTGATCACGGTGCGCGATACCGGATCGGGTATGGATGCCGACGTGCTGAACCGTATTTTTGATCCGTTCTATACCACAAAGCGGCGCGAAGGGACGGGGCTTGGTCTGTCGATTACCAAGACCCTGATTGATCGACAGGGTGGCGGGCTTGAAGTGGAAAGCAAACTCGGAGAGGGCACCACATTCATGATCTGGCTGCCGGAGGCGGATTAGGGCCAGACTGGGGGCCGTCAGTTCATTGGGCTTTTTGGTGTGGGTGCACGCAGCCATTCCTTTTTCAGAATGGCATACACAAAAGTGTTTTCGTATTTCGGTGTGCCGTCGGGGTTGTTGACAAACGAAATAAATTCCTCAAAGCAAGCCTCTTTGCGCATGCCAAGTTTCTCGCACAGCTTCTGCGATTTGAAATTGTTGTCTTCGACATAGGCATAAAGCCTTCTTGCGTCGCGCTGTGTGAACAGATGCTCAAACAAGGCTTGTGCGCTTTCACTGGCATATCCCTTGCCTTCAACCTTTTCGTTGAAGTTCCAGCCGACGGAATAGGTGTCGGCTTGTTCCGGGCCATCGTGATGAAGCAAAAGTTCACCAATTAAGGTTCCTGTTTCTTTCAGGCAGACCGCAAGACAGGTCTTATCCTTTGCACGTTTCCGGGCCTTTGCCTTCGCTTGTTCCAGCGTTGTGACTTTGTCATCCATAAAGCAGTTTACGCGCGGGTTCGAAATGTACTCGAACAGTTCTGCGGCATCAGCTTCAACAAAGGGTCTGATGATCAATCTGTCTGTGATGATGTCGCTCATATGCGTCCTTCGCGGGTAAGCGGATGGTAACAGGCTCATCGCCCTTTCTTACTCACGCGGTACGCGCAATGAAAAGGGTAATCGCAGCGTGATCTTTCAATTCCCCAAAATCCTGTCCAAACCCGGAACGCGCGTTGGGGTATCGCATTGAAATTGCTGCGGTTGCGAGTGGACATTTTGTCCATTTGCACGTTATGCGCGAAAAAAGATATGGACATTTTGTCCATGCGTGTGCGCTGCAGCAGTCCATTTCAGTTTGCAAGAATGACAGAAAACGGCGCTTGTTATGCAATGGCATGGCGATTGCGATGTTGAGAGTTCCGGATTTAACCGTGTTTGCCCTGCACCATGACCAATTGTGCGACGGGGAAGGGCAAGGAAAATCCAAAGACCGGGAGGACAAAATCGCTATGTTTGACAAGCTCAAAAAAGAACACATCGTCGCTGGTGACGATTTCAATCGCTGGAAAGTACCACCAGCATCCATTGCTATTCATTTGTGTATTGGCTCCGTCTACGCCTGGAGCATCTTCAACCCGCCACTGATCAAGGAATTTGGCGTGGTCAGTGCAAGCTCCGGCGACTGGGGCCTGCAATCCGTTGTCTGGATTTTCTCTGTTGCCATCGTCTTCCTTGGCCTTGCGGCGGCATTTGGCGGCAAATGGCTTGAAGAAGTCGGCCCGCGTATGGTCGGTGTCGTTGCGGCCTTTTGCTGGGGGGGTGGTTTCATCATCGGTGGCCTTGGCATCATGACCCATCAGCTTTGGCTGGTGTATCTCGGCTATGGCGCGCTTGGCGGCTGTGGTCTTGGTCTTGGCTATGTTTCGCCGGTATCAACGCTTATTCGCTGGTTCCCGGACCGTCGTGGTATGGCGACCGGCATGGCGATCATGGGCTTTGGCGGTGGTGCGATGATCGCAACCCCGATCAAGGAAGGCCTGCTGTCGGCGTTCTATAAGGTGCCGGAATATCTTGGCCCGGAAAGTGCCGTAAACCTTGTGACCGAGGGCGGCAAACGTATGGCCGAAGTCGGTGGCCAGATGGTTGAAGTCGTGGTTGCCGGTGCCGCACAGGTTGCCTCGGCTCCGGTGCCTATCGAAGAGGGTGTTTATGTTGTCGGAACCGGTAACACCGGTGCGGCTGCGACCTTCTTTACGCTTGGTGTTGCCTATTTCATCGTGATGGTCATTGCGGCCTTTTCCTATCGTGTGCCGCGCGAAGGTTGGCTTCCGGCTGGTTGGACGCCGCCGACCGCGGATGCCGCATCCAAACGCATGATTACGCATGCCAACGTTCATATCGATCAGGCGCTTAAAACGCCGCAATTCTACCTGCTGTGGATTGTGCTGTGCTTTAACGTGACGGCGGGTATCGGGGTGATTGGCGTTGCCAAAACCATGATGACCGAAATCTTTGGCACGACCTTGCCGCTGGTTGTGAACTCTGCCTTTGCGGCGACCTATGTGTTCATGATTTCGGTCTTTAACATGTGCGGTCGTTTCTTCTGGGCGTCGATGTCGGATTATATCGGGCGCAAGAACACCTATTACTGCTTCTTTATTCTGGGCATCGCGCTTTATCTGTCGATCCCGTTTGCCGCAGAACAGGTCAGCATCAACCCGGCTGTAACATGGCTTGTCATGTTCTATGCCGCAACCATGATCATCTTCACGATGTATGGCGGTGGCTTCGCGACCATCCCGGCCTATCTTGCCGATATCTTTGGTACCAAATATGTCGGTGGCATCCATGGTCGTCTTCTGACCGCTTGGAGCACGGCCGGTGTTCTTGGTCCGCTTGCCATCACCCAGTTGCGTCAGGCCTCGGTCACAAGTTCGATCAAGGATCTGGCCTCAAAGGTCGACCCGGCCGCTTTCCAGGAAAAGTTCGGTGCCGGTATTGCCCAGCTTGACCAACTGGTTGCGGCCAAAACGGTGACCATTGGACGTCTGATGGAAATCGCACCGGCAGGGACGGTTGATCCGACCTCAAGCCTCTATAACACCACCATGTATGCCATGGCAGCACTGCTTGCGATTGCGCTGATTGCCAACAAGCTGGTCAGCCCGATCCATGAAAAGCATCACATGGAAACGCAGCAAGCTGGCGCAAGCGAGGCTCCGTCCAAGGCCTAACCTGACTAGGGCGCTGGCCAACATATCCATGGCCAGCGCCCGTTTTGCCGGTTCCACTTTCTGGCAAAACCGGGCATGAGTGGGACATCATGCCAAAGCGTCAGGGGCAGATCCGGGCTCTGTTCATCCGGCCCGGATCTGCGTTCTGTTGCAGGAATAACCTTTATGCCCGAAGGGGTAATCGGTTATCCTGCAACCAGAACACTTCCCCGCGACGTAGAGTGTTCAGTCAATAATAACGCGACCCGAAAACGGGACTGCGATCACCGCCATAAAAAGCATCCGCCTTGCGATGCCGGATACGCCATGATTGATAAACTCGAAATGTTTATGGTTCTCGCCCGCGAGCAGCATTTTGGCCATGCTGCCGAACATTGCGGCGTGACCCAGCCAACCCTTTCAAGCGCCTTGCGCCAGCTTGAAGATCATCTTGGCGTCGTGCTAGTCAAACGCGGGTCGCGCTATCAGGGACTGACACCCGAAGGCGAACGGGTTCTGGAATGGGCGCGCCATATCGTCGGCAGTACCCGTTCCATGCGCGATGAAATGCGCGCCATGCGTTTTGGCCTGACCGGGCAGGTACAGATTGCCGTCATACCGACCGCCCTTGCGATGGTCCATGAACTGACCACACCGTTTCGCGAAAAACACCCCGATGTCAGCTTTGCCATCCTGTCGCGGACCTCGGTCGAAATTCAGGCATTGCTGGATGATCTTCGCATTGATGCCGGGATTACCTACCTTGATAACGAACCACTGGGGCGTGTCACGGCCATTCCGCTGTATCGTGAACGCTATCATCTGGTGACGTCCAACATGGATGATCTGGCCGGGCGTGACACAATCACCTGGCGCGAAGCCGCCAAACTGCCGCTTTGCCTGCTGACGCCTGATATGCAGAACCGCCGCATCATTGATCAGCATCTTGATACTGTTGGCGCAAAAGTAAGCGCGACGCTTGAAAGTGATTCCATGATTGCGCTGTTCACCCATGTGCAAACCGGCAACTGGGCCAGCATCATGCCGGAAAAGATGGTCGAAAGTTTCGGGATGCGCGACCGGGTCAAATCGATCCCGATTATTGAACCGGATGCGACCCACACGGTTGGCTTGATCGCTGCAAAACGCGAACCTGCCACCCCTGTGGTTTCGGCACTTTTGAAAGAAGCCGCCCGAATTTCGGAGCTGCAAACCGCTTGATAGGTTTTCGCTATCGCGTAACGGGATGGCTTTATTGAACAGGTCGGGACAATGCCCGACAATGTTCATAATAAACAAGAATTTGATAACATGCTTGAGAGAGAGGCTTGCATGTCGGAAACGACCGAGGACCAGAATGTCCGCGTCGCTGCCATTTGTGATCAGTTGATCACTTTGGAAGGACCGTTATTGCCAATTCTGCACGAGGTGCAGGAAGAATTTGGCTATATCCCCGATGGCGCGCTTCAGACAATTGCAAAGAAGCTGAACCTCAGCCGGGCGGAAGTCCACGGGGTGGCAAGTTTCTATCATGACTTCCGCGAAGAAAAGGCCGGCAAGCATGTCATCAAGATCTGCCGGGCCGAAGCCTGTCAGGCCATGGGGGCCGATGCCCTTGGTGATCAGATACGTCGTCATTTGAAAGTCGACTGGTCGCAAACCACCGCCGACCGTAAAGTCACGCTGGAACCGGTTTTCTGCCTTGGCCTCTGTGCCTGCGCACCAGCCGCGATGATTGATGGCAAGGTTGTTGGTCGCGTCAGTGCGGATCGCATTCTTCAAAAGGTGGGGTCATGAGCATCAAGGTTTACGTTCCACTTGATTCCGGTTCTGTCGCACTGGGTGCCGATGACGTCGCAGCAGCGATTGCCGCCAAGGCATCGAAGGCCGGTTCGGATGTCAAGATCGTGCGCAACGGCTCGTTTGGCATGTATTGGCTGGAACCGATGGTCGAGGTCGAAACCCCGCGCGGGCGGGTCGCCTATGGCCCGGTCAGCGCCGATGATATCGACGCATTGTTTGAAGCCGACTTCCTGACTGGCGGCCCACACAAGCTGTATCTCGGCCGCACCCAGGATATCCCGTTCCTCAAAAGCCAGTCGCGCCTGACGTTCCAGCGTTGTGGCATTGTTGATCCGGTATCGCTTGACGATTATCGCGCCAACGATGGCCTTATGGGGCTTGAAAACGCGCTTAAGATGACTGACGAACAAATCGTCAAGGCCGTCACTGATAGCGGCCTGCGCGGGCGCGGTGGTGCCGGTTTCCCGACGGGCATCAAATGGAATACAGTCCGCGAAGCGCCAGCCGATCAAAAATACATCGTCTGTAATGCCGACGAAGGCGACAGCGGGACCTTTGCCGATCGCATGATCATGGAAGGTGAACCGTTTGTTCTGATCGAAGGCATGATCATTGCCGGTCTCGCCACTGGTGCGACCAAGGGCTATGTCTATACCCGTTCGGAATACCCGACCGCGATTGATGTCATGAACGAGGCGATCAAGGTCGCCCGTGCCGCCGGTGTTCTGGGCGATAACGTCCTTGGATCCGGCAAGGCGTTTGATATCGAAGTCCGCATGGGTGCCGGCGCCTATGTCTGTGGTGAAGAAACATCCCTTCTTAACAGCATGGAAGGCAAGCGCGGTGTTGTCCGTGCCAAGCCACCATTGCCCGCCCTTGAAGGCTTCCTTGGTCGACCAACTGTCGTCAATAACGTGATTTCGCTGTGCTCTGTGCCGGTCATTCTGGAAAAGGGTGCGGAATATTATCGCGATTATGGCATGGGCCGGTCGCGGGGCACCATCCCGATCCAGATTGCCGGGAACGTCAAGCATGGCGGGCTTTATGAAGTCGGCTTTGGTCTGACCCTTGGTGAAATTGTCGAACAGATCGGCGGCGGGACGGCCACAGGGCGTCCGGTCAAGGCGGTTCAGGTCGGTGGTCCTTTGGGGGCCTATTTCCCCAAGGAACTGTTTGATACGCCGTTTGACTACGAAGAATTCGCCAAACGTGATGGCCTGATCGGTCATGCCGGTGTTGTTGTGTTTGATGACACGGTCGACATGATGAAGCAGGCCCGCTTTGCCATGGAATTCTGTGCAATTGAATCATGCGGCAAATGTACGCCGTGCCGCATTGGTTCAATCCGTGGCACCGAAGTCGTCGACAAGCTTGCACGCGGTGAACAGCCTGAATTGCAGATCGAACTGCTGCGTGATCTGTGTGAGACCATGAAGTTCGGGTCGCTGTGCGCACTGGGCGGCTTTACCCCGTACCCGGTCCTGAGTGCACTGACCCATTTCCCTGATGACTTCAAGCCACGCGCGCTTGATATAGCTGCGGAGTGAAACGATGTCCTTGATCAAAGAAGTTGACTACGGAACCCCCGCCAAGAAATCCGAAAAGACGGTAACCCTGACCATTGATGGCAAGGACATTACCGTACCCGAAGGCACCTCTGTCATGCGCGCCTCGATGGAGGCCGGCATTCAGGTCCCGAAACTGTGTGCGACCGATATGGTTGATGCGTTCGGGTCGTGCCGCCTGTGTCTGGTGGAGGTCGAAGGCCGCAACGGCACCCCGGCATCCTGCACGACGCCGGCCGCTGACGGCATGGTTGTCCATACCCAGACCGAACGGCTTAAGAAAATCCGCAAAGGCGTGATGGAGCTTTATATCTCTGACCATCCGCTTGATTGCCTGACCTGTGCCGCCAATGGCGACTGCGAATTGCAGGATATGGCCGGTGCGGTTGGCCTGCGCGATGTGCGTTATGGCTATGAGGGTGAAAACCACGTTCAGGTTCGCCAGAACGGCGAAGAAAATCCGCGCTATATGGCCAAGGATGAAACCAACCCGTATTTCACCTATGACCCGTCGAAATGCATTGTCTGTTCACGCTGTGTCCGTGCCTGTGAAGAAGTGCAGGGCACCTTTGCACTGACCATCGAAGGCCGTGGCTTTGAATCCCGCGTGTCGCCGGGCATGCATGAAAACTTCCTGGATTCCGAATGCGTATCGTGCGGTGCCTGCGTTCAGGCCTGCCCGACCGCAACGCTTCAGGAAAAATCGGTCATTGAAATCGGCCAGCCGGAACACTCCGTTGTCACCACCTGTGCTTATTGCGGGGTGGGTTGCTCGTTCAAGGCGGAAATGCGCGGCGAAGAACTTGTCTGTATGGTCCCCTATAAGGATGGCAAGGCCAATCGCGGTCATTCCTGTGTGAAGGGGCGTTTTGCCTATGGCTATGCCAATCACAAGGACCGTATCCTCAATCCGATGATCCGCGAAAGTGTTGATGAGCCCTGGCAGGAAGTCAGCTGGGAAGAAGCCCTTCGCTTTACCGCCGACAAGTTCAAGGGCATTCAGGCCAAATACGGCAAGGGTGCACTGGGCGGGATTACCTCGTCACGTTGCACGAACGAGGAAACCTTCCTTGTTCAAAAACTGATCCGTGCCGGGTTTGGCAATAACAACGTCGATACCTGCGCGCGTGTTTGCCATTCACCGACCGGTTATGGCCTCAAGACCACGTTTGGTACCTCGGCCGGGACGCAAGATTTTGATTCTGTTGAACATACCGATGTTGTCATCCTGATTGGCGCCAATCCGACGGATGGCCATCCTGTCTTTGCCTCGCGCCTGAAAAAACGTCTGCGTCAGGGGGCGAAACTGATCGTGATTGATCCGCGCCGGATCGACCTTGTGCGGTCCCCGCATATCGAGGCAGTCGCCCATATCCCGCTGCGCCCGGGGACGAACGTTGCGGTTCTGACGTCGCTTGCCCATGTCATTGTCACCGAAGGCCTCTTTGACGAGGCATTCGTGCGTGAACGCTGTGACTGGGACGAATTCCAGGATTGGGCAACCTTTGTTTCCGATCCAAAACACAGCCCCGAAGCCATCGCCGATATGATCGGTGTTGATGGCGAAACCATGCGCAAGGCCGCACGTACCTTTGCCACCGGCGGCAATGGCGCGATCTATTACGGTCTTGGTGTGACAGAGCACAGCCAGGGCTCCACCACCGTGATGGCGATTGCCAACCTCGCCATGGCGACCGGCAATATCGGCCGTCCGGGTGTGGGGGTGAACCCGCTGCGTGGTCAGAACAACGTGCAGGGCTCGTGCGATATGGGATCGTTCCCGCACGAACTGCCGGGCTATCGCCATATTCAGGACAGTGCCACCCGCGATATCTTTGAGGATATCTGGGGTGTCAAACTGGATGATGAACCGGGTCTTCGTATCCCCAATATGCTCGACGCGGCTGTCGAAGGCACATTCAAGGGCATCTATATTCAGGGTGAAGATATCCTTCAATCTGACCCGGACACCAAGCATGTCGCGGCCGGTCTGGCGGCAATGGAATGTGTGGTCGTCCATGACCTGTTCCTTAATGAAACCGCCAACTACGCGCATGTGTTCCTGCCCGGGTCGACCTTCCTTGAAAAGGACGGGACCTTCACCAATGCCGAACGCCGCATTAACCGCGTGCGCAAGGTGATGACACCGCTTAATGGCTTTGCCGACTGGGAAGTTACCCAGAACCTGGCCCGTGCGATGGGGCTTGACTGGAACTACACCCATCCGTCGCAGGTCATGGACGAAATTGCCAAGACGACGCCAAGCTTTGCCAAAGTCAGCTATGACCTGCTGGAAGAAAAGGGCTCGGTCCAGTGGCCGTGTAATGACAAGGCCCCCGAAGGGACCCCGGTCATGCATATCGATGGCTTTGTTCGCGGCAAGGGCAAGTTTGTTGTCACAGAATATGTCGCAACCGACGAACGTACCGGTCCGCGCTTCCCACTTCTGCTGACGACGGGACGAATTCTCAGCCAGTATAATGTCGGGGCACAAACCCGCCGCACGGAAAACACCACCTGGCATAAGGAAGACTTGCTGGAAATCCATCCGCACGATGCCGAACAGCGTGGCATTCGCGAAGGCGACTGGATCCGTCTGGCATCCCGGTCGGGTGAGACATCCCTTCGTGCCACCATTACCGACCGTGTCGCACCGGGTGTGGTTTACACAACCTTCCACCATCCGGGCACACAGGCCAACGTGATCACCACCGACTATACCGACTGGGCGACAAACTGCCCGGAATACAAGGTTACCGCGGTTCAGGTTTCGCCATCCAATGGCCCGACCGAATGGCAGGTCGAATATGATCGTCAGGCCGAACAGTCCCGCCGGATCAAACCGCGCGTCGATGCCGCCGAATAGGATAGCGAGCCAGACATTGTGCTATACTCCCTTGGCATGATGTCTGGCTCTCCTGCTTGAATACAAAGTTTACAGTCAAAGAGTGAACCGCAATGGCACCCGACAAACTTGTCTATATGGCCAATCAGATCGCGACCTTCTTTAAATCCCAGCCCGAGGGCGAGGGCGTTGATGGTGTTGCCAACCATATCAGCGATTTCTGGGAACCGCGCATGCGCAAGCAGCTGTTTGACATGATCGCCGAAGGCAAGGCCGACTTCCATCCTTTGGTGATCAAGGCCGCGCCGAAAATCCGGAAGGTCAAGGAAACCGCATGATGGCCAAGCCATCGGAAAATCGCATTCTGGACGGGCGTGACGTCGATCTTGCGCGGGCCGTATCAGGCGATGATGGTAATGATGACGCACCGATCATGTTGCAGCCGGAAGTCCCGGCTGCTTTGACGTTTAATGGTCATTCCCATGCGGTGATGATGGTATCCCCCCATGACCTTGAAGACTTCATGGTCGGCTTTGCCCTGTCCGAAGGCATTGCCGATGACATTTCCCAGATCACGCTGCGCGACGTGCGTAAGACCCTGCAGGGTTATGTGATCGAGGCTGATCTGCATGAAGATGTCTTTGATCGTCTTGCCGATCGTCAACGGACACTCGAAGGCCGATCCGGTTGCGGATTGTGCGGCGTCCAGTCGCTTGAAGCCGTCGCCATGGACAAGATCGGGACGGTCACGCCATCCAACATGACGCAGGATGTTGTCTTGCGGGCGATTGATGCGCTTCCGGAATATCAGACCCGCAATCGCGAAGGCGGTGGGTTGCTACATGCCAGCGCCTTTGTCGATGGTAGCGGTAACATCGTTCTGGTCCGCGAAGATATCGGCCGCCACAACGCGCTTGATAAGGTGCTTGGTGCTTTGGCGCGACAGGGGATCGATCCAACCGGTGGGTTCATTCTGATGACCAGTCGTTGCTCCTATGAAATTGTCACCAAGACCGTGCAATTTGGGGTGGGCGGGCTTGTAACCCTTTCGGGCCCGACATTGACGGCGGTGAACCTTGCGCGCAAGGCCGGCTTGACGATGATATGTCGCGAACGGCGTGGTCTGTTTCGCCGTTTTGCCTGACCTGTAAGCGGCTTTTTCCAACTTGTAATTTTCTGATGATCGCCTGTTTGCAAAACGGGTTTGTTTGCGCAAGCACGCCTCTGGCGCGCATCCCCGCATGTTTGGTGCATAATTGGAATTGCCATATCCCCGCATACTTGTTATTCAAGATGTAATTAAATATTACAAGATGGTCCCGCCGGTCAGTCGGATATTTGATCCGCGGCACGCGGGCCACGGCACGGGGATAAGGAAACCATGGCACTTTCAAAAACTGAATTGCGCGCCGTTTTGTCGGGGATTTCGGGCATTCTTGTCACGCCCTATGATGACAATGGCGATGTCGCGCCCAAGAAGCTCGTGCCGGTGATTGATCGTGCGCTGGCCGCAGGGGTGCATTTTCCGGTTGTGAATGGCAATACCGGCGAATTTTATGCCCTGACCACCGACGAGGCGATCACGATGGCGAAGTCGGTTGCCGAAATGCTCGATGGTCGTGCGCCAATGCTGGCCGGGATTGGTCGCGGTGTGCGTGATGCCTGTGCGCTGGCCAAGGCATCGGCCGAGGCCGGGGCAGCGGCATTGATGATCCATCAGCCGCCAGACCCGTTTGTCGCCCCGCGCGGTGTTGTTGACTACATAAAACGGATTGCCGATGCGTCCGGTGGTTTGCCGATGATGCTGTATCTGCGTAACGACGCCATTGGCACCAAGGCTATTACGGAACTGTGTGCGGTCGAAGGTGTTGCTGGCGTTAAATGGGCAACGCCAAATCCGATGAAACTGGCCGAGGCAATCCATGCCTGCGATCCGGATATCGTTTGGGTGGGTGGCCTTGCCGAAACATGGGCACCGGCATTCTATGCCGTTGGCGCCCGTGGATTTACCTCGGGCCTGGTCAATGTCTGGCCGGAACGCTCCATGGCCATTCACGCCGCCCTTGAGGCCAGCGACTATGCCAAGGCCCGCCAGTTGATCGGAGAAATGAAGGCCTTTGAAGAAGTCCGGGCCGAGGAAATGAACGGCACCAACGTGACCGGTGTGAAGGCAGCCCTGAAATTACTAGGTGATGATTGCGGTCCTACGCGCCCGCCGTCTGCCTGGCCGTTGACCGAGGCCCAGCAGAAAAAGCTTTCAAGCTTCATGAAAGGAAACGGCCTGATCAGTTAGGTAGCCTGGTGGTAACTGTGCAGTCCTAGAAGAAGGACGGATGGCGTTCGCGGATGGCATCGACGGTGGCAAGGGTTCCCATCAGATGTTCGCGAACGACGTCGCAGGCGGTATCGGCATCACCCTTGTCAATCGCGGCCAGAATACGCGCATGACAATCAAGGATGGATGCCGATTTTCCCGGGTCAGGCAGGTTAAGCTTACGCAGGCGGTCAATGTGGCCTGACCTGGCTTCAACCACGCCATAGAGTTGGGCGACACCGGCAGCCTCATAGAGCGCGTAATGGAAATCGCGATCAAGTTTGCCAAAGGTATCTAGATCGTTCGCGGCACTGACCGCATTTTGCTGAGCAAGGATGGAGTGCGCTTTGACAGTCAGGGCAGGGTCTTTGGCGTTGGCAAGACGGCGGGTGACCTCCAGCTCGACCGACAGACGCAGGAACTGGGTTTCCAGCGCTTGCTCGACATCAATGCGCGAGACCTCTGTCTTGGACTGCGGGAAGGTGTCAACAAGGCCTTCTTCTTCAAGCTTGAGCAACGCATCACGCACGGGTGTCTGGCTGACACCGTATTCTTCGGCGATTTCGGCCCGTGACAGGTATTGGCCCGGCGCAAGTTCCAGATCGATGATGCGCTTGCGCAAAGAATCATGGAGCTGCGTACTTGCCGAGCCCCGCTTGAGTTTGGGCAGGCGCTTTTTGGCGATCGGTGCGTCTTTCAACAGGTTATCGACCATGATGTTCCCGCAATTCATTTCTGGTCACACAATTTGTATACAGGCGTCTTGCTCGACATGCACTAATATATTACTATATCAAACAGTCAAAAGTGAATATCTTTCTGTGCCTGTCAGCGGCGGCGGAAATCCTCAGGCCACGGCGTTTGCGTCCAAGACCGGAGATCGCCTTTCTGAGTGCCGCCCGTTGCAAGCATGGTCGCGTTTTACATTCCGAGGATAAGACAATGAGTAAGAAACAGCCTCAGGACCTGAGATCGGCACGCTGGTTCGCCCCCGACGATCTGCGGACATTTGGCCATCGATCACGGATGATGCAGCTTGGCTATTCCGAAGACGATTTTCGCGACAAGCCAATCATCGGTGTCCTGAATACCTGGTCGGAACTCAATACCTGTCATTCGCATTTCCGCGAACGTGTTGTTGATGTGAAACGCGGTGTTGCACAGGCGGGTGGCTTTGCCGTCGAGCTGCCGTCGCTTTCCGTTGATGAAAGCTTCACCAAGCCGACCTCGATGCTGTATCGCAACCTGCTTGCCATGGAGACCGAGGAAATGATCCGGTCCCACCCGCTTGATGGTGTTGTTCTGATGGGCGGCTGCGACAAGACAACACCCGGTCTGGTCATGGGGGCGATTTCGGCCGGTGTGCCGATGATCTATCTGCCGGCTGGTCCGATGTTGCGCGGTAACTATGCCGGCAAAATCCTTGGTTCGGGCTCTGATGCCTGGAAATATTGGGATGAACGCCGCGCGGGTAACATCAGCGATGAAGAATGGCTTGGCATTCAGGGCGGGATCGCCCGGTCTGCCGGGACCTGCATGACCATGGGCACCGCATCGACCATGACGGCGATTGCCGACTCAATGGGGCTGACCTTGCCCGGTGCCTCTTCGATCCCGGCGGTTGATAGTGGTCATCAGCGCATGTCGGCCGATTGCGGACGCCGCATTGTTGAGATGGTCTGGGAAGACCTGACACCCGACCAGATCATCACCGATGCATCCTGCCGAAACGCTGCGATTGTCGCCATGGCAACTGGTTGTTCAACCAACGCCGTGGTCCATCTGATTGCAATGGCCAAACGTGCCGGTGTGGGACTTAAGCTTGAAGACCTTGATGAACTTGGCCGCACCACACCGCTGATCGCCAATGTCCGGCCATCGGGCAAGGATTACCTGATGGAGGACTTCTTCTATGCCGGGGGCCTGCGCGCCCTGATGAAGCAGATGGAAGATCGTCTCGATACCAGTTGTATGACGGTGACCGGCAAGACCCTTGGTGAAAACCTTGAAGGCGCGGTGGTTTATAATGACGATGTCATCCGACCGCTTGATAATCCGGTCTATAAGGAAGGCTCTCTTGCCGTTCTGAAAGGCAATCTGTGCCCGAACGGTGCGGTGATCAAGCCGGCTGCCTGTGATCCGAAATACCACGTGCATGAAGGCCCGGCACTGGTGTTTGACAGCTATCCGGAAATGAAAAAGGCGGTTGATGACGAGAACCTCGATATCACGCCTGATCATGTGATGGTTCTGCGCAATGCTGGTCCACAAGGCGGTCCCGGCTTCCCGGAATGGGGCATGCTGCCGATCCCCAAGGCGCTGATCAAACAGGGCCATCGTGACATGTTGCGGATTTCCGATGCCCGCATGTCGGGCACGTCTTACGGCGCGTGTGTTTTGCATGTCAGCCCGGAAAGCTATATCGGCGGGCCACTCGCACTTCTGAAAAATGGTGATACGGTCCGCCTTGATCTGCCAAATCGCTCGCTTGATATGCTTGTCCCAGAGGAAGAGCTTGAAGCGCGGCGCAAGGCCCTGACACCGCCGGAACCGCGTTTCGAACGCGGGTATGGCTACATGTTCTCGCGCCATGTGACCCAGGCCGATCAGGGCTGCGATTTTGACTTCCTTGAAACCGATTTCGGCAAAACTGCCGGCGAACCTGACATTTTCTAAGGACACCGACCATGACGGAATATGTATTGTCTGATGCCACGCGCGAAAAACTGATGCGCACCTCGACGGCGTCTGTTGCCACCCAGCTTTACAAGCGGGGCCTGCGCAACCAGTTCATTCAGGGTGTCCGACCGGTGGCACCGAAAAAGAAAAACATGGTCGGGCAGGCCTTTACGCTGCGCTATATCCCCGCACGTGAAGACCGCAACCCGATCGAGGTATTCCGCAACGAAGACCATCCGCAACGTGTTGCGATTGAAACCTGCCCGCCGGGCCATGTTCTGGTGATGGATGGTCGCAAGGATGCGTCTGCGGCATCGGCCGGGTCGATCCTAGTGACCCGTCTGGCTGTTCGTGGTGGTGCCGGGATCGTGTCAGACGCCGGTTTCCGCGATGCCGAGGGGATTGGTGAGCTTGACATGCCAGCCTATTGTGCCGGTCCGTCAGCGCCGACCAACCTGACCAAGCACGAAGCACTTGATATCAACGTGCCGATCGCGTGTGGCGATGTTGCCGTCTTCCCGGGTGATGTTCTTGTTGGCGATACGGACGGGGTCATGGTGATCCCCGCACATCTGGCAGACGAGATCGCCGATGCCTGTGCAGGCATGGAAAGTTACGAGGCCTTTGTGATCGAACAGGTGGCCAACGGGGCGTCAATTATCGGACTTTATCCCTGCACCAAAGAAGAGAATCAGAAAAAGTATGAGGAATGGCTGGCAAGTCAGTAAAATCGCGGTTACGTTGACCTTCATGTAATCAATTTACCCCTATCCACGCATTCCAGAGGATCGATTGAAATGTCTTATACCCTGACAGGAAAACATCTGATTGCCGGTGAATGGGTCGCTGGCGAGACGACCTTCCAGTCCGAGCCGGCCCATGGCCCGGCCAACACCTTCCCGGTTGGCACGCCTGCCCTGGTTGATCAGGCCGCAAAGGCCGCCGAAGAAGCCTTTTGGACTTACGGCTATTCAACCCGCGAAGAGCGCGCGAAATTCATCAACACCATTGCGGATGAAATCGATGCGCGTGGCGATGAAATCACCGAAATCGGTACCCAGGAAACCGGCCTGCCCGAAGCACGCCTTCAGGGTGAGCGCGGCCGTACCGTCGGTCAGCTTCGCCTGTTTGCCAGCCACATCCTTGATGGCGAATATCTGGATCGTCGTTATGACGAAGCTCTTCCGGATCGTGCGCCGTTGCCGCGTCCGGATCTGCGTTTGATGCAGCGTCCGATTGGTCCGGTTGCCGTATTTGGTGCGTCCAACTTCCCGCTGGCCTTCTCGGTCGCGGGTGGTGATACCGCATCGGCACTGGCTGCTGGTTGCCCGGTCGTGGTCAAGGGCCACTCGGCCCATCCGGGTACGGGTGAAATCGTTGCCCAGGCGATTGACGCCGCGATCAAGAAATGTGGTGTTCATCCGGGTGTGTTCAGCCTGATCCAGGGCGGCAAACGTGATGTCGGCCAAAGCCTGGTGCAGCATCCGCTGATCAAGGCGGTTGGCTTTACCGGATCGCTTGGCGGTGGCCGTGCGCTTTATGATCTGTGTGCTGCCCGTCCGGAGCCGATCCCGTTCTTTGGCGAACTTGGTTCGGTCAACCCGATGTTCCTGCTGCCGGCTGCAGTTAAGGCACGCGGTGCGGAAATCGGTAAAGGTTGGGCTGGGTCGCTGACCATGGGTGCCGGCCAGTTCTGCACCAATCCGGGGATCGCGGTTGTGATCGAAGGTCCTGATGCGGATGCATTCGTTGCCGCCGCCAAGGAAGGTCTTTCGGGTGTCGGTCCGCAAACCATGCTGACCGATGGCATGGCAGAAACCTATCGCGCCGGTGCAAAGCGTGTGGCGGGGACTTCGGGTGTCAAAGAAGTTCTGACCACGTCTTGTGATCTGCGCAATGCGACGCCGTATCTGTTTGAGACCACCGGTGAAAACTGGCTTGCCAACCATGAGCTTGGCGAAGAAGTCTTTGGCCCGCTCGGCCTCGTCGTTCGCGTCAAGGACGTTGCCGAAATGCGCAAGATTGCCAAATCGCTTGAAGGCCAGTTGACCTGCACGCTGCATCTTGATGCTGCCGATGCGGCAGATGCCCGTTCGCTTCTGCCGATCCTTGAACACAAGGCAGGCCGCGTTCTGGCCAACGGTTTCCCGACCGGTGTGGAAGTATCCGACACCATGGTTCACGGCGGACCTTACCCGGCATCGACCAACTTCGGTGCGACCTCTGTCGGGACTATGGCGATCCGTCGCTTCCTGCGTCCGGTTTGCTATCAGAACATTCCGACCGATGTTCTGCCGAAAGACATCGCATAAGCGATATCTTCGCGACAGTTTTGCTGAGAAGAAAGAGCCGCCCATTTGGGCGGCTTTTTTTGTTAGTCGCGGATTTGTTGGTCTCGGATTTGTTAGTCCCGGACCGTTGCGGTGGCCTGAAACATGTTTTCATCATGCCTGAGCAGGCTTTGACCAATCGCCCCTTGAAGGGCCAGATCCTTGTCCCAAGGAAGATAGGTGATAGTCGGGTTTCGGCTGAGTTCTGGTACCTGTGCCTCGTCCAGACCGCGCCTGAGTTCCGGTTCCATCATGTCGAATGCCCGCGCACCCGATCCGGTAATGAAAATCTGCTTGGGGCCCAGCAGGGCGATCAGGTTGGCGATGCCATATCCCAATACCTTACCAGCATGGCGGAACAGTTCGGCAAGACCGGTATCGCCGCGGCGGGCCCGGGCAACCAGATCCATCATCTGTTCTTCGCTGGGGTGCAGGTTGTTGGTATCGGGCAGGTCAATCACGCCGCGTGCATCACGCAGAATGGCATAGTCCCCGATATAGGCCTCAAGACACCCACGTCGACCGCAGTTGCACAGCGGACCGTCAGGTTGGTATTTGGTGTGGCCAAACTCCGCAGCAGTCCCGAAATCACCGTTATAGACCTTGCCATTCAGAACCAGTCCCATACCGATCCCGTAGCCCAGCATGATCACGGCAAAGTCGCCATCATTATGCAGGTTGGTATTTTGCGAGATCGCCGTTGCGATGCAGTTTGCATCGTTCGACATCTGAACAGCGCTGCCATATCGTTCGCTGAGTGATTTGACCAGGGGAATATGGCGGTGGCGGAGCGCTGGCGACCAGATGATCTCGCCGCTGTTGCTGTCGGTTACCCCTTGTATGGCGATGCTGATGCCTGCGGGCGGATGGATGCAGAAATCACGATTGCGTTCGAGAAACCGGTCAATCAACGCAATCAGGGTTCTGGTCAACTCGTCTGCGCCAAGATCGCGGGTATTGATGCAGTGTTCGATGCTGCGTTCAATTTCACCCTTGAAATTGCCCAGCGCAATTTCGATCAGATTGATGGTGATTTTGACCCCGATGACGCAGGCCGCATTCGGCACCAGATCCAGCAAGACCTTGGGACGGCCACGCGTGGTGCCATTCCCATTTCCGTTCGCGGTGCCGTTATTGTTACTGCCTTCGCTTTCCTTCACCAAACCCTGCGCCATCAAGTCGGCGGTTAGCGACGTGACAGTCGCAGGGCTTAGTCCGGTTGCCGTACCGATATCAATGCGCGCAGCGGGGCCATGCATGCGTAGATAGCGCAAGATCGCCGTCTGGGAGGGCTGGCGCGGTGTTTCGCTTTCTGTACGGCGCATCATGTGGTTGATCAGTATCCTTGTTACCATGCCCGTTCGGGCAATTTATATGTGCCAGCGGTCAGAGCAATCCGCGACGCGCAAGGTTGTTCATCAAGGCGCTGATCCCGAACGTCCAGGGTTTAATGGCATCTGATCGGTCGACCTGATTGACCAGTTTGCCAAGGCTTGGCGTCGAGATGCTGACAAGGTCGCCCATTTCGTGGGTAAAGCCCTTGCCGGCACCACCCCGGTCATCGGTCGGGGCAAACATCGTTCCCAGAAACAGCATGATGCCGTCCGGATATTGATGATGTTTGCCGATCGCCTGTGAAACAAGGCTTTCGGGTGTGCGGCTGATCTGGCTCATGGAGCTGACCGCATCAAGGTGATAGCCCTCGGGCCCGTCGACGGCCATGGCGATATCGGCCGATTTGACAGTTTCCAGCGTGAACTTGCCGTCAAACAGGCGGATGAACGGGCCAATGGCGCAGGATGCGTTATTGTCCTTTGCCTTGCCGAGCAACAGGGCAGAGCGCCCCTCGACATCGCGAAGGTTGACGTCGTTGCCAAGTGTGGCACCAACGATCTTACCTTTTGATGTCACGGTCAGAACCACTTCCGGTTCCGGGTTGTTCCAGGTTGAAATCGGGTGCAGGCCGACATGCGCGCCATGCCCGACAGCCGACATGACCGGCGCCTTGGTAAAGATTTCCGCATCCGGACCAATGCCGACTTCAAGATATTGCGACCACGCGCCCTTTTCGAGCAGCACGGTTTTGATATCGGCGGCCTTTTGCGACCCCGGTTCGATCTGTGAGAGGTCATCACCGATAATGCCGGTGATTTCGGTGCGGATCTGATCGGCTTTGCTTGAGTCGCCGCGCGCCTGTTCCTCGATCACCCGTTCAAGAAGGCTTGCAACAAACGTCACCCCGCTTGCCTTGATCGCCTGCAGATCATTGGGGGACAGGAGATGCGGGGTGTTTTCATCGGCCCCCGGACGGGACTGGTCCAGAATATCACTGAGTGTGGCGACAGTCGGGAAGCTTGCCGGATTTGAAAGCTTTGCCAGAACGTCATCAAGTTCAAGGATTTCGCTGACGGTTGGTGCGACACTGCTGATATCGCGCAGCGTTTCACCATCAAGAAGCACCGGTGTTGGTCCGGAAACGCGCGGGTCCCAGATGCGCCCGATCAGGACGGCATTACTTGCGTCATCGGGCAGGATGTCTTGGGCGTTGATGGGGAAGCCTGTGGTCATCTCGGTGTCTCGCTTGTTTATCTGTGGGTGGTGCCATTCGCGGCACCCGTTGCATTGGTTGCGCCGGGGCCAGCCAGATGCAGAAGGTGCTCGGGCATTTTGCCCAGAATGATCATCCCAAGTACGTCGTCATGTGTGACATCTTCGGTTCTAACGCTGCCAACCAGTTTTCCGTTCTTCATGACATGCAACCGGTCAGAAAGGTCAAACACATCATGAAGATCGTGGCTAATCAACAAAATACCCAAACCGTCACGCTTTAATTGGTCAATCAGTTCGCCGACCATCTTTGTTTCATGAACGCCAAGGGCCGCACAGGGTTCATCCATGATCAGCACGCGTGCTTCAAACAACAAGGCACGTGCAATCGCGACCGACTGGCGCTGCCCGCCCGAAAGGGCCGACACGGGGGAGGTAAACTTTTTGAAATTCGGGTTCAGGCGATGCAGGACTTCGCGCGCCTTGTGTTCCATGGCCGCATCATCAAGAAACCCGAACTTGTCGGTGATTTCACGTCCGAGAAACAGGTTCTGGGCGGCATCCAGATTGTCGGCAAGTGCCAGATTCTGATAGATCGTTTCGATATTGTTGTCGCGTGCGTCACGCGCGTTCTCGATCTTGGCTTCCTTGCCATCAACAATGATCTGGCCGCTATCGGCCTGATAGGCACCGGAAAGAATTTTGATCAGCGTTGATTTGCCCGCACCGTTATGGCCCAGAACGCCAACCACTTCGCCGGGATAAAGATCAATGGATACGCCATCAACAGCCTTCACCCCGCCAAAGCTGATATGGATATCTTGCATTTCGATCAGCGGATCTTTGGTCATGTTTGGATCAGTCATCACGGGTCTCCTTACGCGGTCGGGTCGCTGTAACGGCGATGGAAATACTTGTCGCTAAAGACGGCGACGACAAGAACCAGGCCGATGACGATGCTTTGCAATGAGGTATCGACGCCCAAAAGCGCCATGCCGCTTTGCAGGCTTTGCATCACCAGCGCACCGATCAGCGCGCCATATATCGTCCCAAGCCCACCGGCAAGTGACGTGCCGCCAATGACCACGGCTGCAATCACGCGAAGTTCGTCAAGCGTGCCCAGATCGTTGCCCGCTGATTGCAGGCGGGCGGATGAAATCGCCGCACTGATCGCGCAAAGCACACCCATCAGGGCAAAGACCGCCACGGTCATGCGTTTGACGTTGATCCCGGCCAGTTCGGCCGCCTGCGGGTTGCCGCCAATCGCAAAGACATAGCGCCCGAAACGGGTGCGTTTAACCGCAATTGTCAGGATGATCGCGACAAGCGCAACAATCAGAAGCGGGATCGGAATGCCGTGCGAAATTTCAAGGTTTTCTGGCGTGACCGGAATGCCCTTGTTTTCCAAAAGGCGTTCTGCCGCGCGCGTTGGCAGGTGGTAGGCATTCAGTGTCGCGACAACAATCAGGACCAAACCGGCCTTGATGATCGTGTTGGTGTATTCAGCCCAGATTGGTTTGACCGGAAATTCGAAGGACAGGCGACGACGGCGTTCCATGATCGCGGCGTAAATGATCGCAAGAATGGCAATCAGGGCGACGATCCAGCTCCAGGTGGCGCCAATCGTTCCTTCGATGCCGCCGCCCAGAAGAATGTAATTCTGATCAAGCGGGGCAACCGTGCGTCCTTGCGTGACCCACCATGCGGATCCGCGCCAGACCAAAAGCCCGCCAAGTGTCACGATAAATGCCGGGACGCCAAGATAACCGACGGCAACACCTTGAATGGAACCGATCAGGCCGCCGACAACAATGCCAACCAACAGCGTCAGCACCCAGGTCAGGGGATGGTTGTAATCAAGAAACTGTGGCAGGACATCGGTCTGAACGACCCCCATGATCATGGCCAGAACACCCAAGACCGCCCCGACCGAAAGGTCGATATGACGGGTGACAATGATCAGGACCATGCCGCACGCCATCACCGCCACGGAGGCAGTCTGAACCGACAGGTTAAAGATGTTTCGGGGCGTGATAAAGCGACCGCCCGAGGCAATGTCAAAACCCACCCAGATAATCAGCAGGACAACGGCGAGGCCAACCAGGCGACGGTCGACTTCCATTTTCGAAAGTAGTCGTGACATGAAAAAGCTCGTAAAGCAGCGGGGCCGAACTGCGATATCTGCACGATATGTGGAATGCAGTCGGCCCCGGGTTTATGCAAGGTCGGAGGAAACAGGTTGGCCTAGTTGCAGGCCGCAACCTTGCTGTTGGTTACGCCCTGGCAAACCACGTCTTTCGATACCCAGCCAGCATCAATCACCAGATCAAGTTTGTTCTGGGTGATCGCAACCGGATCAAGGAAGTAAGACTTCATGGTCACACCATTCGGGCTCTGCCAATCTTCGGTACCGTCAACCTCGCCAAGCTTGGTGCCCTTGGCAAGTTCAACGGCGATCTCAGCCGCACGCTTGCCGAGAAGACGGGCATCTTTCCAGACCGAAACCGTCTGGGTGCCAAGTGCCACACGGTTCAGTGCAGCGTGATCGCCGTCCTGACCCGATACAGGAATGCCCTGCATGCCCTGTGCGGACAGGGCTGCAACAACACCACCGGCCGTGCCATCGTTGGATGCGACAACGGCATCAACCTTGTTGTCCGCAGCCGTCAGGAACTGTTCCATGTTCCGCTGCGCAATCGCTGGCTGCCAGCTGTCGGTATAAGCTTCGCCAACAATTTTGATGTCGCCCGCGTCAATTGCATTCTGCAGGATTTCAAGCTGTCCTTCGTGCAGAATGTTGGCGTTCGGGTCGGTCGGTGCGCCTTTGATGAAGACGTAGTTGCCTTTCGGTTGCTCGGCAAAAACGGCCTCGGCCTGAAGGCGGCCGACTTCCTTGTTGTTGAACGTAATGTAATAGGCGTTCGAGTCTTCGATCAGGCGGTCATAGCCAACGACCGGAATGCCTTCGTTCAGGGCCTTTTCGACAGCAGGGCCAATTGACGCTGAGTCCTGTGCCAGGACGATCAGGGCATCGGCACCACGTGCGATCAGGCTTTCGATATCGGAAAGCTGTTTGGACGGATTGCTTTGGGCATCTGCGCTGATGTATTCAGCCCCCGCAGCATCCAGAGCAGCCTTGATTGCGGCTTCATCGGTTTTCCAGCGTTCTTCCTGGAAGTTCGACCAGCTGACACCAACAGTCAGATCAGCAGCAAAGGCATTTGCAGACAGCAGAACGGTTCCGGCCAACATGGCCGTTGATAGGAGTTTTTTCATCGGTTTCTTCCCTGAATAAATGTGTCTTCTGGTGACATTTATTTTTGTTATCGAAAAAATGTTGACGTGAAGAAGGCGTCCTGTCAAATATTTTTTAGTGAATAAATTAAATTCATCGCTTTTCACGCATTTTTATATCGCAGTTTGCGATTAAGGGTTGAATTGGCGGTGTTTATAGTGTGGTGCGCTGCAGCAATTAATTTGTTCACCTAAAATAATATGAAAAGAGACAGGGAACGTTATGACAGCGAGTTATCACGACATTGACGGTAAATCCGTGCTTGTAACCGGCGGTGCATCCGGGATTGGCGCCTCGATTGTGCGCGCATTCTGTGCGCAGGGGGCGCGGGTCGGGTTCTTCGATATCGATGATGCCGCCGCGCAAAAACTGATCGCCTCCATAAAGGAAGAGCACGGCGTAACCCCAGTCTACAAATCGCTTGATTTGCGCAATCAATCATCCATTTCCGATGCGGTCCGCGACATGTCGGTTGCGATTGGCCCGATTGACGTTCTGGTGAACAATGCAGCGCGCGATGATCGGCATTCGCCCGAAGATATCAGTCCTGACAAGTGGCGTGATGGCCTGGATGTGAACCTGAACCATCATTTCTTTTGTGCCCAGGCAGTCGCACCGGGGATGAAGGAAAAACGGTGCGGAAGTATTATCAATTTCAGTTCTGTGAGTTATATGATGGGCCTGCCGGATCTGGTAACGTACGAGACCGCAAAGGCCGGTATTATCGGACTGACGCGCGCGCTTGCCAGGGACTGGGGTGAATATGGCATTCGCGTCAACGCGGTGACGCCGGGCTGCATCATGACACAGCGCCAGCTTGATCTTTGGATTTCTCCCGAGGATGAAGAACGCATTCAGGAGCAGCAATGCGTCAAACGCCGGCTGGTGGGGGATGATGTTGCACAGATGGTTCTTTTCCTGGCATCTGATGTTTCGTCGGCCTGTTCATCACAGAACTTCATCGTGGATGGCGGCATCGTCTGATCGTGTGTTTCGACGGGCGCCAAGACCGCTGCTCGCCCCGAGACCACTGCTTGAACTTGGAAAAAACAGTTTATGTCGCTTGCAAATCTCTCTGATCAGCCAATCATCATCGATGAAAAAGCCAACCCGTATCGCGACTGCATTCAGGGTCTCGCCAACCAGCCGATCACAGTCGTCCGGTTGCTGCGCGATGCTGTGAACGAAAACCCGGTTGTTGCCAGTGGTCGCAAGTTTGCCGTTCCCGAAATCAAGGACGTGGTCGGGCGTCTGGTGGAAAACCGCCCGCGCATCGCGATCATTGCCGGCGCGCCGGATCATCCGGCCCATCTTCTGGATCGTCCGCAGGCGCTGATGGCGGCACTGCGCATTTGGGAAATGGGCGGGGTTCCGTTCCTGTTCCATGTGCCGGTGATCTGTGATGGCACGGCGCAAAACAATATCGGGCAAAGCTATTCACTGGCATCGCGCAACCATACGGCGGCGGCGGTCAATATCACCTTTGAAGGCCACAGTTATCACGCGGCCTATGTGATTGCCGGCTGTGACAAGTCACCTGCGGCTGTGGTGGCCGGTCTGGCCGCGGCCGATCATGCACGCGCCTGGCGCGGCGATCAGGCACCGGTCTGGGCGGTGTTTGCACCGTCCCATGTTCTTAAAGGTGGTGAAATTCCCGAAGGCACGCGTCGTTTGCTGGATAAGATCGCCGCTGACTCCGATGCCGCGGGCCATGATGACCTTGGTGCCGATATCCGCGAAAACATGCGCTATATCCTGCAATGCACGTCGGACGAGGCGTTTGCCGGGTTGCTCGAACGTGCCCGGCTTCTGGGGATTATCGACGGGGCGATGGAACGTCGGGTTCTGGACGAACTTGCAACGGCAACCTGTGATTCCAAAGGTGGCATTTGTGCCTTTAACGGCACGGGCAATTCATCGCGTACCATGTTGGCGGCCTTCGGCCTGACCCCGCCGGAACTGGAATTGCTGACCGATGTCCCGCCGTTCGAAGCCGTGGCAGCCGGGATCGATGCCCTGTTTGGCGTTTTCAACAAGCCGGAATATGCGATTGGCAATTTGCTGAAGGCCAACTTCGCCAATTTCGTGCGTGTTCATAATGCCACGGGATCGAGCAGCAACATGCTTTTGCATCTGCCATTCATGATGCGCTATGCCGGTTTTGATATCTCGATTGATGATTATCAGGATGTGCGCACCAAAACCCCGGTGCCGGAAATTTTCGCCCACAGCCTGACGGAAAACCGCGACACTTTTGTTTTGGCCCAGCAAATGGCCGAAGGCAAAAACCGCGGTATGGAAAGCATCTATCGCATTCTGGCCGACCTTGGCGTGGCGATGGATCTTGATGCGCCGACCATCCTTGGAAAAACCTGGGCGGAACGCATCGCCAATCTGGAAAACCCGGTTGATCTGTCGTTGGGCGATGCGTCGGTCATTCGTGCCAGCCCGGTCAGACAGCGTTCAGGCGTTGACGTCATTACCGGCAGTTTCTTTGAAAACTGTGCGGTCAAGACATCGGGCATGAGCGACCGGTTATTGTCGCACTTTGATGATCATGTCTTCATCGTGCGCTATTATGAGAACGAACATGTCTGTAATGCCGACTTTGCTTCGCCCGATTTGATCACACGTCTGATTGAAACCGATGGCGTTGATGAAGAATTGATTGCCGCAGTCGTGCGGCGCAATGGCGGAAACCGTGTTGATATGGATGCGCCAAAGGACATGTTCGAACAGGGCCATCTGTCCTTTGCGTTTGTCATCGGCGGGCAGGGGCCGGAAGCCTATGGCATGCCGGAAATGTTTTCGCCGTCGCAGAACTTGCGCCATCACCGCATTCTCGAAGCATCATCAATGTTGATCACCGATGGACGTTATTCCGGGGTGACCAAGGGCGCCTGTATCGGTCATATGGTGCCGGAGGCCTTTACAGGTGGTGCAATCGGCTATCTTAAGGATGGCGATGTGCTGCGTCTTGATCTGACCGGGTTAACGCTGGATTGGCTCGACCCCGAGGCATTCAAACGTGGGGAAGAGGTCGCATCCGATCCCCGCGACATTGCAGATCGCAAGCCGGTCTTTGATGCACGGTTCAAACGCATGGCCGATCGCCAATGTGATATCGCCGCAAGCAACGTGCTTGACGGGATTGGCAATGCCGCACGCGGTATTGTGCCCCGGGCTGTTGATCGTCGCGCAACTAAATCCTGGCGCTAATCCGCAAGGGTTTCACACACCAAAATGCAAAACGCCCCGTGCCATATCTGGCCGGGGCGTTTTTGATTGTCGCAGGTGTTTTGGGCTTAGCCCATGCGTTCCGATGCGTAGCTTCCCGGGCTTGGCGGGAAGACAATGGTGCGGTTGCCGTTGATGAACGAACGGTGGTGGATATGGGCGTGGACCGCACGCGCCAGCACCTGACTTTCGACATCGCGGCCAATCGACACATAATCGGCCGAGTTCTGGGCGTGGGTAATGCGCGCAATGTCCTGTTCGATGATCGGACCTTCATCAAGGTCGGCGGTGACATAGTGCGCTGTTGCGCCAATCAGTTTGACCCCGCGCACATAGGCCTGTTGATACGGGTTGGCCCCCTTGAAGCTTGGCAGGAAGGAATGGTGGATATTGATGATCTTGCCACTCATTTTCTTGCACAGGCTGTCAGACAGGACCTGCATGTAGCGGGCCAGAACGATCAGTTCGACGTTATAGTCAGAAACAACATCAAGAAGCTTTTTCTCGGCTTCGGGCTTGTTTTCCTTGGTGACCGGGATGTGGTGGAAGGGAATGTCGTGATTAACGACAACCTTCTGATAGTCAAGGTGGTTTGACACCACGCCAACGATATCAATCGGAAGCGCGCCGATTTTCCAACGATACAGCAGATCGTTCAGGCAGTGACCAAACCGCGACACCATCAGAAGAACCTTCATCTTCTCGGAGCTGTCATGGATTTCGTACTTCATGCCAAGTTCTGCTGCCGGACCCTCAAAGCCTGCAATCAGGGTTTCCTGATCAACACCTTCTTCGCTGACGAAGGCAACCCGCATAAAGAACAAGCCGGTTTCTTGGTCGTCAAACTGGGAGCTATCGGTAATGTTGCAGCCGTTATCTGCCAAATAAGTCGAAATAGCAGCAACCACCCCGCGCTGAGAATCGCAGGAAACAGTCAGAACGTAGCTTTTCATCGCGTCTGGCTTTCTCGTTTGGAATAATCAAAAATTGCCCGGCCCCGTCCATCGGGGAATGAGATAAGGCCGGGCAGAAGCATTAAATATCAAGTGTGTTCTCACGTTCCCAGCGGGAAAAGTGAGAAACGTAAGAATTCCACTCGGTTTGTTTGAGTTTGAGATAGGCACTTGAGAATTCCTTGCCCATCGCAAGCTGGAGCTCTTCGTTAGAGCCCATTTCACGCAGGGCATCGAGCAGGTTCAGTGGCAGACGCGGAGCATCCTTGATCGAATGCCCTTCCTTGTACATGTCGATATCGTAATGCGGTCCCGGATCGGCATTGGTTGCCATGCCATCAAGACCGGCCGCAATGATCACGGCCTGAAGAAGATAGGGGTTGGTTGCCCCGTCGGGCAGACGCAGTTCAAAGCGCCCCGGCCCCGGAACGCGGACCATGTGGGTGCGGTTGTTGCCCGTCCAGGTCACGGTGTTCGGGGCCCAGGTCGCGCCTGACATGGTGCGCGGCGCATTGATACGCTTATAGGAATTGACCGTCGGGTTGGTGATCACCGCCATGGCAGAGGCATGCTTCATGATGCCGCCAAGGAAATGCTTGCCCTTGGCCGACAGACCAAATGGCATGTCATTATCGGCAAAGGCATTGGCGCCGTCATTATCCCAAACCGACACGTGGCAGTGGCAGCCATTGCCGGTCAGGCCCGGGAAGGGCTTGGGCATAAAGGTCGCGCGCAGGCCGTGCTTTTCGGCGATTGATTTGACCATGAACTTGAAAAAGGAATGCTTGTCGGCAGTTTTAAGTGCGTCATCGAATTCCCAGTTCATTTCAAACTGGCCATTGGCGTCTTCGTGGTCGTTCTGATACGCACCCCAGCCGAGTTCAAGCATGTAGTCGCAAATCTCGGCAATCACGTCATAACGGCGCATGACAGCCTGTTGGTCATAGCAAGGCTTTTCGGCGGTATCGGCTGGATCAGAAATTTCCGACCCGTCGGTGGTGACAAGGAAAAACTCCGCCTCGACCCCGGTTTTGACATTGAGGCCAAGCTCGGCGGCCTTGGCAATCTGTGCTTTCAAAACGTTGCGCGGGGCCTGTTCGACCGGTGTGCCTTCCATGATGCAATCGGCGGCAACCCAGGCGACTTCCGGTTTCCAGGGCAACTGGATGACAGAGCTAGGATCAGGAATGGCGAACATGTCGGGGTGGGCCGGGCTCAGGTCAAGCCAGGTGGCGAAACCTGCGAAACCCGCACCTTCTTCCTGCATGTCGGCAATTGCCTGGGTCGGGACAAGTTTGGCGCGCTGACCGCCAAACAGGTCGGTAAAGCTGATCATGAAGTATTTGATGCCGCGTTCCCGGGCAAAGGCTGATAGATCCTTGGTCATAGAAGTCCCCTGACGAATTTTATCAATAACCACCGGTTCCCCGGGCACGCCTTGGGGCGCACCCGGTCCGGTGGTAGGTTAGCTGTTCTAGAATCCTCCCTGACCCGGAACCCAGTTGGTCCCGGCAAGCGGTACACCAGCCATGGCGGCCGCTTCGATATTCAGTGCGCAGAGATCCTCGGGTTCGAGGTTGTGCACATGATTTTTGCCGCAGGCGCGTGCAATGGTTTGCGCTTCAAGGGTCATGACCTTCAGATAGTTGGCCAGTCGCCGTCCGGCGGCAATCGGGTCAACCCGTTTCATCAGGTCGGCATCCTGTGTCGTGATGCCTGCGGGATCACGACCTTCATGCCAGTCATCATAGGCACCAGCGGTGGTGCCAAGTTCGTTATATTCTGCTTCCCATTTCGGGTCATTATCCCCAATCGCGACCAGGGCCGCAGTCCCGATGGAAACGGCATCCGCACCAAGGGCAAGCGCCTTGGCAACGTCCGCACCGTTGCGGATACCGCCCGAAACGATCAGCTGTACTTTGCGGTGCATGCCCATGTCTTGCAATGCTTTTACCGCCGGGCGGATGCAGGCAAGGGTCGGCTGACCGACATGTTCGATAAAGACTTCCTGGGTCGCGGCTGTGCCGCCCTGCATGCCATCCAGCACGATGACATCGGCACCGGCCTTGACCGCAAGAGCCACGTCATAATAAGGGCGTGCGCCACCGACCTTGATGAAGATCGGCTTTTCCCAGTCGGTGATTTCGCGGATTTCCTGAATTTTGATCTCAAGATCATCCGGGCCGGTCCAGTCGGGATGACGGCAGGCGGATCGTTGATCAATGCCCATCGGCAGGTTGCGCATTTCGGCAACACGATCCGAGATCTTCTGACCCAGCAGCATGCCGCCGCCGCCCGGTTTGGCGCCCTGACCAATAACGATTTCAATCGCATCGGCGCGTTTCAGGTCGCGCGGGTTCATGCCGTAACGTGACGGAAGATACTGATAAACAAGCTGGGTCGAATGACCGCGTTCTTCCTCGGTCATGCCGCCATCGCCGGTGGTGGTCGATGTGCCCGCCGCCGATGCGCCGCGCCCAAGGGCTTCTTTGGCCGGACCGGAAAGGGAGCCAAAGCTCATACCAGCAATGGTGATTGGAATTTTAAGCTCGATCGGTTTCTTGGCAAAACGGGTGCCGAGCGTGACGGCGGTTTCGCATTTCTCGCGGTAGCCTTCGAGCGGATAGCGTGACATGGATGCGCCAAGGAACAGCAAGTCATCGAAATGCGGGACCCGGCGTTTCGCACCACCACCGCGGATGTCATAGATGCCTGTTGCGGCTGCGCGGCGGATTTCCGAAAGGGTGTAGTCATCAAAGGTTGCCGATTTACGCGGCGTCGTAACGGGATTTTTGTAGGTCATGGTCTGATCCTGTCTTTGGGCTGACGCGCTCGGTGTTTTGATCCGCGCGGCGTTCAGCGTGCCGCATCAATAGGCGTCGAAATTATCGACACTGAAGTTGTAAAGGGTTCTGGCCGAGCCATATCGCGTGAATTCTTCGGGCTTCACATCCGTGATGCCTGCATCTGCAAGAAGCTTGGTCAGAAGGTCGATATGTTCCGCCCGCATTTCCTTTTTCTCGCAATCGGCACCAAGGCTTTTGACCGTGCCGCGCACGAAAAGGCGCGCCTCATAAAGCGAATCACCAAGCGCATCACCCGCATCGCCCAGAACAACAAGGTTGCCCGATTGCGCCATGAAGGCCGACATGTGGCCGATATTGCCCTTAACGACGATATCGACACCTTTCATCGAAATGCCGCAGCGTGACGATGCATTGCCTTCGATCACCAGCAAACCGCCATGGGCGGTGGCCCCGGCATACTGGCTGGCATCGCCTTTGATCACGACTTTGCCCGACATCATGTTCTCAGCAACACCTGGACCGGCATTGCCATTGACCGTGACGGTGGCCTGTTCGTTCATGCCTGCACAGTAATAACCGACGCTGCCATTAATCGTGACATTGACCGGTGCGTCGATGCCGACCGCCACGGCATGTGCGCCGCGCGGATTGGTGATTTCGAAATCCTCGGGCACACCACTTTTATCAAGCGCATGAAGCGCCTGATTGAGCGCGCGCAGTTCGGTGGTTGCAAGATCAAACACTGGCATTTGTGTTCCTTCCTCATAGGACCGCAGAGTTTTTGCAGTCAGGTCGGCGCGCACATGGCAGCAGCCGACAGGGTTCGTGTTAATCAGTGTTCCCAGAAATAAACCGTGGCCGGTTCCGGTTCCCAGACGCGGGCGTCTTCAATGCCCGGCAGGTTGACCAGTGCGCGGTATTCGGACCCGAATGCGACATAGGCATCGGTTTCCGCCATCACGGCCGGTTTGCAGGCAATCGGATCACGCACAACGCCAAAGCCCGATTTGGTGCCAACCACAAAGGTGAAGAACCCATCAAGGTCATCAAGCGCACTTGTCAGGGCCTCGCCCAGGTTTTTGCCCTTGGCCATTTCACCGGTCAGATAGGCGGCAGCGACCTCTGAGTCGTTTTGGGTTTCAAGGCGAATGCCTTCGCGGGTCAGTTCGCGCCTAAGGTTGTTGTGGTTCGACAGCGAACCATTATGCACAAGGCATTGGTCCGAACCGGTCGAAAACGGGTGGGCGCCAAGGGTGGTCACCGCACTTTCGGTGGCCATGCGGGTATGGCCGATCCCGTGGGTGCCGGACATGTCGGAAATCTTGAAGCGCTCAAGCACGTCCTTGGGCAGGCCGACTTCCTTGTAAATCTCCATCGCCGTGCCCGTTCCCATGACGCGGACATTCGGACGAAGTTCTTCAAGTGCTGTCCGGGTCGCATCGATCTGATCGCTTGAAACCGTAATCACCGCATGGGTGTTTTTGGGCAGGATGGATGCGTTTTTGATCCCGGCTTTGCGCAGGTCTTCGGTCAGGCCGGCAAAATCTGTTTCCGGCTCCGGAGACTGGATCGTGAGTTTGACCAGATCATTCTGATCTGCGCCATAAATTGCGATGCCCGCACTATCGGGGCCACGGTCGGTCATGGTCACCAGCATTTCAGACAACAACGCGCCGAGCTGTGGTTCCAGACTTTTATCTTTAAGGAATAAACCAACAATGCCGCACATGGCAGGACAGTCTCCATTCTGTTTCTGAAACGGAGACTACCTGTTCGCGAATGCGGAATCAACTATGAAGAATAAAAATTTCTTCTCAGTGAATTGATGTTTTCACCGGAGTGAATGCTTATCCCCGGGCGGGATAGCAGATGATCGATAGGTAACGTATTGGAAATGAAAGAAGTTCTTCCGGTCCGTGGCGGGCATCGGCATCAAAGAACAGGCTGTCGCCTTCTTTCATGTAGTAAAGCTGATCGCCATGGCGGTAACGAACTTCACCCTCAAGCATATAGATGAATTCCATGCCTTCATGCTGGAACGCGGGGAAGCTGCTCGACTCCTCGGTAAGCGTTAGCAAATAGGGTTCGACCACCACACCGCTTGTGTTGTTATCGATATGACCCAGCAGGTTATATTCATGGCCTGCGCGCGTGCCGCGGCGCTCAATCGCAACACCTTCGCCGGATTTCACGAACACCGCATTGCGCGGTTCTTCATAACGACGGAAGAAATCAGTCACCGGCACGCCCAGCGCACTTGCCAGCGCCTGAAGCGAGGTCAGCGACGGCGAGGTCACGCCGTTTTCGATCTTGGACAACATCCCCATCGAAATCCCGGTTGCCGACGCCAGATCGGAAATCGTAATGCCAAGCTTCTTGCGGAGCGCTCGGACTTCATGGCCGATGGCAATTTCCAGATTGTTTTCCTTGGGTTCACGGAGCGCGTGCGGGTCCTGTGTGAGGGCGGCGGGTTTGCTCTTGGTGTCCATGCCTGATCCTTGCTCGCTATTGGCGGTGGTCTGCGGTGCTTGTGTTGTTTTGCTATTTGCCATGCTGGCTTGTCCTCCGTCACCGGTTTTGTCCCGGTGCGGGTCCGCTCGTTTCTGGTTTCCTCGAACGGCCACTTGATGCGGCCTGCTTTTTTATCGGTCGTATGCGCCCGGGCTTTTGCCCTTATTGATCGGCCATACGCCATAGGCATGACTTACACTGGTAGGAAATATTTATCAACTCCAGGGAAAATAAATTTCCGGAAAGGCGATATGAGGGGTGGGGATGGAAGTTGCTGCAATGCCGTAGAAAATAGCCTTTAAGGAATAAAAATTGAATAATATGAAAAATAATTATTGCGTTCGCGAACAAGATGCCGCCAAAATATGGAACAAAATAAGCCGATAATAGCGCGCTGATTGTGCGCAAAGGCGATCATATCAGGAGGCCATCACTATGACTGCAAGCTGGAGATTTTCAGCCCTTGCCGATCGGCATCGCGCGCTTGGTTCCAATCTTGAAGACTGGAGCGGTATGGGCACTGCCTGGACCTATGACAAGGATTGGGACGAGGAATACATCGCGATCCGCACCAAGGCCGGGATCATGGATGTTTCAGGCCTGAAAAAGGTTCATATCACCGGCGCGCATGCATCCCACGTGATCGACTATGCCACCACGCGTAATGTCGAAAAGATCTATCCGGGCAAATCGGTCTATGCCTGCATGCTTAATGATCAGGGCAAGTTCACCGATGATTGCGTGATTTATCGCATGGGGCCGAATTCGTGGATGGTGGTGCACGGATCGGGCACCGGGCATGAAGAACTGACCAAGGCGGCCATGGGCCGTGATGTATCGGTTCGTTTTGATGACAACCTTCATGATTTGTCTCTGCAGGGGCCGCTTGCGGTCGATTATCTGGCGGAATATGTACCGGGTATTCGCGATCTGCCCTATTTCCATCATACGCAGACGCAGTTGTTTGGCCTGCCTGTAATGATTTCGCGCACCGGTTATACCGGGGAGCGCGGTTATGAGATTTTCTGTCGTGGTCAGGATGCCGGAATGATCTGGGACCGCATCGTTGCCGAGGGCAAGGATATGGGCATTATCCCGACCCGCTTTACGACACTTGATATGCTGCGTGTTGAGAGCTACCTGCTGTTTTATCCCTATGATAACTCGCAGATGTACCCGTTCGAAAACGAAGGGCCGGGCGATACCCTGTGGGAGCTTGGCCTTGATTTCACCGTCAGTCCGGGCAAGACCGGCTTCCGCGGTGCCGAGGAACATTACCGCCTGAAAGGCAAGGAACGCTTCAAGATCTTTGGCATCTTGTTTGATGGCAAGGAAGTCCCGGCCGAAGGGGCCGAGGTGTTCAAGGACGGGGCCAAGGTCGGCGTTGTGACCTGTGCGATGTATTCACCGCTTAAGGATCAGACAATGGCCATCGCCCGTCTGGCGGTGGATTGCGCCGAACAGGGTGTGAAGCTCGAAGTGACGGGTGAAAAAGGCATGCTCGGCGGAATGGCCCATACCATGCCATTTGACGACCCCAAAAAATTGAAAAGAACAGCCAAGGGTTAAGCCAAACGACCGGGGGCTGTCAGAGGCCCCCGGATCAAGCGCCTGATCCTTGAGGTTTCTGACAGAATGGGACCCGCTACCATGTCTGAGAGTCTTATCGAAGAAAGCATTCTTTCCCGTCCGACCTATGGCACGCTTAAAATCGTGCCGGGTCTGGCGCATTATTTTCTGGCCGATGCATCCGGTGCCGAATGTGTCATTCGGGTCGTGCAGGAATTGCCGCGCGACATGATGGAAAAGGTGCATATCCTTTATGTGCCAACCCCGGGCGAAGCCGCGCTTATCACGTCGCTTTATGCGCTGGGGGCCAAACGGTTCGAACATTTCCCGACCATCGAAGAAGCCGTCGCAAAACTCGGCGACTGGTTATCGGACGCCAAGATGGGCAGTCAGCTCTATCTCGCCGGGACCGAAGGCCTGGTCGGGCTGGGTGTTGCCAAGGGCGAGGCATGTGGGCTGGATCATACCGCCGTGCAATGTGAGCATCGCGGCAGTCTGGCGCGGCGCGTTCAGTGCGTTCACTGCAAAACCATGATCGAGGATGTCACGACCCAGCCGGTCAAATGTCCGTCTTGTGATTTGATGTTGCTCGTGCGTGATCACTATTCCCGACGGCTGGCGGCATTCCAGGGTGTCTGCATCAATGCCGAAGACCCGTCTGAAGAAATCGAAATCAAGGAGGTGTTCAAATGAGTGCGTCCGATCATTTGATTCCGGTGGTTGTCAGCAACGTGGTCGAGGTCAACCCGATCATCAAACGGTTCGAATTCAAGCATGTGAATGGTGATGAACTGCCTGCTTTTTCGGGTGGGGCGCATATCGTGGTCGAGATGCTTGATGACGGCACCAAACGTAAAAATCCCTATTCGCTGATGAGCTCCCCGTTCGAGCGCGACCAATATGCCATTTCGGTTCGCCGTGACGATACCGGGCGCGGTGGATCGAAATTCATGCATGAACAGGTGCGACCTGGCATGCAGATGAAAATCTCTGCCCCGGTCAATCTGTTCGCATTGGACCTGCGGGCCAGAAAGCACCTGATGATTGCGGGCGGCATCGGGATCACGCCGTTCATCGCACAGATGATGCAGGCCGATAAGCTCGGCGTGCCGTTTGAACTGCACTATGCCGCGCGATCCGTATCGCAGGCGGCCTATATGGACAGCCTTGCCGATCGGTTTGGTGATCACGTGTCGTGCTATTGCGATGATCAGGGCGAAAGCGTTGATTTGGAAACGCTTTTATCCAGTCAGCCCCTTGGCACGCATGTCTATGTCTGCGGCCCAAAGGGCATGATCGAACGGGTGGTCGAGACTGCGACCAGTCTTGGCTGGCCTGCCGCACACGTTCATTTCGAACACTTCCTGGCCCCGCCGGTTGGTGAGCCCTTTGAAGTGCATCTGGCCAGGGCCGGGATTGATATCACGGTGGGTGCAGAACAAAGCCTGCTTGAGGCAGTCGAGGCATCCGGAACCCCGATCAATTGCATGTGCCGGGGCGGGGCGTGTGGTCAATGCGAAACGGTGGTTGTCGCCTGTGAGGGCGAGATCATGCACAACGACCACTGGCTTGACGAAGAACAGCGTGCGGCAAGGCAACGGATCATGCCGTGTGTTTCGCGGTTCCGTGGCAAACGCCTTGAACTTGACCTGTAAGGGGGATTTCAGTCATGACCATCCAGTTTAAGGACGAGAGCTTCCGCGGTGATTTCACCTACGCCAACAGCCCGTCAAACATTCCGCGTTTTCCGTTCCCGTTCCCGGAAGACGAATATATGTATTCGACCAATATCGAACCGCATCACGCTGCGCGTGCCGGCAGCCCGTTTGAAAATGCATTCGATGTTGATGAACATTATGTCGCGGAAATGAAGGACCGCGCCCTTGTTCTGGCAGACGATCCCGGTCGGTGTCAGGCCCTGCCGCATATGGAAACGGCGGGGTGGGATTTCCTTGAACTGGTGATGGTGTCCAAGGCGCGCGATTATCCTGATCTGTTCAAACTGACCATGGATGGCGATCGCTGGCACTGGATCAACAAGCCGCTTCAGATTGACGATACCTTTACCTTTGGTGACAGTTCAAAACTGCCCTGCCATCCGATGGAATATATCGGACGTCAGGTACAAGGCGATCACGCTATCCTTGATCAGCGCGATGGCAATCTTTGGATGGATGCCGGGATCATTACCGCGCAGGCTGACTGGTCACTTGATTTCGACATTGGCATGAATTTCTTTGAATGGCATGCGCCCGTGCCGTTGGCCCACGAACTGGGTGTGTTCCAGCGTGCGCTGAAATTCCTTTTGACCCTGCCGCAGGGGCAGCCATCACGTCGCCTGAACTGGACGCTGACGGTTAATCCGCGTCTCGATACCAGCCCGGAAAATTATCCAAAATGGGGCCCGGACCGCATGACCGTGACGCCGGAAAATATCGGTGAAAAGGTCCATCTGCGTGTGGAGCTTCAGACGTTCTGGCGTCTGCCGCGATCCAACGCGATCCTGTTTCCGATCCGGACTTATTTGATGGCGATGAACGAAGTGGTGACCCAGCCGAAATGGGGGCGTCGCCTGCATCGTGTCATGCGCGATTTGCGGCCCGAACTTGTCGATTACAAGGGGCTGTCGCGCTACCACCCGATCCTGGTCGAGTGGCTTTCACAATTTGACGACGGGGCGCCGACGTCACCGGGGATCTTCCCCGATTAAGACCAAAGGAACGATCCGGCATATGCCGGGCAGAGGAGACAAGTAACGCTTTTATTGGGGATTTAAGGCTATGACACTTCGTGTTGCGATTATTGGCGCCGGTCCGTCAGGCATGGCGCAGATGCGTGCATTTCAATCTGCTGCCGCCAAAGGGGCCGAAATCCCCGAGATTGTGTGTTTTGAACGTCAGGAAGACTGGGGTGGTTTGTGGAACTACACCTGGCGCACCGGTCTTGATGAATATGGCGAACCGATCCACGGATCGATGTATCGCTATCTGTGGTCGAACGGGCCCAAGGAATGCCTGGAATTTGCCGATTACACGTTTGAGGAACATTTCGGCAAACCCATCGCATCCTATCCGCCGCGCGCGGTGATCTGGGATTACATCAAGGGCCGCGTTGAAAAGGCCAACGTCCGCCCGTGGGTGCGTTTTAGAACCCCGGTCCGCAGTGTTGAGTTTGATGAAGAAAGCCAAACGTTTTTGGTGACCGCGCATGATCTGAAAAATGATGTGGTTTCGACCGAGGAATTTGATCATGTCATTGTTGCCAATGGTCATTTCTCGACACCGAATGTGCCGGAATTCCCGGGATTTGATACCTTTGGCGGGCGTGTTTTGCATGCCCATGATTTCCGTGACGCACTGGAATTCAAGGGCAAGGATATCCTGATCATCGGCACGTCCTATTCGGCCGAGGATATCGGATCGCAATGCTATAAATATGGCTGCAAATCTGTGACGGTAAGCCACCGCACCAACCCGATCGGGTTTGACTGGCCCGATAACTGGGCAGAGGTCCCGCTTCTGACCAAGGTTGATGGCAATACCGCCTATTTCAAGGATGGTTCATCACGCGACGTCGATGCGATCATTCTGTGCACAGGCTATCAGCATCACTTCCCGTTCCTGACCGATGATCTGCGTCTTAAGACCGATAACCGCCTGTGGCCGCTTGGTCTTTATAAAGGTGTCGTCTGGGAAGAAAATCCGAAGATGATGTATCTCGGCATGCAGGACCAGTTCTATACCTTCAACATGTTTGATGCGCAGGCCTGGTTTGCCCGTGATGTGATCATGGGCCGCATTCCCTTGCCAGCCAAGGACGAGATGAAGGCCGACAGCAAAGCCTGGCGTGATCGCGAAGAAGGTCTTAAGGACGACCACGACATGATCTGGTTCCAGGGCGATTACACCGCCCATCTGATCGAAATGACGGACTATCCGATGTTCGATATCGAAGGGGTGAACAAGACCTTCGAGGAATGGGAACATGACAAGGCCGACGACATCATGGGCTATCGCAACAAGTCCTATCGGTCGCTGATGACGGGCAATATGTCACCAGCCCATCACACGCCGTGGCTGGACGAACTTGATGACAGCCTTGAAGCCTATTTGCAGGTCGGCAAGAAAACGGCTGCCGAATAGGCAGCCGAACTTTCAGGGCTTTCAAAGAAGCGGGCGCAAGTCCGCCGTCTCCCTTAACCAAACTCGCAGTCACCCCCACAGTCGACATGGCTGCGGGGTTTCTTTTGGGGTTTATAAGCCGCGCGTTTCAGGACCGCGGCTTTTCCTTTTTGGGATCATAATGCGGGAAGGCGGTGATGATGGCGGGCAGGCGGACCATATGTCCGTCAAGCTTGCCAATCTCGACCTCGGTGCCGATATCGGCGTGCGCGATATCAACCCGCGCCAGCGCGATATTCTTGCCCAGAATGGGGGATCGCACCGCACTGGTGATCACACCGATCTGCGCACGTCCGATATGAACGCAATCACCATGGCCGACGGTGACATTGCCATCAATCTCGATGCCCACCAGTTTGTGCGATGGATGTTCCTTGCGCCGGATCAGGGCATCACGGCCGATAAAGTCATCTTCCTTGGATTTAAGCGGCACGGTAAAGCCGATCCCGGCTTCGAACGGGTCTGTCTGATCGGAAAATTCATAATCGGCAAAGATCAAGCCCGCCTCGATCCGAACCATATCAAGGGCTCCCAATCCCATCGGGGTCAGGCCGTGTGGTTTGCCTGCCGCCCAGATGGCGTCAAAGACGGTAATGGCATCCTTGGGATGGCACCAGACTTCATAACCAAGTTCGCCGGTGTAGCCGGTGCGGGAGACGACAACAGGCGCGCCTTTGGCGTCACCGATCCGGCCGATGGTGAATTTGAACCAGTCGACTTCATCCATGGACGGCTGATGGGGTGGGGTCCAGATGACTTCGCGCAGGATATCGCGGCTTTTGGGGCCCTGAACGGCGATGTTGTGCATCTGATCGGTCGATGAGCGGATCAGGACATGCAGGCCAAGTTTTTCGGCCTGTTCACGCAGCCAGACACCGCTGTAATCATCGCCGCAAATCCAGCGGAAATTATCCTGCCCCAGACGCAACAACGTGCCGTCATCAATCATACCGCCGTGCGGATAGCACATCGCGGAATAGACGACTTGGCCGATGCCAAGTTTTTTGACATTGCGCGTCAGGCAATATTGCATCAGCGCTTCGCTGTCCGGGCCGGTGATTTCGAACTTCCGCAAGGCAGACAAATCAATGACCACGGCTTTTTCCCGGCAGGCATAATATTCTTCGATCATGCCGTGGCCGGTATATTCATGGGCCAGCCAGAAACCCTTATATTCGACAAAGTTGCGGGTCAGTTCGCTTGTGCGCGGGTGGAAGGCGGTTTCTTTGGTCATTTTTGCTTCGGCCTCTGCAGTCGGGCGCCAGGCAACGGCGTGGCTGAATTTTTCAGCACCATCGTAACTTCGGATATGGATGTCGGTCGGTTTCCAGGCATTGGCCGCCGATGTGCCATCCGGGCAGGCCGATGACACGCAGACAAGGTCGGTCATTGCGCGCAACAGCACATAATCGCCCGGACGCGACCAGGGCTGATCGGCATACATCACGCCGTGATCATCAATGCCGGTATTGAAAAAGAAATTGATCGCCATCCAGCCAGCCCGCGGATCAACGCCATGTTTGGCAAGGGCCGTGTTGAAGTTGTCTGTGCAGTTCACATGACCGGGATAGCCGATATCATCGTAATATTTCGCCGCACAGGCCATGGCAAAGGCGTCATGACGCCCGCAGGTATCCTGAATGACCTCGACCAGTGGGTCCATGTCCTGATCATAGTATTTTCCGTGCAGACCCGGCATCGGATAGGCGTGGCCCATCAATGTGCGCGTGGTGGTCACATCCAGCGGGTTCTGAATGCCGCGATCAAGTTTGCGCGCATCAAAACACTGAAAGTCGGTGCATTGCCGTCCATCAACGTCGAGAATCTGGATGTAATCCCCGGCCTTGATTTCATAGGCCTCGGCGGTGGCCGAATGCACACGCAAATCCACAACCGGATCGGCCAGCGGGTCGGGCAGCGCGAAGCTGTAGGTATCAGAATGATGGGCGCGTTTGATCAGGGCAGTGACCGGTGTCGCGGTATTGTGCGCATCGATCCGCATCAGCGGTGCCGGGGTGGCAATGATGACAAACCCGTCAAGCTGGATGGTCAGTTCGACCGTATCGCCGGGTGGGCTGGCATTACCAAAAAGCCGATGGGCAAGGCAGGTTTCAAGTTTGATATCGCGTTTGCGCAAGGTCTTGGCAAAGCGTGTCAGGCTGACATCAAACGGATCAGACATCAGATCCATCAAACCATGCGGCGCGCCATGTGCCAAAGGTTCAAAAATCTCGGGCCGTGCGGCACCGGATGGTGTCAGGCCGATCAGTTCAACCGATTGCATGCCTTCGCAATTGCGCAGTGCGAGTTGATCGCCCTCTCGCACCGAAATCATGATCGCGCCCCGTCCGGGAATTTCATAGCGTTCGCGATTGCGCGCCATCGCAGTCCGTCCGGCATTGATGATGCGACTGGGACGCGCAGCGCGGACAGCGTGCGGATAGGTTTCCGGTGTTCGGGCAAGGTCGATCATTGTGGCCTCGTGTGCGGTGAATGATCTGAAAGTGGCAGGCCTGAAGGGTATTTGGTGTTTTTACTTTATCGGGAAAAGGCAGAGAGGTCAGTTTTGACACTGGCCTCTCGCTGTGTCAGTTGAGCAAAGCAATAACCCAAGGGTTCAGGGCGTCATTGTATTGCTTTGCATCAATCAGATTACATGTCTTTGTATGCTTTGTTCTCGTGAATGGCCATCGAGGCGATGGTCCAGATGCACACGCCAACACCAACAAGTGTAAGCGCCACGAGCAGAGCCGGTTTGTCAGCAAAGGTGAAGTAGGCTTCTGCACCTTCCCAACTGGTAATCGGAGCTGAGTTCATGTTTCAGTTTCCTTGTTTCAATGTGTCAGAATGATCTTACTCAGCCGGGGTCGGCGAAGTCGGATCGTTGGTGAACGCTGCCGGAACGGTGCTTTCCGGATATGCGCGGACCGGTACTTCTGCCTTGTCAAGGCCAGCCACTTCTGCCTGTTCAGACACACGCAGCAGACCAACAAGCTTCAGCACCAGGGACAGAACGTAACCCGGTGCAAAGCCAAGGATCATGAAGACGACGGCACTTGAAAGCTGACCAACAAACGAGATCTCCGGGCCGGCAACGTTCTGATAGCCAGACGCAAAGATACCGGCCATGACCAGACCCCAGACACCGCCAAAGCCGTGGACGGCAACCGCGCCAACCGCATCGTCGATCTTGAATTTCTCAACAAGGATGTCGTTGAGTTTCGGCATTACGCAACCGCCGCCAAAGCTGACGAGGAAGGCAAGACCCGGATAGTAAAGGTCAAGTGCCGGTGCAGAGGAAATCACACCGATCAGGGCACCAGACATCATCCAGAACGGATCACGGGTGACCAGATACGCACCGATCATGCCGCCTGCAACGCCCATCAGGGTGTTGAACGCGAATGCCGACAGGGTTGCCGGGGTGTTGTAAATGGTCATCCAAGTGTCGCCGGTATAGATGATGCAGCCGCCAAGGAAGCCGAAGAAGCCCATAACAATGAGCATCAGGCCAATCAGCGACATTGGCATGTTGTGACCGTCGATGTTGTTGACGGTACCGTCGGCATTGAAGCGACCGATACGCGGACCAAGGTTGATCAGAACACCAAGGGTGAAGAAGCCAGCGATGGTATGAACGGCACCCGCCGCACCAACGTCATGCAGGCCCCACTCGGTGGTGAGCCAACCATCCGGATGCCAGCCCCAGGATGCGCCGAGGATCCAGACAACAGCGCCCAGGAACAGGGCGAGGATGGTGAAGCCGGAAATACGGATACGTTCGATCACCGAGCCCGACATGATCGAGGCAGTGGTTGCCGCAAACAGCGTGAAGGCCGCATAGAAAATACCCGACGCGTTATCCGTCAGGTTCGGACCCATATATTCGCTCCAGGGCAGGCCTGCCTCGGAGCCGTCGGAAATGGTGAAGCCGGTCGGGAACGCAAGATAGATCCACCAGCCAATATAATAGAAGGCCGGGATCAGGAATGCGAAAGCGATCAGGTTTTTCATACCGGATGCCAGTGCGTTCTTCGCACGCGATGCACCCATTTCATACGCAAGGAAGCCTGCGTGAATTGCAAGCATCAGTGCAGTACACCACCAATAGAATACTTCGGAATTGATGGTCGTTGCCATGCTGAGCGATGCTTCAAGGCTGTCCAGCCTCGCCATCAACTCTGGTACGGATTGTTCCATTTTAGTCTCTCCATCACAAAATGCCCCCCGATGGACATTCCTTTTATTAAAATTCAATTCCCTGTAGTGAACAAGCGCAAATGTGTTTTTTATTGTGCGTCGCAAAAATTACAGGAAAATCAATGATCTAAAAAAATATAGAATCGATCAAGAGAAAATTTGAACAAAAAATAGACGCTAAAATTCAATGCATATCAAATATGCAGATTGCCGGAGTCGTGCCGATTCCGTCTATTTCCCGGGGTGGGAAATGCATCTTTGGGTTGGGCTTTTGATCTAGAGAGTGTTCGGGTCAGAGACCGCGCGCTTCGCTTGGCTTCACGCCGTAAGCATCTTTGTAGCTGCGTGAAAAATGGCTGCTGTTGGAAAAGCCGGTGGCAAAGGCGATCTCGGAAATGGTCAGGGCACTTTGCGTCAAAAGCTTGCGGGCATGTTCAAGCCGGACCTGACGATAGGTTTCAAGAAACGACTTGCCAAGATGCTGATCAAACAGGCGATCAAGCTGCCGGGTTGAAAGCCTGGCAAAGCGCGCCATTTCGTCGCGGGTTTTCGGGTCTTCGATGGTGGTTTCCATCTTTTCGAGAACCCGAAGCAATCCGGCATGATGGACGTTATAGCGTTCAGCAAGCGATGCCCGTTGCGGGCCGCCCGATTGCCCGACGTGGGTGTGCAGGTACCAGTCCGACACCCGGGTTGCGAAATCCGCCCCAAGGTTTTCGGCGATCATGGCATGCATCATGTCAAGCGGTGCCACCCCGCCGCCACAGGTGATGCGATTCCCGTCGATGACAAACCGTGCGCGTTGGGGTTCCAGATCGGGAAAGGCTTCGATCAAGGCCGGGGCATGTTCCCAGTGAATGGTGAATTGACGTTGCCCCAGAAGCCCGGCGGCGGCCAGAACGTAAGCCCCGCTTGATATGCCGCCCATACGCACGCCCCAGCGCGCCAGTTTGCGCAAATTACCAAGCATACCCGGTGCCTGCCATTGCGAAGGATGTCCGCCGGCACAGATGAACAGGGTGTGCAAACTGGTCGGGGCCTGCGACAGCGGGGTGGTCGGCACCATCGTGCCCGACGAGGATAAAACGTTTCCACCCGCCGCCGAGTAATTCAAAACCTTGTAGATCGGCTGCCCCGCCAGAAGGTTGGCCGCACGCAGCGGCTCAATCGCCGAGGCATAAGACATCAACGCAAAATCGGGCAGCAACATGAAACCGATATTCTGGGTGGCCGGAACCGGTTTGGCGTCAAGTTGCCCGGTACGCGGGGTGCGTGTGGTTCTGTTTTGGGTGTCTGAGCTCATGACGCCGGTATCCCGCGTTGGGCGACAATAATATCGCGATGTCGCATTTGTGTTATTGGATGTCTTTAATAGACAAGCTGCAATTTGCACCTCTGTCAAGATTGCTGGGTACCCGATGTGGGCAACAGCGAAAGATCGATGATGCGTTATTCAGCCCTGTCATTGCTTGGCAATGCATTTTCCAAGAACAAGAACTGGAAGCCGGCCTGGCGCAATCCGGATCCGAAACCGCATTACGATGTGATCATCATCGGCGGTGGCGGGCATGGATTGGCAACCGCCTATTACCTTTCCAAGGTGTTTGGCGTGCGCAATGTCGCCGTGCTTGAAAAGGGCTATCTTGGATCCGGGAATATCGGGCGGAATACGACAATCATTCGATCCAACTACCTGCTTGAAGGCAATAACCCGTTCTACGAATTTTCGATGAAGCTGTGGGAAGGCCTTGAACAGGATTTCAATTTCAACGCCATGGTGTCCCAGCGCGGCGTGATCAATCTGTTTCATTCCGATGCCCAGCGCGATGCCTATACGCGGCGTGGCAACGCCATGCGCCTGCACGGGGTGGATGCGGAACTTCTTAACCGTGATCAGCTGCGTGAAAAGCTGCCATTCCTGGATTATGAAAATGCCCGGTTCCCGATCATGGGTGGGCTGATGCAGGCGCGCGGCGGCACGGTGCGCCATGATGCCGTTGCGTGGGGCTTTGCGCGCGGGGCCGATCAGAACGGCGTTGATATCATCCAGAATTGCGAAGTCACCGGCATTGACCGCGATGGCGATCAGATCACCGGGGTTCAAACCACACGGGGTGCGATCACGTGTAACAAGCTGGCCATGGCGGTGGCTGGCAGTTCAAGCCATGTCGCCAAAATGGTCGATATGCGCCTGCCGATTGAAAGCCATGCGCTTCAGGCCTTTGTGTCCGAAGGATTGAAACCGTTCATCGATACCGTGGTCACCTTTGGCGCGGGGCATTTTTATGTCTCGCAATCTGATAAGGGTGGCCTCGTGTTTGGCGGGGATATCGAAGGTTATAACTCCTACGCCCAGCGCGGGAACCTAGCGTGCGTGGAACATGTGGCCGAGGCCGGCATGGCGATGATCCCTGCACTGTCGCGGGTGCGTATCCTGCGCAGTTGGGGCGGTATCATGGATATGAGCATGGATGGGTCGCCGATCATGGATCGCACCCATCTTGGCAATCTCTATTTCAATGGCGGCTGGTGTTATGGCGGCTTCAAGGCAACCCCGGCGTCGGGATATTGCTTTGCCCATTTGCTGGCGACCGATACGCCGCATGAAACCGCAACCGCGTTTCGCATGGACCGCTTTGCACGCGGTTATCTTCTGGATGAAAAGGGCGTTGGCGCCCAGGCCAACCTGCATTGAGGAAATTTGGAAATGAGTAGTCTTGTCAAATGTCCTCACTGCGGTTTGCGCCCACGCGAGGAATTCACAATCCGCGGCGAAGTCGCCACCCCGCGCCCAAGTGCCGGTGCCGATGAAGCCGTATGGTTCGATCATGTATATCTGCGCGACAACCCGCGTGGTGAACATCGCGAATACTGGCATCATTCCGGCGGCTGTCGTCGCTGGCTGGTGTTGACGCGCAATACCCTGACCCACGAAACGTCTGATGTGGTCGATGCCAGCACCTTGAAGACGGAGGGCGCACGATGACCAGTTTCCGGATTGATGGCGGTACCCTGATTGACCGTGATGATGTGCGGCGCTTTACCTTTAATGGCGAAATACTCACTGGCTTCGGTGGCGATACGGTGGCATCAGGCCTGTTGGCGAATGGCAGGCAGCTGGTTGGCCGCAGTTTCAAATATCACCGCCCGCGCGGCATCCTGACCGCCGGGGCAGCGGAACCCAACGCGCTTCTGACCATCGGGCGGGACGGGCGGCGTGATCCCAACACCCGTGCCACCATGGCGGAACTTTTTGATGGGCTTGAAGCGCGATCGCAGAATTGCTGGCCGAATGTCAATTTTGATATCGGGGCGGCCAACGGCTTGCTTGGTCCGCTTTTAGGTGCCGGGTTCTATTACAAGACATTCATGTGGCCGGCTGCCTTCTGGGAAAAGGTCTATGAGCCACTGATCCGCAAGGCTGCTGGTCTTGGCCGGGCAAGCTATGATCCCGATCCCGGCTATTACGAAAAATGCTGGGCACATTGTGATCTTTTGGTGATCGGGGCGGGGCCGGCTGGGCTTGCCGCAGCCCTGACGGCCGGGCGGGCCGGGGCGTGCGTGATCATTGCTGATGAAGGGGCGCAACTTGGTGGTGGTTTGATCGCCGAGGGAAGCCCGGTTGGCGGGAAGCCAGCAGACGCGGTGCTTGCCGATATGATTGGTGAATTGTACGCCCTTCCCAACGTCGAGATCAAAAAGCGGACCACCGTTTTTGCCGCCTATGACGATCAGGTGTTTGGCGCGGTCGAACGGGTGCAAAAGCATCTGCCAGAACACGAGATTAATCCCCATCGCGCCATGGAACGTCTGTGGCGGATTGTTGCCCGGCAGGTGGTTCTGGCGACCGGGGCGGAAGAACGTCCGATTGTCTTTGGTGGCAATGACCGACCGGGCGTGATGATGGCAGGTGCCATGCGCACCTATTTGAATGCCTATGGTGTGGCACCGGGCAAACGGGTGGCGCTGTTTGTCAATAACAGTCAGGCCTATCAGACCGCGATGGACCTTGAGGCACGTGGTATCGAGGTCGCCGCGATCATTGATCCGCGCACCTGCCCGAATACTGATTATGACGGTAAGGCACGCCTGATTGCCGGTGCGATGGTGCGCGATACTGCGGGTCGCAAGGAGATCAAATCGATCACGGTCCGCCATGATGACGGCCGTGACGAGGTGATTGCGGTTGATGCCCTTGGCGTATCAGGCGGATACAGCCCGATTGTGCATCTGGCCTGTCATCGCGGTGGCAAACCGGTCTGGTCGGACGCGCATGTCGGCTTCATGCCGCCGGAAAATACCGATGGCATGACGCCCTGCGGGGCAGTTGCCGGAAAAGCCGGTATTGCGGCCTGCTTTGCCGACGGTGGGGCCGCCGCGGTCAAGGCGCTTGCAGAACTGGGTGTGATAGGCGAGGCCGCGTCACTTCCGGGCGTCGAGCAGAACGAGGAAAAAGTCGACCCTATCCAGCCTATCTGGCGGGTGGCATCAAGCAAGGGCAAGGCCTTTGTCGATTATCAGAATGACGTTGCGGCATCTGACATCACGCTCGCCATGCGTGAAGGCTATGATCATGTCGAACTTGCCAAACGTTATACCACCAATGGCATGGCAACCGATCAGGGCAAGACATCGAATGTGAATGCCATTGGCATTCTGGCGGAAAACAAGGGTGTATCGCCCGGCGAAATTGGCACGACAACCTTCCGCCCGTTTTATACGCCGGTGTCTTTCGGTGCGCTGGTTGGCGCATCCAAGGGAATGGATTTCCAGCCAGTGCGCAAATCACCCCTGCATGGCTGGGCGGAACGCAATGGCGCAAAGTTTGTCGAAACCGGGCTTTGGTATCGCTCCAGCTGGTTCCCCAAGGATGGCGAGACTTTCTGGCGTGACAGCGTTGATCGTGAAGTCAATACCGTGCGAACCAAGGTCGGCATCTGTGATGTTTCGACCCTTGGCAAGATCGAGATTTTTGGCGCTGATGCGGCAGAATTCCTGAACCGGGTTTACTGCAATGCGTTTCTGAAATTGCCGGTGGGCAAGGCGCGCTATGGCATCATGCTGCGCGAGGATGGCTTTGTGTATGATGACGGTACGACAAGTTGTCTTGGCGAAAATCATTACTTCATGACGACGACGACGGCCCTTGCCGCCGGGGTGCTGACCCATCTGGAATTCTGCGCGCAGGTGCTGTGGCCGGAGCTGGATGTCCGTTTGGCATCTGCAACCGATCAGTGGGCGCAGATGGCGGTTGCCGGGCCCAAATCACGCGATGTTCTGTCCAAAATCATTGATGATGATATCTCGAACGAGGCCTTCCCGTTCCTGGCGGCGCGCGAAGTATCGATGTTTGGTGGACGCCTGAAGGGGCGGTTGTTCCGCATTTCGTTCTCGGGCGAGTTGGCCTATGAAATCGCCATACCCGCCGGATATGGCGAAAGCGTTGCGGATGCGATCATGGCTGCCGGGGAAGAATTCGGGCTCACGCCATACGGGGCCGAGGCCCTTGGTGTCATGCGGATCGAAAAGGGCCATGTCACCCACGCAGAAATCAACGGCACGGTGACGCCGGCCGACCTGGGTATGGGCAAGATGGTGTCCGCCAAGAAGGATGATTTCATCGGTCGGGTGATGAACCTGCGCGAAGGGCTGGTGGATCCATCGCGACCGTCGCTTGTCGGGATCAAGCCGAAATCACCGTCTGACAAGTTCGCCACCGGATCGCATATCCTTAATCCCGGTGATGAGGTCAGTCTTGCCAATGATCAGGGGTATGTCACCTCAATGTGTCACTCGCCGACATTGGGCCATGCGATTGGCTTGGCGCTGGTGAAAAACGGCCCGAGCCGCGTTGGTGAAGAAGTGGTCATCTGGAATGGTTTGGCCGGAAAGACTGTCACCGGCATCCTTTGCAATCCTGCCTTTGTCGATCCGGAAAATGAGAAACTCCATGCGTGATTATCCATTAGAAAACCGTAGCGTATTTCCGCCCCACGTCGCGGCGGGCGCGAGCGCATCAATCAATCTCGCCCCGGTGAGGGGTGGATTTGTGATCCATGTGCTGGGCGATGCCAAAAGCGATGAAGCGGCCCTGAAAAAGGTGCTGGCAAAGATCGCCCCGGAACATGGCGCGGATGTGCGCAAATCCGCGCCAAATCAATGGTTCTGGGTGGGGGATGCGGATGTTTCTTCTGACCGGTTGGCAGAAATTCAGGCAGCGCTCCCCAGCCAATTTGCACTGGCCGATCAGACGCACGGCCGGGTGCGCATGAGGTTGTCGGGCGTTTCGTCGCGAACCGTTCTGGCCAAGGGCACCATGGTTGACCTGTCAATTGATCAATATGCCATCGGTCAGTCGGCCATGACCCAGATTGGGCACATCGGGGCAATGATCACCCGGATTGACTATGACAGTTTCGAGCTGATTGTTCTGCGCAGCTTTGCAGCTAGCCTCTGGGATGAATTGCACCATATGGCGGCCGAGTTCCGCTAAGCCGCTTACTTGACCAAAACCGCCAGAAGCTTGTCGAGGAACACTTCGCAGCGGCCCAACTGATCAAGCTCGATGAATTCGTCGGGCTTGTGGGCCTGTTCGATGCTGCCCGGGCCGCAGACCACGGTCGGGATATCGCCAAGGGCCGAAAATGCGCCGGCCTCTGTACCGAAGCTGACCTTGCCGGTGGTGTTGGCACCCGTGAGCGCCATGACAAGTTTGGTGACTTCTTCGTCATCGCCGGTGGCAAGGCCCGGCATATCGGAAATTACTTCAACCTCGATGCCGACATCGTCGTAAATCTCGCGCATTTCGGGTTCGAGGGTATTTTCGATGTAATCGTAAATCTTGGCTTTAAGCGCTTCGCGATCATCATTGGGCAGATTGCGGAATTCAAAATCCACAAAGCAATTCTGCGGAATGATGTTGAGCTGCGTGCCACCCTTGATCACACCGGTATGGAAGGTGGTGTGGTTTGGTTCAAACTCGTCATCATGTGGGCCGTTTTCGCGGCATTCCCGGCCAAGCTTGCGCAGGAACACCACCAGTTCGGCGGCAAATTCAACCGCATTGACCCCTTCGCGCGGCAACGACGAATGCCCTGAGCGACCGGTGAAATGCGCACGCGCCGAAAACTTGCCCTTATGCTGGGTGATGACCTTCATTTCGGTCGGTTCACCAACGATGCACATGGCCGGTTTGTGCGGTAGGTTGTTAATCGCCTCAACCAAACTGGGCACACCCAGACAACCGACTTCCTCGTCATAGGTGAAAGCCAGATGGATTGGCACCCGAAGATTGGCGTTCTTAAAGGTTTCCGCCTTGGCCAGAAGGCAGGCGAGAAAACCCTTCATGTCACACGATCCGCGGCCATAAAGCTTCTCGTCGCGGATATCAATCTCGTAGGGATCGGATGCCCAGTTCTGGCCCTCGGTCGGGACCACGTCGCTGTGGCCTGACAGGATCACACCACCCGCAACGTTCGGGCCGATCGTGGCATAAAGATTGGCCTTGGTTTCAGACGGGTCGCGCACAACCAGCGTGTCATAACCCAAACCATCCAGGAATGCCTTTACCTCGTCAATCAGCGCCAGATTGGGCGTCATACTGACGGATTGGTGACGGATCAGTTTGCGGCACCATTCAATGGTATTTTCTGACGGGGCAAGTGCGACGGTGGTCATTCGACGAATTGTTCCTTGAGGATACGTTCTTCAAGATTGTGTTCCGGATCAAACAGCAGCTTGATTTTCATGCTGCGGTCTTCACGGATTTTCACGTGGGAGACATCGCGAACCTCGGTATAGTCGGCAACGGCGGAAACCGGACGCTTTTCGGGGGTCTCGATCAGGAATTCGACTTCTGCGCCATGGGGCAAAAGTGCCCCGCGCCAGCGACGCGGGCGAAACGGACTGATGGGGGTGAGCGCAAGCAACCCGCTTCCCATCGGCAGGATCGGACCATGTGCCGACAGGTTATAGGCCGTACTGCCGGCCGGCGTGCAAACAAGTGCGCCATCACAAACCAGTTCGGCCAGGCGTTCGACGCCATCAACCTTTATACGCAGTTTGGCGGCCTGACGGGTTTCACGCAAAAGCGACACTTCGTTGATTGCCAGCGCACACAGGCTTTCGCCCGAAACGGTGTGGGCTTCCATCTGAAGCGGGTGCAGCTCGACCGTCTGGGCCTCTGCGATGCGGTCGGTCAAATTCATTTCACGGAATTCATTCATCAGAAATCCGACCGTACCCCGGTTCATGCCATAGATCGGCACCTTGCGGCCCATATAGCGGTGCAGGGTTTCCAGCATGAACCCGTCGCCGCCAAGGGCTACGATCACGTCGGCCTTGTCGGGCGCAATGTGGCCGTATCTGTGTTTTAGCCGGTACATCGCATCCTGTGCGATTTTGGTTTCGGCTGCAACGAAGGCGATGGAATCAAGCTGCATCTTCGATCCAACGGATGTTTGGGGCTCGCCCGAAAGGGCATGGCCGAACAATAGAGTACGCTTTGCACTGAATTGCAAGGGGCTGCGTGATGTTCGTCGCCATGCAGATGTTTTGACTAAACACCAGTATGATTGACGGCACGAAAAAAACAGTGGAACCTGAAAGTTACGGGTTCCGATCCCCGGTTCAAATCAAAAAAACAGAACGGCGCGATGTCAAAAGAACCATTCAGCTTCTCTGCCGCCCTTTCCCGCATTTCACGTCCTGATGAAGGTCATGACGATGATGTGCTGGAAGTCGGCGAAAGCATGGAGCTTGATGGTGCGTCCGAAACAGCACTCGTCCCCAAACGGATCCGCAACCCGGATGCCACCCGTCAGAAGCTTCTGGACGCGGCGTTTGGCGAAATCCGTAGGGCCGGGTTCGGCGGGGCGTCAATCAGCAATATCCTGGAACAAAGTGGCTGTACGAAAGGTGCGCTTTATCACCACTTTTCCGGCAAGGCCAAACTGATCAACGCCGTGATCGAGGAATGCCTGCCGGGATATGTTGACGAGGTCTGGCTAGATGATCTCGAAGGGGCAGAGGATATATTGCCCGTCTTGATGGGGCAGGTGGATCGATTGGGTAGCGAAAATGCACCGGCAATGCTGGCAGGCGGATGCCCCTTGGCGCGTCTGGCATCCGGTGCCGGGGAACTTGATGAAAGCCTGCGCAAGCGTATTGACGGTGTGTATCGCTATTGGCGGCGCGGGCTTGCGTCCCGCATTGGCAAGGCGCAGTTCGACAAAACCGTCCGTACCGATATCGAACCCTCCGCCGTGGCGGAATTCATCATTGCCGCCCTGCACGGGTTCCTGACCCGGCCGCCTGCCTTGCGCAATCTGGAAACCCAGGATTCATTTGCGCGCGAATTTGCCCGCTATCTCAATAATCTTCGGCCTTGATCAGACTTAATAGCTAAAGCCCTTCGTTCTGAATTGCGCGGCACGCAGGTTCTTGCGTTGTTAGCAATTAATACAAATAACAAATGTAATACGGATTGCATTGACATTTATTTGTGATGAATTAGGTATATTGCACAAAATCATGATGAATTGATCATTGGAGACAGCCCCATGCGTTCCCTTATCCTTTCTGCCGTTGCGGCGGTCACTTTTGCTTTTGTGGGCAGTGCTGCGCAGGCGGAACGTCTTACCGAAAAGCCGTTGGTTGATGCCAACTGGGTTGCGGACAATCTTGATAACCCGTCGATGGTTGTTGTTGATATTCGCTCGCTTACCAAGGACGGCAACCCTTATGAAGCTGGCCACATTCCGGGTGCCGTCTTTGCGCCCTATGGCAAGTTTGGCTGGCGTGCAAAGGTCAATGATGTGGTTGGCATGCTGCCGCCGGTTGACGTGATTTCCAAGCGCATCGGTGCGCTTGGTATCGACAATGACAAACAGGTTGTCGTCGTTCCGGCCGGCCAGAACAGCTCGGACTTCGGTTCTGCCACCCGTGTTTACTGGACCTTCAAGGTGCTTGGTCATGACGCGGTCACCATCCTTGATGGTGGTCAGCGCGCTTGGCTGGCGGCTGGCAAGGAAGTCTCGACCGATCCGGTCGTGCCAAAGGCCGTTGCCTTTAACGCCAATTTCCGTCCTGAACTTGTTGCGACCGCCGATGATGTTGCCAAGGCGCGCGCAGAGGGTGTTGCACTTGTCGATGCCCGTCCGGTTTCGCAGTTCAAGGGCGAAGCAAAAAGCGGTGTTGTCGCCCGTCCGGGTGCCGTTCCGGGGGCGAAAAACATTCCGCAGTCAAAGTTTTATAACGATCAGGATGGTGCCTTTGTTGCCGCTGACGTGATCGAAAACCTTGTGGCAGATGCAGGTGTTTCCAAGGACAGCAAGGAAATCACCTATTGCAATACCGGTCACTGGGCATCGGTCGCATGGTTTGGCCTTTCCGAAGTGATGGGCAACAAGAACACGGCGATGTATGATGGCTCCATGACCGAATGGGCGGCGGATCCGAACCGTGAAATGGTGATCCCGGAATAAGCGGATAACCATACAGCTTCCACCAAGCCGCGAACATTCTGGACGGAACCGGGCAGCCGGTTCCGTTTTCATTTAGATATCTGATTTCAGGTTATTGAGCCTCACCATGTCTGAAACGACCTTAAAAGCAAATCCGGCAACACCGGGTTTCACCTTTGACAAAGGACCGGCTGCCATCACCGCCGTCCTGTTTGTCCTTGTCGGTATTGCGATTTCACAGGCGGTCGATCTTAAACAGGCCGTTCTTTATGGCCTTGGCGGATTGTTGGGCATTGCGCTGTATCATGCGTCCTTCGGGTTCACCGGCGGTTGGCGCCGCTTTTCGGTTGAAAAGCGCGGCCGTGCCTTGCGTGCGCAGCTTTTGATGATCGGGGTTGCGGCGGCGGCCTTTATCCCTTTGCTGTCGCTTGGCAATCCGTTTGGCGGATCGGTCGTTGGGGCGGTTGCGCCTGTAGGTATGTCGGTGCTGATCGGGGCGTTTCTGTTTGGGCTTGGCATGCAGCTTGGTGGCGGCTGTGGCTCCGGCACGTTGTTCACGGTTGGTGGCGGCAGTGCGCGCATGCTGGTCACGCTTGTCTTCTTTATTATCGGTGCGGTGATCGGCACGGCCCATCTGCCGATGTGGCTTGAGCTGCCCTCCTTGCCGCCGATGAGCCTTGGTCGTGAATATGGCATTGGTGGCGGGCTTGCCGTGACGTTTGGTGGTCTGGCGCTGGTGGCGTTGCTGACCGTGTTCGTTGAAAAGCGTGCCCATGGCGGGTTGGAAGTCGTTTCAACCGCACCGCGCGAAGGTCTGGCGCGTTTCATCCATGGCCCCTGGCCGATGATCTGGACCGGCTTGCTTTTGGCCGGGCTTAATGTTGCGACGCTTCTGATTGCAGGCCATCCATGGTCGATCACTTTTGGCTTTGGCCTTTGGGGCGCAAAGATCGCGCAGGTCATTGGTGTTCCGGTTGAAACCTGGGAATTCTGGAGCTGGGCTGGCCCGGCGCGTGCGCTTGGCAATTCGGTTCTGCAGGATAATACGTCGGTCATGAATTTCGGCATCGTGATCGGGGCGGCGTTTGCCGCGGCCCTTGCCGGCAAGTTCGCGCCGAAGGTTTCCGTTCCGGTTGCATCCCTTATCGCGGCCGCCATTGGCGGGCTTTTGATGGGCTATGGTGCGCGTCTGGCGTTTGGCTGCAATATCGGCGCGTTCTTTAGCGGGATCGCATCGGGCAGTGTGCATGGCTGGCTGTGGTTTGTGCTGGCCTTTGCCGGCAGCTGGATCGGAATTGCACTGCGTCCTGTGTTTGGAATGGATGGTTTCCGGAAATGAGCGAGAAAAACACACTCCTGTTTGGTGCGGTCTTCCTTGCGGCAACCGGTGCCGTTGCGCTTGATCATTATAGCCACACCGCAAACATCCCGGCTGTTGCCAATCCGGCCCCGGCCAAGCTTCCGGCAGCGGGCAGTAACCCGTGCGCTGCCAATCCTTGCGGCGCAAATCCCTGCGGAGCCAACCCGTGTGCCGCGAACCCATGTGCTGCGAACCCGTGTTCAGCCAACCCGTGCGCGGCTGGCTACAACCCGTGCGGTGCGAATCCATGTGGTGCGGGATATAATCCTTGTGCGGCAAGCCCGTGTGGCGCCAATCCATGCGCAGCCTACAACCCGTGTGCGGCAGGAAACCCTTGCAGTCCTTCCAGTCCGTGCGGTGGCTTTAACCCCTGTGGTGTGCGATCGGCTAACCCTTGCGCCGCTGCACCATGCAGCGCCAATCCCTGCGCCGCGTTCAATCCGTGCGGCGCTTCCAACCCATGTGCGGTAGGAAATCCGTGTGCCGGTTATAACCCGTGTGCTGCCTCGCCTTGTGCCGCGTCTCCGTGCGCGCCAGCGGCAAGTAACCCATGTGCAGCCTATAATCCGTGTGGGGCAGGGAACCCGTGTGCGGCGTATTGATGCCAGCAAAGGCCGCATGTATTTGAATTTACAACGGCATGGCAGCGCAATTCTGCTGTGCCGTTGTGCGTAAAACGCGGGGCTGTCAAAAATAAGCTGTTTGACAAGGGGATAAAACTCTGCGCATGGTGTGGCTGTTATTTGATCGCTCCAGAAGCGTAGAGGGGAATTAACGCCCCTACTGTCGAGTGGTTAACCCAAGAACGCATTGAAGTATCCAGCTACGCGGGTGCTTCCAGAACTGCAAGGCGCAGACCTGATTACTAATTTTCACCGGGCGAAGTCCCAGCTGTCTGCAGCCTCCAATTTACGAGTTACCCTTATTTGACCCAGTTTTCCGAACTCGGCCTCGCCGAGCCGGTCCTTCGCGCGCTTGCCCAAGAAGGCTACGACGCGCCGACCCCGATCCAGGCACAATCCATTCCCTCTCTTCTAGACGGTAAGGACCTACTTGGTATCGCACAGACCGGTACCGGCAAGACGGCAGCGTTCGCATTGCCGATCCTTGACCGCCTTTCCAAATCCCAAACCCGCACGCCCAAAGGGGCATGCCGTGTACTTGTTCTTGCGCCGACGCGTGAACTTGCCGCCCAGATTGGCGAAAGTTTCCGTGCCTATGGCCGCTTTCTCAATGTTCGCACGGCTGTCGTTGTTGGTGGTGTTGCCCCTGGTCCGCAGATCAAGGCAATAACCCCCGGCGTCGAGGTTCTTGTCGCAACACCTGGTCGTTTGCTTGACCATGTTGATAGCGGCAAGCTCAGCCTTAAACATGTTGAAGTGGTGGTGCTTGATGAAGCCGACCACATGCTTGATCTTGGCTTCTTGCCGCCGATCAAGCGCATCATCAAGATGTTGCCGCGTGATCGCCAGAACCTGTTTTTCTCTGCCACCATGCCGACCCAGATTGGTCAGCTGGCAGGGGACATGCTGTCTGATCCTGTCAAGGTGTCGGTAACCCCGGTTGCCACCACCCAGGAACGTGTCGAGCAGTCGGTCTATTTGATCGAACGCACGCGCAAGCGTCAGTTGCTGGCAGAGCTTCTTGATAATCCGGCTTTCAAGCGTACGCTGGTCTTTACCCGGACCAAGCGCGGTGCCGACCGTGTCGCGCGCCATCTTGAAGCCAATAAAATCAGCGCGGCTGCCATTCATGGCAACAAAAGCCAGAACCAGCGTGAACGTGCTCTGAACGCCTTTAAGGATGGTCAGATCAACGTGCTTGTCGCAACCGATATCGCCGCGCGCGGTATCGACGTCGATAGCGTGACCCACGTTGTGAACTTCGAACTCCCGAACGTGCCCGAAAGCTATGTTCACCGTATCGGCCGTACGGCCCGCGGTGGTGCCAGCGGATCGGCGATTGCGTTTTGTGATGAAGAAGAACGTGGTCTGCTGCGCGATATCGAAAAAACCACCCGCCAAAGCATTCCGGTGATTGATCGCCGTGATGCAAAGGCCGCAGCCGAGCAGGAAGCACTTTCCGACGAAGCGCGTGAAAGCAACCGTGGTCGCCGCACTAGTGGTGGCAATGGTGGCGGTCAGTCGCGCGGAAATGGCGGACGTGGTGCATCGGGCGGCAATGGTCGCGGTGGTCGTCCGGCCAATGGCCGGAATGCCCGCAATGATCGTTCGGATCGCAGTGATGCGCGCGCTTCTGCGCCGCGTCGTGATCGTGACGATGCCCGCAAGCAAACCACTCAAAGCCGCGATGGCGCAGACAATGCTTCAAGAGCATCGGCTGACAAGGCCCCTTCGAACCCGGCACTGGAAAAATCCAAAAGCCGTTACAAGGGTGGACTGAAGTCGAAACCTGCCAATGGTCGTGGCGGGAACCCTGAAAATGGCCCCCGTCAGAATGATGGTGGCAAGCGCCCGACGAAACGCGTTGATTCCAATGGAAATCGTCGCGACGGGGCGAAAGCTGACAATTCAATTTCTTCCGGTTTGTCCTTTATGGGCAGTGCCGAGGAACGCCGCGCGACTGGTAACGGGAGCAATAGTGCCCGAAATACCGGACCGCAAGGCAAGCGCGGCGGTGTAAACCGCAATCGCAATCATCGTGGCGCACAGTCCGGCGGGCAGCCGGGTGGTGCGGGCCGCGAAAACACTTCTGGAAAACAGCCGAGGCGTGAACGCGCCTGATTGTTTTTCAAACCCCTATAGGCGCACCCACGCGGGGTGTGTCGAAACGCCAATCAATACTCGATAGGAGATCTAAAGATGGCAACTGGTACCGTTAAATGGTTCAACGCAACTAAAGGTTTTGGTTTCATTCAGCCGGACGAAGGCGGAAATGACGTATTCCTGCACATCAGCGCCGTTGAACGCGCTGGCATGGGCCACCCGCAGGAAGGCGACAAAATCAACTACGAACTGCGCACCGACTCACGTTCGGGCCGCGTTTCGGCAGATGATCTGACCGCTGCCTAATTCGGCTTGTCCTTCCTTGTGAAGGGCACCGTATTAACGAAACCCCCATCCGGGAAACCGGGTGGGGGTTTTGTTTTGCGGATGTCATTTGTGATGATGCTTTTGTGACATCTTTTGTCCAATAGTCCGAAAGACTTAGTGATTTCGCAACAAGGCGCTAGAACGGTTCCCATGATGCCATGACGGTTTAGGGGGCGGTTTCGATGCAGGGTGATGGGGCAGTTGATGGCGTAAGCGATGTTGGGTCTGGTCAAAAGGCCGGGCTGTCGCCAATCATGGCGGTTCTCGATCGCTATCCGTTTCTTGTGCTTGGCTTGCTTCTCGTTGGCGCTTTTGCCTCGTCGAGTGCGGCTCCCCTGGCCGGGCTTTATGTTGTCGAAGGATTGGGTCAAGCCCCCTGGAAGCTTAGCCTGGTGGCGATTGTTCAGGTGTGTGTGACCCTGATTGTGAACCGCACATTTGGTCGCGCGATTGATCGGGCGGTGCCGATCAAGTTCCTGCTGGTGACCAGTATTCTGTGCTTTGGCATTGGCATGACCCTGCTGGGTCTGTTTCAGATCTACTGGGTTTATCTTGGCATTGCATCGATCCTTCTGGGGATTGGGTCCGGTGCGCTTTCGGTGATGTATTCATTCGGGCGTCTGTTTGCCGAACAGACCGGGCGTGATGTCGTCAAGTTCAACGGCTTCCTTCGCATCCAGACATCGCTTGGCTGGATGGTCGGGCCGGCGGCGTCCTTGTCCTTTTATGGGGTCTATGGTTTTGCCTCGACCTATTATGCAATTGCCGGACTTGCCGCGATCTGGTTTGTCACCTGTTTGGTAATTGTGCCGGGCGCATTCAAAACCCATCACCCCAACAGCCTGAAAACCGGGCAGAAAGTCCCCTTTAACTTTGGCCTGTTGTCGGCCTGCGTGCCGGTGTTTTTCATCGGGGCGGCCAATGTGGTGTTTGTTTCGGCAATGCCGCTTTATTTCTCGACCGAGTTGGGGCTGGTGGCGTCCTCGGCGGGATTTGCCTTAACGGTGAAATGCTTTGTCGAAGTGGTGGTAATTTATTTCTGCGCAACGCTGATCAAACGTGTTGGTGAACGTAAAGGTATGCTGATCGCGGCCCTTTTGGGGGCGGTGTTCTTTGGCCTGATTTATTACGCCACAACACTTGTCGATGTGCTGGCACTCGCCGCGATTGATGGGCTTTATTACGGTATCTTTGCCGGGATCAGCATGACGTTCGTTCAAAATTTCGCCACGGATCAGCCCGGTGTTGCGACCAGTTACTATGTTAGCACGCTGTTTGTCGGGGGCCTGATCGGCAATCTTTTGACAGGGGTGGTTGCCAGTGCCTTTGATTTCCAGACAACCGTTTTGATGGCCTGTGCTTTTGCCTTTGTCGGGGCTGTGGTTTTGGCGGTCATGCGCGATGCAAAGCATTCTGCGCCGGTCGGGCAGGGTTCATGATGGCTTGACTTTGATCGCGTCCCGGCGATTATCGCGCCATGAACGAAAATACTGAAAACACCCGTCCACGTTTGTTTGTTGATGCCGACGCCTGCCCGGTTAAGGCCGAATGCGAACGTGTGGCCGAACGCCACCGGATCGAGATGATCATGGTATCAAACGGTGGCATTCGCCCCTCACGCAATCCGTTGATCAAAATCGTCATTGTGCCGCCGGAACCCGATGCCGCCGATGACTGGATTGCGGAAAACGCGCGCGCGCGTGATGTGATCATCACCAATGATATTCCGCTGGCATCGCGCGGGATTGAAATCGGTGCCAGGGTTTTAAAAGCCAACGGTCAGGAATTTACCGAGGCCAATATTGGTAATGCGCTGGCGGGTCGTGAAATCGCCGCCCACATGCGCGAAGTCACCGGCGAGCAGGGGCGCAATGCCGCCTTTACCCAGAAAGACAGATCGAAGTTTTCAAGCGCGTTGGAAGTTCTGGTGCAGTCCGTTTTGCGCGGTTGATCAGCCATCCTCCAAAGACACGGGCCGTCAGATGCGTCATCTGACGGCCCGCACACAGGTCCTGATTTGGTGAGGGAACAGTTCTCACGAAATCAGACTTCCCCCCTGCGTATCTTTCAATAACAGCAAGGCCGTGCGGATGTTCCGCAACGGCCTTGTGTTCGTTTGGTCTTAGAACGGGTAGTGGCGCTTGCCGCTCTGGATCGTGATCCAGCGCATTTCGGTGAATTCATCAATCGATGCCTGAGAACCAAAGCGCCCGTAGCCCGATGATTTCACACCGCCAAACGGCATCTGTGCTTCGTCCTGAACGGTCGGGCTGTTGATGTGGCAGATGCCGCTTTCGATGCGTTTGGCAACTTCCATGGCACGCGGAATGTTGGTCGAGAAGACCGCAGATGACAGGCCATACTCGCTGTCATTGGCGATGCGAACGGCCTCATCCTCGTCCCCTGCGCGAATGACAACACAGATCGGGCCAAAGCTTTCCTCGGAATAGATCTTCATTGCCGGGGTGACGTGATCAAGCAGGGTGGCATCCATCAGAACGCCGTCCTTGGCCTTGCCCGAACCAGCCACCAGTTTGGCACCCTTGGAAACGGCGTCTTCGACCAGTTCTTCGATGCGATTGACCGCCTCGACACTGACAACACCACCAAGGATGTTTTCGGCCTTGGCCGGATCACCAGCCGTCAGGGTTTTGGCTTTGGCGGCCAGTTTGGCGACAAAGTCATCAGCAACCGCATTGTCAACGATCAGGCGTTCGGTCGACATGCAAATCTGGCCCTGGTTCATATAGGCCCCAAAGGCCGCACCATTAACCGCCTCATCAAGGTCGGCGTCATCCAGAACAAGGAACGGTGCCTTGCCACCCAGTTCAAGCAGAACCGGTTTCAGGTGTTCCGCCGCAAGCTTGGCGATGATGCGGCCAACGCGGGTCGAGCCGGTAAAATTGATGCGACGCACGGCCGGATGGGCAATCAGGGTTTCAACGATTTCCGGCGCATCTTCCGGGGCATTGGTCACAACGTTGACAACACCTTCAGGCGCGCCGGCCTCAACCAGGCAATCACCGATCAGGCGATGCAGGGCCGGGCAAAGTTCGGACGCTTTGAGGATGACGGTGTTACCACAGGCAAGCGGCATGGCAATCGCGCGCGTGCCAAGGATCACCGGGGCGTTCCAGGGCGCAATGCCCAGAACCACGCCAACCGGCTGACGAATGCCCATGGCCATCAGGCCGGGCGTGTCAGACGGAATGACATCGCCCTGAATTTGCGTCGTCATGCCACCGGCTTCACGCAGCATATTGGCGGCAAGATGGGCGTTAAATCCACCCCACATGCGCGTGCTGCCGGTTTCATCCAGAACCAGCTGACCGAACTGATCGCCTTTGGCTTCCATGATGTCGGCGGCCTTAAGCAGGATCTTGCGCCGTGCGCCCGGACCCATTTTTGACCATTCCGGGAAGGCCGCGGCAGCTGCATCAGCCGCCTTGCGGGCATCGGCGGCGTTGGCGGCGGCTGCTACAGTTGCGACTTCGCCAGTGACCGGGTTCTTGCGTTCAAAAGTGCGGTTGTTGGACGCATTGACGTCCTGATTATTGATCAACAATTTGGTGTCGTTCATGACGTTTCTCCTGACTTTCTTGTAGTTTGCTGTGCCTTGGCGAAAGACTGCATCACGCGGCCCCAAGGCCAAGAAATGCCTTCTGCACAGCTGGGTCGGATTGCAGGGCCTTGGCAGTATTTTGCCCGGTAATGGCCCCGTTTTCGATCAGATAACCTCGATCTGATATGGCGAGGGACTGGTGGGCATTCTGTTCGACCAGAAGCACACCAACGCCTGTTTTGCGAATGGCCGCAAGGGCCTTGAATAATTCCCCGGTCATGATTGGTGACAACCCCAAAGATGGCTCATCAAGCAAAAGAATATCGGGATTGGACATAAGCGCGCGGCCGATGGCCACCATCTGCTGTTCGCCACCACTCATGGTGCGAGCCGCTTGATTAAGTCGTTCAGCAAGTTTGGGGAACAAATCAATCACGCGATCAAGATTTTGCTGTTCAGCTGCCCTTGCACGTTTGGCAAAGGCACCAAGCGCAAGATTTTCACGCACTGTCAATTCTCCGAAAATGCCGCGCCCTTCCGGGACAAGGGCAAGTCCCGCCTCAACGATCTTATGGGCGGAAAGTTCGGTCAGCTCACTGCCAGATAGGGTGATACGCGTGTTATCGTGGGCCGGCACCAGACCTGCGCAGGCCTTAAGCAGGCTGCTTTTACCTGCGCCATTGGCGCCCAGCATGACAACGATTTCACCACGGTCGACAGTAAGGTCGACTTCGCGAAGGGCGGCGTGCTTGCCATAGGACACAGACAGTTTTTTGATATCAAGCATGGCTGTCTCCCAGATAGGCGCGGACGACTTCGGGGTCGGAAAGAACTTCGTCGGGGGTGCCATCGGCAATCTTGGCCCCGGCATTCATTACCACACAACGATCACACAGACTTCTGATCGCATCCATGACATGTTCGACCATGATGATCGTAAGCCCTTCGTTCTTGAGCTTGCGAACAAGGGCGATACCATCCTGCAGTTCGGACGGGTTCAATCCGGCCAGCCATTCGTCAAGCAACAGAAGCTTCGGTTGCAGGGCAAGTGCCCGTCCCAGTTCAAGGCGTTTCTGATCGATATAGGTCAGATCGCCTGCGGGCGTATGGGCCTGTTTGGCAAGCCCGATCCGTTCAAGCAATTCAAGGGCGGCTGCATGCGCGGCATCACCCCAGAGCGGCTTGGTCCGGTAGGCAAGACCGGCTTCGATATTTTCCACGCAATCAAGATCGGGCAAAACACGCACCAACTGGAAAGTCCGCGCAATGCCGGAATGGCTGATTTTGTGGGCAGGAAGATTGGTGATATCCTTGCCGCTGATGACAATCTTGCCTTCATTCGCCTGAAGGGCACCTGAAATCAGGTTCATCACCGTGGTCTTGCCCGATCCGTTGGGGCCAAGCAAGCCGAGGATTTCACCTTCATGGACATCGAACTGCATCTGATTGACGGCAATCAGGCCGCCAAAGGCCTTCTGCAGACCTGAAATCGACAAAAGGATTTCATTAGTCATGCTGCGTTCCCCCCGGGTTTGGCGTTTTGTTCGGTTGCAAGTGCGCGTTTTTTGGGGGCGCTGTATTTTTCATACAAACCGACAACCCCGCCGGGCAGAAGATAGACAATTACCAAGAACACGCAGCCAAGCAGGATGCTGAAATGGTTCGGGAAGTTCGCGGTCAGGATTTCAAACAGAAGGGTCAATGGGACAACGCCAAGCAGAGGGCCCAGCAGGCGACGTGGCCCGCCAAGCAGTGCCATGATGACAACCTGGAATGACAGCATCGGGTTAAAGGCAATGACCGGATCAATATAGGTCCAGCGCGGTGCCATGATGGCCCCGGTCAGGGTCATGAACAGGGCAGACAGAACAAACAGCGCGACTTTCACACGCGTGACATCAATGCCGCAATGCTTGGCAACGGTTTCGTCCTCGCCAATGATGCGCAGCGCAAAGCCAAGGGGCGAACGGCCCAGAATGAAGCCGGTCAGCAGAAGAACTGCAAACAGGGCAAGCAGCTGCCAGTAAATGTCGTTCTGGGTGATATCAAGAAATACATAGCGACCCATTTCGCGGGTGACATTGACCTCGTACCAACTTACGACTTGGCGCACCAGTTCGGTAAGGCCAAAGGTAAAGATCACGAAATACACCCCCGCCAGACGCAGGGTGGAAAAGCCAACCAGAAGGGCAATCACGGTTCCTGCAAGACCGGCACAAACGAGCACGAGGGGGAAGGGCAGAACTTCACCCAGAACTGCCACCGTATAGGCACCAATGCCAAAGAACACCACGGTTGCAAGTGAGATATATCGTGTCGGCCCAGAGAACATCGACCATGCGGTTGCCAGAACCGCAAAGCTCACGATGCTGATGGCAAGCGACATGTAATAACTGTCGACGAGTGACGGCAGGAAGGCAAGGGCAGCAAAGATCACCGCACCGATACCAATGGGCTTGATGAAATCAGGTTTGAGGATGCTCATGACGCGGCCCTCCCGAACAGGCCGGAAGGCTTGATCAGCAAGACCAGCAGGAAGATCACATAGGTCACGGCAATGGTCAGGCCCGGATCGATATAGGTCGCGACCAGACTTTCTGCGATACCAAGGATGAGGCCCGCAATCAGCGCGCCCAACATATTGCCAACCCCGCCCATGATCACAACGATCAATGCCTTCATGGTAAAGACAACACCCATCGAGGTGGAGAAAGTCAGAAACATGCTGACCAGAACGCCACCAACAGCGGCCATGGCACCACCAAGGGCGAAAGCAAAGCAGGATGCAAAATTGACATCAATTGCCACCAGGCGGGCAGAGGTCGGATCAACGGCGACCGCACGAAGGGCCGTGCCCATCCGGGTGCGGGTCAGGATCAGATAGAAACCCAGTCCGATGACAACTGCGAAACCAAGTGCGACAAGCCGGTTTGCTGCAATCGTTGCCCCAAAGATGTCAACGGCGTTGTTGAGGAAATCATAGCTGTAATAGTTGCCACCAAACCAGACCAGCAGCACGCCCTGAACGATAAACAGCAGGCCAAAGGTGGCGAGGATGCTGTCGACTTCAAGCATGCCGCGGTTCTTTGCGCGTGCGACCAGCGGGGTCAGCAGGATGCGATAAATCACCCAGTTCAGGGCAAAGCTTGCCGGAATGATGATCAACAGACCAGCAATCGGATTGACACCAAGCGAGGTCATGAAAACAAAGGCAATAAATGACGCGACAATCACCAACTCGCCATAGGCAAGGTTCATGATGCGCGAAACGCCGTATTGCAGGGTCAGCCCCATGGCAACAAGGGCGTACATCCCGCCAAGAGTAATCCCGGAAAAAATTGCGTAGCTAAACATTAATTCCATCCAAAAGGGGCGTCGGGATTCCCGGGAGTTCTGTTGGCTTAGGAACCCCGACGTCCTTATGTGGCGCGCTTACTGCGCGGCTTTCCACTCAGGTTTCGGGAAGACAAGTTCTGCAGCGCCCTCCATGCTGGTCGGTGCGAGGCCGACAAACTTGCCACCCTGCCACTGACCAACCTGCCAGAACGTCTGATCGCCCGGCTTGTAGGTGCCAAGAATGGTGTCAAAACCGCCTTTGGCCAGTTCGGCATTGATCGCTTCGCGGTCGGTCGTGCCGGCACGCTCGATGGCCTGCTGCAAGGACTGCAGTGTTGCCCAGTTCACGATCGATGCCCAACGATCCGGCTCACGCTCGGCGAATGCGACGTGGCGTTTGATGTAGTTGGCGATTTTCGGATCATCCTCGCTCGCACCACCAAGGCTGACGACGCCTTCGGCATTATCGCCAAAGCGGTTTTTGTAAAGCGGGAAGGCCGTACCGACACCGGCGTAGAATACCTTGGGATTAAAGCCCAGAACGCGAGACTGTTCGGTCAAGCCAAGCGTGCCGGGCGGGTAAGAGAAGGCAACAAAGGTGTCCGCGCCAAGCGATTTGATATCATTGACGATGGTTGCCAGGTCCTGGGAACCCAGCGGATAGGTCTTGTCATAAACAAGATCGAAATCACGATCTTCAAGGGCTTCGCGGCCGGCCTTGGAAAGCTCGATACCAAAGCCGTCGGCGACCGCGATCATCGCGACCTTGTCATTGATCTTGCCTTCGGCTTTCAGGCCCTCAAGGAACTTGGCCAGTTCAACGGCATATTGTTCGCCAGTGCCCAGCAGCCAGTAGGAGTTTTTCCAGCGCTGCGACAGTTGGGGTGCCTTGTCGGTCACGGCCGTGCCCGCTAGGTGGGCGTAACCCGCGCGGTCAAGGATTGGTGCTACTGCAAGGTTGATACCCGTGCCCCAGGGGGAGAGGATGAAATCAACCTTGTCCTGGTTGATCAGGCGTTCAATCGCGCGTACCGCTTCTTCCGAGCTGGATCGGTCATCATATTCGACAACTTCAATCGGAAGCTGCTTGTCGCCGACTTTAAGGCCACCGGCATCATTGATTTCCTTAACCCACATTTCGTAGTTCGGAATGGTGCTGGTGGCCGCGCCCGGTGCACCCGGACCGGTTTTCGAAATGGCATAGCCAATGCGATATGTTTCCTGGGCATTGGCCCCAAACAGCGTCGCGGTACTCATGACGGCGGTTGTGGCCGCTGCAATGGTCGCGAAGCGCAGTTTCGCTGAAATTTGCATGCTTTTCCTCCTGATCTCTTTTGCAGAGACGGTTTTCCCGTTTGCGCGTAGTTTCAGGAGTTTAGGCAAAGAGTTAGTGTTACTTACTTCACAGTGTGAAGTAAATCTCCGGCGTAACCTCCCGCCTATTAGTTCGCAGATGCAAAATAATAGGAACGCATTCTTTGTATGTATTGTTGCTTGTGACGGTTTCTTTGACCGTGTTTCTAGTAGGCGATGGAACGTTTCTAATGTAAAGATGCTGAAATTGACAATTTAGGACGAAAAATTGTACATTTTTACATATAACCATTTGGAATAGATGTGTGACAAAAAGGCATGACCGATCAAACTCCCCGTCAGATTCCGGTCTCAAGCGCCGTTGAACTTACCGATAACCCGTTCGAAGACCTGCTTCCCGTAACCACTCATGCGGTTATGGACCGTTTTGATCATCCATTATCGACCCAGACCTGGGTCATGAATGATCAGGCACGTCGGGACCGTTGCCATGCCATATTGTTGCTTGGTGGTCGTGCCGAGGTTGGTTTGCGTCAGGGAACGATAACCTGCAAGGCCCCAGCGCTCGTTTGGTTGCCGTTGGGCGAAACGCAGCGCTTTGGCGTGAGTGCTGGCAGCAATGGCTATTTGCTGTCGGTTGCCGATGATCTGGTGGCGCGTCATTGCGGTGATGGCAGCGGGATCGCCGGTGGTAATTCTGCTGGCGGTGGCTTGCCTTTGCGCTTTGCTGCGGACACCGTCCATAATGTTACTCTGCAAGAGGGCCTTGGAAATCTGGTGTTGCTTGAGCGCAGCTTTGAAGCCATCCGGTCTGAGCTGATGGGAAATGCGCTTGGTGCCAGTCTTGTGGTTGGCGCGCATTTACAGATCATTCTGACCATGGTTCTGCGTCTGGCAGAAGGCGTGATGGCGCAGCGCAACCAGCACGGTCCGGGCTCGATCACCTTTCAGCGATTTTTGCAGGTACTGGAGCTGCATTTTCGTGAACATTGGAATGTTGCCAATTATGCGAAGGCCCTTGGTGTTAGTGAACGCCGTCTGGGATCTGCGGTGTTGCGCGCAACCGGCAAGCCGCCCTTAACGATTATCCATGAACGTGTCCTGCGCGAGGCCTGCATGCGTCTGGAACAATCCCCGCTTGGTGTGGCGCAGATCGCCTATGGTTTGGGCTTTCGCGATCCGGCTTATTTCAGCCGGTTCTTCAAACGTTATATGGGCGAGGCCCCCGGCGCCTATCGCCGGTTGCGCCGCGCACACGAGCGTGTGCGCGATGATACTTTTGCGGCCTGGCCTTAGGCTCGCGTTGGCCGCCTTAGGCGGAATACAGATGGATTCCCCTCAGGATAGAAGGGTGCGTTGCCTTTTTTTGATCCTACTTGTCTGCTTTAACCGTAACAATAAAGTCATGACCTGTTAGTTTGATTGGATCGACCTTGCGTAAAGGCAAAACCCTGTTTCTTGGTCTGTTGGCCGTTCTTGTCCTGCCATTTGGCATCAGCCTGGCAGAAGACCCGCCGGGTGAAAAAGCCAAGGAACGCTATACATGGCGCAATGCGCCGCGCCATTCTTCGGGTGTGGCGCCTGATGCTGTCGCCAACCGGGATCAGGCAATTGTCATGGTGATGGCGGCCGAAACATTTGGCTGGCGGGCCTATTTCGCAGTTCATCCATGGATCATCTATAAGCGTGCCGGTGAAACCAAATATACCCGCTATGACGTGGTGGGGTGGGGCAGCGGCAATGTCGTTCGCCAGAATTACGCGATCCCGGATGGTCTTTGGTATGGCTCGAAACCGGAACTTCTCGCGGCCCATCGGGGCGAGGCGGCCGAAAAGCTGATCCCCGAAATCGAAGCGGCGATCAAATCCTATCCATTCCCGCGCGAATATCGCAGTTATCCGGGCCCGAACAGCAACACCTTCATCGCCCATATCGGCCGTGAAGTGCCCGGCCTGAACCTTGATATGCCGGCCAATGCGATCGGCAAGGATTATCGCCCGATCACCAACCCGGTTGGGCTTTCTTCAAGCGGGCAGGGCGTACAGGCCAACCTGTTGGGCGTTCTTGGCATGTCGCTTGGTCTGGAAGAGGGGATCGAGCTTAACCTGCTGGGTCTTAACTTCGGGATTGACTTCAACCGTCCGGCACTGCGTTTGCCATCCATCGGTCGCTTGGGCATGGATAGTGTTGCGCAAACAACTGAAGCTGCGGAGCCCAAAAGTGATCGTGCGGCGAAGGAAGCGGCAATTGATGTCGTCGCAGAACCAAGCAGTTAATTAAGCTGCCAGATCGCGGCATTGAGCAGGGTGGCAAATCCCACCCAAAGGGCGTAGGGCACCAATAGCATCCCGGCCAAACGGTCAATCTTCCAGAACGCAACCATGTTGGCGATGATCAGGCCAAGCAGGGTGACGATATCAATCAGGCCCAATAGGGGTGACTGAGCGCCAAAGAACAAAAACGACCATGCAAGGTTAAGCGTCAACTGACCTGCATAAAGGCCAAAGGCGCCTTTGGCATTGGCGATACCCACCTTAAGCCAGGCGCGCCAGCCGCTAAAGGCGATCATGAAATAAATGACGGTCCATACCGGGCCGAAAACCCAGTTGGGCGGGCGGAAGAACGGCTTGTTCAGTGCCGCATACCAGTCATTGACGCTGGTGGCTGTCACCGCCCCGCCGAAGGCCGATATGATCAGACACAACACCATAAACGCAATCAGGGCAAAGACACGGGTGCGATGGTTGGGGTGATGAACGCGCCCTGCACTCATCGTTTCCTGTTCGCTGTTGGTCATGGTGTTGACGGGTCCTTTGGCCTAGTTGGTGACGTCGCCGATTGCGTCGATCAACGCATCAAAATAGGGGTTCCATGTCAGGCGGGCATGGTACTTGCCCGGCTCCATATATCCCCATGCACTGCGCCAGAGCAGTGCGCGATCCGCTGGTCGTTCGATGTCTTCCTGACCGTTCTCGATGAAGACAAAGCTTCCCTTTGCACCGTAATACGGATTGTCGGGCGAGAACAGCGCGCTCAGATGTGAGAAACTGCTGATCTGTTGATCTGGCAGACTGCTGTTGAGGTTCTCGATCCGGCTGTCGTTGCTTGGTGCGTTGACCTCATCATACCAGACCAGGCGTGAAGCCGGGTTGGTGAAATGCGTCTCAAAGCGATGAAGCATTGCAATTGGATCGAGCACACTGTCATCCGCGCTCATGGTCACAAGGGCGGGGCGGTCAAACGGCTTTGCGTCAAGCGCATCATCAACGTCGGTGACGCTGCGGTAATAAAGTGCCGATGCCTTGGTCGACAGGGATTGATAGTTGATCACGTTGTCTTCCGGATCGGCATCGACCCAATCCCACAGATACTGGACTAGTGGTGTCAGGAATAACAGATCACTGCCCGGCTCGATGCCCGGCGAAAACAGCAGCAGCCCGTCAATTTCCGGGTTCCGGGCAGCGTAACTGGTGACAAGGTTGCCGCCGGTTGAAAAGCCACCCAGCCAGACTTCATCGACCTCGCGCTCCAGAAGCGCAACCTGATGGGCGACCGATCCCGTCCAGTCATCATAATCGGGCAGGCTGAGGTCACCCGGGCGGGTGCCGTGGCCGGGCAGCAACATCGACCGTGCAAGCCAGCCATCCTTGGCCATCGCCACTGCAATGTCGTGGAAGTACCACGGACTTGACCCTAGACCATGAACGAACAAAACGCCACGGCTGGGCTGGTCCGCAGCCGTTGTATCCGCTGTATCCCGGCGCACTTCAAATGGAATGTTGCGGGCAATTTCCATTTCGTGGTCATCGGTCAGAAAAACCCGATGGGTGGCGATCCAGTCACGCGTTTCAGATACGTAATCGTCGAAATTATCCTGCATGTAGGGCGGGATATCGGGTGACTGATCATAAAGCGCGTTTTCTGGTGGGAATGCACAGGCCGCAAGCAGGCTTGCCGGGATCAGGGCCAACAGGATTGTGCGAAGTGGGCGCATGAGGTGTCCTTTGGCCATGATGCTGAGAAATTATGTAAATCACTGAAATGGCTACGTCAAACGGCGCACTGCAGATCACTTGTTTGGGGCGTCTTATCGTGCGTTGGTGTGCCCGGATAGCGATAGGAAGATTACCGGATGCCAAGCTGAAATGGCAAGCAGCTGTGATGGCCGTCACAGCAAAGAGGTAATGCATAATATATGCGATTCAATTGGTATGATGATTTGTGACATGGTCACGGGCTGCCGACTTCAGTGTTTATGAAGTGGTTCTAAAACAAGAAAACCTTGCCGCTACCTTGGCAAGGAATATCCAAGGGGAAGGGGAATGCCATGTTGTCACTGAGTTCGGTGAAAATCGGCACACGTATGCTGATTATTGTCGCGGGGGCGGTTCTTGCGGTGTTGCTGGTTGGGGCGTTCGGTCTGACCGAATTGCGCCAAAACATGCTTGAGGATCGCAAGACAAAAACGAAGAACCTTGTTGAATCCACAATCAATTTGATTGGTCATTATCATGCGCTGGAACAGTCCGGCGAAATGACCACCGAAGAGGCGCAAAATGCGGCTAAAGGCGCTGTTGCATCCCTTCGTTATGATGAAAAGAACTATTTCTTTGTGTTTGATCACACACCTGTTCTTCTGATCCATGACATCAAGAAGGATCTTGTCGGCAAGAACTTGACCGACAATGTCGATGGATCGGGCAAATTCCTTTATCGCGAGTTCGTGCGCGTCGCCGAAGAGAAGGGCGAGGGTTTTGTCGATTATACCTACAAGGTGCCGAATTCGGATGATCTTCGTCCGAAGCTTTCATTCGTCAAGGATTTCAAGCCATGGGGCTGGATCGTCGCCACCGGTATTTACATTGATGATGTAAACGCTGTTTTCATGCAAATCATGCTGGTGATGGGTGGTGTTGCCTTGGCGATCCTGGTGGCGGTGGTCGGCGTGTCGTTGATGATCAGTCGCGGCATTACCCGCCCGCTTTTCGATATTTCGGAAAACATGCTGCGTCTGTCGCAGGGTGATCACAATATCGAGGTCAATTACACCCACCAGAAAAGCGAGATCGGCGATCTGGCGCGGGCGATGGATATCTTCAAATCGAAAACCATCGAAATGGAAGAAATGCGCACCCAGCGTGAAGAGCAGGAACGCATCGCCGAAGAAGACAAGCGTGCGGCCCTTCGCAAAATGGCCGACAGTTTCGAAGCCAGCGTTGGGCAGGTTGTCGCCCAGGTGATCGAAGCATCGGGCAATATGCAAAGCTCTGCCAATGCGATGACCGATACCTCCAAACAGGTCGGCGAACGTTCAACGGTTGTTTCGGCGGCGTCACAGGAAATGTCGACCAACGTGGAAACCGTTGCCTCGGCGGCTGAGGAACTGAGCACGTCTATTGCCGAAATCAGCAATCAGGTCGCACAGTCTGCAACCATCGCCAAAGGTGCCGTTCAAACCTCGGAAGAAACGCATCAGAAGATCGAATTGCTGGCAGAGGCGGCAAACCAGATTGGTGAGGTTGTTTCGCTGATCACCGACATTGCCGAACAGACGAACCTTCTGGCCCTGAACGCAACGATCGAGGCCGCGCGTGCCGGTGATGCGGGCAAGGGCTTTGCTGTGGTGGCCAACGAGGTCAAGAACCTTGCAAACCAGACGGCAAAGGCAACCGAAGATATCCGGTCCCAGGTCAGCGACATCCAGGTCGCCACATCCAATGCCGTTAACGCGATTGCCGAGATTGCCGAAACCATCCGAAGCCTCGATGGGGCGACGACGACAATCGCATCCGCCGTTGAAGAGCAGGGGGCCGCAACCCAGGAAATCGCCCGCAATGTCGAACAGGCCTCACACGGCAGCCGCGATGTATCTGAAAATATCTCGGGCGTGTCGACGGCGGCAAATGACGCGGAAAAGCTTTCGGGCGAGGTGCTTGGCCTTGCCGAAGGGCTTGGACGTCAGGCAGCTGTTCTGAACGAAGCAGTTGAATCGTTCCTGGCCGAAGTGCGTAACGCCTAAGCCTGAGACGATCACGCAAAACAAAACCGCCAGTCCTGCAACAGGGCTGGCGGTTTTTCATGATCTTGTGGTTTGGTCCATCTGGTCAGGATTTCTGGGTGCTTTTTGCTGTCTGACCAAACAGGACTTTTTTGTCTTCTTCGCTCATTTCGCCAGCGCGCAGACCTTCGCCCGCCTTATAGGCGGCAATCGTTGCCGGACGGGACTGTATGGCTTCGAACCAGCGTTTCAGGTTCGGGAACTCATTCAGGTCCTGCTGCTGTTTTTCGTGGCTGACGATCCATGGATAGCAGGCCATATCGGCAATCGTGTAGTCGTCACCGGCAATAAACGTGCGGCCTTCAAGGCGCTTGTTTAGCACACCATAAAGACGATTGGTCTCGTTGACATAACGGGTGATCGCATACGGGATCGTTTCCGGCGCGTAGGTGCCGAAATGATGGTTCTGGCCGGCCATCGGGCCAAGGCCACCCATCTGCCAGAACAGCCATTCCATCACGGTCTTGCGTCCGCGCACATCGGTCGGGATGAACTTTCCGGTTTTCTCGGCCAGATATTGCAAGATGGCGCCGGATTCAAACACCGTGATGTCCTCGCCGCCATCGGCCGGATCGTGATCAATGATCGCCGGCATACGGTTGTTGGGTGAAAAGGCCAGGAATTCGGGTTTGAACTGATCGCCCGTGCCGATATTGACTGGCACGATCTTGTAGTCCAGTCCGGCTTCTTCAAGGAACAGTGTGATTTTATGGCCGTTCGGGGTTGGCCAGTAATACAGATCAATCATGGGCCAAAGGCTCCTTTAAACTATTCGTGATGGCGAATTCGATAATCGAAGCTTGCCAATCAGGTTGTTATCGGTCAATTTAAAACGATCATTCCAAAATGCAAGAGCCGGTCACGCCATTGTGTAACGGCGATACCTGGCAAGGAGACGTGTCATGATCCGCTTCTATTACCATCCTACCCCCAACCCGCAGAAAATCTCGATGATGCTTGAGGCATCCGGCCTTTCATATGAGGTCCTGCCGGTTGATACCCGTAAAGGTCAGCAGCATGACCCGGCCTTCCGCGCCATCAACCCGAATGGCAAGGTCCCGGCGATTGTCGATACCGACGGGCCCGGGGGCAAGGAAGTACGCGTGTTTGATTCAAACGCGATCCTGCTGTACCTCGCGGAAAAGTCCGGCAAGTTCCTGGGTAAGCCCGAAGATCGCGGTGAGTTCCTGTCGTGGTTGATGTTCATTGCCACCGGTCTGGGGCCGTTTTCAGGGCAGGCGGTGCATTTCCAGCATGTCGCACCTGAGGGCAGTGATTATGGCGTGAACCGTTATCGCAACGAGATTGCCCGCCACTATCAGGTGCTGGAAGACCATATGGAAGGTCGCCAATTCATCGTCGGCGATGAAATGACGATTGTTGATATCTCGGCCTGGGGCTGGATCGACAAGGCCCCGTTCGTGCACAAGAACCCGGATGTCTGGGACAAGTATCCCAACATCAAACGCTGGTTTGATGCGATCAATCGCCTGCCGGCAGCCGTCAGTGCGCGCGAGGTTGGCAAGGACCACACCTTTAAGACGGAAATGGACGAAGACGCAAAACGCGCCATGTTCCCGTCGAACTACGCATAAGACCCCTTCGCGGTCTGCAAACGAAAACACCCCGGCCAGATTGGCCGGGGTGTTTGCTTTGACGTATATGTCTTGGCAATCAGTCGGTGGTTTTTGCCCCGAACTGCTTGTTGAATTGCAGCACGAGCAAGGTGACAACCGCGCCCGAAAGCAGGTAGGCACCAACACCGGCCAGACCGAACTTGTCACAGAGATAAAGTGCGATCAGCGGTGCGAAACCAGCGCCCAGCAACCATGCAAGGTCGGATGTCAGGGCCGATCCGGTGTAGCGGTATTCACGCTTGAAGTTCGATGCCAGCGTCCCGGCCGCCTGACCAAAGCACAGGCCCAGAACCGCAAAGCCACCCAGAACAATCATGCCTTCGTTGATGATGTTATAGGTGTAAAGCAGCGGTGTCAGGATCGCACCCAGAAGGATGATACCCGCACTGTAACCAAGCAGGCGACGACGGCCGAGCTGATCGGCAATGAAGCCCGATGCAATGATGCCAAAGGCACACAACACTGCGCCAACACCCTGGGTCAGAAGGAACTGCCCCGGATTGCCATTGGCATAAAGATAGACCCAAGTCAGCGCAAAGACCGTTACCAGATGGAACAGCGCGTAGCTGACCATCGGGACCAGCGCACCCAGCACAACGGTACGACCATTATGTTTGAGCGTGTCGATGACACGGGCTGCCTCAAGCTCGTTCTTGTCAAGCAGATGGCCGAATTCGGACGTTGCCACCAGACGCAGGCGGGCAAACAGCGCAACAACGTTGATTGCAAAGGCAACGAAGAACGCATAGCGCCAGCCAAAGGCCAGGAAGTCGTCCGGATGCAGTGTCAGCAGCAAATAAGCAAACAGCGAAGATGCCAGCATGAAGCCAAGCGGCGCGCCCAGCTGCGGGATCATCGCGTACCAGCCCTTGCGGTTATCGGGTGCGTTAAGTGCCAGAAGCGACGCCAGACCATCCCATGCGCCACCCCATGCAAGACCCTGCAGGAAGCGGAAGGCACACAGAAGGTAAATCGCAAGGATCCCGGCCGAAGCCGTACTTGGCAGGAATGCCATCGCAGCGGTTGAACCGCCCAGCAGGAACATGGCAATCGTCAGTTTCACGCCGCGTCCGTATTGCCGGTCAACGGTCATGAAGACAAGCGACCCGACAGGGCGGGCGATAAAGGCCAGAGAGAAGATGGCAAAGGAATACATGGTGCCCATGAGTGCGGTTTCACCCGGAAACAGCAATTGTGGGAAAACCAGTACCGATGCGATGCAATAGACGAAGAAGTCAAAAAACTCTGATGTCCGGCCGATGATCACGCCAAGCGCGATTTGTCCCGGATCATTGGTGGCGTCGGCATTGTGATGCCGCGCATCGCGTTCCAAACCCGAAGAGGTGGCGGTCGCGTAGTGTTCTGTTGTTTGGGTCACGCCGTTCTCCCTTATTCACTGGTCGGGCCTTTTGGCCCTAACTGCTTTTGATTGGATCACAAATTCGGATCAAGGGACGATACGACTTTGGATCGAGTCTAAGTATAGACATGTGAATTGCAAACGTCAGTGTCAATTATTGTGATGCACCGCACAACGCGTGGTTTACATCCGAATGATAATTGTCATTACGACCCTGCTATGCGCCGCGGGTAGCTTGACATTGCTGCAACGCAGCTATAGCAATTCCCGCGAATTTCCGATTTGGCATTTTTTTGAAAAAAAATTGCTTTCTTTGTGCCCTTTCCGTGGATGTCTGGAATTATAATTCCTATATGCGTGTGCGGCAGGGTACGACGCGTGGCGATCTTTGGTGGGTCGCTATGCGGCTCGCAGGCATATGGTTGTCTGTGAGAACATCTTCCAGAGACTGAGGAAGTATGAAGCGCATGCTTTCAAAACTTGTACGTGGCGTCGCCTTGACCTCGATGTTCTCGCTTCTGGCCGGTTGCAACCTGGTTGTGATCGATCCGTCGGGTGATATTGCGTCCCAGCAGGCCGACCTCATTATCGTTTCGACCATCCTGATGTTGCTGATCATCGTTCCGGTCATGGCACTGACGGTATTCTTTGCCTGGAAATACCGCCAGGGTAACAAGGATGCCGAATACGATCCCGAATGGCACCATTCCACCAAGCTGGAAGTTGTCATCTGGTCCGCGCCGCTGGTGATCATTATTGCTCTTGGGGCGATTACCTGGGTCACGACCCATACGCTTGATCCGTATCGTCCGCTCGACCGTATTGATGCTGAACGTCCATTGCCCAAAGATCATGAGCCGATGGTGGTTGAAGTCGTTTCGCTTGATTGGAAATGGCTGTTCATCTACCCGGAACAGGGCATTGCGACGGTCAACGAGCTTGCAGCTCCTGTCGATACGCCGATCCAGTTCAAGATTACATCTTCGGGCATCATGAACTCGTTCTTCATTCCGGCCCTTGCAGGGCAGATCTATTCGATGGCGGGTATGGAAACCAAACTCCATGCCGTGATCAACGAAGAAGGCGTGTATGACGGGTTCTCCGGGAACTACAGCGGTGAGGGCTTCTCTCACATGCGCTTCAAGTTCCACGGCCTGAGCGAAGAGGGCTTTGACGCCTGGGTGAATGACGTGAAGTCTGATGAGAACTTCCTTGGCCGTTCGCAGTATCTCGAACTCGAAAAGCCGAGTGTGAAGGAACCGGTCCACTATTACAGCTCAGTGGATCCGGAACTTTATCAGGCCATTCTCAACATGTGCGTTGATCAGTCGAAGATGTGCATGAACGAGATGATGCATATCGACGAAAACGGCGGTGGCGGTCTTGCCGGTATCTACAACGTCATGTCGCTGACTTATGACGTTCCGCAGATGCGTGGCAGCCAGCCGTTGCCTGATAGCAAGTCCTTCGTCGCAACGCTTTGCACCACCCCGGAAGGTGGTCTGTCAGGCGAAATCGCGAACCTTCCGTTGTTTGACAACGAACCGGTTTCGCGTGCGATGAGTGTTGCACCCACAGGTGTTTCGGCAGGGTTTTAAATGCAGTGCCGGTTGGTGAATGCCAACCGGCCCTTCGCAGTTCTGGCATCGGTTGCGGTGCCATTCTGCATTTGAAAGAAGAGTAATCCGATGTTCTCTAATCCGGACCTTTTACACTTTATATTTGGCCGGCTTACGCTCGATTCCATTCCGATGCTCCATGAGCCGATTGTCGCTGTGACATTCGCGGCAGTGGTTGTAGGCGGGCTCGTCGTTGTTGGCGCGCTGACCTATTTCCGCCTGTGGGGATATCTATGGAATGAGTGGGTCACGTCGATCGATCATAAAAAGATCGGTATCATGTACATCATCTTGGCCATTGTCATGCTGCTGCGTGGCTTTGCCGATGCTTTGATGATGCGCGCCCAGCAAGCCATTGCATTTGGTGATTCTGCCGGTTATTTGCCGCCCGATCACTACGACCAGATCTTTACCGCCCACGGCGTGATCATGATCTTCTTCGTGGCGATGCCGCTGGTGACTGGTCTGATGAACTTCGTTGTGCCGCTGCAGATTGGCGCGCGCGACGTTGCCTTCCCGTTCCTGAACAATTTCAGTTTCTGGATGACCACCTGCGGCGCCGTGCTTGTCATGATCTCGCTGTTTTTGGGCGCGTTTGCCAAGACAGGTTGGCTGGCCTATCCGCCGCTGTCTGATATTGTCTACAGTCCGGGCGTCGGGGTTGATTACTATATCTGGGCCTTGCAGATTGCCGGTGTCGGGACGTTGCTTTCGGGTGTGAACCTGATTGTGACCATCGTAAAGATGCGCGCACCGGGCATGTCCATGATGAAAATGCCGGTCTTTACCTGGACCTCGCTTTGCACCAACATTCTGATTGTTGCAGCCTTCCCGGTTCTGACCGCTGTTCTGGTCCTGCTTGGTCTTGACCGTTATGTGGGCACCAACTTCTTCACCAATGACCTTGGCGGTAACGCCATGATGTACATTAACCTGATCTGGATCTGGGGCCACCCCGAGGTGTACATCCTGATCCTGCCGGCGTTTGGTGTGTTCTCCGAAGTTGTGTCGACCTTCTGCCGCAAACGTCTGTTTGGCTATAGCTCGATGGTTTATGCGACGGTGGTTATTACCATCCTGTCCTACATCGTCTGGCTGCACCACTTCTTCACCATGGGGTCGGGTGCAAGTGTGAACGCCTTCTTTGGCATCACCACCATGATCATCTCGATCCCGACGGGGGCCAAGGTGTTTAACTGGCTGTTCACCATGTACAAGGGGCGTATCAGCTTTGATGTCCCGATGCTGTGGACCATTGGTTTCATGCTGACCTTCGTGATTGGTGGCATGTCGGGCGTGATGCTTGCTGTCCCGCCGGCCGACTTTGTCCTGCATAACAGCCTGTTCCTGATTGCCCACTTCCATAACGTGATTATCGGTGGTGTGGTCTTCGGGATGTTTGCCGGGATCGTCTATTGGTTCCCGAAAGCATTCGGCTTCAAGCTCGATGAGTTCTGGGGCAAGATGTCCTTCTGGCTGTGGACCATCGGTTTCTACTTTGCCTTCATGCCGCTTTATGTCCTTGGCCTGATGGGTGTTACCCGCCGTATGAGCCAGTTCGACGATCCGTCGTTGCAGATCTGGTTCATCATTGCGGCCTTTGGCGCGCTTCTGATTGCCGGTGGTATCGGTTCGTTCATCATGTCGATCGTTGTTGCGGTGATCAAACGCGACAAACTGCGCGATGAAACCGGTGACCCGTGGGGTGGTCGTACGCTGGAATGGTCGACGTCCTCGCCGCCCCCGGCTTACAACTTCGCCTTTACCCCGGTTGTCCATGATCTGGACGCCTGGGCAGACATGAAGAAACGTGGCTACGTGCGTCCGACGACGGGCTTCCTGGATATCCATATGCCGAAAAATACCGGTGCTGGATTTATCCTGGCTGCGATCTCGCTTGCTCTTGGTTTCGGTTTGGTTTGGCATATGTGGTGGCTTGTCGTTGCAAGCTTTATCGCCTTGGTTGGCGGCGCCATCGCCCACACCTTCAACTATAACCGTGATTATCACATCCCGGCATCCGAAGTTGTGGCGACCGAAGAAGAACGTACCGCCCTTCTGGCAAAACAGCAGGCGTAAGGGAATGACAATGGCGAATACAACTGCCTCTCAGACCGAAGCGCCGGTCTTTTACCTGAAAGAAGAGCATCACCCGGAAACTGGTACGATGCTCGGCTTCTGGATCTATCTGATGAGCGATTGCCTCATCTTTGCGATCCTGTTTGCAACCTATACCGTTCTTGGTCAGAACTATGCAGCGGGTCCCGCACCGGCTGATCTGTTCGACCTTGAACTGGTGGCGATCAACACGTCGATGCTGCTGTTCTCGTCCATCACCTATGGCTTTGCCATGCTGGCGATGGAAAAGGGCAATGTTGCAGGAACCCAGCTTTGGCTGGCGATTACCGGTTTGTTCGGTATCGCCTTCGTGGGGCTGGAACTTTATGAGTTCCATCACCTCTGGAGCCTGGGTGCGACGCCGATGCGCAGTGGTTTCCTCTCAGCATTCTATACGCTGGTGGCGACCCACGGTCTGCACGTGACCTTTGGCATCATCTGGCTTGTGACCCTGATGGTTCAGGTCGCCCAGCGCGGTCTGGTCGTTGAAAACAAGCGTCGTCTGATGTGCCTGTCGATGTTCTGGCACTTCCTTGACGTGATCTGGATCGGTGTCTTCTCCGTTGTTTATCTGCTGGGAGTTCTGGGATGAGCGCACATTCACACGCACATGATGACCATCATGATGGCGGCGCCTCGCATGGTACCTATAAAAGCTATGTGATCGGTTTCGTCTTGTCGGTCATTCTGACCGCGATCCCGTTCTGGCTCGTGATGGACGGTGTTCTCGACAGCAAGGTCGCAACCGCCCTTTGGGTGATGGGTCTTGGTGTGATTCAGATCGTGGTTCACATGGTCTATTTCCTGCACATGAACACCAAATCCGAAGGTGGCTGGAACATGCTGGCGCTGATCTTTACCCTTGTGATCGTTGCGATTGCCATCGCCGGTTCACTGTGGGTGATGTATCACCTTAACACCAACATGATGCCGCAGATGGATCACGACATGATCCCGAGCTTCGGCTAGGGACTGCTTGATATGTGAAGGGGGCGCGATACCTTTAGGGGGATCGCGCCCTTTTTGTTTAAACGCCAAGATACCGCCATTTGAAAGAACCCGGCATGTCCGACGACCACGTTTCCGCCCACGCAACTGATAACCCGAAAAAGGGCCCTTCCATGACAACCCGAATTGTTGTCCTGATGCTGGCTGCTATCCTGTTTTCCGGGTTCTGTGCCCTTGGATATTGGCAGGTCGAACGTCGGGCCTGGAAGCTTGATCTGATCGAACGGGTTGATGCGCGCGTGCACGGCGATGCGGTTGCCGCACCCGCGCGTGATGACTGGGAAAATGTAACCCGCGCACGCGATGAATATCGCAAGGTCAGTGTGACGGGCACCTATCGCAACGATCTTGAAACGCAGGTCTATACTGCCACCGATTACGGGGCTGGATACTGGGTTCTGACCCCGCTGATGCGGGATGACGGCACGATTGTCATGATCAACCGCGGCTTCGTTCCAACCGAAAAGCGCGACCCCGATACGCGGGCTGAAGGCATGGTCGAGGGCGAAGTTACTGTCACCGGCCTGCTTCGCATCAACGAACCGGTCGGGACTTTCATGCGTGATAATGTTCCGTCCGAAGAACGCTGGTATTCGCGCGATGTAAAGGCGATGGCGACCAAGCGGGGGCTGGATGCCACCAATGTTGCGCCATACTTCATTGACGGTGATGGGGCAGAAAACCCGGCCAAGTTGCCACTGGGTGGCCTGACCAAAATTAGCTTCCCCAACAACCACCTGACATACGCGCTGACATGGTTTGGCTTGGCATTGCTGACACTTATCGCGGCGTGGATTGTCCTGCGCCCGCGCAAGAGATCAGATCGCGACGATTGATCCGCCAATTATTCCAGGGTCGACTGATCAGGCCACGGAATGTCCTTTCGCATGGTGGCACCGCTCCAGTTGATGATGTTGGGTGTGCGTTTACCGGCATAATGGGCCCTAAGCACCGCATTCAGATTGGGCGGGCGATACAGCACGCGTTCAAGCGACCCTTCGTGCGAATTGTCATGCAAGACGCCGGTCGAGATATTCCAACGTTCCAGTGCGCTGACATGGATGGCTTCATTGATCGTCTCAAGCTCATCCGGGATGATGTTCCGGCGGTCAAAGTTCGGGCATTTGATGCGCAGTTTGTCCCAGAAGTTTCTGGTTTCCGGTGCAATCTGTTCGATCAGGCGCTGATACGGATAAAGGCGGGAGTCCGCATACATCATGGTGCGGCTTTCATACCCGCGCCCGTCGACTGACGGGGCCAGTTTGGTCTTAAGGTGCGACTCATCAAGCTTGAGTTTGGTGTGTTTCTTGACCCGCTTGATCATCCAGTCGAGCGTGATGTCAGATAGCCTGCAATCATCGTAAGACCCGCCAACATTGCTGTGTACGCCGGGGAACCAGACCTGCTCGACAATTTGTTTATCCGGCAATTTGGCGCCCTTTTCCTTGACCCACAGCGTTGGTGAAAAGGCACTGCGTTTCTCGTCAATCGCCATTGCATGCAGGGCAACTCGAATGTGGCCGCCAAGCTCTACGTCATGAAAATGATACTTGGCTGGGATCAGGCGGCGTCCAAGGTCACCCGGAATGCCAAGCGACCCGACTGTGTCCCAAACGCCAACGCATTCAATTGGCACATCCGGTTGGGATTCGATATCAAGGGTCGAAATCTTGGTGCGTTTTGCCTCTGGCGATAAATCGGAGCTGGCAATTTTCGCAATATCCGTCTGAAGCGGATGGCCAAGATAGGGTGGTTTCAAAAGACCACAGAGCCCGATCAATCCCGCCAGACTGCGCGCGGTAAAGGCGCCGCGCGAAAACCCAAAGATAAAGATCTCGTCGCCGGGTTGATAGTTGTTGCCAAGGAAGCGATAGCCATCAACGACGTTTTCAAGCAACCCGTTGCCAAAGGCACCGCCGCGAATTTTATCGATCACATCGCCGGTCCCGACCCCGCGATCATAGAACACGATCTGCGAAACATCCTTGTCGCTGCTTGGCACTGCACGCAGAAGTTTGACGACGTTGGTCGGTTCGGGTGTGTTGGCGGGCTCCTGCCAGGTGCCGTCGAAAAATACAATCAGTCTGCGTTTGGCCATGTGAAGTCCCCTGTGTGATGTGATGCCGGGCGACCTTCTTCGGATCGTTTCGGGTGTCACTATACAACTCAGGGGTGATTTTATTAAGGGATATTAAATATAATAAAATGCTGCTGATGCGACGCCGCGGTCAATTCGAGGGTGGATATCCTACTGACATACAGCTGTCAGGAACCTGTCTGTCGTGTGGTTTACATTGTTGGGAAACAAGGAGAAATTGCCGCCGGAATTCAAACATAATCACACGTGCAAACGCAGGAGCCTTAAGAATGCCATCACAGCGGAACTTGACCTTTTATCACGCCGTACCATCACGCAGCGGTACCGTGCATTGGATGTTGCAGGAACTGGGCATTCCGTTTGATGTCAAACTTGTCGACATCCGGGGTGGCGAAGGGCAAACGCCGGAATTCCTGGCCCTCAATCCGCTTGGCAAGGTGCCAACCATTGTGCATGGCGACACGGTCGTAACCGAGGCTGCCGCCATTTGCTGCTATCTGGCCGATCTGTATCCTGAGGCCAGCCTGGCCCCGGCACTGGATGATCCGAAACGTGGTGAATATCTGCGCTGGTTGTTCTTTTCACCGTCCACCATCGAACCGGCCATGATCGACCGCGTGCGTCAGTACACGGCAGAAGACAGCAGTCAGAATTCCTATCGCGACTGGGAAACGCTGGTGCCCATTCTGGTCGATTTTGTTGGCAAGGCCGACCCATGGCTGATGGGGAAGAGCTTCACCACCGTTGATGTGGTGTTTGGTTCGACCATTCGGTTTGGCTGCATGTTTGGCATTCTGCCGAAATATCCGGAATTCGAGGCCTACATCGCCCGGATTGATGCCCGCCCGGCCTATCAGCGTGCACAGGAACTGGATGCACCGCATTTTGCCGCTGCAATGGCGGGTTGATCGTACCGATCCAATTGTATGAAGAATAAAAGGGCCGGTTCCTGCGCTTTGGAACCGGCCCTTTGGAATTTTATCAGCTTTTGGTCGTGGGATTAGGGATTGGTATGATCAATCACTTCGCCGCGTGCCGGATAGTTTTTGGCAATGACGAAATCAAGCGCGCCAAGGATCTGATCGAACGCCGGGCGGGCAAACGGCATGGTCTGGACGGTCCCGAAATAAAGCGTGCCATCCGGACGCACCAGAAACAGACCAGGTTCCGAGAAAACAGCCGGTTCGTCATAGCCGCTTGAGGTCACACCGTTCGAGGTCGAGATATAAAGACCCCATTCGCGTGCGTTATCAAGATCAAGGCCATAGCCAAGATCAATATTCTCAAGCTCCCATTTCGCCTTGGCTTCGGTCGCGCGATCTTCGCCATCGGACGAGACGACAACGACGTTCACACCGCGCTTGGCAAAGTCTGCAAGCTTGTTATCGAGGTCCTTGAGGTACTTGCCGCAAATCGGGCAATGCAGGCCGCGATAGAAAACAACCATGGTGAAGTTTTCCGGGCTTTGGTCGGCAAGCGACCATGTGCCGCCACCAACAAGCGGGACGGAAAGCGACGGCACCTTCTGGCGCGGCATCAGCGGGGTAATTGCAGACATTTCGTTCCTCGTGACTTGGGTCAGGTTTAATTGAAAACGATTATCGAACGATCATTCTATAAATCAACAACAAAGAAGCGCCATCACCGAACCGTGATGGCGGATGTTGTCTCGGGAAGTGCTGTTATACCCGCTTGGCGACGATGAAACGTGATCCGGTGCTGGCCGGATAGGAGCCGGTTTCGATCACCTCAAACCCTGCAGAATGGATCATGCCCTCAAGGCGGGCATAATTCAGAAAATGAACGCGCGGCGCCTTGCCAAGTTTCTGCATGACCCAGATCAGGGGCTTGAGATACCAAAGCTTTTCACCAAGGCAGGGTGTTTTGGTAATAAACATGCCACCTGGCTTGATGACCTTGTGCAGGGCGGCAATCGCATCTTCGGGCTGATCAAGCAAATGCAGGATGTTAAAGCCAAGCACCACGTCAAAGCGCTCTGACCCTTGGGCGATATCATCAATCGTCTTTTGGGCGAAGGTGACATTGTTGGTCGCCTGATCTTTGGCCTTGCCCTGGGCAATTTCGATCATGCGTGCGGAAATATCGGTGGCTGTCAGCTGCCCGACACTATGGGCAAGTTTCAGGGCCGTGGTGCCGGTGCCACAGCCGATTTCAAGGACGTCCTGATCGGGGGAAAGATAGGCACGCGTGCGATCAAGGGTTTGCGCATAGGCGGCCTCGTTGCCGATCGGTTTGCTGGCGTATTTGTCGGCGGCCGAGTCCCAGAACGTGTCGCTACGTATCATGATATATCCGGCTTTTGCACCCGATGTGCGGGCATTGAAACAAGCGCGTGACTATCAAGGAGTGCAGGACAATGCGCAACCAGAAACGGCTACGAAAAATCGCCCTGGTTTAGTCTAGTGCGGCCAGGATGGTTTCGAAATAGTCGTTCAAGGTTTCCTGATCCGCACCACGGCGCGACATCAGTTGAACCCCCTGAAACGAGCCAGCCAAAAAGCGCGCAAGGGCCCGGACATTCTTGCCTTTGGCAATTTTGCCCTGACCAATTGCGCGGTTCAGTGCGGCGGCAAAGGTATCCTCGGCCCGACGGAATGCCTGATGGGCGATGGCGGCGGTTTCCGGGTCATGCGGGGCAAGCTCCATGCCCGAATTCACCATCAGGCAGCCTTTGTGCCGTCCTTCTGCGGTGCCGGTTTTGGCCGCGTCACGGAATGTCTTTTCAATCGCAGCGCGGCCATCTTCGATATTGCGCAGATCGGCAAAGCGTTCAGTGCTGATTTTCTGGCTGTAATGATCAAGAACGCGCAGGAACAGTGCCTTCTTGTCGCCAAAGCTTGCATACATGCTCGCCCGGTTCAGGCCGGTTTCATTGACCAGATCCTGAATAGAGGTCGCTTCAAACCCCTTGCTCCAGAAGATGTTCATGGCGTTATCAAGAACGCTTTCTTCATCAAACGCACGTGGCCGTGGCATTGGCAGTTCCTTCGATCAGATCCATACTTTGGAACGAATGTTCTGTAATTGCTTTGAAGATGGGTCGACTGCGCCGCAAAATCAACAAGAGCTTGTGATTTGCTGGTAAACTTGGGGTTACGACGCGATCCGATCCAGCGTGACAAAGCTGTAATCCGGGCCGTCAGGATTGTCGATCTTCTGACGCTTGGTTTCGCGCCATTCATCGGCAGGCAGCGGATCAAGGAAGGTGTCGCCTTCGATCTCGGCATGGACTTCGGTCAGCTCATAGCGTGTCGTGAACGGCAGGGCGAGGTGATAGATCTGCGCACCTCCGCCAATGATCACTTCATTGACGCCATCGCGCACGGCGATTTCGTCGGCCAATTCAATGGCTTCTTCGATATTGTGACAAACCCTCACATTTTCATGCTCAAAGGACCAAACGGTGTCGCGGGTGACAACAATCGATGTGCGTTTCGGAAGGGGCCGGCCGATCGCCTCGAACGTTACGCGCCCGATGATCATTGGTTTGCCAAGGGTGAGCGCCTTGAACCGTTTGAGGTCTTCGGGCAGCTCCCACGGCATCCAGCCATCCTTGCCGATTGCGCCATTGGCAGCCGCCGCAACCACGGCAACGCGTTCAATCTTGCGGTCAGTCATCAGACAGCAACCTTGCCGGCAATGTGCGGATGCGGGTCATAGCCAGTCAGTTCGAAATCATCATACTTGAAATCAAAGATCGATTTGACCGCTGGATTGATCTTCATGGTCGGAAGCGGGCGGGTATCACGCGACAGCTGTTCTTCGACCTGATCAAGGTGGTTGGTGTAGAGGTGAGCATCGCCAAGGGTATGGACAAAATCACCCACGTCCAGATCACAGACCTGCGCAATCATCATGGTCAGAAGCGCATAGGATGCGATGTTGAATGGCACACCCAGGAAAATATCCGCACTGCGCTGATAGAGCTGGCAGGACAATTTGCCATCGGCGACATAGAACTGGAACAGGCAGTGACACGGTGGCAAGGCCATGTTGGGCACATCGGCAACGTTCCAGGCCGACACAATCAGCCGGCGGGAATCGGGATTGTTTTTGATCTGGTCAATCAGGCCGGTGATCTGGTCAATGGTTTCGCCATTGGCCCCGCGCCATGAACGCCACTGGCCACCATAAACCGGGCCAAGGTCGCCATTTTCATCGGCCCATTCGTTCCAGATGCGCACACCATTATCCTGCAGGTATTTGACGTTGGTGTCGCCATCAAGGAACCACAGCAATTCATGAATGATCGATTTCAGATGCAGCTTTTTGGTGGTGACCAGCGGGAAACCCTTGGAAAGGTCAAAGCGCATCTGATGGCCAAAGATCGAAACCGTTCCAGTACCCGTCCGGTCTTCCTTGCGCGTGCCGGTGTCACGCACCAGACGCATCAGATCAAGATATTGCTGCATGCTCAGTCCTGCATTTTAAGAATCACTTTTGTCGCAGCATAGTCAGGTCGATGGTCACGGGCAAGCGACGCCATCCGATCTTTGCCGGACCGTTGCTTGAACTGTTTCTGCTGACAGGAGGTGTCAGGACAGGTCAGGTAAACTTGAGAACAGTGGATATACTCAACTATCTGAATTTTGGGCGCGTTTGCCGTATGGGAGTGTTGATTTTGCAAAAAACTGTTCAGTGGGTTGATTGGGATGGAAAGGGGCTTGAGCACTGTGTCTGTCAGTCTGATCCGGACGGGATAGAGCTTGAAGGAGTCGTGGTCGGGACGCGTCATGGTCATTATGGCGGGTCTTACCTTGTGGTGACGGATGCTGCGTTCGCGACACGCGAGGTCAAGGTAAGTTATGTCGGCGGGGCGCAGATGCATGTGACCTCGGACGGCAAGGGAAACTGGTTTGACTGCATTGCAAAGCGGGAATTGCCGTCTTTGGCTGGGTGCTTTGATGTCGATATCGGCATAACGCCGGCGACAAACATGCTTCCGATCAAACGATTAAAACTCGCCGAGGGCGAAGCGCGGGAAATCTCGGCGGCCTATGTCCCGCTTCTAAGCCAGATAGAGGGTGATTTTCTGCCACGTAGTGCGCCACAGCTTTACACCTGCCTGATCCCGGATCGTCGTTACCGCTATGAGGGGCTGTTTCGCAATTTCTCTGCCGAGCTTGAGATCGATGATATGGGGCTTGTGATCGATTATCCCGATACCTTCCGCCGGGTGTGATGTCGCGTAAAACGGGCAATCGGACTTTGCCGGCCCCCGAAATGTTCCCGCAAAAATCAAAAAAAGTTTTCCCGATTCCCCTTGTGAAAAGGGGGGCATTTGCCCTATATAGGGGCTGTCGGGGCAACCCGACTACGGCGCTAAACTGCGTGACAGAATAGGCTTTACGGACCCGGGGGCGGTACCCGGCGGCTCCACCAAATTTATCGGTTGTCCGACTCAGACAATCTTCGTGGGGCCGAAATAGGATCGACGTGAGCAGTAAAAGTCAATGTGGGCGCTCGGCATGGTACCACCGCATCGGGCCAATGTTTGTAAATGCAAACGACAACAATGCTCCGGTTGCTGTTGCCGCCTAAGCGGTACTAGCACCAAAGCGAAATTCCGATTGCCGGGAGCGGTAATTTGGTGGGGGACGGGGCACCTAGCAACAGAACGCCCCACTCTTGTATTTCTTTCCCGCTTCGTTATGAATAGAGTGATTATCAAACACGCCAAGATGTAATTGGCGTGCAGAGATGCTATATGACAATGACGGGACGCGCTGGACATTGCCGGTGGTTCCGCCAGATACAGGATTACTGATGCAAGAACCGGAAGAATTCCGCTACGATCTTATGGTCGACCAGGCGCTGCGCGGTGTGGTGAAAGATATCCTCGCGCGTGTGGCCGAAGAGGGCCTTTTCGGAGAGCATCACTATTACATCACTTTCCAGACCAACCATCCCGGTGTGGCCCTGCCTGAAAGCCAGCGCAAGGCACATCCAGACAACATCACGGTTGTCTTGCAACACCGGTTCTGGGATCTGAAATCCGAAGATGATCACTTCTCGGTCGGAATGAGTTTTGATGGCATGCCGACCACGGTTGTCGTGCCCTATGACGCGATGCTGGCCTTTGTCGATCCGTCCGCCAACTTCATGCTGACATTCAGCGTCGAAGAAGAAATGGATGACGCAGATTTCGATTATGACGAAGATGATGATCTTGATGCCGATCTGATTGAAGGCGAAGACGGTGCGCCGACGCTCGTGACCGAGCCATCCAAATCGCGCAAAAAACCAAAGCCGGATGCCAATGAAACCGGCGAGGTCATCGCACTTGATGCGTTCCGCAAGAAATAGAAGATTTACAGGGCGGGCTTGATCCGCCCTTTTTCTTTGCCTGATCCCCGTTGATGTTTCCCGCGTCCGGGGCAGGGCGTATTACGCTAATGTATCGTGGCAATTTGATCCATTTGGCGCTAAAACCAGCCACACAAAGAACAAACCCACCTTGTTTTTGAGAGAGACGAGAACCTTCCGATGAGTGATTTTGTCTATAAACCCATGTTTGAGCAGGGGAAGGACACCACCCCTTACCGCAAGATCGGGGACGAGGGTGTTTCGACCGTTGACGTCAATGGCGAGACCTATTTGAAAGTCGAACCCGAGGCGATCGAGAAACTGACCCTTCAGGCGTTCTTTGATTGCTCGCACCTTTTGCGTCCGGGGCATCTCGAACAGTTGCGCAAAATCCTTGATGACGAAGAAGCCACCCCGAATGACAAATTCGTGGCGATGGATCTTTTGAAAAACGCCTCCATCGCATCGGGCGGCGTTTTGCCGATGTGTCAGGATACCGGTACGGCCATTGTCATGGGCAAGCGCGGTGGCAAGGTCATCACCGATGGTTCCGATGAAGAAGCCCTGTCCAAGGGCATCTGGCAGGCCTATCAGAAACACAATCTGCGCTTTTCGCAGGTATCGCCGAAAAACATGTTCGAGGAAAAGAACACCGGCTCGAACCTTCCGGCACAGATTGATCTCTATGCGACCAAGGGCGATGAATACAAATTCATGTTCATGGCCAAGGGCGGCGGTTCGGCCAACAAGACCTTCCTGTTCCAGCAGACCAAGGCGCTTCTGAACCCGGAAAGCCTGCGCAAGTTTCTCGATGAAAAAATCCGCACGCTCGGCACCTCTGCCTGCCCGCCATACCATCTGGCGGTCGTTATTGGTGGTACATCTGCCGAGGCGTGCCTTAAGACCGTGAAAATGGCATCGGCGCGTTATTACGATAACCTTCCGACCGAAGGTGGCGATCATGGTCAGGCCTATCGCGATCTGGAATGGGAACAGAAGATCCTTGAAATGACCCGCGAAATGGGCATCGGCGCGCAGTTCGGCGGCAAGTATTTCTGCCACGACGTGCGTGTGATCCGTCTGCCGCGTCATGGCGCAAGCTGCCCGGTTGGTCTGGGTGTGTCGTGCTCTGCCGACCGTCAGATTCTGGGTAAAATCACCAAGGACGGTATCTTTATCGAGGATCTCGAACATGATCCGGCGAAGTACCTGCCGCAGGTTACCGACGAGCATCTTGATGACGAAGTGGTCAAGGTTGACCTCAACCGTCCGATGGATGAAATCCGCAAGCAGCTGTCGCAATATCCGGTCAAAACCCGTCTGTCACTGACCGGGACCGTGATTGTGGCCCGTGACATCGCGCATGCCAAAATCAAGGAACGCCTTGATGCCGGCGAAGAGATGCCGGAATACCTTAAAAACCATCCGGTTTATTATGCGGGTCCGGCCAAAACGCCAGAGGGCATGCCTTCGGGGTCGTTCGGTCCGACCACGGCTGGTCGTATGGATGCCTATGTCGAACAGTTCCAGGCCGCTGGCGGCTCGTTCGTGATGCTTGCCAAGGGTAACCGGTCAAAGGCGGTCAAGGATGCCTGTGCCAAATATGGCGGGTTCTATCTTGGCTCCATCGGTGGTCCGGCAGCGCGTCTGGCGCAGGATTGCATCAAGAAAGTCGACGTTCACGAATATCCGGAACTGGGCATGGAAGCCGTCTGGAAGATCGAAGTCGAAGACTTCCCGGCCTTCATCGTCATTGATGACAAAGGCAACGATTTCTTCGCCGAATTTGGCATCTGATCAGAAATCAGTTCACTGAATATCCAAACGGCGCGGGGGAAACCTCGCGCCGTTTTTGCTTTGCATAGCTGACCCCAGGTCAAAGGGGTTGCTGCGGTGCGCAAGAAATGCTCTGATTTGGGCAAAATCAACCCCTTACTGGATAACCTGTTATGTCTGAAACTTCCGCGCTCTCTGCCACCGGTGCGACGGAAAGCCGACTGGTTGGTGTGACCGCCGCACTTGCGACGGTTTGCATCTGGGCCGGTTGGCTGATTGCCACCCGCTATGCCATGACGTCAAGCTTTACCGCTGTTGATATTGGCCTGATGCGTTTTGTTGTGCCTTTTGTCCTGCTTGCCCCGATCTGGATTAGAAAAGGCATCTGGCCCAAGGGCCTTTCCGTGACCAATGGTCTTCTGATGATCGTTGGTTCCGGCGCGTTTTACACCCTGATGGTTGCAAGCGCCCTTGAGTTTGTCCCGGCAAGCCATGTTGGCATTCTTTTGCCCGGTGTGATGGCCGTGTGGGCGGTTCTGATTGCCATGCTTTTGTTTGGTGAACGTCCGGGCAAGGTCCGCATCGTTGGTTATACCGCCGTGGTGATTGGTGTGGCCTCCCTGGTTGCGCTCAAACCGGCCGGTGTCATCAGTGATGACATGCTGATGGGCTATGGTCTTGTATCGGCCGGGGCGTTTATGTGGGCGTGCTACACCCATGCCATGCGTCAAAGCGGCCTTGGCGCGCTTGAAGCCGCATCGTTTGTCGGTTTCTGGTCGTTTGTCGTGATGGCGATTATCGCGCTGTTTACCGGTACCACCATTGGCGATGCGCCGGCTGGCGACATCATGATGTTGCTGACAGCCCAGGGACTTCTGGCCGGATGTGTTGCTGTGATTACCTATGGCCTTGCCGTGCGCCATATCGGATCGACCGGTGCGTCCGCATTTGGCGCGATGACCCCGGCCCTGACCGCACTTGGCGGTGTGATCCTGTTGGGGGAACCGGGCAACCTTGCGCTGGTTCTGGCAGTGGTTCTGGTGATCCTTGGCGTGATGACGGCATCTGGTGTGTTTCGTCGCGTACGAATTTAGGCCCGTGAACTGATTGTTTTTCAATCAGGACATTTTCACCATGTGATGAACATCAATTAGGTGTGCTGCACGTGCGAAATATTCTTTTCGCGTGTGCAGCTTTAGGTTATTGTAATGCACGTGATGGCAACGGCGCCACTCACCCAATGATTTATCGGCAGGCAACGAGGCTTGCGCAACTTTGTCAGCGTCTTTTGGTGACGCTCGACGGTTATGCCTCGGAGTTAGTCAAATGCTTGCTGGTTTTATTCGTTCTATTTCCCCTGAAAACGATCCGGAATTTAACGGCCCCAATCGCAAAACCAGCATGACTGATGTCCTGCGGCTGTTGCGGACGGTCAGTGCTGTCGCCGATGAGGCCGCAGACAAGGAAACGGCAGTTACCCAAATCCTTTCGGCAGTCTGCAATTATTGTCATTGGCCGGTTGGGCATGCGTATCTGCGTGTGGATGACAAACTTTCGTCTGCAGGTATCTGGTCAATCAGTTCTTCGATTGCGGCAGGTGACATTGCCGAATTTCGCACCCAGTCCGAACAGACTGTGTTTGCGATCGGGCAGGGTCTTATTGGCGCTGTCGCGGCAACCGGTTCGCCTGTGTGTATCGCCGATGTCACCGTGAAAGACGGCTTTTTGCGTGCTGCGGCGGCGTCCAGAAACGGGTTGCGTGGCTGTTTTGCCCTGCCAGTCAAGCTGGAGGGGCAGACAGAGGCCGTCATTGAATTCTTTAGTCCGGGCGTTGCACAGCTTGATGACGAAATGCTTGAACTTCTGGGGTTTGTTGGCGGGCAGGTTGCGCGTGTGCTGGAACGTGAACGCGTCATTCGGTCGCGTGAGGCCCTGGCATCAAGCTTTGAGTCGCAAGTTCAGGGAACTGTTGGCATGGTGGCGGCGGCTGTCAGTCAAATGCGCGGTGCGCTTGACGTTTTGGCCGACAGCACAGATCAAACCCGCAAATGCAGTAGCGGCATTGATGATGCAACCGGGCGGGCCATTTCACGGATTGAAGACGTCGCAGACCAGATGGAAAGCCTTAAGGATGCGTTGGCCGTCGTTGGTACGGATGCGTCCGAAACCGTCAAGATTACCCACGATATGGGCAGTCAGGCCCGCGAAATGCGCGCTGGATTTGCCGCACTGCAAGATCGGGCTGCCGATGCTGAGAAGATGCTGGCTTCCATTTCTGCCATCGCCGCGCAGACCAAGATGCTGGGCTTGAACGCCTCGATCGAGGCGGCGCGCGTCGGTGAGGCAGGCAAGGGGTTTGCAATTGTTGCCAAGGAGGTCAAAGCGCTTGCAGGCCAGTCTGCCAGTGCGACCGAGGATATCGCCCGCTGGATGAGTGAAATACTCGATGCGATTTCTAAAGCGGGTAACGATATCGAACAGATTGCCGTGGCGATGGATAATCTTCAGAACCGGGCAGAGGCGACAGCGACACAAGCCGATCAGCAAACAGAAACCTGCGTTTCGGTTGCATCATGCGTCGATGCCGCGGTCGCAGACTCCCGCTTGGTTGGTGAGGGTGTCTCGGAAATTACCGCGGCGATCAAACACAGTGAGCACGTATCAAGCGAGCTTGGGAACGCTGCCCATGACCTTGAAAAACAGGGTGCAGAGTTAAGCGCCCGCGTCGAAGCGTTTGTTGGCAAGATACGCATCGCCTAGTGACCTAGGTTGATCCGTTCACCCGATTTTCGACGTGATGGGGGTGCGCCGGGCGACCAGCCGTGCCAGTGGTGGTCCAAAGGCCAGCACCATGAAAAAGCGTGTTGCCTGCAGCACGAGGATGAAGGACAGGTCGACATTCGTGCTGGCCGCGATAATCGCAACAGAATCAAGGCCGCCCGGGCTGGTCGCGAGATAGGCGGTCAGTGGATCAACATCCATGAAATACACCAAAAGCCCCGAGATTCCGGCACAGAAGCCGATCAGAACAAAGATCGATAACAGGATTTTGGGAAGTGCGTGCGCCGCGTGGCGCAGGACCGGCGGGGTGAATTTCAAACCGATCACCCAGCCGATCATGGCGTACGTCAGGCCCAGAAACCATTCCGGCAGGACGACATCGAAGAAACCGCTGACATGCAGGATCATGGTGACAATGATCGGCACCAGAAGCGGACCGGATGGCAAGCGAACTTTTTGGCCGACAAAGCAGCAGGCAAGCACCAGACAGAGTGTCAGGGCAAAACCGGCCGGGTCAAAAGCCGGGAACCAGTCATGGGGGGCCATGGCGGCCAGCGTTTCCGGATCAACCCAGAAATTGGCAACACTGGACGCGACACCGACAACGATCACCACGCGCACATACTGCATGAAGGCGACAAGCCTTGCATCCGCGCCAAAGGCGTCTGCCATGATCACCATGGCCGATGCCGCACCGGGCGTTGATCCCCAGATGCCTGCGGTTCCGGGCAGGACCTGTTTGACGCACAGGATCCAGCCCAAAAAGCTGCTGGCAAGCAAAGTGATGCCGGTAACGCCAAGGATCATCGGCCAGTCCGTGGCAAAGGATGTCAAAATCCCGATGGTCATTGAGCCACCGATCATCACGCCCAAAACCGATTGTGCGCCAAGATAAAGTTGCTTGGGGGCGGCAATGGTTGCGCCGTTGGTGCCCATCAGAATGCCAATGATCATCGGCCCCACCAGAAGTGAGGCAGGGACTTGCCAATGATGGAGCAGAACCGAAAACACGACGGAGGTGGAAATCAGCAATAACCACTGGACCGGTTTCGGCAGACGGCCAAGCCGTTCTTTGGGGGGATTTATGATCGGTGACGTTGGTTCGGATGACACGATGCGGCCTTTGTCATTTATGGAAGGCATCTGATCGCGGGTGGCGCGATGTGATGGCGTGCTGTCGCCTGTGGGGCGGCGTCAAGGTGGGGATCACAATTATAGCCAGCTTGTGCGATGGATGCGAGTATTTGCGTGATCCCGTCGGATGAAGGCCATGTCGGACTTGGAGAATATTGGCGGGTTCTGTATGACGATAAGCAATATGCGGCAGATTGTGGGGAACCTGTTTTGAGCACCGATCCGATCCATTTTCAGTTTGATGGCGATGAAAATGCAGCTGCAACGATTGTTCTGGCCCATGGGGCAGGGGCAGCCATGGATAGCCCGTTCATGAACGAAATGGCGGGCGAACTGGCCAAGGTGGGCCTGCGCGTTGCACGCTTTGAGTTCCCCTATATGGCCAAACGCCGAATTGATGGCAAAAAGCGTGGGCCGGATCGGGCACCGGTTTTGATCGAGTATTACAGTGAAGTTGTTCGCGCACTCGGCGGGCCAGAGAAGTTGATCATCGGCGGAAAATCCATGGGCGGACGGATCGCCAGCATGGTGGCAGATGATCTTGGTGTCGCCGGTCTTGTCTGCCTTGGCTATCCTTTTCATCCACCGGGCAAACCTGAAAACCTGCGTACAGAACATCTTAAAACCCTGAAAACGCCGAGCCTGATTTGTCATGGCACGCGCGATCCGTTTGGCAGTCCGGATGAGATTGCAGGTTACGGGCTTTCGGATCGTATTGCCCTTCACTGGGTTGAAGACGGCGAACATGACTTCAAGCCGCGCAAAAGTTCCGGACGTACCCAAAGCCAGAACATCGCCGATGCCGCGACGGCGATATCCCGTTTTGCAAAGATGCTCGGTTAAAAGAAACGGCCCGCCACTTGGGCAGGCCGTTGGCAGAAGGTTTGCGGGGCTTGGTGCGCGAGGGAGGTCAGGCAAGTACGCCTTCGCCGGTTTCCTTGAACTGCTGGGCATACTCCGGAGAAAGTTCGGCGGTGGCACTTGCGATGTCGATGCGTACGCCATTGGGATCAAGAAGGGCAAAATGGCGCTGGCCCCATGGTTCATCGCGAAGATCAAGGGCGAATTCAAACCCGGCTTTACGCAATTCATCTGCCGCATCGCGGGCTTCTTCAACCTCCAGCGTCAGAACCGTTCCTTCGCCGATGGTGGCCGCCTGGAACATGGGCGGCTGGGTTTCGTGACCTTGCTTCATCAGGCCAAGCTGAACGGATGGTGCGGACGGCCAGACAAGCTGGCAATACCAGTCACCGTCAAAGACCGGTGTGAAGCCGAGTTTTTTGTAAAAGGCGCGGCTTTGGGTGAATTTTTCGGTGATGATGATCTGATAGGCGTTGGTGACTTTCATCGTCATGCTCCTGACGTTGGGGGTTAATCCTGTCCCGATTTGTCAATGGTTGCACATCCCTCCTGACAGGAGCCTGTCAGGAGCGGTATGATAATTTTTCGGGCAGGATGACAAAGGAGTGATCATGAGACGGGCTGACCGATTATTTCGCCTTGTTCAAATCTTGCGCCGACGCAAACTGTGCCGCGCATGTGACCTGGCCGAGGAACTTGAAGTTTCTGAACGCACCATTTACCGCGACATTCGCGACCTTGCCGCATCGGGTGTTCCGGTCGAGGGGGAGGCGGGCGTCGGCTATATCCTGCGCGATGGGTATGACCTGCCGCCGCTTATGTTTGATGCCGACGAGATCGAGGCACTTGTTGTTGCCGCCCGCATGGTTCAAAGCTGGACCGACCCGCAAATGGCGCGTGCCGCCGGTGATGCCCTGACCAAGATCGAGGCGGTGCTGCCCGAAAAAATCCGTGGTTTGGTTGGTGGTGTCCCGATTGCGATTGCCGAAATTGCGCAGGAACCGATTGCCATTTCGATGCCGGACCTTAGGCGCGCCATCCGAGAACGGTTTCTGATTGATATCGATTACACCGATGCAAAGGGCGACAATACCCGTCGCCGGGTCTGGCCACTTGGCATGTTGTTTTTTGGCAGTACGTGGCTTCTGGCCAGCTGGTGCGAGTTGCGCGAGGCCTTTCGCGTTTTTCGGGCCGACCGTATTGCGCATATGGAAATATCGACATCGCGCTTTCGCCCGGTTCCGGGGCGGTCATTGCGTGATTATCTGATTTCCGAAGGTGTTGAAGGCGAGATCCTTAATGGCATCGGTCGATAGCGAGTTCGTTCTGCTGGTGTCAGAGCTGCTGGCACCTTTGGGGCATATCCGGCCCAGACGGATGTTTGGCGCCGTCGGGCTTTATTGTGACGGCGCCTTCTTTGCGATCATTTCCGATGATGTCCTGTATCTCAAAGGAGACGCACGGACCAAGAACCGGTTTGATGCGATGGGGATGCAGCCATTTGCCGTGCCGTCGGGAAGGCCGGTGACCCTGTCTTATTTCGAAGTGCCCGGTGAATGGCTTGATAACGAAGAACAACTTGTTGAATTTGCCTCTTTGGCGCTTGGGGCTGCGCGCCGTTCACAGGCGCACAAGGGTCGAACTGCCAAGACGTAACCAGACCTTGGCCAAAACAAACAGATCCCGGGATATTCCGGGCAGGTGTGTTTAGACGCCGCTTGCAATCAGTGATGTTCGGTCGCACTTTTCCTGTATAGTATTTTTTCGGGATAAAGAACGCGTTAGGTCTGGGACAAGTGGCAGCCGGTAGTTTCTGGCAAGGTTTTGCCGACACGTTAAAAATTCGGACAGACAAGCCGGAACTGTTGCGCGCGCAGGTTGGTGCCCTTTCGCGTCAGATACCTGTCCTTTATATGCTGCTGCTGGCCAACGCAGTTGCCCTTGCCTATACCCATTACGGAACAGCACCCGACTGGATGACAGTCCATGCGGTGATTGTTCTCGGTGTCATTTGTATTTTTCGGGCGGTTGCCTGGAACCGGGCCCGCGTTGATATCGATGACATTGATGTCTGTATCAAACATCTGAAGCGCATCAGGGTGCTGGCGGTGGTGATATCCGTCCTGTTCACCCTTTGGGCGATCACGATGTTTGATTATGGCGACGCCTATCAGCGCGGTCACGTTGCCTATTTCATATCGATCACCGTTGTTGGCTGTATTTTCTGTCTGGTGAATTTCCCGCCTGCGGCATTGCTGGTTGTGGCGATTGTGCTGGGCACCTTCGTGTTCTTCTTCGGGACCAGCGGCAACGAAGTCTATGTCGCGATCGCGGTCAATATGGCGCTTGTGTCGTTGATGATCATTCAGATCATCCGAAGCTTCTATGCCAATTTTTCTGGCCTGATCCAGACCCAGAACGACCTTGAAGCACAGCACCAGACGATGATCGAACTGTCGCGCCAGAACGAGGCATTGGCGCTGATTGATCCGTTGACCGGTTTATCCAACCGCCGGGCTTTTTTTTCCGTGCTGGAAGATACAGTGAATGCCGCCACCAAAAATGAAGCATTCGCGGTGGCGATGATTGATCTGGACGGGTTCAAGCCGGTCAATGACGTGCATGGGCATCCGTCGGGCGATGAACTGTTGCAGCAGGCGGGCAGGCGGCTTCGCAAAGTGCTTGGTCACGATACGCTTCTGGCGCGCTTGGGCGGGGATGAGTTCGGATTATTGCTTAAGGGCTATGACGACGCACTCGAACTGATTGCGCTCGGCAAGGAGCTTTGTGACGCGCTCAATCGCCCGTTTGTGCTGAATGGTGTGACCGTGCAGGTTTCGGCATCACTGGGGTTTGCGACCTATCCCACAGTGGCGCGCAGCCCGAACGGCCTGTTCGAACGTGCTGACTTTGCGCTTTACCATGCGAAAAAGAATGCACGCGGCGAGGCGGTTTTGTTTGCCGCCCACCACGAAACATTGATCCGCCATGACTCCCAGATCGAACAGGCGCTGCGCAAGGCGGATTTATCGACTGAGCTCAGCCTGCATTATCAGCCGGTATTTGATATTCGTTCCGGGCAGGTAAGCTCGCTTGAGGCGCTTGCGCGTTGGGAAAGTGCCCAGATGGGGGCGGTTTCACCAGGCACGTTCTTTCCGGTGGCAGAAAAGACCGGCCAGGTCGGTTTTCTGACACGGGTTCTGTTCGAAAAACTGATGGTCGATATGCAGGACTGGCCGCAAAACCTGCCTGTATCGTTTAACCTCTCGGCGCGCGATATTGTTCTGTCCGACACTGTCGAGTGGCTCATCGACGAGATCCAAAAGCATCGCATCGACCCGGGAAGATTGACCTTTGAAGTCACTGAAACGGCGTTCTTGCGTGATTTTGAGGCCGCCCGGACCAGCATCCGGTATCTGCGTGATCATGGCGCGCGCATCGCCCTTGATGATTTCGGCATCGGTTATTCCAGCCTGCGCTATGTCCACGAACTTGAATTTGATGTGCTCAAGGTCGATCGCAGCTTTGTCGCCCCGCTGTCGCATAACGAACGCAGCCGCCGTATCGTCAAGACGGTGATTGATATGTGCCAGAACCTTGGCATCGATTGCGTGCTGGAAGGGATCGAAAACGACAGCCAGCGCGATGTGATCATCACGTTGGGTGGTCGGTTGATGCAGGGGTACTTCTTTGCCCGCCCTGTTCGCGAAGTCAAACTTGATGCGTTGGCCGAAGGTGTTGGCAAGTGACTTCGGGCCAAGTGCCGTAAACCTCGGCCCTTGGACGCGATAAGCTGCGACTCGGTTAATCTTCCTGCAACCAGATGGCGCTACTCTGTCAAAAGCGGGAACGGTATTTTGTGAAATGGCACAACCACCGGTCCCGATTTTTGGCGGGAACGAGGCCGTTGACCATGTCGTCGCAGACAGAGATTTTGCAAACATCCGCAATGGCGATTACGGGCAATATCGAGCTTGCCCTGGAAATCCGCACCCGTCTGCGCGGTCTTATCGACAGTCTTCCCGACCAACCCGCCCGCCTTCGTGTGCTGGGCCACGTTTTGCTTGATCTTGGTCTTTGTGATTTTGCACTGAACGCGTTTGGCCGGGCGTTGCTGATTGATGATCTCGATGGGGCGACCCATCTGGGCCTGACAAGGGTTTATATCCAGACCGGCCGACGTGACCTTGGGCTTGAACATCTTGAAATCGCCATCAGCCTGCGCCCCGATGCGCGGGAGTTGCGCGTGCTTGCGGCTGATTTGCTGGGATGCCGGGACAAAATGCGCGCACTTGATCAACTCGGTGCTGTTCTTGCCGCTGAACCCGATCATGCCGGTGCGCGCAAGGGGCTTGCCAACCTGATACGCACCGTGGTTGCAAGCCGTATGCATACCGTTTCGCATGATGACCGCGAGACCAGACCGCAACCGACATTCGATCACACACAGGTCATATGGGGAGATGTCCAGCCGTTTGGCGACCTCATCCAGTCCACGATCGGTCGTGGGTGCCGCGTTTCCTGATCTTGCAGGTGCCTAGCCAGCAGACGGGATATTGGCTGCTTGCAGGGAAACGATCGTGAAATCATCATCAAGCTTTGCCGGTGCACGGTCCATGAACTGATCGGCAATCTGTGCGGCAAGGTCAATGTCACGACCGCCTTCCAGGACGGTGTCTTGCAACATCTTGAGCAAGCCTGCCTCACAGAGAAACTGACCATTGTCCAAAGTTGTTTCGATCAGTGCATCGCTGTAAAGCAGCAGGAAGCTGTCCTTGTCGAACGGGACTTCGCGGGTTTCATAGCGGGCGTCCCTGATAACACCAAGTGGCACCCCCGAACCATCAAGATAGCGTGCCTCGCCGGTCGCAGTGTTGCCCAAAACAGGTGACGTGCAGGCGGCACTGGCATAGGCGAACGTGTTGTTCTGTCGATCAACGATTCCATACAGCATTGTCGCATATTGCCCGACAGGCAAAAGCCCCTTGAGATGACGATTAAGCCGTTGCAAATACACATCCGGCGTCTGATCGTCGACTTGTTCTGACCATATCAGGGAATGCAGGCGGAAGGTGTTGAGTGCCGCACCAAGCCCGTGGCCGGCGAAATCAACGATATAAACGCCAAGCCGATGGGCATCAATTGGTACTAACCCCCACATATCGCCACCGAGTTCCGAGGACATCTGGAATGTCGCACTGATCCGCATGCCGTAATCCATGCCGACCCCACGATAGTGTTCCGGTGTCGGGTTCAGGTTTTCCTGCATGTTGCGCGCTAGTTCCAGTTCCGACTGGGTGCGTGCCTGATAGGCCTGAAGTTGCTGCACCAAAAGCCGGTTTTCGAGGTGGATCTTGGTGCGTGCGATCAGTTCTGCCTTGTTGAGCGGTTTGAGGATGAGGTCCGTCGCCCCGTCATCGAAAATGCGCGTGCGCCCTTCGTTCTCCTCAAGGGCGGTTTGGGCGATGATCGGTGTTTTTGCGAAGGCAGGATCAGCACGGACGGCCTTGCATACGGCATAACCGTCCAGTTTCGGCATGATGATATCAAGAATGATCAGATCGGGATTATGCGCCTTTATCTGGGCAATCGCATCTTCGCCATCCTTGGCAAAAACCAGATTGGTAAACCCGTCAGCCCGAAGATAGGACGCAATGATTTCACGCGATAACAGGGTATCGTCGGCAATCAGGATCGTCGCGTTCTGTGCAATGCGCAGTGCATCGGGCGACGTCGTCAGGCGCGTTTCAAGATCATTGAGGAATGCCGTGTCGCCTAACGCCGTCGTGCTTTGACTGTCATCAAAAGTCAGTTCGATCGTTCGGCCATCCCGCAGAAAATTCACAGAGTGACACAGGCTTCTGATCAGGGGGAGGCCGCGGCCAAAGGTCGTGTCCTTACGCGAAATCGGGGCAGTTGCGTTTGCATCAGGCGGTGAAAATCCGTTGCCCTGATCATTGATGGTGATGACGACTTGGCCATTTTTACGCCGACGCGCTGTCAGGATAATTGCACGGGCGCCATGATGGCCGGATGCAAGGCGGCGTTCGGTTTCTTCGCCGAGCTCCTTGAAGCGATCCATGGATAGATGGCCGCCGGTTGCAAGTTCCAGATTGCCATGTATGAGCGAGTTGGCGAATGCTTCCTGCACGGCCATTTCAACCGAGGACGCGATGCCATCACCAATCAGACCGCGATGGCGAAGGCTGGTCACAAATTTGCGCGCCACCGGCAAATGATAGGCGCTGCGTGTTGAAAGACAGACCAGCAGGTCATGTTTTGGTAGTGATTTCTTACCGACCAGCGGTGCCAAGTCTTCAAGGTCGAGTTCGGAGAAACATTCAACAAAGGTGTCGCAATTTAGACGGATCAGGCTGCCAAGCCAGTCGCGACCGACCTGTGAAGGCAAAATACAAAATGAAAACCGCCGTTGGCTGGAAAAATCCTCGGGCGATTGCCCGGATATGTATTTGGCTGCAGCTTCCGTCGCGTCCCAAAGGTTTATGCCAGCTACAAGCTTTGACAGGTCGTCTTGCGCGACGGAGTGCGGCACGGCAACCAAGTACTTTGCACGTGAGTCTCGGCCAACAGGCATTGATTAGTTTTCCAGCTGGAACAAGGTATCAAAGCGGGCAACTTCAAGCATGCGCTTGACCTGTCCCTGTGCGCCACGCAGGATAACGTTTGTATTGGATTTTTCGCCCTCGTCGCGTGCAAGCAGCAACATGCCAAGACCGGCAGAGTCAATGAAATCGACACCGGAAATGTCCAGAACAAGCGTGGACGAGCCATGTCCGCGAACTTCTTCGATCAGTTTGCGAAAGCTCGAATGATCGCCGAATGTGAAGCGACCGGTCACTTCGACTGTGGTTGTTCCATTGGCGAAATCTGTCTTGTAATTCAAGTCTGGACTCTCCTTGAAGCGTTTGGCCAGTGGCGGAAACCCGGCCAAGACTATGCTTTTCTTAACGTTAATCTGATTGTGTATGGTTTGGGTAGTGACTGCAATACATGTTAGTAGTTGTGAGATGAGCAACACTATCGGTATGCTGACCTACATTGGTATATCGGGATACGAACAAGAAAATGCCAGAGCAGGCACGCATTGTAATTGTGGAAGATACGCTGTCGCTGGCGCGCGTGTATCAGGATTACTTGCGTGCCGATGGTCATGTTGTTGATCACGTCGTCAGCGGCACAAACGCCATAGAACGTTTGCGCCATGATCCGCCGGATGTCCTTGTTCTGGATCTTATTTTGCCCGATATGGACGGGCGCGAGGTTCTTCGCGCTGCCGCGCAAATCGCACCGGATTGCAAAATTGTTGTTATCACGGCCCACGGGTCGATCAATGTCGCGGTCGAGGCGATGCGCGAAGGGGCATGGGATTTCCTGTTAAAACCCTTCACTGCTGACAAGTTACGCGACACCGTGACAAAGGCGATCAAAGGTGCGCCCGCCCTTCAGACTGCACCGGATATTGATCTGGAAAGTCCCGATGCCGACGAGATGTATTTCGACATCATCGGCGGGTCGGAAAACATGCGTGATATCTATCGCATTATCGAAAATGCTGCCCCCAGCCGTGCGACTGTCTTTATCACCGGTGAGTCCGGTACGGGTAAGGAACTTGCCGCCGAGGCAATCCATCGTCGTTCGGAACGGGCAAAGGATCCGTTCATTCCGCTGAACTGCGGTGCCATTCCCAAAGATCTTATGGAAAGCGAGATTTTCGGTCACGTCAAAGGGGCGTTTACCGGTGCTGTTTCCGACCGCGAAGGGGCGGCACATCGTGCGGATGGCGGCACGCTGTTTCTGGACGAAATTTGCGAAATGGACCTGGACCTGCAGACCAAGCTTCTGCGCTTTATCCAGACCGGGTCATTCCAGAAAGTCGGCGGCAGTTCGATAGAAAAGGTTGATGTGCGCTTTGTCTGTGCGACCAACCGCGATCCACTTGAAGAAGTGCGTTCCGGTCGTTTCCGCGAAGATCTTTATTACCGTTTGCACGTTATTCCGCTGCACATGCCACCTCTGCGTGATCGCGATAACGATATCCTGCAAATTGCCAATTTCTATCTGCAACGCTTCACGCGCGAGGAAGGCCGCGATTTCGAACGGTTCAGTCCCGAAGTTTCCGCCCTGTTTGCACGGTATTCCTGGCCGGGCAATATTCGCCAATTGCAAAATATCATCCGTAACATTGTTGTGCTCAATAACGGGACCGAGGTGGCGCTTTCAATGGTGCCAAGACCGGTCAATAGCGGCACTGATGGTGACCAGTTCGGGTCAGGGACGATTGAAGCCCCGCCACCCCATCCGGTTGTTTCAAATGAGCCGGGCGGCCCCGGACGTCATTGGGCCGGTGATCCGGAGGCGCTGGCCTTTCTTGCCGGTGCCCGACAAATGCGAAAGGTCGTCGAAAACCATAATTCCGGGCGCAGTAACCAACTGCTTGGTACTGGTGCGGGGGGCAACTTTGGGGGCGAAGATCAAGCAGCATTGTCGCCCTCAGCATCCGGGTCCGGAAGGCTTGGATTTGGCGAGATCAAGCCGCTTTGGCAGGTTGAAAAACAGGCAATCGAAGAGGCGATCGAGCGTTGTGGCGGATCCATCCCGCGTGCAGCCGATGCCCTGGGGGTCAGCCCGTCAACAATCTATCGTAAAAAGCAATCCTGGGAAGAAAGCGGCCTTTAGGTCATTTTAGCGGTTTGCGTTGAGCCAATCTGCCATCGCGTCTTCAATGCGCTTCCAGTCTATACCAGTTCCGGGCAGGCCAAGCCGAACCTTGTTTGCATCATGATCAAATAGCCGGACCAGAATACCCCGGTGTCCAAGGTGGTCTGCCAAAGCAACACAATCCTTACCGTCGTAGTAGCGGAAAAGATCGGTGCCGCCAGATAGAGCCAGTCTGCTGTTCTTGGTGATGAGATCATCAAGCCGCGCTGCGTCTGCCGTCAGACGTGTTCGGCTTTGCTGCTGCCAGTGCGTATCGGAAAAAGCTTGTGCGCCAACGACCATCGTCGGGCCAGGAATGGCCCATGGCCCAATGCGGCTTTCAAGATCAGTTGCAAGGTTGCAATCCATGACGGCACAGCCAAGCCGCGCCCCGGCAAGGCCAAAAAACTTGCCAAATGAACGCAACACAACGGTGTTTTGCAACTGATCAATCTGCGAACAAACCGATTGGTCCGGTTGGCAATCCATAAAGGCCTCATCGACCACAAGCCAGCAACTGCGCGCATCGGCAAGTTTGCCCAGCTTGAAGATATCGTCAGGGGCAAACATGGCCCCGTCCGGGTTGTTGGGATTGACCAGGATAACGACGGTTCCCGTTTCGGCAGTGCTCAGAATATCGGTGGCCTTGGCAATCCTGTCAGCCGGATCGGTTTGGTGGGTTTGGCAATGGTACCCGGCACGTCGCCAGCACCGTTCATGTTCACCGTATGTCGGGCCCATGACATGGACGTTTTTGGTTGCCTGATCTGCCATGCGGTCTTTCAGCCAGAACGGGATCATCTGGATCAGGGCCTGTGTCCCCGGGGCGCAAATGAGATGATCTGTCGTCGGCAGGGTGTAATACTGCTTGGCCGCCGCTTTCAGGCCATCAAGCTCCGCGGTGAGAGGCAGGCGTTGCCAGTGCGCATTTTCAATATCGGGAACCGGATAGGCTATTGGATTGATACCCGTCGATAAATCCAACCAGTCGCTTGTTGGAATGCCATACCGGTTTGCCGCCCGATCAACTGCGCCACCGTGATTGATCGGCGGTTGTTTTTTTGGCGTGATATGGCTGTTTGTCATGATGGGGCCAAGCCTGATCGAAAGTGAACTGTCTGTGGTTTGGATCAAGTTTCCGCGCTTGCCATCGCGGAGAGTGCTGCGTATCGTCCGGCCATCCTCAATACCGGACATTTTCCCATGATCACAGCCCAAAATGCCACAGACATTCAGGTATGGCAGAAGCTTAACCCGCAACTGTCGATTTCCAACGGTGTAAGTCCGGGCACCGAAATCGCGGAAATTGGTGCCGATAAAGCTGGTTTTGACGGGGGCGCACTTTCTGAACGGTTTTGGGATGAGGGTTATTTCCTGATCCACGATGTTTTGGCGGCAGGCGAGCTTGAAAAGCTTCGTAGCGGGATTGAAGTGCTTGTTGCCAATGGCCTGCCACCCGCGCTGATATACCTTTATGATGAAGCGTGGGATGTGTTTCGTCGGTTACGCCCGCTTCTGACCCACTTTCTGGGCGATCGGATTGCGCTTTTGCCGCACTTCTGGGCGTGGCATGTCGATCCCGATGCTGATGGAAGCGGTTGGCCACCGCATCGCGATTATCAGGGTGAAAGTACGATTGGCGATGAGATGCTGATCAGTCTTTCTCTTTGGGTGCCGTTGAGCAATGCCACGCCTGAAAATGGCTGTATGCATGTTTTGCCCCGCAATTTCGAGAAAGGTTACCCGGCACCGGTTTCAGAGCCGGGGGAGGTTCGTCTTCAAGACATTCGCGCCCTTCCGGCCAAGCCTGGTGCGGTGATGGGCTGGCGACAGGATCTTTATCATTGGGGGGGGCGGGCAAGCCCGTATGCTTTCGAACCGAGGATCAGCCTGTCGCTTGAATTTCAGAATGCTGCCTTTGATCCGCTTGCCGATCAATTGTTGGGTCTTGATCATCCTCCGGTGTTTTTGGATCGTCTGGCGTTGATTGCCAAGCAGTTTGAAAAATACCGTCATATGCAATCAATGGATGCCGAAACCCTAAAATGGGCAAATGACGTTGTGGACGCCTGTGCTACGATTAACCATATGCAGTAAAAGCCGGAATCCCCCGATATTGGTACGGGTTGAGTGGTGTTGTGCCAGACGTGATACTGCCATGGGCTACACAGAAAGGTTTGTCGATGGAATTGATTGATAACGCCCGTTTTAACGAGTTGTGCCAGGCCCTTGGCAAGGATCAGGTATTGCTGCTGGTGAATTTGCTCCCGGCGTCCTACGACGAAGAGCGCGCCCGACTGATCGAGGCTGCGGCTACGAAGGACCTTGATGGTATCAAGCGGTCTGGACACGCCATCAAGGGGATGGCCAGAAACATGGCGGCGCCCGAACTTGCAGAAGCTGCATTGGCATTTGAGCGTTTCGAAGGTGATTTAGATCCCGCGCTTGATGACAAGATCAAGGAACTCGACGGGATAACACAGCGGACAGTTGGCGCCATGCGCGCGCTTCTTGCCACGCAATAGCTGTTATCTGTTGTTTCAGTAGTGTGATTAACCCCAAAGGCAGATCAACCGGATCTGCCTTTTTCATTATTTTTGCGAGATTACTCAGTTTGTTACGCCGTTTAGCGATGAAAAATGCATTCCGGGGAATAGAAAATCAGTCAATTCCCCCTACATGAAATCTAGAACGGATTTTCATCCACCAGCACTGTACACAGTGCCAAGACTGCTTGTGACCGTCCCAACATGGAGGCAACAGTGGCGAGCTTTAACAAAATTTCTGGGCAAACAGATCAGGAAACTTCTGCAAAGCGACTTCACGCTGCGCCAAGTTATGACAAGTGGCGTCGAGATGATCTGTATCATTTGGCCGCGCAGAAAGGCATACAGAACCGGGCCAAAATGTCGAACAAGGAATTGGTCGAAGCGTTGAAGCGTACGCAATCAACCGGCGGCTGATATCGCGTTTATTTTACCTCGATTTTGCAAAGAACCGGTTCCCATCCTGACATCAAGTATGTATACCATCGTATATTATAACTAGCCGGTCGGGGTGGAGGGCGCTTGTTGCTTCCGCCACCGTTTGCAACTGTGGCATGGCGCGAGCATGCACGCGTTGCCGGTTTGAAGCGATGTATTATAAATCGAGGTATGCCTAAGTGGGTTGTTTAGTCCGACGCTGTAGCCCGCAGCAAAAAGAGCAAGAACAGAAAATTGGTTTGAAGTCGTGCGCGGTGGTTTTGCTTTTCGTGCTTATGCTTTGGTGCATGCCATTGGCAACCCCACAAGCGACGGAGCATGACGCCACTGACGTTCCAACACGCGTCGCCTTTATCAATCCGGGGTATGGGGATCGCGGTTTCTGGAAAGATGTGCGCGACACCATGCAGGCGGCTTCAGATCAGTTTGGCTATGAACTGATCGTTTTTGATAGCAACCGCGACAGCAAGATGATGATCGAAAGTGCGCAGAAGGTTTTTGCCCTTGAACCCGCGCCTAATTACATCATTGCCGTTAACGAACATCAGCAGGGAACGCGCATCGTTCTGGAAGCAGAAGAACGGGGCATCCCGGTCATCATGTTGCTCAATGACCTGACAAAAGAGCAAAAGAACGCATATGGCTATCCGGGCAGGGACTTTGATCACTGGATATTCTCCCTGACGCCGGATAACGAGCGTGCTGGATACGACATCGCCAAATCCCTGATCGATAATGCACGTCTTCAAGCCGAAAATCGGCAACCAGCGCCGCTATGCCTGTTATCCATCGCCGGGGACAGCAAGACGCCAGCCTCGCTTCAGCGACTGCAGGGACTTGATCACGCGCTTAGTCGTTTTCCGCTTCTTCGCGAACAGCGTCGTCTGGTGGCAAACTGGTCATACGATGAGGCATATCGTCAGACAGAAAACTGGCTTAGACGGGGCGGGTGCGTCGATGCGGTCTGGGCTGCCAATGATGACATTGCGCTGGGTGCAATTGCGGCTCTGGAGAAAGCAGGGCGGAAACCCGGGAAAGATGTCTTTGTCGGTGGGCTGAACTGGTCACCGGCTGGGTTGCGCAACGTCGCAGACGGCAAGATGACCATGACCCACGGGGGGCACTTCTTTGCCGGCGCATGGGTCATGGTATTGCTTCATGATTACATCCATGGCGTTGAATTTCTTTCCCATCATCCCGAAATCTCATTCAGGATGGAGGCGATCACACGCGAAAACATATCTCACTTTGTCGATGTCCTGGGCAGCAGGGATTGGAACAGCTTGGATTTCAAGGATTTTAGTATTGCCAATTCCCCATTCGGCACAGAGTATAACTTTGTGTTACATCCTGGCGATGGCATGCGTGAATAGCAAAAGCCATCATCAGGTAACTCTTTAGAAAGACAAGGTCGAGACGCTTGGCACGAGAACCAGACGAAAAGCATTTTGATGATCTTGCCGGGATGCGATTGGGCAGCACAATTGCGGCTCGTCAGTTAAAATACTCTCTTTTTCTGGCTGTTGCTCTTGGCCTCATCATCGTCGCCATTCGCGGATATCAGGATTATCTCTGGCTCGAAGGCGTCTATCAGCAGAGCAACCAGCGTATCTTTTCCTCCAGTGCGCCTGTCGCAACTGAAGTCATGATCAAGCGCGACCGCGAACTGGCCAATATTATGGTGCGCGGGATGCTCAACAATCGGTCCATTGCACGCGTTATTCTTACCAACGCCGATGACGGTATCTTTTTTGAGTTAAAACGGCCCGCTGGCGAAATACCAGTCTCGCGCTGGGCCGAGAAGATGTTTGGCGGACTGCAAACCATCACAGTTCCGGTGCGCGACCCCGAACGCAAACCTGTTGCCACCATTGGCGAGATGGTGATTGAGCTTAATCCACAGGTTTATGTGAACGCCTACATGACGCGTCTTTCGTGGTCTTTCCTTGCGACCATGATTTTGGCGGCGGTGATGGCCCTTTGTTTTGCGGCAATGAGTTACTTCGTTTTCTCACGACCCGTGATCCGGCTTGGAAACTATATCGTTAACGCGAACCCGACAGACGATAGTCGCCCGCTTCAGATGCCGCCTGAACATCGTCATGACGACGAGGTTCAGTTGCTTGGTTCGGTGACGGTCGGGCTTTTCGGAATGATCCGCAAGCAAGTAGGGGAATTGCGCAGAGCGCGCGACGAACTGCAGAATGCGAACATCACTTTGGAAGAACGTGTCGCGCAGCGTACAGAAGAACTCAATTCCGCGATGCAAAAGCTTGAAGTGCTTGCGTCAACGGATCCATTGACCGGGTTACCTAACCGTCGTGCCTTTCTGGGCAGGTTGGAAGACGCTGTTGCCGTCTGGCGGCGCAGGAACACGCCTGTATCTTTCATTCTTCTTGATATCGACCGTTTCAAGGCGCTGAACGATACCTATGGCCATCAGGCTGGTGACGCGGTTCTGGTTGCCTTGGCAGAAACACTTAGAACAACACTGCGCTCCATTGATATTCCGGCGCGCATGGGCGGTGAAGAGTTCGCTGTCTTGCTGCCGGGGGAGGAATTGCAGGGGGCGATGATCCTGGCTGAACGTTTGCGTAAGGGCCTGGAGCAGAACAGTGTCGACTATGGCGGTAGCAAGCTTTCCTTTACATCAAGCTTTGGGGTGTCGGGCTTGCCGTCTGCACAGGGTATGGACGAATTTGATCAGGACGTTGCCGCGCAATTTGGTGTTCTGAGGAACTCGGAAAGCACCGATATCCCGGGGATATTGTACTCGTTGGCGGATCGGGCACTTTATGATGCCAAGGCAGCCGGGCGTAATCAATGCAAGCTGGCTGACTTCAGCACGCTTTCGGAATTCAAAGACCAGTTCCCGTTTGATCATTGATCGGAAAGTGCGCATGCGTCGCCGGATGTTTGTGCATCAGGAATGCGTGTCTTTAATTCCGGCCGTCGTCGTTACCTTGCCGGGAAATCCGGATGTCGCGGTGGATCGATACGCTCATCAAAAGCCCGAAGCTGACCAGAATGGTCATCATCACTGTGCCGCCATAAGACACAAGCGGCAACGGCACGCCGACCACCGGGATCAGTCCCATCACCATGGCGATGTTGATAAAGACATAAAGGAAGAAGGTCGAGGTCACACCGATGGCGACAAGGCGTCCAAACTGGTTTTGACAGCGCAGGGCGATGACATAACCATAGGTGATCACCAGCGCATAAAGGCCCAGCAACGCCATGCCACCGACCAAGCCGAATTCTTCGCCCAGCATGGTGAAGATAAAGTCGGTCTGTTTTTCCGGCAGGAAGTTCAGATGGCTCTGGGAGCCCAACATGAACCCTTTGCCAAACAGCCCGCCAGACCCAAGCGCGATCTTTGATTGCGTAATGTGATAGCCCGCACCCAGCGGATCATTTTCCGGGTTCAGGAAGGTCAGAACGCGGTTCTTCTGATATTCGCGCAAGAACTGCCAACCAATCGGAATGGCCGCAAGTGCCGTGCCGAGAACAAGCGCGAACTTCCAGATGCGCACCCCAGCCAGCCAGAAAATCACACCACCCCCGGCAATCAGAAGCAACGTGGTGCCAAGGTCAGGTTGGCGCAAAACAAGGGCAGAGGGCGCAAGAACCATCAAGATCGGCGGAATCAAAAGCGGGATACGACCGACATCTTCGGTCGTCAAACCATGGAAATACCTTGCAAGTGCCAGAACCAAAGAGATTTTCATCAGTTCGGACGGCTGCAACTGGAAGAAACCCAGATTGATCCAGCGCTGTGCACCCATGCCGATATCGCCCTTGATTTCGACCGCTACCAGTAAAATGAGCGCAACAAAATACGAGAAATAGGCAAGCTTCAGCCAGACGCGTATATCGGTTACCGCGATGATGATCATCAGTGCCGCGCCGACCGCAAAGCGCATCATCTGGCGTTCGGCCCAGGGTTGCAATGATCCGTTGGCCGCTGAATAGAGCATGGCAAAGCCGATGCCAGATAGGGCTGCGATCAAAAGAACAAGCGTCCAGTTCAGCAACAACAACCGGCGGCCAATCGGCACATAATCCGGGTCTTCACCAATGCGAAATCTGCTTCCTGCCATGGCTTAACCCTCGTCCTGATCGCTGTGGGCCGGATTGCGCCGGAGATTTGCACTATTGGGCTGGTCAGCGGCCGAGATGCCCTGACGCGCAGATTGCAGTTCCTGCGCTTTTAGCAGCAGGTCACGGACAATCGGGCCCGCAACACTCGAACCGCCGCCGCCATGTTCGACCACCACTGAACAGGCATAACGTGGGTTATCGACCGGCGCAAATGCAACAAACAGGGCGTGGTCACGGTATTTCCACGGCAAGTCATTGTTATCAAGCACGCCCGTGGTTTGGCGTTCACGCATGGTGATGCGGCGAACCTGACTGGTACCACTTTTGCCAGCCATTTCCATGCCCTTGATGGCGATCCTTGCGCCATGGCCTGTGCCGCGCAATTCGTTGGTCACGCCGTTCATTGCGTCACGAATTCGGGCGAGGTTGGCGCGACTGACCTGAAGTTCCGGGAACTCTTCGGCCTGGCGGCTGGTAATGCCTTCGGGGGTGACGTTGTCACGCGTCAGGTGCGGGCGCACCGCCTTGCCGGAGGCCAGACGTGCAGTCATTGTGCAAAGTTGCAACGGCGTTGCCAGAACATAGCCCTGCCCGATAGAGGCGATAAGTGTTTCACCGCCCTGCCAGCGTTTGCCAAGCTGGATTTCCTTCCAGTCCTTGGTCGGGATCAGGCCGCTACGTTCGTTGGGAAGGTCAATGCCGGTATCTTCGCCAAGGCCAAGCTTGTTTGCCATGGCCGCAATGCGGTCGATCCCGATTTTCTGGGAAATTTCGTAGTAATAGACGTCACAGGAATGCTTGATTGAGTCATGCATGTTCATCCAGCCATGACCACCGCGTTTCCAGCAGTGGAAACGTGCATTCCCAAGATCAAGATGCCCGTTGCAGAAGAATTTCTGGTTGGGCGAAATAATGCCTGCTTCCAGTCCGGCAAGTGCGACGCACATCTTGAAGGTCGAACCGGGCGCATAGGTGCCGTTCACAGCCTTGTTGGAAAGCGGTGCATACGGGTTGTTGACCAGACTGTTCCAAAGCTTGTGCGAAATGCCATTGGTAAAGGCGTTCGGGTCATAGGCCGGGTGCGACGACAGGGCGAGCACTTCACCATTATGGATGTCCATGACCACGGCGGCGGCACTTTCCTGATCCGAAAGTCGCTGATTGGTGTAGCGCTGCAATTCAAGATCAAGCGTCATGACAACCGTGTTGCCGCTGTCACCTTCTTCGCGTTCCAGTTCGCGAATAACGCGGCCCAGTGCGTTGACTTCGACCTGACTGGTGCCAGCCGTGCCACGCAGTGCCAGGTCATAAACCTTTTCAATGCCGTTTTTGCCAATGGTAAAGCCGGGCAGTTCCAAAAGCGGATCGCCTGTAAGTTCCTTTTCAGATACCGCGGCAACATAACCCAGCGTGTGGGCAAGGTGCGGTCCTTCGGGATAGTCGCGTGATCGTCCGGCATCAATGATCAGGCCGGGAAGGTCGGGGGCATTAACGCCGACGCGTGCGACCTCATCCCATGTCAGGTTATCGCGCACTGTGACCGGAACAAACGAACGCCGACGGGCCGCATCGCGTTCGACGCGCTCGATGGTGTCGGGGCCAAGCTCGATGATCTGATCCAGGATTTCAAGCGTGCGGCGGACATCGGGGGTCTGTTCGCGCACGATCATGATGTGATAATTCTGCCGGTTTACGGCAAGCGGTGCACCGAAACGATCGGTCACCAGTCCACGCGGCGGTGGCAGCAGGCGGTGCGAAATACGGTTTTCATCGGCCAGCGTCTGATAGCGGTCGCTTTCAAGGACCTGCAGGTAGTACATGCGCGCGGCAAGACCAGTCAGCAATACACCCTTGCCCGCACCCAGCATCAGGGCGCGTCGGGTAAACAGTCTGAACCGGTCTGAGTCACGATGCCACATGGGCGTTGGATACCTGTATTTCGTCAGTAGCCGCAAGGCCGAGTGTTCAATTTCTGGCCCGTTCTATCCCGGTTGATCAGGGATTAAAACAGCCTTTCCCCATCATAGCTAGTAGCCGTTGCCAAAACATCAATATTGCGCAGTTCATCATTCGCGCATGGCAGCCTAGACATAACGCAACAGGGTATTTTGTGCGCGCGCCAGAACCCAGGCAACAATCGGGAACAAGGCAGCCGTCAACACATAGCTGATCATAGTGGCCTTGAAGGGCAATAATGCACCGATCAGGGCCGAACTCAGCAGCCACTGAACCAAAAGTGCCGGAATGGCCACCAATGCAAAGCCCCACCACATCACACTGAACGGCTTGTTGTGGAAAAAGCGCCCCTGACTTGCCGATCCGGTCTGCACCAGTACGAGCACAAGCGAACTGACGCCAAGCGGCAAGCCCATCAACAAATCCTGCAACAGGCCGAGCAGGAAGGCCGTGACCGCAGTTAGCAGGTCAGGGCGGTTAACCGACCAGTAAAACACAGCCATCAGTGCCAGTGCCGGTGAGGCCGTCGATAACAACGGCACGCTAAGCGGCAGAAGATTAATCAGCAACAGAGCGAAAACACTGAAGGCAGGAAAAAGGCCGCGGGCAATAATGTCCAGTCGATGCCAGACGCCGGGTTTCACTGGGCTTCCCCTGCCGCGTTGGTGGAGGGGGATGTGCCGTCATTGCCGGTCGGGCCTGCGGGAACAATGCCGACGCCATCAGGAAGGTCCGGCGATACTTCTGTGATGTTCGCATCGTTGGACGGTTGGCTTTGGCGAATACGGTCCTCGCTCAGGATGCCCTGAAGGCCGTAATCAGCAACCCGCAGATATTCCAGTTGATGGCGGCGGAACATCGGCGCAACGCGAACAGCATTTTCGGAAACCGATGAGACAACCCCGATTGGAATGCCCGGCGGGAACGCACCGCCATGGCCCGATGTCAAAATACGGTCACCCGGTGCCACGGCCGCATCCGCGGTCAGGAAGGTCAGAAGCGGGCGGTTGGTGTTGTCACCGGAAAGAAATGCACGGTCACGCGAGTTTTCCACAACAACCGGCACACGCGAGTTGATATCGGTGATCAAAAGAACACGGGATGCTTGATACCCTGCTTCGGCAACGCGGCCAATCAGGCCTTCGTCCGAAATCACGGCTTGCCCTTTGGCAACGCCGTCGCGCGATCCGGCGGAGATCATCACACTGTGGGCATAGGCACCGCCCATATCGGCAATCACGCGGGATGTCACCAGATGCAGGGCGGGCGGGGAGGTGTAGCTTGCCAGATCACGAAGACGTGCATTCTCATGCGAAAGATTACGTGCGGCTTGCTGCCAGGCCAGCAGTTGCTGGTTTTCGCGGCGCAGGCGCTCGTTTTCTTCGTAAAGATGGGCAAGGTTGTAAATCTTGTCGGTCAGCTCGTTGATGCTGGCCGCAGGGCGGGAAATGACGTTCATCACCGGCGATACCAGATCAGCCGACGCGGCGCGGATCCGCTCGATCAGAACAGTATCGGCCTTGCCCAGAAGCATCAGGCCAAAAGCCGATAAAATCAGCAGTATGAAAGCGAAGCGGTGAAGGGCCGTGCGTAACGGCGAAAAGATACGCTGCTGCGGACCACCATGCTGTGCCAATGTATTCCCCGCGAATTCCCAAAAGGTTGTTCTTCATCCCGTGCGGGATATTCAACCATAACGAAATCACCGAGTCGCGTCCAGTAAGGATACGACCCGGTGATGATATTCAAGGCCGCTTTTTTATCAGTATGCTGTGTGCAGGACGTTACGCAGCATCTTTTTTTCTTCCAGCGCGCGACCGGTACCCAGTGCAACGCAGGAAAGCGGATCATCTGCAATCGAAACCGGAAGACCGGTTGCATGACGCAGAACGTAATCAAGGTTGCCAAGCATCGCGCCGCCACCGGTCAGGACAATACCCTTGTCCACGATGTCAGCAGCAAGTTCCGGCGGGGTCTGTTCGAGGGCGACTTTCACCGCCTCGATGATTGCCGAAACAGGCTCTGCAAGGCTTTCTGCGATCTGACGTTCAGAAATCAGAAGTTCCTTCGGAACGCCGTTCATCAGGTCACGACCGCGGATTTCTACAGTTGCGCCATCACCGTCATCCGGTGCACAGGCAGAACCGATTTCCTTCTTGATGCGTTCGGCGGTGCTTTCGCCGACCAGAAGGTTATGAGTGCGACGGATGTAAGCAATGATCGCTTCATCCATTTTGTCACCACCGACACGTACCGAACGCGCATAGACGATACCGCCCAGCGAGAGAACGGCAACCTCGGTGGTACCACCGCCGATATCGACAACCATGGAGCCGGTCGGTTCCGTCACCGGAAGGCCGGCGCCAATGGCAGCTGCCATCGGCTCGTCAATCAGCCAGACTTTACGCGCGCCAGCACTTTCTGCACTTTCCTGAATGGCGCGGCGCTCAACTGCGGTCGAACCCGACGGTACGCAGATGATGACTTCCGGGCTGGCAAAGTTGCGACGGTTATGGACCTTGCGGATAAAGTGCTTGATCATTTCCTCGGCGATGTGGAATTCCGCAATAACGCCGTCACGCAACGGGCGGATCGCCTGAATATACCCCGGGGTACGACCGAGCATCTGTTTGGCTTCTTCACCAACTGCAAGGACCTGTTTCTTGCCTTTTTCGTCGGTAATGGCCACCACGGATGGTTCGTTCAGAACGATGCCTCGTCCCTTAACGTAAACCAGTGTGTTCGCGGTGCCCAGATCCACCGCCATGTCGGAGGATAAAACCCCAAGAAGCTTGGAAAACATTCCTGCCCTATGCCCCGGTTAAAAGTAAAATCTCAAAAGCGAATGTACCGGCTTTGATAGCGTAAGGAATAAGCCGATGCACGAATAATCTGCTCAGGGGATTGAGGAATAATTAAGGCGCGTAATTTTCCTGAAATAAGGCATCAAAAACATGATCAGTAATATGGTCTTGGCGGAGAAATTCAATTTCGTCCTATATTTTCCGAGATGCCCATTGCAGAAAGGAAATCTGTCACCAGTGAGACTACAAGCGGACTGTTTTCTATTTGTAACGTTTTGCGAGTCGTTTGTTTTTCAATCATTTCGCTGCTTTCAACGACTTCAAACCGAACGAGTTCGCGCCCGTCGTAAAGGTCGCGATCCATACGCCATTCACACCATGCCGGCGGGTTAAACGGATCATTTTTGACAGCCACGAGCAGGCTGGGCACAAAGTTGTCCATTTCCGACATACATTGCGGTCTTAGCCCGACAAGCGCCTTAAATCGGTGTTGGTAGTGCTTGGCATGGCCATCCCTATATATCGCCAGCTGAGCTGCGCCGGCACCATAGCCGTAACCGAAGACGGCAATGTTTGCTGGCGCAATGGATTTTACCCCGGCAAGGTAATGAAGCGCGCTGATGGCATCGAACGCCCAATAGGACAGACCGTGTTTTGGCGTTTGAAGTTCCCCGCCACCACAGTAATCCTGCGTCGGATGGGCGTTAGGTGGTGAGATCAAAAGCACCGCGTATCCGCTTTGTCGCAGGATATTGATCCACGTTTCGGGAAAATGGTTGTCACAGTCGGGCAGGGCGACGACGGCAGGGTAAGGTGGCTTTGCGGTTCCATTGCCCGCAGCCGGTTCGAAATAAACTGCTGGAATACCCGCTTGCAGGCTTTCATCAACGCTAGGGATGGCTTTCCCGGCGGCGATCAGGCGTTGCCTCAAACCGCTTTTGGGGTAGGGCAATGACGGCACGGTGACAGGCTGACCCGACTGCATTGTCGGCGTTTGTGCGAACGCGTTTGTGGAAGTTGTCACCGTGCCAACAGACAGGGCCGCAGCAATCGTGACGATTAGAGCATATGGAAACGCACGCAGAGCTTTGCTTGGCAGGGCCATCGGCAACTCCATTCACGGGTGCCAAATTCTATCACAGCTATGGCTGTGCTACCATTCACACATAAGAAAAGGGCGGCACAGGTGCCGCCCTTTGGATGTAAACCGGTAAGCTTTGCTTAGGATGCCATCGCATCCGGTGCGGTTTTCTTGCTTTTTTCGATCAGCTTGTTCACTGCCGTGACATAGGCAAGGCAGGATGCAACCACGGTATCGGTATCTGATGCGTTGCCGACAACCGTGCGATCTTCGCCGTCGAGTTTGACTGTGACCGTGCCCTGGGCGTCGGTGCCCTCGGTTACGGCATGCACCTGATAGAGTTTCAGGCGCCAGTCATGCGGATAGATTTCCTTGATCGCGTTAAAGGTCGCATCAATCGGTCCATCCCCGGTGGTTTTGGCCGTGCGGGTTTCACCGTCGACGGTCAGTTCCAGTTCCGCAGTCTGCGGGCCTTTGGAGCCACAAGTAACGGTCAGGCCAACGAACTTGATATGTTCGTTGTCGCGCATGCCGTCATCGACCAGAGCGACGATGTCGTCGTCATAGACTTCTTTTTTCTTGTCGGCCAAGTCCTTGAAGCGTGCAAACGCATCTTCAATCGCGTTGTCACCCAAATCGGTAAAGCCCAGTTCCTTGAGCTTTTCCTTGAACGCGTGACGACCAGAGTGCTTGCCCATGACCAGGCTTGATTTGTTCAAGCCAATCGATTCCGGCTTCATGATTTCATAGGTTTCGGAATTCTTCAGGAAGCCGTCCTGATGGATGCCGCTTTCATGGGCAAACGCATTGGCGCCAACGATTGCCTTGTTTGGCTGTACGACAAAGCCGGAAACAGCGGAAACCAGACGCGATGCGTTCATGATCTTGGTGGTATCAATGCCGGTCGTGAACGGGAAGGCGTCGTTACGGGTGTTGATCGCCATCACGATTTCTTCGAGGGCGGCGTTACCGGCACGTTCGCCCAAACCGTTGATCGTGCATTCGATCTGACGCGCACCCGCATTGACTGCCGAGATCGAGTTGGCAACCGCCATACCCAAATCGTTGTGGCAGTGAACCGAGAGGATCGCCTTGTCGATGTTCGGCACGCGGTTAAACAGCATGGTCATCAGTTCGGCATATTCAGTCGGCGTGGTGTAGCCAACCGTATCGGGGATGTTGATGGTGGTCGCACCGGCATCAATGGCCGCTTCGACGCAACGGCACAGGAAGTCATGTTCGGTGCGTGAACCGTCTTCTGCCGACCATTCAACATCGTCGGTGAATTTGCGCGCCAGTGTCACACTTTCAATCACCTTTTCCAGAACGCGTTCCGGTTCCATCTGCAATTTGTATTTCATATGCAGGGGGCTGGTGGAGATGAAGGTGTGGATACGTTTGTTTTCAGCCGGTTCCAATGCCTCTGCCGCGCGTTCGATGTCGCCCTTGGCGGCACGTGCCAGAGAACAGATGGTCGGTCCTTTGACCTGCTTGGCGATTTCATGGACGGACTGGAAGTCGCCGTTCGATGCGATGGCAAAGCCTGCTTCGATGACATCAACCTTCAGTTCCGCCAGTGCGTGCGCCACGCGCAGCTTTTCATCAAGCGTCATTGATGCACCAGGGGACTGTTCCCCGTCACGCAGGGTGGTGTCAAAAATGATGACGCGATTGTCGTTTGCACTAGCCATTATCTTGTTTCCTGATCAAACGGGTCTTTGCCCGGTATGTAAATTCTGTCTGGAAGGAGTGCGGGCCGTCTGGCGCGACTTTTTCCCCTGAGCTGCGGTAAATGGATCGACAAGCTATTCGTGTGATCCGGACCGGCATGATTCGCTCAGGGGCGAGTAAGTCGTAGAGCGCCTAGCTCTGCTAGACCAAGGAGACCGGAAATTAGGTTGAGGGCAGACAGCGCAAGCGCGCGCGAAGCGGTGGCTTCGGCACGGTCGGCATATGCATCAATGTTGCAAATGTCTGCGGTCATCGGTCTTCATCAATTGGCTTTGAATGCCAGCTGTTGCTGGCGACGTCCCCAATTTCGTCGGCGGGCCCCTTCAGGTCAAGTAATTTTTGTACCTTTTGGTCTGTTTTTTGAGTGGAATTTAGCGGGGCCAGCTTTGGCTTGTGCGTTTCTGTTACGATATTCGGGCCATTGTGCTGTTTTGGCAGCGTGCTACACGGCAACCGAAATGTCATTTCGGCCATACCAAAAAGATACTGGTCGGAATTTGACTAATCGGGTAGTGATTTCGTCCCTGATGACGTCACGCCCCCAATGGTGACGGTCAGGGCGGAACGCCATCCAAGCCACAGGAACCATTATGCTGAGTTTGTCGTTGATCGGGGCCTTTATCCCCACGGCCTTCTTTGTCTCCATTACGCCGGGTATGTGCATGACACTTGCGCTGACCCTTGGCATGACAATCGGTCTGAAACGCACACTCTGGATGATGGTGGGTGAACTGATCGGTGTGGGCATTGTTGTGGTTGCCTCGGCACTAGGCGTGGCGGCGATCATGTTGCAGTATCCGGCCGTGTTCGCGGTGTTTAAGTATATCGGCGGGGCCTATCTGGCGTGGCTTGGCATTCAGTTGTGGCGTTCGCGCGGGCGCATGGCAATTTCCGGCGAAGTCGAAGGTGCCAAGACAGCAACAGCCGCCGGGCTGGCAGCACAGGGCTTTGTGACCGCGATTGCCAACCCCAAGGGCTGGGCCTTTATGATTTCCCTGCTTCCGCCATTTATCAGTTTGCAGCATCCCATCGCGCCACAGCTTTCGGTGCTGGTTGCGATCATTCTGGTGACCGAGCTGATCTGCATGACGATGTATGCCACCGGTGGGCGGTCGTTGCGTCGCTTCCTTGAAAAAAGCGGTAACGTGCGCATCCTCAACCGTGTCGCCGGAACATTGATGATCGGCGTGGGCGTCTGGTTGGCAAGTAGCTGATCTGGTGGCCGTTCGCGGCGTTTGGTCGTGCTTTGGGCATTATTTCAACGCGTTGCCTGAATTTGATGTTTGTTTTGTTGTTTCATCATAACAATATGTAATCAAACAACTGTTTTGAGGATTTCCGACCATGCGCGAGATACGCTGTATCGTTTTCGAGGACGGCGAACTGATCAAGGCAATTCTGGCCCATGGTCGACGCACCGGCAAAGCGCTTCCGCCCGGTCAGATCAGCAGCTTTGAGGTGGAACGCAAACCGGAAGTCATCGCGCGTATGACGGTTACTTCTGATGAAGGTCAAAAGCTGATTGTTCCAACCGCAGGCGCAGAACTTGCGGCTGCGATGATTGCCTATTGCATTGATCGTAAGGTGCCTGTGCCGGCAAATGCATCCAAGTCGATTGCAGTTCTGGATGACCATGTGGCGCTTAAAATCACCATGACCGGTGAAAAGGCCCGCTAAGTCAGGTCGACAAGGCAGCTTAGAAACACAAAAGGCGCGCTTGAACAGCGCGCCTTTTTTCTATTCCCTAACACGGCGGGCAGGGCTACCACTGCATCATCTTGCCTTTGAGCTTGCCCATGCGTTCGTCTTCGTTCTTGAAGCTGTGTTGTTCGGAAACACCGTCTTGCACCTTGGTCATCAGCAGCCATTGCTTGACCTTCATGAAGCGCGGGGCTAGGAACTGGTAGGTCTGTTTGACCAGATTGACAGCCTTGGGACCGCGCTCCAGTTCAAGTTCTTCCCACTGTTCGATCAGCGGTTCCCACGCGCGCAGACGTTTATAAAGGTCATCACGCTGGCTTCGGATATATTGGCGCTGCGACGTGAAGTTACGCAGAACTGACATGATTTCGCCGGTATTGGCATCCAGTTCGTCAAACGTCGTTTCGAATTTCTTTTTGGCGTCGTCAAGCAGTCGGATGGCCTGGGTAACGGTTTCCAGAACACCTTTTTCATGTGCATAGATGCGGCGAAGGTCCTGCAACTTGCGGTCCACCATCAGGATCTTGCGATACTTCACGCGGAGCGTCTCGATATAGGACAACTCATCAGCGACCTGATGCACAAGATTGACGACTTCTTCGCGGTTTTCTTTGCCAAACCCAAGCTTTTCGGCAACTTCGTCAAAAGCCTGGTTGATCTTCTTTTTGGTGTTCGGATCCTCGGCGATCTGCATCAGTTGGTCCGGGTCGGTGATGAGTTCTTCACTCCCCGACATCCAGGTTACCAACTGCATGGTAATACGGTTATAGGCAATCGCCTTGTGATCTTCGTCAACAGCCCATGATGCTTCACCGGTCAGAACTTCAAGCGGCAGGTTGTCGCCCGGGCGCAGGACATTGACAAAGTTAAGCGACTTGTCGATCAGGCTGATCAGATCGCCATCCTTGGATTCCGGATCAATATCGAATTCACGGCAAATCGCCTTAAGCGGCAAAGACACAACCGATCCTTCTGCCATTTTCAGGACAAAAAGAGCTTCGTCTGAGATATCAGACTTCTGAAAGTGGCATTCTTCGAACGTTTTGAAAATCTTGTGTTCTAGCTCGATTTTACGTTCGCTATTGGGTGTCTTCATCTGCTTCTCCGCCCTGCAAAGCCGGTGCAACACATTACTATGTTGTACATCGCAGGTCCGATTGTTAGGTCATCGGTTCTGCTCTTTTGGCCTATTCGGACATGTGTGTTAGCTCGGTGTCTTGGTTGGATCTTGGTTCTATCGTCGAAATCTCTTTTTCAGAGATGCATTTATTGATGCCCTGATTTGGTGTTTTCCATTTGGGCCCTGTCTATTGCATCACGCAGGTGTTTCTACCTTCCTGCTTTGCCATATAAAGAGCTTTGTCCGCCCGGTCCACAAACTCCAATATATTCTCTCCAAGATTATAAGCCGTCAAGCCAATTGAAACGGTTAACTTGCCGAAATCCTTGCCGGTTTTTTTGTTTATAATATGTTGGTTTGACACGTTTTGTCTCAGCTTGTTGGCGAGTTTTGCCGCGTTCTCCAGCTCGGTATCAGGCAGGATGATCGCAAACTCTTCGCCACCATAACGGGCAACGGTGTCTGCACCCTTTGTCGAACTGACCAGCACCCGCGCCACAGCCTTCAGGACCCCGTCACCGGCACGGTGCCCGAAATTATCGTTGAACTCCTTGAAGTGATCGATATCGATCATCAAAAGCGATAATGGCGCGCCGGACTCCATCGTTGTCGTCACCGCGTCGCGCAGCGACGTGTCAAAATTCTTGCGGTTGGCAATCCCGGTCAACGTGTCGGTCAGGGCATCCCGGCGGACAAGCTCAAGCTCGGTACGGACCCTGAGAACCTCCTTGTGATATTCCTCAAGGCTGCCGTTAAAGGAGCTGTATGTATCACGCGCCTTGCTGGATCTTTCCGACAAGCCACGGCTGACAGACCGTGCGTCCTCCAATGTGATGTCCGAGGCCTGCAACTGCTGTGATGCGACCTCGATATCGCCACAGAAAGTATCCGTCTCCCGCATGACCGACGTTACCGCCATTTCGACACGTTCGACAGCAGACTGCAGCCCCTCGACCCCTTGCTTCAGATGCTGTTGCATCGCGTGGGTGCCGAGGTACTTGTGGTAAATCCGGAAAACAGTCTCTTCATCAAGATCCTGCGTATTGCGGATCAAGACCTTGATCAACTGACTGAGTTCGGGCACCTCGTCTGTCAGGTAGCTGTAGAAAACATGGTAAACCTGTGGCGTCGGCTGCAAGTTGAGCTCGTTGACGAGCGCCATAACGTTATGCGCAATGTCGCGTGGGTTTGCGATCTTGGTTGTCGCTGTCACTTCCTGTTATCCGATCCGAATATCATATCCATTCAGTCAAGCGTGTCCCAACTTAGACCCTGCATCGCTACTAACCGATGCTCTAGGGTGCTCGTGCACATTTGGGTGCAAGATATACTTTTTATATTAGGCTTGCTCTATCATCGTCTAAAGCAAGGGGCTTTGTCACGCACTTCTACCCCTCAGACAATGACAAATTCAGACATCCCGAATGAATGGCTTTCTAATTGTCAGGTGACAACGGCGTCTTGCGCTTGACGCCCGAAAAGTCGATACTGGCATATACGACGCCGGATCGTAGAATGATCACTCTGCCTGCCATGAAAATCTGCTGATTTTATCCATTTTCAGGCTGTCTGGCCTTCTGCCCCAATTTGGCGCAAGAACTTCATTTCATCCTTCCTGACAGTGAGCGGGGCAGTCTTTCTATTACCACTATCTGGTATTCAGATCGGGCGACCTTATATGCCTATTAGTCGAATGTTGCCCGGGAACGGCTTGCGCCTGACGGCATCTGTAATAACCACTAGGGCAGGGCGTTTAATTGATCCTTGTTACCAGCAGAATAGCGATGCGAGCAGCCCTGTTTGTCGGGCTTTTTGTTGTCTGTTGTCTTGGTTTTTTTGGTGCGAACGCGGCTGACGCGGTGCGCGTTGCCAGCAATATCGTGTTTGACACCAAATGGAGCCAATATGCTCTTCCCGGTCAGCGGCGGTTCATTACCCTGCTTGGCGCGCAACAGCGTCCGGTTGCCTTTGATGTTTTTCCCTATAACCGTTTTCGCGATGCGCTTGATGCGGGGCTGACCGACTGTATTCTTGCATCCCACCCGGCACGTTTTGAGGACACCATTGCCTCAAAAAGCAAGGTTCGCTTCGAACTTCGCGTGTTCCAGCGTATCGGTGCCGATATCCGCACCCTGCCGCAGGTCGATATCGGAATTCTTGCCAATCTGCCAAGGCCGAGTCTGTCGCTGCGTGGTGAGATCGTCTGGCATGATCTCGGAAGTCTCGAGCAGGCTGTCGAGCTGCTTGCGGCCGGGCGACTGACCGGGATCATCGGTGACAGCACCAATATCCGCATGTTTGGCCGAACCGATATCATCGAGGCCGAGCTACCCCCTGTGATCACTGTCGACATCTCGCTGATCTGCCGCGATACAGAACCCTTACGGGAATTCGTTTCGGCATTTGATTCATCTATGGGTGTGTCTGGTTCCGGGCAGGTGCCGCATGGTGACCTGCGTCACATGGTCGATTACGCGTGGTAGCGAAAAAAGAACTTCATGCATGAATCCATTGCACTAAGCCGAAAATTGGGTAATTATTGAAACGATGCAGTGCATCTTTCAAGTGTGTGGTCGCTCTCTGGTTGATGGTGGTTGCGCTTTTGGTCGGTGTATGCAGGGACTGTTTTCATGCATTCCTGACTTTGGGGATGCGCATACTAAACTAAGGACGACTACGGATATGGCTACCGGAACGGTTAAGTGGTTCAATGCGACCAAGGGTTATGGCTTCATCACCCCGGACGAGGGCGGCAAAGATGCATTCGTGCACATCACCGCTGTTCAGCGTGCTGGTCTGCAGGGACTTGATGAAGGGCAGAAAATTCAGTTTGAGCTGATTGAAGGTCGCAACGGCCGCATGTCGGCAGAAGAACTCGCCATTCTCTAAATTTCTATCTGGCTTGCAGCTTTCTTTGCTGACAACCGTTAACGCGCCGGCCTTCCGGCGCGTTATGCGTTTTTGGGGACCGCTTGGTGGTGTTGCCTGAACGCGTGACTTTTATAAAACCAGCAAACTTTCCGGGCATTCATGATCCTTGACCTTCCTGCCGCACCTGTTGGCGGTGACGCAACCACACAGTCGGAATGGCGCCACGCGGTCAGGCGGGTTTTGCTTGGCTGGCGCGCCGGACTTGATGCGCAAACCCACCAAAAACTTTCCGATGAAATCCGTGGTCATTTCACGACCTTCCTAAAGGATCGTCCCGCCGCAACAATTGGTTTTTATTGGCCGATCCAGAACGAAATTGATCTGCGTCCGGTGATCACTGCGCATGTCAAATCTGGCGGGAACGCTGCCCTTCCAGTGGTTCCAGGCAAGGATCAGGCGATGATCTTTCATGACTGGACGCCCGACACCGAAATGGTGCCGGGCTTTGCGCGGATCCCCGAGCCGGCCAATAGCAAGGAAGTCGCTGTAAATGTGCTACTGGCCCCGTTGGTCGGGTTCGACCTAGCAGGGTATCGTCTGGGATATGGCGGTGGTTTCTTTGACCGGACATTGGCGACGCTTACGCGAAAGCCGTTGGTGGTTGGGGTCGGATTTGAAGCCACCCGGCTTGATGACATTCTTCCGCATCAATATGATGTGCCTGTCGATGTGCTGATCACCGAACACGGGACGCGCTATATTGACGGGCAGGCCACAGCTGATGCGGACAAGCCCGATCAAACATCACCGCCTTGCCATTTAAGTGACTAGGCAGCGTTGCGGCGATTGATGGTTCAGTCGCGATCGTAAAGGTGTTTGACAGGAAATTCCGGTAGCCACTTTTCACGCCGGATCGTCCAGAGCTCATAGGTCGGGATGAACTGATCCGGGGCATCCATCGCGCCCAGATGAAGTTCGATCTCGTCATCGCTGCATGAAAACACCGACGATCCGCAATCAGGACAGAAATGCCGCCCTTGATAACTTTGGGTCTTTCCAGTGATCTTGACCGCCGTTTCCGGGAAAATGGCCGAGGCATGAAACAACGCCCCGTGATGCTTGCGGCAATCCATACAGTGACACAGCCCGACCCGAAGCGGTTCATTTCCTGTCTCAAAGCGGATTTTACCGCACAGGCAGCCACCAGAAACCTTCTTCATGCGATGTCTCCGTCCAAAATAGATGCCATCAATGATCAGGCACTTTAAATCGAACGTGTTCGCGCTGCAATTCAGCCGCATTGCGGTTGGTCGACAAGTGTCGTGGGAAGGGTGGGCAAAGTGGCTGGGGAACCTGGATTCGAACCAGGACTGACGGAGTCAGAGTCCGTAGGTCTACCGTTAACCTATTCCCCAACAGAACTTTGCGTACGTCATTTATAGCCCGGAACGTACAAATTGCAGGACGAAGAATGCGCTGCGATGTCCGGAAAGGTTGGCTGGGGAACCTGGATTCGAACCAGGACTGACGGAGTCAGAGTCCGTAGGTCTACCGTTAACCTATTCCCCAACAAAACTTGGTCCACCGTGCGCGACGTGCGGCGCGGTGTGGGCCGCTATGTATAAAACCCGCCCGGTTTTGGCAACCCCTTTTTTGTTTCCATCTCGTCAACCATGCGATTACCGCATACGGGATTTGCCTTGCCGGGGATTGTCGTTACACTCATATAGTTGATTCGCGAGATCGTCACATAAATATCATGATGATCCGCAATATAGAAATTATGCGCGTAACAGAAGGCAGGTTTTCGAACGGTGAAGCACCAATCCCCCCATAGCAACTCGCACAGGGGCAGCAGCCCGGCAGGCGGCGCTGCAATGGGCGGGCATGCCGTGCTTGATGGCCCCGATAAACCGGGCATGCCGCAACCGGGAACCGCCGTTCAAGTCCCCGACGGTGGCGCGAAATCATCGCGCATCGTCGATTGCATTACAGCCCCGCTTTATGCCGCCATTGATTTGGGCAGTTCAAACTGTCGGCTCTTGGTCGCGCGCCCGTGCAATGATGGCTTTAAGGTGATTGATGCCTTTTCGCGTGTCGTGCGCCTTGGCGAAGGTGTGCGTGAAAAGGGCTATCTGTGCGAAGCGGCGATGGATCGGGCGATTGATGCGCTTCGGGTCTGTGCCAAAAAACTGCGCCGCCATCCGGGGGCAAAGCTTCGTGCCGTTGCAACCGAGGCCTGCCGCACTGCCAACAACCGAGATGAATTCGTTCGTCGCGTTTTCGATGAAACCGGTATCTCGCTTGATATCATCAATCCGGATGAAGAAAGCCGTCTGGCGCTTCAGGCCTGCTCGGCCCTTCTGGATGAACGTCCCTATGCGGTGGTGTTTGATATCGGTGGTGGCAGTACAGAGATCTGCTGGATCAAGGTCGACAAGACCGGCAAGACCCAGTGCATTGAAACCCTGTCCATGCCATGCGGTGTTCTGTGCCTGACCGAACGTTATGCCACGGTCGAGGAACGCCGCGAACGGTTTGAAGCCATGCGTACCGAAATCCGCCAGCGTCTTGAAGAATTTGCCAAGCGTAATTGCTGCTCGGACATGCTCGATGATGACAAGGTCCAGATGGTTGGCACCTCGGGGACCGTCACCACATTCTGTGGCATTGCCCTTGGTCTTGAACGGTATGAACGTCACAAGGTCGATGGGTCTGATCTGCGGTTTGATGATGCCGAACGCGTGACCGAGCTTTTGCTGCGCATGGGATCGGACAAACGCAAGGGCCATCCGTGCATTGGCAATCAGCGCGCCGAACTGATGGATGCCGGGGCGGCGATTTTTGCCGCGATTCGTGATATCTGGCCTTTGGCGACGCTGAAGGTCGCCGACCGCGGACTTCGCGAAGGCATTCTGGTCGATTTGATGCGCGCAGATGGCCACGCTATTGACCCATGCGACGCACGCCGTCATACAGTGTCGCATATTCCGGCTTCTTCCTGATCGGTTGACATCCATGTCCCGGCAGGTCTGGCCAAAACAGAATTCAGTTCAGGATAAATCATGAGCGACAATCGCAGCGGAAAAGGCGGGCAGCGCCGCCGCAAGGGTTCGGCCATTGCAGCCATCGACACCGGCGCACGCCGTGGCCTGCGTACGCGTGTAAAAAGTGCCAAGGGGCGCAAGATTTCCTCGACCCGCTGGCTTGATCGCCAACTCAATGACCCGTATGTGCAAGAAGCCAAACGTCTTGGCTATCGTTCGCGTGCGGCCTTCAAGCTGATCGAAATCAACAACCAGTTTGATCTGCTGCAACCGGGCATGCGCATTGTTGACCTTGGTGCGGCCCCCGGCGGCTGGACGCAGGTGGCGGTGGATATGGTCGGCTCCAAACATGGCAAGGGCCAGGTTGTCGGCCTTGATATCCTTGAATGGGAAGGCATTTCGGGTGCGACCTGTTTGCAGGCCGATTTCCTTGATCCCAAGGCGCCGGACATGATCAAGCACGAATTGCAGGGCGCGGTTGATGCTGTGATTTCCGATATGTCACCGGAAACCACCGGTCACCGTCAGACCGACCACATTCGTATTATTGATCTGGTCGAACATGCGTTGCTGTTTGCCGAGGAAGTTCTGGCACCGGGCGGCATTTTCATTGCCAAGGTGTTCAAGGGCGGTACCGAGAACGAGCTTCTTGACCGTGTCAAAAAGAACTTCCGGGTGACCAAGCACGCCAAACCGCCAGCATCGCGCCCCGAAAGTCCAGAGGCCTACCTGATCGCAACCGGCTTCCGCGGCCAGAACAACGCCGAGGACGACATCAGGAATGCCGAAATCCGCGAAGACGACAACTGGTCGCCGATCGAATAGGCATCAATAAATTATTCCAATATCCACAATGGGATAGACTGGAATAGTTATAATTCTTCAGGCATTGTTGCGTTACATCAAACCCTGATCGCGCCCAAGGCGTTAATGATCAAGGTGGCAAGAAGTTAATCTTGCATTCCGGGTGGAACGGGCCATGTGGGGTGGCCATTGCTTGTGGGGTTTATCTGATGAAACAGGACAATCTTAGCCTGACAGGGGTGGAACGTCATTTTGACGAGCATGAGATCATCGTCTCAAAGACCGATCTCAAGGGCAGGATTACATATGCCAATGACACGTTCCTGCGTGTCGCTGGGTATCGTGAACGCGATATCCTTGGTCAGCCACACAGCATCATCCGCCATCCCGATATGCCAAGGTCGGTCTTTGCCCTGCTGTGGCAAACCATTGAGGCCGGGCGCGAGATTTTCGCCTATGTGATCAATCGCAGTGCCAATGGCGACCATTACTGGGTCTTGGCAAACGTCACACCAAGCTTCGGTCCGGATGGCAAGATCATCGGATATCATTCCAACCGCCGTGTACCGCGTCGTGATGCGGTCGAAAAGGTCATCCCGCTTTACAAGGCGCTGTGTGAAGAAGAGGCGAAGGAAGCCAACCGCAAGGAAGGCATGGCGCGCGGGATCAAGATGGTCACCGACCTGCTGAATGACGCTGGCATGGATTACGACCAGTTTGTCTTTAGCCTTTAGGCCCGCGTTTCCAAGGCTTGCATTTGCGGAAATGAAAAAGGGGCTCGCCTGACGGCAGCCCCATCGACCAGTTTCTAACGGAATGCGCAAAATAAAGCATCAATAAAATCACAGGGCTGTTATGGGCGCACAAAACTTGGCATTTGGGGCATAACGTGTATAAATTCCGCGCCAACTCAGATTAACGAGGTGGCCAGATGACCCGCATTGCCGAAGCCCTGACGTTTGACGACGTATTGATCAAACCCGCAGCATCAGAAGTGCTGCCTGCTCAGGTGCAGACCAACACCCGCATTACCAAGAATATTGAACTCAGAATCCCGCTGCTTTCCTCGGCAATGGATACCGTTACCGAAAGTGCGATGGCGATTGTCATGGCACAGCATGGCGGCATGGGGGTCATTCACAAGAACCTCGATATCGCACAGCAGGCCGAAGAAGTTCGCCGCGTGAAAAAGTTCGAATCGGGTATGGTCGTCAACCCGATTACCATTCATCCCGATCAAACGCTTGCCGATGCGCTCGACCTGATGGATGCCAACCACATTTCCGGCATCCCGGTTGTTGAACCTGGTTCGAACAAGCTGGTCGGCATTCTGACCAACCGCGATGTCCGTTTTGCTTCCAACCGCGCACAGCCGGTTTCCGAACTGATGACCCACGAAGGTCTGGTCACGGTCACCGAGAATGTCGACACCACCGAAGCCAAGAAACTTCTGCACCAGCACCGCATCGAAAAGCTGCTTGTGGTTGATGAAGCCTATCGTTGCACCGGCCTGATCACGGTCAAGGACATCGAAAAAGCAAAACTCCACCCGAACGCCTGCAAGGATGAAAGCGGTCGCCTGCGCGTTGCCGCAGCAACCGGTGTCGGCGAGGCCGGCTTTGAACGCGCCGCAGCCCTGATCGAGGCTGGCGTGGATGTTCTGGTCATTGATACCGCACACGGCCATTCGGCCGGCGTGATCAAGGCGGTTGAGCAGATCAAGGCCCAGGTTGGCGATACCCAGATCATCGCCGGTAACGTCGCCACTGCAGACGCCGTAAAGGCGCTGGCAGAGGCCGGTGCAGATGCGGTCAAGGTCGGTATCGGCCCGGGCTCGATCTGTACGACCCGTATCGTTGCCGGTGTTGGCGTGCCGCAGCTGACCGCTGTTTTGGAATGTGGTGAGATGGCGCACAAGCTTGGTGTGCCGATCATCGCCGATGGCGGCATCAAGTTTTCGGGCGACATTGCCAAGGCGATGGCGGCCGGTGCCAGCACCTGCATGGTTGGATCGCTTCTGGCCGGTACCGACGAAGCCCCGGGTGAAGTCATCCTGTATCAGGGCCGTTCTTATAAATCCTATCGTGGTATGGGTTCGGTCGGTGCGATGGCACGCGGCTCGGCAGACCGTTATTTCCAGCAGGATGTTCAAGACAACCTTAAACTGGTTCCCGAAGGCATCGAAGGCCGCGTTCCTTACAAAGGCCCGGCTGGTCAGATCATCCATCAGCTGGTTGGCGGTCTTAAGGCATCCATGGGCTATACCGGTTCGGCAACGCTTGCGGACTTCCGCGAACGTGCAGAATTTGTTCGCATCACCAATGCGGGCCTGCGTGAAAGCCATGCGCACGACGTGACCATCACCCGCGAAGCACCGAACTATCGTCCAGGCGGCTGATGGACTTGCGCCTGCTGATTGGCTGACCAGCCTTGCGTTTGACGCTGTTGGCGAATGGTCTTTGCCATGATATGAGGCGCATTCAAATTTCGATGACGGCAGGCCTTCCTGCCGTCATCAGCTTTTTTATCGTAGAGTGATTGTTTGCTTCCCATATGCGAAGCAGTCTTTCACCCGCAAACAGGTTGGATTTTACGCTTTGAAACCCGGTGCCCGCATAGCAGCCGTTATCGAACTTTACGATGGCTGGACCCATAACCGAGATGACGCCGACCGCGTTGTGTCAGGCTATTTCGGATCACGCCGGTATATCGGCGGCGGGGATCGTCGTGAAATCAGCGAACGTTTCTATAACCTGATCCGTCATCAAGCGCGTCTGGGCTGGTGGCTGGCGGAATGCGATTATCAGTTCCAGGACGGTCGTGCGCGCATGATCGCCGATCTGGTGTTGCATGACGGTTTAACAACCAGCGACATCGAAGACCGTTTCTGCGGCGAACAATTCTGCCCCGATATTTTGCGTCCCAATGAAAAGCATCTGATCAACAAGCTTTCGGGCAAAACACTTGATCATGATGCGCAGCCCGGTGCGGTAAAGGCCGAATTGCCGAAATGGCTTTATACCGAACTGATGAAGCTGCATCACGAAAACCTTGCCGCCGAAATGGCGGCGTATAACCAGCCAGCCAAACTTGATCTGCGCGTGAACCGCCTGCGCGGGACTGTCGAAGACGCAATCAAGTCGCTCAAGGCTGATGGTATCAAGGATATCGAACGCACGCCGTATGCACCCAATGGCCTTCGTTTGCCGCTTGGTTTGAACATGCTGGTCACGGCGGCCTATAAAGACGGCCTGATTGAAATCCAGGACGAAGCATCGCAGATTTGCGTGCATCTGGTCGATGCCAAGCCGGGCATGACGATTTTGGATATGTGTGCGGGCGGTGGCGGCAAGACGCTTGGCCTTGCAGCAGACATGCGCGGCAAGGGCCGTATTCTTGCCTGTGACACCCATGGCGGTCGTTTGGACAATGCGCGTAAACGTGCACGTCGTGCCGGGGCAGGGGATTGCATTCAACAACGCATCATCGCCGATGAACGTGACAGCTGGCTGCGTAACAAGTCGGGCTTCTTTGATCGGGTGTTGCTCGATGTGCCGTGCTCGGGCCTTGGGACGCTGCGTCGTAACCCGGCTCTGCGCTGGCGGATTGGGCAGCGTGATCTGCGCGGCCTGATGGCTGAACAAAGCAAAATCCTTAAGGCCGGTGCCGCCAAGGTCACCAAGGGCGGTCGTCTGATTTATGCGACCTGTTCGATCATGCCCGAGGAAAACGAACGTCTGATCGAAACCTTCATGCGCGATCGCAAGGATTTCAAGCCGGTGCCGGTTAATGAAATCTGGCCGGATGCGCCAAAATCAGTGCCTGTACCGGGCGGCAAGGACAAGCCGTGGCTGCGTTTGTCGCCGAACGTGCATGGAACGGACGGTTTCTTTGTTGCGGTGTTCGAACGCACTGCAAAAGGCAAGGTAAAGTAATGACACTGGCGGTAATGGCATATGGAAACCAGTCCCAGCCTCACACCGCCCTTGTTCTGCCTGCAAATCAAAAGGCCCTGCGAGTGATGCTCGCAGGGCCAATTTTGTTTAACCGTCAACGCGTTTACGCGTTACTCGGTGGTCTGTACCGGCTCGTCAAAGATGGTGCCGGTGCCAGTTGCGCTACCGTCGCTTCCTTTGGCCGCGTCGCCGTTCTCAAGGTTTTTCATGCCCGGAACGATTTCTTCGGCGCTATCAGGGATCAGGTCTTTGCCGTTTTGCGCCGGTGCGGTTTCCTCGGTGCCAATAAGCGGCATGCTGGTGCCACCGTCTTTCTGGGTCATGGCGATTGCGGTTGCCGTGCCGGCAATCAGAATAAGGCCAGCAATGGCCATGGCAATTTTGCTACCGGTGGAAGTGCTCATGATGATGTGTCCCTTGCGTTGATCAATCGTTTGATGCTCGTGCTTGGACGCGGTGTTTCCCGCGTTCCGTTAGCTCAGATACTGCGCGCCCATTGCGCGGAAAAAAGGGACCAATTGTGGGGTTTTCGGGGTGCTCTGCGCGCAAATCCGCCGCAATTGCACCGCGACACCCGTAACAACAAGACAAGTTTTTTGAATGCATCGTTGGGGGACCATCTGCGCCGGGTTGCCCATCACGATGGTTTGGCGTATGTACGGCGCAACCCAATCTTCGACGGAGATACGGCCCGATGACTGATCGCGTGCTGATTATTGATTTCGGATCCCAGGTCACCCAGCTGATTGCACGTCGCGTGCGCGAAAGCGGTGTCTATAGCGAGATCCATCCTTTTAACAACATCTCGGACGCGTTCCTGGATGAATATGCCCCCAAGGCCGTGATCCTTTCGGGTGGCCCGGCGTCTGTCCATTGGGACAAGGCCCCCTCGGCACCGGCAAAGGTGTTTGAGCTCGGCGTGCCGGTTCTGGGCATTTGCTATGGTCAGCAGACCATGGTCAATCAGCTGGGCGGCAAGGTCGCGACTTCTGACCATCGTGAATTCGGTCGCGCCTTTGTCGATGTGATCGAGGATTGCGATCTTTTCAAAGGTGTCTGGGCCGAGGGTGCCCGCGAACAGGTCTGGATGAGCCACGGCGACCGCGTCGATGCGCTGCCCGATGGTTTCCGCGTTGTTGGTAAATCCGAAGGCGCACCGTTTGCCGCCATCGCCAATGACGACAAGAAATTCTATGCCGTGCAGTTCCACCCGGAAGTGGTCCACACCCCGCATGGTGCGCAGCTTCTCAAGAACTTCACCCATGGTGTTGCCGGATGTTCTGGCGACTGGACCATGAATGCCTATAAAGACGATGCGATCGACAAGATCCGCAAACAGGTCGGCGATGGCAAGGTCATCTGTGGTCTTTCGGGTGGTGTTGACAGTTCCGTCACCGCGGTTCTGATCCACGAAGCGATTGGCGATCAGCTGACCTGCGTGTTTGTGGATCATGGCTTCATGCGTTCAGGCGAGGCCGATCAGGTCGTCACCCTGTTCCGTGACCATTATAACATTCCGCTTGTGCATGTTGATGCGTCTGACACCTTCATCGGTGCCATCGAAGGCGAAACCGACCCGGAAGTAAAACGCAAAACCATTGGCCGTCTGTTCATCGAAGTGTTTGAAGAAGAAGCCAAGAAAATCGGTGGTGCAGACTTTCTGGCACAGGGAACGCTTTATCCCGATGTGATTGAAAGTGTGTCCTTTACCGGTGGTCCGTCGGTCACCATCAAGTCACACCACAACGTTGGTGGCCTTCCGGAACGCATGAACATGAAGCTGGTTGAGCCGCTTCGTGAACTGTTCAAGGACGAAGTCCGTGATCTGGGCCGTGAACTCGGCCTGCCTGACAGCTTCGTTGGCCGTCACCCGTTCCCTGGACCGGGTCTTGCCATCCGCATCCCGGGTCAGCCGATCACGCGTGAAAAGCTTGATGTGCTCCGCAAGGCTGATGCGATCTATCTCGAAGAAATCCGCAATGCCGGTTTGTATGATGCCATTTGGCAGGCATTCGCTGTTCTGCTGCCGGTCCGCACCGTTGGCGTCATGGGTGATGGTCGTACCTACGATTACGCGTGCGCCTTGCGTGCGGTAACCTCAACCGACGGCATGACCGCCGACTTCTTCCCGTTCCCGCCGGAACTGCTTGGCCGCATTGCCAACCGCATCATCAACGAAGTTAACGGCATCAACCGTGTGACCTATGACTTCACCTCGAAGCCACCGGGAACGATTGAGTGGGAATAAGTTTTCCGATACCGGAAACAACAAACGGCGCGTCCAATGGGCGCGCCGTTTTGCTTTTGAGTTAGTTCGAACCCGGTCCCTCCGACCCGCAGTCGCCTGTGGAGTTGCACGCATTTGACAAGGCCTGCTGCACGCTGCGCTGCCAGTTAAATGTCAGACAGGACGACAGTGCCAATATGGCGGTCAATGCGATGATCAGGCGAAGCGGGCGCATGGGATCATTGCCTTTACTCTCTGCGAAGGGCGGGTAGGCCAACGCCGGTGGTTTCGAACCCGCCATCGGCGGCAACGATTTGGCCGGTGACAAAGCTTGCCTTGTCCGAGCAGAGGAAGTGTATCACTTCGGCAATTTCATTTTCGTTGCCATAGCGGCCCAGCGGCATGGCGTCGAGATAGGCTGAGATGATTTCAGGCGAATGCACGGCCATCGCCAGTTTGGTTTTGACCGGGCCCGGGCAGACGCAATTGGCGCGGATGCCATATTCCCCCAGTTCCGCGGCCTGTTGTTTGGTCATGTGAATGACCGCGGCCTTTGACGTCCCATAGGCCACACGGAGTGTCGATGCCCGAAGGCCCGAGATCGAGCCGATATTCACAATCGCGCCTTTGGTTTCCTTGAGTGCTGGTATCGTCGCCTGGGATACAAGGAACACGCCATCAAGGTTGGTTTCCATGATCCGGCGCCAGGTGGCGAAGCTGGTTTCCTCGACCGGCAGGAAGTCGGCAACACCGGCATTGTTGACAACAGCATCTAACCGACCAAAGGCCGAAAGCACGGCATCGACCATCTGGTCAACCTGTGCGGGGTCTGAGACATCATACTCAAAGGCCGATGCCGCATCCGAAACGGTTTTTGACGCAGTGCTTAGTTCCGGGCCGTCGCGATCAATCATGGCGACTTTCCAGCCCTGATCGATAAACAGTTTGGCTGTGGCAAGTCCGATCCCGCGTGCGGCCCCGGTGACCAGTGCGACTTTCTGCGTCATGTAAAACGTCCTTATCCTGAAGCATTCCCTATTGCCACTGCTTTGTGCACGGCATTATTGGCGTTCATTAAGGCAAAAGTCACAGCGCCCGGCAAGCGCGCGATCAGTCAAGGATGTAAATGATCGCTTCGACCTAGGCCAAAAACAGTTGGGACGCGTAAACCAGCATCGAAAACAAGCTGACGAAATAGGCAATAGAGCGCACGCCATTGATCCCCGGAATGCGCGTGATACCGGCAAGATAGAAGCCCGCATGGGCGATGCGCGCCGCAAGGAATATGGCAGCACACGCAACGGTAACAGTATTGGAGATACTGATGGCATGCGCGGTCAGCACGATAATCGCAAAGGGAACAAGGTTTTCCAGATGGTTTTGGTGGGCCCGTGCCCCGCGTGCGGCCATTCCGGTGCGTTCTGGCAGGGAATCACGGTTGCCCATCAGGCGCTTGCCACCGACACCGGGCTGCTTGGCGTAGGCATAGTTATAGGCCCATGGGAAAGCCAGGCAGAGAAACGCATTGAGAACCAGAATGGTTAATTCGTAAGTCACTGGAAATCCTGATTTTGAGAACGGTATCTGACTTACGTTGTCAAAGCAGGTGATAGATCAGTTATGGCGGGTTAATTCGAGTGCGGATTTAGGAAGGCCGGAGGCAACTGATCGCCTCCGGCATGTGTTCCTATCTGTCGGTTTCATATTCCAAAAGGTCGCCGGGCTGGCAATCCAACTCCTTGCAAATGGCCGATAGCGTTTCAAACCGCACGCCACGCACTTTGCCGGACTTCAAAAGCGAAAGGTTCTGTTCGCTAATCCCGATCCGGGCGGCGAGGTCCTTGGATTTCATCTTGCGGGTGGCCAGCATGACGTCCAGCCGAACAATAATGGCCATCAGACGAAACTCCGATTTTCGTCATCAATGCGGGCGGCTTCGCCCAGCACCCAGGCAATGACAATGATCAGCCCGCCGAGAAACAGCGTGCTGGCCTCGGCATTGCTCAGCCCGATCGACAGAACCCGTTCACCCGCCGGACGGTGGAAAGTCGCAAGGACCGAGGTGGCAGCACCGGTCAGCGGTTTGATCAGGGTTTGCGCCAGAAGGGCAATGCCAAATGCCTTGAGGTGACGGATCGGCTCAGGCTGGAAAATGGCGTTGTGTGCAAAGGCGCCAAACATCTTGCGCAAGCGATACAGGCCATAGGCCAGAACAAGTGACGGGATCATCATCACCGCCATGGTGGCGTATTTCTGCCAGCCTGAAAGTGCATGAAGATCGGCAAGGCTGACGGTCATTTGACTGGTGCTGGCTTCGACCCAGCCCGGCGCATACCAGACCAGTGGCACGACCAGGATCTGAAAAATGATGGCAATCGCACAGACCCAGTAAAGAAGAGTGCTGATGGTGCGCACATTCTTAAGCGTATCAGTGTGTTGGGTGGAGGACATCTGTGGGGCTCCTGAATAGGGGAATTCCGAATCAAGTTATAAAATTAATGTAAAACATTAATAAATTATCCAAATGAGTCAATCCGGTTTGTTTTCGATCTGTCAAAAGCGACGGCGATTTAGGTGAATTTTTATGTGTCGCTTGCCTTGTGCGGGCAGGCGTGGAAAATAGTCCCCATGTCAGAAAGCAAAACCAAACCTCGCACGCCTGTTCCCGCAACCGATGCTGATGATTGCCAGGAATGTGATGCGGCTGCCCGCCTTGGTCTGAGCACCGAACAGGGCGAAGCCGTCACCCGTGATGCATCGCGGGCCGTTGGCGCGGATTTGGCTTTGCCTGATGTCGAGGCGGCTGCGAAAATCTTTTCCCTGCTAGGCGATGCTGGGCGGCTTCAGCTTGTATTGCGCTGCATGGAAAAGCCGCAAACCGTTTCGGAGCTTGCCGATGCGACCGAGATGTCGCAATCGCTGTGCAGTCATCATTTGCGCCATTTGCGCGATCAGCGGATTCTGGCATCCGAACGGCGCGGCAGGCATATTTTCTATCAGATTGATGATGAGCATATCTCGTGCGTGGTGCGCGATGTGTTTGCGCATGTGACGCACGACTAAGCCTTTTTCGTTTGTGAGTTCAATATCTTGACGTGCTGTTTCGCCGGGAATGGCCCGGTGGCATTTCTGTGCGCAATCGCTATATTCAAATGACGGTTTGAATGTGGTTGACAGCAGGACATATGAACCATAGTTTGAATATAACATATGAACAGAAATTTGATCGTAAGAGGCCTTGAATGTCTTTCGTCGCCAAATGGGATGACCTGCCAGCCATCGGCAATTGCACGCAATGCCGCGATACGCTGATTGATGCCCTGAACAAGGCCGTGCCTGATCATGGCTTTGTCAGTGATGCGCAGGGCATTTCGGCCGCCACCCCGATCAGTCAGGCCGACGATGAAAAAATGCGTGAAATCCTGCGTCAGCATGGCGGTGCGGTGAACCATTACCATTGGCAAGTGAGCGGGATGGATTGCGGGTCATGTGTTGCCAAGATCGAAACCGCCCTCGGCAAGTTTGAGGGCGTTTCATGCATCGATGTATCGATGATGCGCGAAACCGTGACGCTTGGCATTGATGAAGCCCACGATGAAACCCGCTCAGACATCACCAAAACCCTCAATAAGCTTGGATATCCGGCACAGGAAAAGAATGCACCAGGGGCTGCAAAGGCAAGCGGATCGTCTTGCTGTGCTGGCAACAGTTGCGGCTCGAGTGCCGCCAATGACGCGGCATCGAATTCCGCAGATGACGCGCAAAATGCACCCAAACAGAGCCTTCTGCGCCGTTTTGCGCCATGGTCCTCGGAAAATGATGAAATCGCCTTTGCCGCCATTTGCCTTGCACTCGGCGGGCTGATTGGTGCGATCTTGCCAGTGACGTTGCCCTATGCCATGTCGGTGGCATCGCTTTTGGCAGCGCTGCCTGTGATGAAAAAGGCGGCGCGGTTGGCGCAAAACGGGGCGGTGTTTTCGATCGAGCTTTTGATGTCGGTTGCCGTGATTGGGGCGGTGGCGATTGGTGAAAGCCTTGAGGCCGGGATGGTGGTCTTGCTGTTTGCCATTGGCGAGCGACTTGAAGGTGTGGCGGCCGGACGGGCCAGAAGCGGCGTACAGGCCTTGATGAAGCTTACCCCGGAACAGGCACGGCGTGTTGTCGATGCCGGTTTTGAGACCGTGACCCCGCGTGATCTTGTTGTTGATGACATCATCGAAGTCCGCCCGGGCGAACGGGTGCCATCCGATGGCGTGATTGAAAGTGGTGTGGCCGAGATCGACAACAGCCACCTGACGGGTGAATCGGTCCCGGTCTATAGCGACGCCGGCACAGATGTTTTTGCCGGTGCGATTGTCACCGACAGTCCGGTCCGCATTCGCGTGACCCGTGCGGCGGGCCAAACCTTGCTGGACCGCGTGATTGAGCTGGTCGAGCAAAGCGAAAAGCACAAGGCACCTGTGGAGCGCTTTGTTGCCAAGTTTGCCCGCATCTACACCCCGATCATCATGGGGCTGGCACTTGCCACCGTCGTGATCCCGCCGCTCCTGTTCGGACAGGCATGGGAAGAATGGATTTATCGCGGTCTGGCTCTGCTTCTGATTGGCTGCCCTTGTGCCCTGGTGATCTCGACGCCGGCGGCGGTCACCTCGGCCCTCGCACGCGCGACCAGGATCGGCCTTCTGGTCAAGGGTGGGGCTGCGCTTGAGCTGATCGGGGCTGTGCGCACCATGGCGTTTGACAAGACCGGCACGCTGACCGAAGGCAAACCGAAACTAAGCGCAATCAAAACAGCCGATGGTTATGGCGAGAATGGTGTTCTAACGATTGCCGCAGCCCTTGAGGCCGTCACATCGCACCCGCTTGCCCGTGCTGTCGTCACGGCTGCTGAAAACCGCAATCTTGATCTGCCTGTGGTCGAACAGGCCAGAACCATCGCAGGTGCCGGTGTCGAAGGCCGCATTGACGGGGCACTGTATCAGGTGGGTGCCGCCAAACGTCTGAACGGTATGCCCGATGGCGAAATTGGCGATTGGCTTACCGCGCAAGAGGATGACGGCAGCACTGCCGTCGTGATCCTGAAAGACGGGCAGGTAATCGGTGCCCTTGCCTTGCGCGATGTGGCGCGCAGTGATGCAAAGAACGCGCTTGGCGAACTTAACGGGCTTAACATCACGCCTGTGATGTTAACAGGCGATGCGGATCGGGTTGCCAAGCGCATGGCCGCAGAGCTTGGCATGGAGTATCGCGCCGAACTGATGCCCGAAGACAAATTGAATGCCTTGGCAGAATTGCGGGATGATCCGAAACGGTCAGGTCCGGTGGCGATGGTCGGTGACGGCATCAACGATGCCCCGGCACTGAAATCCGCCGATGTGGGGATCGCGATTGGCGGGGGTACGGATATTGCCCTTGAGGCCGCCGATGCGGTGGCGGTCAAGGACCGGCTGGGTGATGTGGTCAATCTGGTGAAGCTGTCGCGTGCGGCACGCCGGGTGATCCGTGAAAACATCACGATTGCATTGGGGCTTAAGGCGGTCTTCCTGGTGACATCGATCACCGGGTTAACCGGCCTTTGGCTTGCGGTTCTGGCCGACACCGGGGCGACGGTGCTGGTGACCATCAATTCGCTGAGATTGTTGATTGCCCTGCGCAAGGCATAGATCACAAAGAATAAACGAAAAAACAAATAAAGCCCGGCATGATGCCGGGCTTTATGCTGTGATATTGGTTTGGTCCGGCGGTTAAAGGTCTGCCATCATCTCGGCTGGAATAATCGCCCCGCGGTGGGTGATGACCTTGCTGGCAAGCTTGTGTCCGGCAAGGGTTGCTGTCACGCCGTCCTGTCCCTTGAGCAAGCCTGCCATAAAGCCTGCATTAAAACTGTCACCGGCGGCCGTCGTATCAATCGGGGTGACCGGTTCCGGGATCGGAACATGCCGGGTTTCCCCACCTTCATAAAGCAGGCAACCTTGCTCCCCCTGTTTGACGACAATCAGGGCAGGGCTCAGCTTGGCAATCCGGCTTACGGTGTCTTGCGCCGTTTTATCGCCCCATAGAATCTGTTCATCATCAAACGTCGGCATCATGACATCGGCAAGGGCGGTGATGCGGGCGTATGTCTCGCGTGCCTGATCTTCCTTGCCTGACCAAAGTTTGGGCCGGAAATTGCCATCAAAGGCAATTTTGCCACCCTTGTCTTTGTGGGACTGAAGGGTCTGGAACAGAGGCGTTGTGTCGTCTTCCAGCACATGCAGGCTGATCCCTGAAAGATACAGCCACGGCGCATCTTCAAGCGCATTTAGGTAGGCCGGGCTCGCCAGTGAAATCGTCTGGCGTGCGGCAGACTGATTGCGCCAGTAGTGGAAAAAGCGTTCGCCATCCGCCCGGTTGGTGATGGAATATAGTCCGGTATTTGCCTGATCCGTAGTGATCAGGAACGCATCACTGACGTGGTTGTCTTTCAGCACAGACCGGATCTGCTCACCAAACGGGTCTTCGCCGACCGCAGAGGCAAAGGCGCACTTGATCCCAAGGCGACCAAGATAGACCGCAGTATTAAACGTATCACCGCCAACCTTGACGCTGGCGTTTCCTGCCGGGTCGAACGAAATCTCGCCCATGGCTTCGCCAATGCAAATGACATCAACAGACATCACAAAACTCCCTGATGCGGATTAACGCAGCATGCCGCGTGCGGCGACCGGCATTTCTGTCATTTCGCCGTTCTGATCCTTGATCCAGACGGTCGGAAACAGGTTGGTCACGACGCAGATGTGATTGGGGATAATCGAAATCACGTCACCAACTGCCGGGTCCCAATCGCTGTCACCAAGCTCAATGATGCCGTGTTCTTCGGACAGGCCAACAATTGATGCATCCGGTGCCTCGCGGACCATGCCAAAGCCCTCCAGGCCCAGCAGGTCGGAACTCAGCGCCTTTGATCCTGCATCGATGATGGCACGGGTTTTCGTTGGGCGGGAAACCACGGTGGTCTTAACAACCGCAGCACAGTTTTCAACGCCACATGCGCCGCGCGCAATCAGCGACCGGTCATTGTAAATGTAGGTCCCGGCGCGGTGTTCAGTTGCGTGATCAAATGCGGGCAGGGCGTCCAGATTTGGCGTGCCGCCGGTTGAAACAACCGGGCAAGGAAGTCCTGCGTCCTCGAGACGTTGTTTGGCATCACTCAGCCATTTGTCGACATTGTCTGCATGATCCATTGGCGGATATGTCATCAGCCCGCCAAACCGCAGTCCGGGCAGATCATTGATCCTTGATGCCAATTCGGCGGCGTCAGTCGGACTTTGCACACCACACCTTCCTGCGCCGGTGTCGCATTCCACAAGCACGGTCAATTCGGTTTCTTCATCCGCAAAGCGCGCCGATAAACCCTTTGCGACGGTCAGATTGTCACAGGTGACCGACAGCGTACATTTGCGTGCCAGTGCCGCCAAACGATCAAGTTTGGCATCACCGATGACGTTGTAGGTCAGTAATATGTCGCGGAGTCCGCCCTCAACCATAACCTCGGCCTCGCCAATCTTCTGGCAGGTGATGCCGATCGCCCCGGCCTCAATCTGTCGTTTGGCAAAAAACGGCAGTTTGTGCGTCTTGATATGCGGGCGTGTCTTAAGGCCCGCCGCATCGGCAAGGTTTTGGAAACGCGCAATGTTTTCGTCAACGACGGGGAGGTCAATCACAAGGCAGGGGGTGTCGAGCATGCTGGTTCCTGATTGGTTTGAGGTTGGCGCTCTCAGCTTTTTGCAAAACGAAATTGACATATCTTGAACGCCGCTGCTAGGGTAAATCCGAAATAACGGTATTTATTCCGCTATAGAGGAATTCAGTAACGCGTTTCCCATAGATTTTGCGAAAAAGCGGGATGTCCCCTTGGGTGCTTCGATAGATCCGCGAGGATGGCGAATTAACGTTCCCGAGGATGTCTCATTCAAAGAAGTTTTCGATCCGTTGGGAACCAGGGGCTTGCAGGTCTTTCATGCAACTCCCGAAATTTTGAAAGCAGGAAAAATTACGATGACGATTAAAAGACACGGTGTTGGCGAAGGTAAGGGCAACGGTCAGAAGGCATTGCCATTCGCCAAGGCCACCGAAGCCGATGGATGGCTTTATGTGTCCGGCCAGACCCCGATGCGTGATGGTGAAGTTGTCGGCAACGGCATTGTCGAACAGTCCCGCATTGCGATCGAAAACATGATCAAGATTGTCGAAGATGCCGGTTACAGCACTGCTGACATCATGCGTATTGGTGTCTGGCTTGATGACGCGCGCGATTTCTGGTCATTCAATGGCGTGTTCGAGGAATATTTCGGCGAAAATCCTCCCGCACGTGCCTGCGTGCAGTCCTCGATGGTTGTTGACTGCAAAGTAGAGGTCGACTGCATCGCCTTTCGTAAGGCATAACAGTCTGCAATTATTGCGCTAAGACGTTAAATGAGGGGTTTATGACGGAACAGCAGATACGAAAGCGCGCGCGCGGCATTGATCGTGCGTTCGATATTCTCGACCATCTGCGCCATGTCAGAACCTCTCAGCGTCCTGCCGAAATCGCCCAGGCTTTGGGCGCGCCAACCTCGACGGTTTACGATCTGATCGGAACACTGATTGATCATGGCATGCTTGAGGTGACCGATGCCAATGGCTCGGTCTTTTTGGGGCGGCGGGTTTATTTCCTTGGCCTTGCTTATCGTGATTATTTCGATCTGACCCGGCAGGCGGCCGGGGTGCTTGATGAAATCACCGCAAGCACCAAGGAAACCTCCCAGTTTTGTATGCTGGATGGCAACAAGTATACCGTCGCCCTGCAACGCGAAGGCAGCCGCCCGTTTCGCATTTCTGCTGATGTCGGGGAACGGACTGCCATTCCGTGGACAGCGTCGGGTCGGCTTTTGCTGGGGCACCTGAGTGATCAGGAAATCCGCGATCTGATCCCGGCTGAGGACTTTATCCTGCCCGACGGGTGTCAAATGGATATTGATGCTTATATCGCCGAAATCCGTCGCGCGCATGACGAACGCTTTTTCTCGTTCGACAGCATTGTGGATACCTTCACCCATTGCTTTGCCGCCCCGGTCTATAATCAAAGCGGTATCTGTTCTGCCACGCTGTGTATCGTCGCCCCCAAGGACGACGCACGTAAAAACTATGATCTCTATAAAAACGTGCTTCAAACGGCGGGCGACAAGCTTTCCAAAACCGTCTGATCCAATAAGGCACCGGTCAATAACCACATCACCCGGATCAATCGTCCGGGTGTTTTTTATTTTCGTGTCTTGGTGCTGTCGCGGAATTTGGTCGGAAAAGAGAAAGCGGCGGTTATCGTTTCCCGCATCGATAACCACCGCTTTTCCACCTTGAGAGGCCTATGGGGAGAGAGGACCCATAGGTCTGAGAGACAAGCCGCTTGGGGACAAGTGCGAATGGGTTTCATTCGCGGGCTGTGTCGAGACCCGTTATAGGTAAGAAAAAACACCGACGCAAGTGAAAATCGTTCTCATTTGCGAAAAACTTTTGGTTGATGCCTTTCTGATATAAATATCCCGACAAAAACAGTTGGTTAAGCGGGGTGTTTATGCCCGGATTTCCGCAATATTCAGATGTCGGAAATAGAAAAACCCGCAGTGTTTTTACGGGTTTTGAATGGTTTTATCGTCGGATTTGTTCAGCCAATAATCCGCCGTAAATGATTGTCCCAATGCTGCGATTTCAAAGAATCGTCGGGCAGTTCCACCCGTTTGCGACGAATCGCATCCATCCGCCAGCCATTGCCAAGGCCACTGGTGCCAACAAATTCACCGGCCCGATCCGTCGCGGCAAGGCCGCAGCCATCCGGGGCGGCGATATGGGTCAGAAAATCGTTGGTTTGCGCATCCCAGAAGGTCACAAGTCCGCCGCGCGGACAGGAAATGCCAAATACCTGTCCCGATGCATCAAATCGCACCGACCCGCAATATTGCCGCATGCGGTACTGAACCGAATCCGGGGCCTCAATCGGGCGGATGTCTGATCCCGGTTGCCAGATGCCGACAAGCGGCACCTGATCGGTCAGATCGCCCTGATACTGGAAGCCAGCGGCAATCGTGCCATTCGATGCCACATCAAGATGGCGGATCGAAAGTTTGTGCCAGTCATGCTTCAGCGCTGCCTGGTGAACAAGCTTGCCAGTGCGCCGATCAATGATCGACAGGTTGGGTTCCATCGAGCTGATATTAAGCGGTGTGCGCCCGTCCTGATCGGGATGGGTGTGCAATCCGCCATTGGCAATCACCAGATGCTCGCCATCCGGCATCAGATGCAATTCATGCGGACCGGTGCCAAAGCTGTCGAATTCCGCCACCCGGCGATAGCCATCCTCGGCATCCCAGACGGAAACAACCCCGCGCGCATGATCAAAATCGTTTTCAGTGATGTAAAGATAACGGCCATCATTGGAATAGATCGCATGGCCATAAAACCGGCGGTCTTCCGGGCAATGCAGTTTGGCGCGCACATCCCCGGTATGGCGATCAAGGATCAGACCATAAAGCCCCGGACGGCGTTCGACGGCTGCGACATCAACATGGTTGGGGCGAAGACCGATATCATGACCACGGCCGGGCAGGGGCCGCTCAAACAGGATTTTGCCCGATGCATTAAACGCGCTGACATAATAGTCCCCATCATCCCCGGCGCTGGCAGAGATATAAACCGCGCGGTCTTCGGGGTTGGGCATGGTTGCCGCACGGGCAAGCCCCACCGGTAACAGGGTGAAAGCCCCGCCAACACCCATGAGTTTCAGGAAGCTGCGACGTTGATATGCCATCTTTGATCTCCTGCCGTCTGAGCCCTAGTCACCATCGAGCGCGTTAAAGCCGCCACCAAGCTGGGTATTGCCGCCGACGTCGTTTTCAACAAGCGTGGTCAGGAAATCAATCTGACCCTTAAGGTCTGTCAGCACGGTATAACCATCGGGCTGTTCCAGCACCTCGGCAACAGAGGGCGGTAGCTCTGCCACTGTGTCGCCAACAGTCTGCCAGTTAAGCTTAAACGACCGATCCAGCAGGCTGTTATCAATCAGGGCGGCAAGGCCTTTGCCTTCTTCACCGACATCACCCCAAGTGCCGTCATAGATGGCAAACAGACCAATCAGGTTATGTTCGATATTACGAAGGGATCGTTCCGATATCGGGCTTTCCGCGCGGCCTGCACTGGCATCCTCGGCGCCATCGCCAAGCAGACGGGCGAGCTTCTGGCTTGAGATGATCAAAAGGCCTTCATGCAGGGCACGATACAGATCGGTCGCGGCAAACTTGGCAGTGGGATAATCCATGCTGTCCGGTCCGGCATTTTCCATGGCGGTGGCAAATGCCGGCCATTCGGCCTGCAATTCGCCAGAAAGCGTACCAAGGTTGGTGGCAATTGCCGTGCCGTACTGGCACAGGAACACGCCATCTTCATTGGCCGCAATCATCTGATCACCGTGATCATCGGCAAACAGGACTTCCTCAAGTGCCGGGAAACCCTGAAGTGCTGCACTGGCACCGGAGAGCTTTTCGGGATCGGTATAGGCGGCCGGTTTATCAAACATCAGCTTGCGAAACTGGCGCGCAGCCGTGCCATGTTTGTCCGGCCAGTATTCGATATGCTGATCACGGCCATTGGCAACCAGCGGCCCCATGCGCCATGGCTGGATTTCCTGCCAGATATCCATCGCCGCGTGAAAGGCGGTTTGGGTGTCTTCAAGTCCGCCCTTATTGGGGTCTGAACAGAAATCCTTGAACTCGCTGGTCAGGTTTTCCGTCGCCGCGTGGAAGTCATCAAGCTTCGGCGGCATCACGGTGCCCAGCAAGTGCGCCAGAACCGGTTGATAGTTTTCATCGGGAATATCGGCTCGGGCACCGGGGCTGATCACACCAACAGCAAGAACGGTGGTGGTCGAAAGCAACAAGGTGCGCCAGCTCGGTTTGCAGAACATATGACTTATCCCGATATTCACGTGATTTGGTATCTGGTTTGGTATTCGGTCTTGCGACATATACCGCGTCACAATGACTTTAGAAATGCCAACAATTGACTGCGTTCCGATGGTGGCAGCTTTGTGACTGCTTCGCGGGCGTTTTCGGCCTCGCCCCCATGCCACAGGATCGCGTCAAGAATGGTTCTCGCCCGCCCGTCATGCAGGAAGCGGGCACGTTGATCAATCTCTTGCGCGCGGCCAATCCCCCAAAGCGGTGGCGTGCGCCATTCAGTGTCCGATGCCTGTGCCTCTGGCCGATGATCGGCAAGGCCGTCGCCCATGTCGTGTAACAACAGGTCTGTGTAAGGCCAGATCACCTGTCCGGATTGTTCGGGCATGTCAGCACGTTCGGGCAACGCGTAACGCGGCGTATGACAGGATGCACAGCCTATTGCCGCAAAGATCTTTTCACCCGCCAAAACATCGGCATCATTGGCATTGGGGCGGGCCGGCGGGGCAATGTTACGCGCGTAATACAGCACGAGATCGGTCATCACCGAATGGACTTCCAGCCCCTCGAATTCTTCGTCATTGCCATCGGGCGCAGTGATGCAGTCCGTTTGCGCAGTCGTGCAATCGCCGCTGGCATTTGGATAAAGCGGAGTGGAAAGGCCGATATCAAACTGGAATGCATTCTGGTTTTGCTGATCCAGGGTCGGCATACCGGCCTTCCAGCCAAATCGGCCAATCGCCATTTCTGATTTGGCAATGTCCCAGACCTGATTAAACCGTCCGGATATGCCGTCGCCATCTTTGTCCTGCGGATCACTCGCCGCGATCAGGGTGCTGTCAGGAATGGCTTCCAGTAACCCAAGCCCGATCATCGGCGGGGCAAGGCGCGGGGAGACCATGATGTCTGGATGCAGAGGCCCATAGGCCAGATCGGTCATTTCATAGCTTGGGTTGCGCAAGGTAACCGTCTCACCCCCGGCCAGAAGAATATCGGTCGTTGTATAGGTTACCTTGACCCGCCCCTCGGCCTGAATGCCCGGGACCGAGAAATCCTGAAACTGGCCGCCATAAACCGGGTCGGGGATGGTGGCCAGTTTGCCATCCAGATGATCGCGGAGTTGATCGGCGGTTTGCGGCGGGATGGACAGGCGCAGCAACATCGATGTTGCCCCGGCCTCGCTATCATTTTCATCGACAGGATGACCGCGGCCATTGCGGATATGGCATCCGCTGCAGGCGCGTGAATTAAACAGTGGGCCCAAACCGTCTGCTGCCTTGGTCCGGGTCGGCGCGGTGACCCACAATCTTTGAAAAAGGGCTTCCCCCAGCTTGAAATCAAGCCGCTTTTCAAAGCTCATATTGGCTGATTGGTGCAGAAAGGCATTGCGCCCCTTTGCCCCGGTCCAGCTTGTTTCGCCGCCGGGCAGGGCAGGGTCACCTGTGGTCTGTGCATTAACGACGATTGGCGCAATAGCAAGGCCAATGGATGCCAGCCAGAACGGGAATGAAAACAGCGGCGTGCGTGCGGGACGGTTCATGGAAGTCTTCTAATTTTAGGGTCAGGACCTGCTAATTTGGTTTGAATGGTCGCTCATATTTGTGCGGATACGCGGAGCGAAGCCGCCGGAAGATATAAATCTTTCAAGGTTTTGCGACAAAGTAGCCCGTGCAAATCTGAGCGATCCAAAGGACAGAGTTTATGTTTGCAAACTCCGACGTCAAACCCCTCGCGCGGGATACCAACCCGCCCAGCGGGCTTTTCCTTGGATTTCACAAACATAAACTCTGCCATTCCTATCAAATTAATAGGTCCTGACCCTGGCCAAAGCAAAACGGCGGGAGACTTCATCCCCCGCCGTTCACAGTCAGTCAGGCAGGTGCCTGATGATCAGGATTAGTTGACAGCAGCCGGGTTGTCGAGGCTGTCAGAACCTTCGAACTCGATACCGTCAATGCCAACTGCGGCAATGATCTGTTCGATCGATTTGGTCTGATCGACAAGCGCGTCAACAAAGGACTGAACGACGGCATTGCCATCTTCATTGCCCATGGCAATCAGCTGATCAAAGGCTTCGCCGCCCTTCGCGCGGGTAACCATGACTTTACCGGCAACAACCGATGCCGCCAGCTTGGCGCGCAGTTCGGTGTCCAGTGCCGCGTCATTGGCCGCAACCAGATCAGAAAGCGACGGGCCTTCAACAACCGAACCATCAACACGGGTGTAACGGCCAAGGTAAACGTTCTGGATGCCCAGTGCGTCATAGAAGTGGCTGTTGTGGGTGTTGTCCGAGAAGCAGTCATGCTCTTCTTCCGGGTCATGCAGCAGCAGGCCAAGCTTGGTACGCTCGCCGCCCAGTTCGCCATAAGAAAGCGAACCCATGCCGGTCACAATCGCGGTCAGGCCCGGCACGCCGTCACCTTCAAGAACGGTTTCGCGTGCTTCGCCGCCTTCGGCCCACTGCGCGGTCATCCATTCAAGATCGGAAACCATCAGGTCAACTGCCGCCTGAAGGTATTCACCGCGACGGTCGCAATTGCCATTGGTGCAGGCATCACCGGCTGCATAGTCGGTCCATTTACGTTCACCGGCACCGGCATCGGTCCCATTGAGGTCCTGACCCCAAAGAAGGAACTCAATCGCGTGGTAGCCGGTAGCAACGTTTGCTTCGACGTCGTCAATTTCATGTAGGCTTTCAAGCAAAGCTGCATCAATGGTCGAGGCATCAATGGTTTCGCCCGAAATGGTCAGGGTCGGGTTGGCAATCACATTGGCGGTGTATGCCGGGTTTTCTTCGCTTTCTTCGCCGTAAAGGCCGGTTTCGACATAGTCGATCAGGCCTTCGTCAAGCGGCCAGGCATTAACCTTGCCTTCCCAGTCATCAACAATCGCGTTGCCGAAACGATAAACTTCGGTCTGCTGATAGGGCGCGCGCGATGCCAGCCATGCGGATTTCGCGGCATCAAAGGTCGAAGCCGACGGATTTGCAACCAGTTCATCAATCGCCGCCTGCAGTTCCTTGGCGGTGATCAGTGAATCTTCGTAACCGGCATGCGCGATATCGGCATAAGTGGTCAGCACGTCTTTGGCGGCCGGTGCGGCATATGCCTGCGCGCCAAGGGTAGTGACCATTGCGGCCGTACCCAGAATCTTTGCGATCTTCATAGGAGTTCCCATCTATCCCTGAATGGTGAGCCAAGGGCAAAAGCCCCTTCGATCAAGGTGAAAATCCGTCACGCTCAAAACTGAACGCGCACAGGAACTGTGACCCTGATCACTTTGCTTCCGCCAATTGATACTGCTTGTGAGAATGATTTTCAATTAAAGAATTGGCAATTCGCAAAGTTTTAGGTTTCGGTAATGTGATAACCGTTGGTTGACCCGGCATCCGCGGGCAATTTGTACTGGTATGGAAAATTGATCTGTCTTTAAGTTTCTTGGCGGAAACTGCTGTGCGATATTTTCCGCAATTGAATAACCCCTATTCGTGCAAAGAGAGAGACCCGATGAGCACCCCGTCCGCAGACGAAAAGAAAGTCAAACTTTGGGATTTCCCGGTTCGCCTGTTTCATTGGGCTCTTGTCGTTGCCATTGTCACGGCCTGGTGGAGCAATCGACAGGTGATGATTGATATCCATGCCATCGCCGGTTACAGCGTGCTTGCTCTTGTGATCTTTCGCATCATCTGGGGCTTTGTCGGTAGCTCAAACGCCCGCTTTGCTGACTTCCTGACCGGTCCACGTCATGTGATCGGTTATCTTGGAAAATTGCCCAACGGTTCGGCATCTGAGCTGACATATACCGGGCATAACCCGGCCGGGGGGTGGATGGTTTTGGTCATGATTTTGCTGGTCGGGGTGCAAGCGGTATCAGGCCTGTTCGCCAGCGAGGATACCTTCCTGTTCTTTGACGGGCCGTTGGTTGCCTATGTCAGTTCCGATTTTGCCAGCACCATGAACTGGATCCACCACACCAACATCAACCTGATCTATGCCGCCGTCGGGCTGCATGTCTTTGCCGCCCTGTTTTATCTGGTCGTAAAGCGCGAAAACCTGATCCGGGCGATTGTGATTGGCACCCGCCGCGTGCCCGCCGAACTGGCAGGGCGCTTTGCAAATATTCGGTTTGCCTCACCCGTGCTGGGGATTGTAATCCTGATTGTCTGTGCGCTTGTGGTCTGGGGCGGTGTCACGCTGGCGCGCGGTTAGTTCGGGGCTGCGGACAATAATTAAGGCCAACATTCCCTTGATGGAACGTTGGCCTTTTTTGATTTGCATGCAAACCCCATGACTGGGCAGGGCCGCAAGATCACATTTTACTTGGTGCGAAACTCGTCGTGGCAACCTTTGCAGGACTTGCCAAGATTGCCCATCGCAGCGCCCATCGCACCCTTGTCACCAACAGCGTCAGCCAGCGCAAGCGCAGCCTGCTGCATTTCCGGGAAGCGGCCAGAGAAATCATCCCAGTTGGTCCAGATATCGGCACTTGCCGTGGTCTTGACGGACGCATCCGGGGTTTGCGGCTCAAACGCCGCCGGGGCGGCACCCGCCGAAAACGCAATGCCCTTGGCCAGATTGGCCAGAACCGGATCGGGCAGGGTGCATTCGCCCTTCATATAGCAGCCAAGTGTGCCCATCGCGCCACCAATGCCATCCATCAGCATCTTGCGGTTTTCAACCACGGCGTTGTCGGATGCTTCATCGGCCTGTGCCATCATCGGGAATGCGGCACCTGCAGTTATGATCGTGCCGAGGAGACCGGCAAAAAGGAGCTTCTTCATCTTGGGTTCTCTCTCCAAAACGCGTTAAAGTGTCTCTCTGAGTGCAGCGTTCAGTTTAGTTTTTTATATTGAGATGTAAGCACGTTATTGCCATTAGCCCGCCGCAAGGCTTAGTGTCCCAGCAGTGCCCCCGAAACTGTAATCACAAGCGCGTGATCACCAAAGTTTTTGTTATTGCGTGCCAAGGAAGTCCCGCCCATGTCCGCTGCCACCCGGAATAATTCACCCTCCGCATCATCCGCCCCGGATCCGCAGACCACTGAGACCCTCATTCGTGAGGGACGCGCGCGTTCACGCGCCCTTGTCCGCGACTGGAACCTTAAACATGCCTATATCAACGGGGAATGGCGGGCGGCCGACAGTCGTGAAACGCTGGACGTGATCGACCCGGCCAAGGGCGACGTAATTGGCACAGTGCCATTTATGCGCACATCGGAGGCCCGGCAGGCGATTGATGGCGCCCACGCGGCCTTTCCGGCATGGTCGCGTATGCTGGCACGCGAACGGGCAGATATATTGCGCCGCTGGCGTGACTTGCTTGAAACCCATCAAGAAGACTTGGCAGCCCTGATCACCCTTGAACAGGGCAAACCGCTTGATCAGGCGCTTCGCGAAGTGGTCGGTGCGATTGCCTATGCCGAATGGTATGGCGAAGAAGCCAAGCGCGCCTATGGTCAAACCATGCCCGCTACCCAGCGCGATCGTCGCGTTGTTGTACAAAAACACCCCGTAGGTGTGGTCGCGGCGATTACGCCCTGGAACTTCCCGCTGACCATGGTGGTGCGCAAATGTGCGCCGGCATTGGCGGCGGGCTGCACTGTTATTGTCAAACCGGCCGAGGATACCCCGCTTTCCGCCTTGGCAGCCGCCAAACTGGCCGAGCAGGCCGGTTTCCCACCCGGTGTGTTTAACGTCGTGACCGGTTTGCCCCACCCGATAGGCGAGGCCCTGACAGGCGATCAGCGTGTTCGGATGTTGTCCTTCACCGGTTCAACATCGGTGGGCAAACGGTTGATGGAGCAGTGCGCGCCGACGATGAAAAAGCTGTCGCTGGAGCTCGGCGGCAATGCGCCCTTTATTGTCATGGACGATGCCGATCTTGATGCGGCCGTTGCGGGCGCGATGATTTCAAAGTTCCGCAACAGTGGCCAGACCTGCGTTTGTGCCAACCGCATTTTCGTCCAGGACGGTGTCTATGATGCCTTTGTCGAAAAGTTCGTTGCCGCCAGCAAGGCACAGACCATTGGCAATGGCTTTGTGCCCGGTACGGAATTGGGTCCACTGATCAACCGGCAGGCGGTGGCGAAGGTCGAACGCCTTGTTGCCGATGCCCAAAAACGCGGTGCAAACCTGATCTATGGTGCGGCCTTGCCCGAGGAAGGCTTTTTCACCCGACCACTTGTAATGACCGATGTGCCCGATGATGCAGATTGCTTTGACGAGGAACTGTTTGCCCCGGTGGCGCCGATCTACCGGTTTGGCACCGAAGATGATGTGATCACACTTGCCAATCGGGTGCGCACCGGACTGTCTTCTTATATCTACAGTCGCGATATCGGGCGTATCCAACGGCTTGCCGATCGTCTGGAAGTCGGTGTGGTCGGCATCAATGATGGCACCACCAGCCACGAAGGTGCGCCGTTCGGCGGGGTCAAGGAAAGTGGTCAGGGCCGCGAAGGTGGTCATTGGGGGCTTGAGGAATATCTTGAGCCCAAATACCTCAATTACGCCCTTAAGTCGGGCATCTGACGGCGTGTAAAGAACCCCCATATAGGCGGATCGTAAAACGGCAATATCCTGATCGGGTATTGCCGTTTTCTGCTTTTGGATGAGCTATGCAAAATTGTGCGGTGTGACTCTGGCGAAAATATCCACAATTTTGACCGCATTTGGCGAAAAATCGATCTGCACCAAGTATTTTTCGATGATTTTTCTTCTGCGCAGGACTTGAAATGCCGTCGGGCAGAGCATCTTCATATTAGGATCATCATAGATTTGCCGGGATGTTGAGGGTTTCCAAACGTGAAAATGCGAGCAAAACGAACGCCTTATTTGTCATGATACAAATATGTGAAATATGCATGACGAAATTGTATCACTGCTGATCATAGGTATGCGTTGAATGCATGTTTGGGGTGATAAAACTCTTCTCGTCGGTATGATCAAACAGGCGTACACCGGGTTTAACGAAACACACAGCGAAACCCCGGCGGGAACAACGCCGGATGCTTTTAAGAGGAAACGGACATGAAAATGTATCGTGATTATGACCTGGTTGCCCTGCAGCGCGAAGCTGAACATCTCCGTGCACAGGCTATGCGTCAGATGCTTGTTGCACTGGTACGCAAAGTTGGTGCCCTGTTTGGCGCACACAACAAACCCCACGGTGGTGTTGCTGCTGGCGCGTAAGTGCGCGGCTGACCACACCCTGCGACCGTTCAATCGGTACGCTTAAAAACGCCTCCGCATCTCGTTGTTGCGGAGGTGTTTTTGTTTGGGCTCTTCACCTTCGCAGTTTGCACCGCTATTAAGGGGGATCGACCCCGTTCGAATTGCGCAGAAGTTGGTCTTTATGAAACTTGCCCATTACGCCTTTGGCGAAGAAAACCGTGACAACGGCACCATCGTGATTGTCCATGGCCTTTTTGGTCAGGCCCGCAACTGGACGGCCATCGCACGGCGACTGGCAGAAAAGTATCACGTTGTTACCGCTGATTTGCGAAATCACGGACGCTCCGACTGGGACGCTGAAATGACCTATCCGGCCATGGCAGCCGATCTGGCCGAACTGATCGGCGAGGTATCCGATAAACCGGTGCATCTGGTCGGGCATTCGATGGGCGGCAAGGCATCGATGGTGCTTGCCCTGTCGGCCGATGCCGGTTTGGTTGCCGATCTGGTCGTGGTCGATATTGCCCCGGTTTCCTATGACCATGATTATAGCGGCTATATCAGTGCCATGCGCGATGTCGACTTTTCCACCATTTCGCGCCGCGCCGAGGTCGAAGACGCCCTGTCTTCTGGCGTATCGGAGAAAGGTGTTCGTCAATTCCTTGCCCAGAATGTCGCGACCGACAAGGAAACGGGTGCTATGTCATGGCAGGTCAATATCGATGCCATGGCCAATCATCTTGACGATATCATCGGCTGGCCAACGGATGGGCTTGCCGATCAGTATGATGGCGATGTCCTGTTTATTTCTGGTGCCAACTCGCACTATGTTGACCCCAAGGATCGCGATCACATCAAATCGCTTTTCCCCAAGGCGGCCTTTACCAGCATCAAGGGCGCTGGTCACTGGGTCCATGCCGAGAAACCCGACGCCGTGCTTTTGACCCTGTCTGCCTTCCTGAAACGCTAGTCCGGTGACGCCATCATGTTCGATCTGCCCAAAGGCTGGTCTCTTCCCGATCAGGATCACATCCGTGTCAGTGATATCGAATGTCTGTCGGACAACTGGTATCGGCTTTATCGCGTCAGCTTTGATCTGAAACGATCAGATGGATCGTGGCAAAGCCAGACGCGCGAAGCTTATGAGCGTGGCAATGGCGCGGGCATCCTGCTTTATAACCGCACGGACCGCACAGTGATCCTTACCCGACAGTTTCGCCTGCCAAGCTTTGTCAATGGCAACGAAGACGGCATGTTGATCGAAGTGCCGGCGGGTGTGCTTGATGATCGTGATCCGGCGGCAGCCGTCATTGCCGAGGTCGAAGAAGAAACCGGCTATAAGATCGGAAAGCCCCGCCAGGTCTTTGACCTGTTCATGAGCCCGGGATCCGTCACCGAACGTTTGCATTTGTTCGTTGCCGAAGTCACCCGCGATCACCGCGAAGGGGATGGTGGTGGCCTGCACGAGGAGGGCGAGGATATCCATGTGCTTGAGATCGGCTTTGACGACATCATTCCGATGATGGCTGATGGTCGTATCCGCGATGCCAAGACCGTGATCCTGTTACAGCACGCCCTTCTGACCAAGCTGTTTGATTAAGCCCGCCTCACCAAGGCAGCGCTGTACCGTCATAGGCAAAGAACCCGCCCGATTGCGGGGCATCTAGCTGATCAATGACGTTCAGCATATTGGCCGTCGCCTCGACCGGGCTTTGTACTTTCAGTCCCGATTTGGCAAACGGGCCGGAAAGCCCGGTATCGACCGTGCCGGGGTGAAGGGCCACACAAACGCAATCACGCTTGTTCCGCCCGATTTCAATCGCGGTGCATTTAACCAGCTGATTAAGTGCTGCCTTGGCCGCACGGTATCCGTACCAGCCCCCCATGCGATTATCCCCGATACTGCCAACTTTGGCCGACAGGGTGGCAAACACCGATTTGCCTGATCGCGGCAGCATTGGGCAGAAATGCTTCATCAAAAGCGCCGGTCCGATCGCGTTGATCTGAAACTGCTTGGCCATGTAGTCGGCATCAATCTGACGCAGGGATTTTTCCGGCTGGAAATTCTCGTCATGCAGATATCCGGTGGCATCAATGATCAGGCGCACTTCGCCACCAAGCGTTTTGACATAATCCGCGCATTCGGCGACGGTTTCAGGGCGATCAAAATCAAGGGCAGGGCTGTTGGATCGCGAAAGCGCGATCACCCCGGAAAACCGCCCGCTGGCCTGCAAATGATCGACAAAGGCCTTTCCGATGCCGCCTGTTGCGCCACAGACCACGGCAAATCCATCTTGGGGGAAGCTGTCAAATGCGGGCGGGTTGCTCATGTCGGTGGGCTCGGTTCTGTGATGGATGTTTTGATTACGGTTTGGCGGGGCAGGCGGTTCACATGTGTTGGGACGGTGCGTCTTCGAACGCTATTTGGTCACAAGCAGAGAGGATATCAAAATGGCGTTTGCTTATACTGAGGCCCAGAATGCACAGGCCGTCGCAGAGCTGCAATGGGCGAAGGCCGACACGATCATGTTCACAAAGTTTACATCGTGCATCGGGTTGATGGGGGTTAAGGATGGTAAGGTGATTGGTGTGCATCTGCCACTGCGCGATGACAGCAATGCGGTGACCGATGATGATGTGGATGCGGCGATTGCATTGCTTGATGGTGCTGCAAATCCAGTGATCATAGGGGCCATCAGTGCCTGGGAAGCCAGTGCATCGGGCGTGCTTAAACATCTTGTTGCCAACCTTAAACCGGTCGAACAATACGCCTTGGGTGATGGGACCTACGGCGGCTCGGTCGATAATGGCCATGTGGATCCAAAATATGTGTGATCACAATCAGATGTGAGCACAGAAAAAGCCGCCTGCTTTGGAACAGGCGGCTTTTTAAATTTTGATCACTGCGTGCGTTATTCGGCCGCGTTGATATGCGTGACGTTGGGGGCGCTGCGCGCACCTTTGCCTTCGTGATCGTGACGGCGGATGAATTCCTTGATCCGCGGGCTGATCTGTTCACGCCAGCGACGTCCATTAAAGACGCCGTAATGGCCGACACCCTGCTGCAGGTGATGCATGCGCATATTGTCAGGCAGATTGGTGGTCAGCTTGTGGGCCGCGCGGGTCTGTCCCATGCCGGTAATGTCATCACGTTCACCTTCAACGGTCAGAAGGGCCGTTTTGGTGATGGCGGATGGATCAACCGGAACACCCTGCCAGCGCATCGTACCTTCGGGCAGGCTGTGTTCGTGGAATACGACCTTCAGCGTCTGCAGGTAAAACTCGGCCGTCATATCCATGACCGCCAGATATTCCTGATAGAAATGACGCTTGGCATCGGCACTTTCGCCGTCACCTTCGACAAGATGATTGAACATGTCGTGATGGGCGGAAACGTGACGATCCCAATTCATGCTCATGAAGCCTGCAAGCTGCATAAAGCCTGGGTACACACGCCGCATCACACCCGCATGCGGCAGGGGCACGTGGGAAATCACATGCTGCTCAAACCAGTCAAGGGTGTGCTGCTTGGCGAACTTGTTGACCTCGGTCGGGTTTTCGCGGGTATCAATCGGGCCCCCCATCAGCGTCATCGATGCCGGCTGGCAGGCTTCGTTGCCTGCCGCCATCAGAGACGCTGCGGCAACCACCGGAACAGATGGCTGGCAAACGGCCATCATGTGGGTGTTCGGGCCAAGCTTGCGCAGGAAGCGCATCAGATAATCGATATAGCTATCAAGATCGAAGTGGCCAAGGTGGACGGGCACCAGGCGGGCGTCAATCCAGTCGGTGATATAGACATCATGATCGGGCAGAAGTGCTTCGACCGTGCCGCGCAGAAGCGTTGAAAAGTGCCCGGAAAGCGGTGCCACAATCAACAGGCGCGGGTCATCGGGCTGCGTTTTCAGATGGTCGGTTTCGCGCTTGAAATGCAACAGGTTGCAAAAAGCTTCGCTGTGGACGATTTCTTCGGTGACCGGCACGGTTTCACCGTTGATCACCGTCGTGTCCAGACCGAATTCCGGTTTGCCGTAACGATGGGTAATATGCGTGAACACGTCACACGCTGCGGCCGCTGCCCGACCCTGATGGGTATAGGACATTGGATTGGCCGGATTGCGCAGCCACTTCTTGCTGGCATCAGCAGCCATGCGAAGCGGGCTTATTGTGGCGTGCTGCAATTCATAAAGGTGATACAGCATTTATTCTCACTCCCGGGTGACCGACAAAGGTTTAAGTGGTCACCGACCTGGTTTACGGCATTTCACCCTGTTTTATCCGCGCACAGCGTAGCTGCGCGCGTAATCTGGCTTTTTTCAGAATTCCGGTCGGGACGAATAATTTCCGTTGTCCGATCTGACGCCCGTTGCTCAATATCTGGGGATCAGCGTTCTGAAATCCAATTGTTGCTTCAAAGCCTACTTGAGTTCCGCAGACAAGCAATAGCCATAAAGTATGAGGAAATGACGAATTATCTTTTTTCACCCTGATTCAAACGAAATTTTGCCGGTTTGTCGAGTGAAATTTTGCAATGCAGCGTAAACTGTTGCGATGCAATAAAAAGTTTTTGGCATGTAGCGTTGGTTCTTGGCAGGCGATTGATGAGATGAATGTGAGGAAGGCTCATGTTTTTTGTTGGGGGGCAATCTGGTACCGGGTACGTGCAAACCAAAAAAAAAGCGCCGCTATTGGGGAAATAGCGGCGCCAGTAGGCGGAGTATGCGGAAAGCATTATTGCGGTCCATGAGGCCCCATGGGGAAGACCGGGCGTAGGGAAGGTCTGACCGACAGGCGGGACAGGGTTTGGGTGCGGGGTTGCCTGCCGGTCAGACGCCCGTGATGGACAAAAGCTGGGTGGCTTATGGTCCGGGCCTCAGAAACACAAATAACGTGTGTTGGGAATTCCTAGACAAGACCGCGAAGGGTTTGGGCCATGCCAAGTCCGATCACAAACAGGAAAAATCCTGTGCTGCCGACAACAGCGACTGTGCTGCAAAGCTCGTTTAAGCGGGTCGGGTTTTCGATCAGTTTCAGCATGGTGTGTCCTCCTCAATCTGTCTGGAGGAACCATACTGTTCTGATTTTGTTCTCGCAAGAACAAAATTGGAACAAAATGACGATATCTATATTAAGTATTTGATATTAAATATAAATGTGATGTTCTCAAATGTTCTCATTTTTGGGTGAGAATGAGAACATTCACGTTAAAGGATGGGACTCGGGTTTAGTGAAGTCCGCAGAAAACAATGCCTTTACGCGAGTCTTGATAAAAAGAACGCCGATGTTCTTTTACTCGGCAGCATCAATCGTTGCAGCCGGGATGGCTGTGCGTGACGGGATGCCATCAACTTCGCTTGGAAGCGGTCGGGCGGGAACGGCACCTGCGACTGCGGCCGGCGTCGGCGGATGATCGGGGAACTGGCCGTGAACGCGGATATTCTCGCGATAGGCATTGGCCGATTTGCCGCGATATTGCCGGAAGCGACGATTGAAGTTGGACAGGTTGGGAAAGCCGTTATTTTCCGCAATCTGGTAAATCGGCAGATCGGTGCGTGACAACTGAACGCACGCCCGCGATATGCGGTATTCGTTCAAATATTCCACCACGCTGCGCCCGGTATAGCGTTTGAACAGACGATAGAAGCTGCTTTCACTTACACCCGCGACATCTGCCAGGGCAGAAACGCGCAGCGGTTCAGCGTGATGGGCATGGATGAAGGCAAGGGCGCGGTCAACCCGGATCGATTCACTGTTATGACCAGCCTCGCCCCGGAAATTGGCGGATGCCAGGGGGCGGTCAATCCCGGCCAGAAGGGTTTCCAGCATCTCAATCATCAGGATGAAGCGTGCGCGTGGTTTGGCACTATCAAGCTTGGGACAGATACTCTCTACCTTGGCAACCGCGTCCTCGGTAAAGGAAAGACCACGGCGTGCCCGATCAAACAATTCGTGGAAGTCGGCAAATTCGACAAAGTCATGGGTCAGGTTCTGCACCCATTCCTGAGACAGCCACATGACATAAACTTCAATCGGGCGGGACGGGTCGATACGTTTGCATTCCCACAAATGGGGCAGGTTGGGGCCGACCATGGCAAAGTCGATACCATCAAAATCCTGACGATGATCACCAATCAGACGCGATCCTTTGGCGTTGAGCGTCAGGGTCATTTCATATTCCGGGTGCTGGTGCCAATTACAACGGAAATCATCCCAGACATAATGGAAATAACCCCAGCTATACCCATCTGGATTGGTAATTCGTTCCTGGATGATTCGCATTTTAACCCGTCAATTGTAGGACTATTGGCGTTGAATTTGCAGAATAGTATCATCCTTTGAAGGATATGACACTTTGAAAAGGTCATATCAGGCGTATCCTTTTTCAATCGGATGGTTCCGCGCCGGGAAAGCAAAATCCGAATTGATTGTAGCCGGATAGTGCGACTGGGGTTCTGGCGCGGAACCCATCCTGCACAGAAATACGTCCAGTAAGAACAAACAAGGCAGCCGCCAAAAGGCTGCATGGAAAACAAACATCAATATAGGGAGGTCTCCATGACCTTGATGAAAAAGTTGCTCGCGACTGCGGGCGTCTTTGGCGCAGCCATCACCATCGCCGGGTCGGCACATGCAGCCAAAATCTCGATTTCGTGTGGCGCGGTTGGGCAGGAACTTGCGTTGTGTCAGGAAGGTGTCGATGCTTGGGCGGCCAAAACCGGTAACGAGGTTTCGGTAATTTCCACTCCGAACTCCACCACGGAACGTCTGGCCCTTTACCAGCAAATTCTGGCTGCCGGGTCAGCCGATATCGACGTGTTTCAGATCGATGTGATCTGGCCGGGTATTCTTGGCAATCACTTCATTGATCTGAACGATCATATGCCCGAAGAGGCCAAAGCACACTTTGAAGCCATTGTTGCCAACAACACCTTCGAAGATCGTCTGGTTGCGATGCCGTGGTACACCGATGCAGGTGTTCTTTATTACCGTAAGGATCTTCTGGAAAAGTACGGTGAGCCCGTTCCTGAAACCTGGGAACAACTGACCGCGACTGCCCAGAAAATTCAAGAAGGCGAACGCAAGGCTGGCAACGACAAGATGTGGGGCCATGTGTTCCAGGGCCGTGCGTATGAAGGTCTGACCTGCGACGCGCTGGAATGGGTTGTTTCCTATAACGGTGGATCGGTTGTTGAGCCAAATGGCGACATTTCGATCAATAACGATGCCGCCAAGGAAGCCATCCGCACTGCTGCGGGCTGGGTAGGTACGATTTCGCCGGAAGGCGTCCTTGGTTATGCCGAAGAAGAAGCACGTGGTGTGTTCCAGTCGGGCAACTCGGTTTTCATGCGCAACTGGCCTTATGCTTGGTCGCTGGCAAACTCTGCTGACAGCCCAGTCAAGGGCAAGGTCGGCGTCGCTGCCCTGCCAAAGGGTGGTGAAGATGGCCGTTCGGCAGCAGCCCTTGGCGGTTGGCAGCTCTCAGTGTCCAAATATTCCGAAAACCCTGAACTGGCCGCAGACCTTGTGAAGTTCCTGACCTCCTATGAGGAACAGAAACGCCGTGCCATCAAAGGGTCCTATAACCCGACGATTGCCGATCTTTATCAGGACGAAGAAGTTCTTTCGGCCAACCCGTTCTTTGGCGATCTTTATGACACCTTTGTCAATGCCGCACCGCGTCCGTCAACTGTGACCGGTTCAAACTATAACAAGGTTTCAAGCGAGTTCTGGCAGGCTGTTCATGGCGCCCTTTCTGGCAACCAGACTGCTGATGAGGCCCTTACCGGGCTTGAACGTAGCCTTAAACGCATCAAGCGTTCCGGTTGGTAACGCCCATCCGTCGAGCGGGGCGTCAAAACACGATGCCCCGCCGGCGGACACAATGCCGGTTTGCCGTGATGAACGCATCCGAAGTGGCGGCTGTTAACATCGGAAAACGGCAAGCCGGGTGACTGACGGGCATTGCTCCGTCTGACTTCAATATCAAGAGCAGTAACATGGCGCAGGTTTCGTCCCTGACACGTTCAAGACGGCGTTCGGCTTGGTTATTTCTGACCCCGATGCTGGTCATTCTGGCCGCAGTGGCAGGCTGGCCCTTGCTTCGAACGTTTATCTTCGGCTTTACCGATGCAAATCTTTCTGATCTTGGCAGCTACGGCTTTATCGGGTTTGAGAATTTTTATGCCGTTTATGACGGCGAGACATTCGGGCTTTTGGCCGACCCGGAATGGTGGCAGGCGGTCTGGAACACGATTTATTTCTCGGTGATTTCGGTCTCGCTTGAGACGTTTCTGGGCATCATTGTTGCCCTTGTCCTCAATCAGGAATTCAAGGGCCGCGCGCTTGTCCGTGCCGCTGTTTTGATTCCGTGGGCAATTCCGACGATTGTGTCAGCCAAGATGTGGAACTGGATGCTTCATGATCAGTTCGGCATCATCAATGACCTGTTCATTGCCCTTGGCTTTATCGACGCACCGATCGCGTGGACGGCCAATCCGCAAATGGCGATGGCCGCCGTCATCATGGTCGATGTCTGGAAAACCACGCCATTTATGGCGCTTTTGACACTCGCAGCCCTTCAGATGTTGCCAAGTGACTGTTACGAAGCCGCCAAGGTCGATGGCATTCACCCGGTCAAGGTGTTCTTAAAGGTGACCTTGCCGCTGATCAAGCCAGCCCTGATGGTTGCGGTTATCTTCCGTGCGCTTGATGCTCTTAGGGTGTTTGACGTGATTTACGTGCTGACGCCGAACAATCCCAACACCATGACCATGTCGGTATATGCCCGACAGATATTGGTCGATTTTCAGGAAGTCGGATATGGCTCTGCCGCATCCACTTTGCTCTTCCTGGTAATCGCGTTTTGCATCATGGCTTATATCATGATTGGCCGTGTGCGCCTTGATGAAGGGGGGCACTAAGATGGATATGACCTTTAATGACATCGTCAAAAAGGCCGGTTTCTATTTGCTGGTCGGTGTGATCGTCCTGTTTGCGGTGTTCCCGTTTTACTATGCGATCCTGACCGCGTTCGAAACCGGATCGGCCCTGTTTGAAGTCAATTATCTGCCCGAAAGCTTCAGCTTCGCGAACTATCTGTCAGTCTTCGAAGGCCAGCCGTTCGGGCGGAATATCTTCAATTCGATCTTTGTCAGCGTACTGGTGGTTGCTCTTTCCCTTCTGATGGGGGTAACGGCATCCTATGCGCTGGCGCGCGTCAAGTTCGCCGGACGTGGGTTGCTGCTGATCACCATTTTGTCGGTGTCGATGTTCCCGCAGGTGGCTGTTCTGTCGGGCATGTTTGAGCTGATCCGCGCGGTCGGGCTTTATAACAGCATGTTCGGTTTGGCGATTTCCTACATGATGCTGACCTTGCCATTCACGGTCTGGATCCTGACAGCATTCATGCGCGAACTGCCCCGCGAACTCGAAGAAGCGGCTGTCATGGACGGCGCCAGCCCGTGGACGGTGATCACCCGGGTGTTCCTGCCCGTCATGTGGCCGGCCATGGTAACCACCGGGCTTCTGGCCTTCATCATGGCTTGGAACGAGTTCCTGTTTGCCCTGACCTTTACCCTGACCAATGAACAGCGCACCGTGCCGGTCGCCATCGCCCTGATTTCAGGTGCCAGCCAGTTTGAAATGCCCTGGGGCAATATCATGGCGGCATCGGTCATCGTGACGGTTCCACTGATTGTTCTGGTTCTGATTTTCCAACGTCGCATCGTTTCCGGCCTGACGGCTGGCGCTGTCAAAGGTTGATGCGATCTCGTCCCAAATTGACTTGAAGGTGATCAAAAATGGCTTTGGCCGGTGATCAAAACTGGTGGCGCGGTGGCGTCCTGTATCAAATCTATCCGCGCAGTTTCTTTGATTCCAACGGTGACGGGATCGGCGATCTGCCGGGGGTGACCCAAAAACTGGAATATGTCGCGTCGCTTGGTGTGGACGGGATCTGGCTGTCGCCGTTCTTTACCTCGCCGATGAAGGATTTCGGTTATGATGTGGCCGATTATCGTGATGTCGATCCTATGTTTGGCACGCTGGCCGATTTCGATCATCTGGTTGAACGCGCCCATGACTTGGGCCTGCGGGTCACGATTGATCAGGTACTGTCACACAGCTCGGATCAGCATGACTGGTTCAAGGAAAGCCGTTCATCGCGTGATAACCCCAAAGCCGACTGGTATGTCTGGGCCGACCCAAAACCCGATGGCACGCCGCCCAATAACTGGCTGTCGATCTTTGGCGGGTCGGCGTGGAAGTTCGATACCACGCGCCAGCAATATTACATGCATAACTTCCTGGTCAGTCAGCCGGATCTGAATTTCCATAACCCGGATGTGCAGGCGCAGTTGCTTGATGATGTCGAATTCTGGCTGCGGCGCGGGGTGGACGGGTTCCGGCTTGATACGGCGAACTTCTATGTTCATGACGCGGAGTTGCGTGATAACCCGCCATGGGTTCCGGGCACACATCGCCCGGAAGGTGCACCAAAGGAAAACCCCTATACGCGCCAGATGCATGTCTATGACAAGACGCGCCCGGAAAATATAGCCTTCCTGCAAAAGCTGCGCGCGGTAATGGATAAATATCCCGGCAGTACGACGGTGGGTGAAATCGGCTCGGACAATTCGCTTGCGACCATGGCGGAATACACCTCAGGCGGGGACAAGCTTCACATGGCTTACACCATCAACCTGCTTGAAAGCCCGCTTGAAACCGTGCTTGTGCGGGATATGCTCAAAAACGTGTTTGATGTGCTGGGGGATGGCTGGCCATGCTGGGCAGTGTCCAACCATGACTTCATGCGCGTTGCCAGCCGCTGGGGCAAGGACAAGGGCGGAGACAATGATGCGCGCTTGCGCATGATCCCGGCACTTTACACCTCTCTGCGTGGAACCCCGTGCATCTATCAGGGCGAAGAACTTGGCCTTGAAGAAGTAGTTGTACCTTATGAACTGCTTCAGGATCCCTACGGCATTGAAATGTGGCCGGAATTCAAGGGCCGTGATGGTTGCCGCACGCCGATGCCGTGGCTGAATGCCAATGCACCACATGGCGGATTTACCTTTGGCGATCAGCCGTGGTTGCCGGTTCCGCCAGAGCACAGCGCACTTTCAGTGGCAGATGAAACTGACGATCCGAACTCGTTGCTGAATTTCTATCGCAATCTTCTGGCATGGCGCAAAAGCCATCCGGAAATCATCAATGGCGATATGGAGATGCTGGAAAATCTGGGCGGTGATGTCATTGCCTATGCCCGTATGTCTGGCGTTGTGCGCACGATTTGCGTGTTCAACACCACCCCTGATCCGGTGGCAGTCACACTGCCCGGACAATCCGAACCGAACTGCCCGTTTGCCACCGGCACAGTTGCAGGTAGTCGCCTGACGCTGCCGGGGTGGGGTTTTTATTTCGGGACCATATAACAAAAGAAGTCTGAGGGAAGTTTAAGATGTCTGATGTTGTTTTAAAGCAGGTCGAAAAGCGGTTCGGGCCGGTCCATGTCATTCATGGTGTGAACCTTGATATTCGCGATGGCGAGTTCTGCGTATTTGTCGGCCCGTCGGGGTGTGGAAAGTCAACGCTTCTGCGGCTGATCGCAGGGCTTGAGGATATCTCGGGCGGGGAACTGTCGATTGGCGGCAAGGTCGTTAATAATGTCGCGCCCAAGGATCGTGGTGTCGCGATGGTGTTTCAGTCCTACGCGCTTTATCCCCACATGTCGGTGTTTGACAACATGGCATTCGGGCTCGATCTGGCGAAAAAGTCCAAGGGCGAGCAGCATGAACGCGTCATGGCGGTGGCCAAGATCTTGCAGCTTGAAGAACTTCTTGACCGCAAGCCCAAGGAACTTTCCGGTGGTCAAAGACAGCGTGTCGCGATTGGGCGTGCGATTGTGCGCCAACCTGGCGTGTTCCTATTTGATGAACCGCTATCTAACCTTGACGCGTCACTGCGTGTGCAAATGCGCATCGAGTTGACAAAACTTCATGAAAAATTGAAGTCCACGATGATTTATGTGACGCATGATCAGGTCGAAGCGATGACGATGGCCGATAAAATTGTCGTCTTGCGGGCCGGTCGGGTCGAGCAGGTTGGATCCCCGCTGGAACTTTATCATCACCCGCAAAATCAATTTGTTGCAGGCTTTATCGGATCGCCTAAAATGAACTTCGTTCCGGCGGTTGTTGGGGCCGTTTCGCAACAAACTGTTACGGTTAAACTGGATTCTGGTAAAGACGTCGATCTGCCCGTTGATGGCAGTGGTCTTGCCACAGGAGATCGTGTAACAGTGGGCGTCAGGCCAGAACATTGCAGCATTGCTGATCAGGACACAGCATTGTTCGCAGGAACGGTCGATGTGGTTGAACATTTGGGCGAGGCTGGCCTCGTCTATGTGCAGACCGGTGCCGAAGAGCTTTTTGTTGCCCGTGTTGCTGGCGATACGGCAATCGCATCAGGGAGCTCTGTCGGGGTAACTGCCCGGGTACAGGATTGCTATTTGTTCGACCAGAATGGGAAGGCGAAACGCCGGCTTGCGGTCGATAACGCTCCGCTTGCGGCGCAGCTGTCTGCCAGATAGGCAGTTCCGGAAAGGCCGGGATTGCCACCACGGCAAAATGCCGTGCCCCGATTGTCTGCCAGGATCGCAAGATCCAGGGTCCCACCTTGGCGACGGGAAGGAAACGTTGGAAGGCTAAGGGCATAATGAAACAAAGGCAAAGGCTTAAGCATCGTATCGCGGATATCGTGATTTTCGGTGGGACCGGAGATCTGGCGTTACGTAAACTTTTTCCCGCACTCTACGAAATGGAACGCACCGGGCGTTTCGATGATGAGACCCGTATCTTTGGCGCATCGCGCAGCGAACATAGCGACGAAGATTTCCGGGCCAAGCTGGAAGAAGCCGGAAAGAAATTCATTCCCAAAGGCGAGTTCGAACCCGAGACCTGGGCGAAGTTCGCCAGCCGCATCGCCTATGTGCAGGTTTCTGCCGGTGATGAAAGCGGGTTCAAGGTCCTGTATGAAAAGCTGTCCGATCAGCCTGATCGTGATCGCGTCTTTTATTTCTCTACCAGTCCATCGCTGTTTGCCGACATGGCGTTTAATCTGAAAAAGGCCGGTCTGGTAACGCCGAATTCCCGTGTCGTGCTTGAAAAGCCGCTGGGTCATGATCTTGACAGTTGCCGTGAAATCAACGGCCAGATTGGTGAAGTGTTCGAGGAAAACCAGATTTTCCGTATCGACCACTATCTTGGCAAGGAAACGGTGCAGAACCTGATGATCCTGCGCTTTGCCAACGCGATGTTCGAACCGCTGTGGAACAGTGCGCATATCGATCACGTGCAGATCACGGTCGGCGAGGAAGTCGGGGTCGAAGGCCGCTGGTCCTATTATGACGATGCCGGTGCGATGCGCGATATGGTGCAGAACCATATGTTGCAGCTTTTGTGCCTTGTCGCGATGGAGCCGCCCTATGTCCTTGATCAGGACGCGGTCCGCGATGAGAAGGTCAAGGTGCTCAAAGCCCTTCAGCCGATCAATGATAGCAACATCGATAGCTCCACCGTGCGCGGCCAGTACCGCAAGGGCGCTGTGGGTGGCAAGGAAGTGCCGGGATACCTCGAAGAGGAAGGTGCCAATACCGACAGCACCACCGAAACCTTTGTCGCCATCCGGGCCGAGCTTGATAACTGGCGCTGGTCGGGTGTTCCGTTCTATCTGCGCACGGGCAAACGTTTGCCCAAGCGTCATTCGGAAATCGTCATTCAGTTCCGTGACGTCCCGCACCAGATTTTCCCGCTGGCAAAATCCATGACCAACTATCAGGCCAACAAGCTGGTCCTGCGCCTGCAGCCTGATGACGGTATCCATCTTGTGCTCAATAACAAGAACCCGGGACCGGGGCTTGTGCGTTTGCGTCCGACGGCACTCAACCTGTCCTTTGCCGAGGCGTTTGGTGGCCGAAGCCCCGATGCCTATGAGCGTCTTTTGCTGGATGCGATTGATGGCAACAACACCTTGTTTGTCCGCCGCGATGAACAGGATATTGCCTGGCAGTGGGTCGACGCTATTCAGGATGCGTGGCAGAACAATCATGTCACGCCCAAGGGATATACCGCCGGAACGTGGGGCCCGTCTGCTGCCATCGCCCTGATCGAACGCGATGGCCGGACCTGGAACGAAGAGGCCGGGTTCTAGCATTGTGCACCCCGGTACTTGTGTGCCGGGGCCTTGCGCAAACTCGCCATGACCCCAACTTCGGGAAGAAGACATGACAAACGAACGCACATTCAAAAGCGGCGATGAAATGCTTGCGGCAATGGTCAAGGAAACCGTTGATCGTCTGGAATTTGCCATCGCAACCCGCGGACACGCCAGCATTGCGGTCGCTGGTGGACGCTTTCCAAAGCCGCTGTTTCAAACCCTTTCACAGGCGCGCCTTGACTGGTCAAAGGTGATTGTCACCCTTGGCGATGATCGCTGGGTCGGGCTTGATGATGATCAGTCCAATGAAAAGTTGGTGCGCGATAACCTGTTTATCAACGAAGCACAGAACGCCCGCTTTGTGTCGCTGAAAACAGCCGATAACAGTCCGGAAGACGCGGTCGAAACCGTCAGCGCGCGTTTGCGAACGGAAATGCACTGGCCGCTTGATATCGTATTTTTGGGGATGGGGGATGATGGTCATACCGCATCGCTTTTCCCGTCCTCAACCCCCGAAGCCCTGGGTAATGGGCTTTATCCCAAGCATGGCGAACTGGTCGCCGCTGCCCGCCCGACTGTATCCCCGGTCCCGCGCATCAGCATGACTTTGCCCGCCATCCTGAATTCCCGGTACATTGCCATCCATATTACCGGACAATCCAAATGGTCGACCTATGAAACCGCGAAAAACGGCACGGAAATCGAAGAGATGCCGGTTCGCGCAATCTTGCAACAGAACGATGTCCCCGTCGATCTGTGGTGGAGCGCCGAGAACCCGAAAGGCTGAACCCCATGAAACGTGAAATAGAACAGATTACAAAACGCATTATCGAGCGTTCCAAACCAACCCGCGAAGCCTACCTTGCCAAGATCGAGGCAGCGGCCTCTGATCGCCCGCATCGCTCCGCCTTGTCATGTGGCAACCTTGCCCATGCCTCGGCCGGTTGCGGGGCTGCGGAAAAGCAACGCATCAACGGCGAAGACGGTGCAAACCTTGGTATTGTGACGTCCTATAACGATATGCTGTCGGCCCATCAGCCGTTGGGCGTTTACCCTGACCGCATCAAAAAGGCCGTGTTTGAGGCCGGCGGCACCGCACAGGTTGCCGGTGGTGTTCCCGCGATGTGTGATGGCGTGACGCAGGGCCGTCCGGGCATGGAACTGTCGCTTTTCTCGCGCGATGTCATTGCCATGTCGACGGCCGTGTCATTGTCGCATGATGTGTTTGATGCGGCCCTTTACCTTGGTGTTTGCGATAAAATCGTTCCGGGTCTTGTTATGGGCGCGCTTTCCTATGGCCATATCCCGGCGGTGTTTGTCCCGGCGGGGCCGATGCCATCAGGCTTGCCGAATAATGAAAAGGCCCGCATCCGGCAGCTTTATGCCCAGGGCAAGGTTGGCCGCAAGGAACTGCTTGAAGCAGAAACCGCGTCTTATCACAGCCCGGGCACCTGCACCTTCTATGGGACTGCGAACTCAAACCAGATGCTGATGGAAGTCATGGGCTTGCATCTTCCGGGGGCGGCGTTCGTTAACCCGAACACCGATCTGCGCGATGCGCTGACCGAAGAAGCCGCACGTCGTGCGCTTGCCATCACCAAGCTTGGCAATGACTATCGCCCGATTGGCAAAATCCTTGATGAAAAGGCGTTTGTGAACGGGATTGTTGGCTTGCTGGCCACCGGTGGCTCGACCAACCATACCCTGCATCTGCCGGCCATGGCGCGTGCAGCCGGGATCGAGCTTCGCTGGGATGATTTTGACGAGCTGTCGCGCATTGTGCCGTTGCTTTGCCGCGTTTATCCGAACGGGCAGGCTGATGTGAACCACTTCCATGCGGCAGGTGGCATGGGCTTTGTGATTTCCGATCTGCTCAAGAACGGTATTTTGCACCCGGATCTTGAAACGATTCATACCGGTGGCATGGCGGCCTATGGCACTGAGCCGTATCTGGATAATGGCAAGCTTTCGTGGCGTGATGCGCCGGAAACCAGCCATGACGAGGAAATCCTGCGTCCGACCGAAAAGGCATTCAGTGCCGATGGTGGCCTTCGCATGCTTTCGGGTAACCTGGGCCGTTCCGTGATCAAGGTTTCGGCTGTTAAGCCGGAAAACCGTGTGATCGAAGCCCCGGCGGCGGTGTTTACATCGCAGGAAGAAATGATGGATGCCTTCAAGGAGGGCAAACTGCATCGTGACGTCGTCTGTGTTGTCCGCTTCCAGGGGCCGAAAGCCAACGGCATGCCGGAACTGCACAAACTGACCCCGCCACTGGGTGTTTTGCAGGATCTTGGCTACAAGGTTGCCCTTGTCACCGATGGTCGCATGTCAGGCGCATCGGGCAAGGTCCCGGCCGCCATTCACGTGACGCCGGAAGGCATGATGAACGGCCCGATCGCCAAGGTTCAGGATGGCGATATCATCCGTCTTGATGCCGAAACCGGCGAGCTGTTGCTCAATGTCACCGACGCCGAATTGGCCAAGCGTGACTTTGCGACCTTTGACCATAAGGCCGAACATCAGGACGGCTTTGGCCGCGAGATGTTTGGTGTCTTCCGCGAACATGTTGGTCTGGCTGAACTTGGTGCCTCTGCGGCCTTCCCGGGGGAGGCTGAAGTCGCGTAATGCAGCTGGTTGGTGATATTGGCGGGACCAATGCCCGCTTTGCCTGGCTGGATGAGGCTGGCGATCCCCACACACCCATGACATTGCCGGTGCGTGAATATGCCACCATCGGCGATGCCATGCGGGACTTCATGGCGAAAACCGATTGCACGGACTTGCGTGAGTTTGCTGTGGCGGTGGCATGCCCCGCCATGGCTGATACGGTCAAGTTCACCAACAATCCGTGGGTGTTCTCGAAAGAAGCACTCAAGGCCGAATTCAATCTGGATCGGCTTGTTGTGGTCAATGACTTTACCGGTCTTGCCATGTCTGTGCCCTATCTCGGTGACGAAGACCTGATCACGTTGTTTGATGGTCCTGGACGTCCGGGTTTGCCATTGGCTGTGGTCGGGGCAGGGACCGGTCTTGGCGTATCGGGGCTGCTGCCACACGAAGGCAAATGGTTACCCATACAGGGTGAAGGCGGGCATGTATCGCTGCCTGCGATTGATGATCTTGATTACGAGATCGTCAAATTCCTGGGCCAGGAACTTGATCGTGTATCCGCCGAACGTGTGCTTTCGGGTATGGGGCTTGAAAACCTCTATCGGGCGCTTGCCGCGATTGATGGTCTTGATGTCGAACCCAAGACAGCGGCAGAGATCGTCGATGGTGCCCTTAAAGACGGTGACGCCTTGTGTCTTAAGGTGCTGGACCGGTTTTGCATGTTCCTTGGCGGGGTTGCCGGGGATCTGGTTTTGACCCTCGGCGCCTTTGACGGGGTGTTTATTGGTGGCGGCATTGGTCCGCGCATTACTGATTACATGAAGAAAAGCGCGCTCAAGGAGCGCATGATCGCCAAGGGGCGGTTCCGTGATTTGATGAATGATGTGCCGGTGCGCCTGATGACGGCGAAATACCCGGCCCTGATCGGTTGCGCCAAGATTTTAACGGCGTAATCGAAACCTGGAGGAAAGTTAATGAGCCTTTCATCGCGTGAAATTCTGTCCAAGGCACCGGTCGTTCCGGTTCTGGTTATCGAAGACGCCAACGATGCCGTGCCGCTGGCCAAGGCGCTTGTCGCCGGTGGGCTGCCGGTACTTGAAATCACCCTGCGGAGTGCCGCGGCCGAAGAAAGCATCAAGCGCATCATCGCCGAGGTGCCCGATGCGATTACCGGTGCGGGCACCGTGATCAATGCCAAACAGATGGAACGCATGGCCGAAATCGGATGTGCCTTCGCCGTGTCGCCCGGCCATACCGAAGGTTTGCTTAAGGCAGCCAAGGATACCGGATGCCCGTTGCTTCCGGGTGCCGGGACACCGTCGGAAATCATGAACCTGATTGATCATGGCTATGACACGCTGAAATTCTTCCCGGCTGAACAGCAGGGCGGTGTTTCGATGCTCAAAGCCATTTCCGGCCCGATCCCGCAGGTATCATTCTGTCCGACCGGTGGTGTGTCGCTGTCCAATCTGGCCGACTATCTGGCCCTGCCAAACATCATCACCGTGGGTGGTTCGTGGATTGCACCCAAGGATGCGGTCAAGGCAGGCGACTGGGGCAAGATCACCAAACTTGCGCAGGAAGCCACCGATAAGGTCAATGCGCTGCGCGGCTGAGTTTTGGGCTCAGTAGCCAAAGCCGAAATGCGAAAAAGGGACCCGGTTGGGTCCCTTTTTCTATCAGGGTCGTCCATGCGGCGATATGGGGGCCGCGCCCGATCACGCCTTAGCGCGAAATGCGGTCAACATACCAGGTCGAACCGTTGAATTTGCGCTGCAGACCAAGGTCGGCAAGTTCAGCATGGCTCAGTGAATCCCAACCGTAGCTCGCGGCTTTGGGTGCACGTGCCTTACCGATCTTGTTGGCGATCTTGCTCAGAAGCGATCCGAACGGCATGCGTTTCGCGAACGGGTCGGTAGCAGCATTGAATTGCGGTGCAGCGGAAACCGTGTGTGCCATGATGGCCTCCTGTGATCTACGGTTGATTTGCCTTTCGATGGGCGGAAAATGTCATATGCGAAATAAAACGGGAACTACTTTGTTTTGCATAGCTACTGTGCAAAAATGCACGATGATTTTGACAGATTCCAAGGGACCAAATAACGCCTATGAATTGGAATGATTTACGCTACTTCCTTGTTCTTGCGGAAGAAAATAGCCTGTCCGGTGCAGCGCGACGTTTGCGTAAAGAACATACCACCGTTGCGAGACGGATCGAGGCGCTCGAAAGTGATCTTGGCACAAAACTTTTTGACCGATTGCCACGTGGGTGGCAGCTGACATCAGCGGGTCGAAACCTTGTTCCTGTGGCCGAACGAGTCGAAGAAGAAGCCCTGACATTCGAGCGACAGGCAAAGGGCGATGAAGCCGCCCACGGGGTTGTGCGCATTTCCGTGCCCCCGGTTGCCGGGCGCGTATTGTTCGCGCCGCGCCTTGCCCGATTGCTCAAGGCGCATAAGGGACTCGAATTCGAAATCATTGGCGCGGCCAATATCGTCAATCTGGCGCGACGCGAAGCCGATGTCGCCGTACGCATGATCACGCCGCGTGAACCGGGCCTGATTACCCGCAAACTGGTTGAGCTGGGCGTGGGGCTGTATGGCGGGGTTGGTTACAAGGATCGCGTGCCGGAAATGGATTGGGAATTCTGTGGTTATGAGGACACCACATATGGCGCGTCCAAACGGGAATGGGTACGCACGGTGCTTGATCGTGAATTGCCCTGTCGGTTCCGCGCTGATGACACCGAAACCGTGCGTCAGTTCATTGCGGCCGGGCATGGTGTCGGCGTTTTGCCGCGCTATTTTGGTGATCGGGATGATGAACTCGAACTGATCCACGCAGATGTCGAAGGGCGCAGCCGTGAAAGTGTGTGGATGGTGGTGCACCCGGATATGCGCCGATCGCCGGGCGTGCGACTTGTTATGGATGCTCTGATCAAGGCGGCTAACAATATCGCCGAGGAATATCAGGTCTGAGCAGCAAACCAGACATGCAGGCAGGCAACCCTACGCGTTGTTTTCTTTGAAATAAAATTGATCAGGTTGCTATCTGGCTGCGTAATGATTTATGGCTCGGGATCATGCGCGATCCCGTATTTGTTTATTTCATACAGCCGCACGTCTGGCGGCCTGTATGCATGTGGCGGTGGGTATGACATCGACCCGGGATTTGGAAAACCTGCTGAGGCAGTCGATCGAAGGCAATACGGATGCCTTCGAACAGCTTTATAATGCAACATCAGCGAAACTTTTCGGTATCGTCCTGCGTATCTTGAGAAATCGCGCCGAGAGCGAGGACGCCCTTCAGGACATCTATGTGCGTATCTGGCAAAAGGCGGGGGATTTCGAACCCGGTCGTGCCTCGATCATCACATGGATGGCAACCATTGCCCGCAACCGGGCGATTGATATCGTCCGGCGGCAACGCCCGGAAGCCGATATAGAGGATGCAGATATTGAAACGCTGATATCGTCGGACTCTGCATTTGACCAGATGGCGGTTGCAGACGAGATGCGGCAACTTGACCGTTGCCTGAACGATCTCGAAGACGACCGCCAGCAGATCGTAAAGCTGGCCTATCTCGAAGGCTGGTCACGTGCCGAACTGGCGGAACGCTTTGCCCAACCGGTCGGAACGATCAAGACATGGCTGCATCGCAGCCTGAGACAATTAAAGGAATGCCTGGGAACATGACGGACCGGGATGATATTGACATGTTGGCGGCGGAATATGTGTTGGGGACTCTTGAGCCCGCACAACGCCAATCCGTTGAGACACGTCGCAGCCAGGAACCCGAACTTGATCGCGCGATTTCTGACTGGGAAGCGCGCCTGTCGCCGTTAAATGCCCATTATGATGCGGTTGCCCCGTCGCGCGATCTGTTTGCCGGTATTCGTGCCCGGATCGAAGGTGCCGCACAGGCCACGCGCCAAGCCGCCAGCCAGCACGTGCCGGGTGTGGTGGAATTCGCCAAACTCAAACGTCGACTGGCCGTGTGGCGTGCCAGTGCGCTGGGGGTTGCGGCGATTGCTGCCAGTCTGATTGTGGTTGTGCTTTCAAACGATCTGAATTCCCCGGTTCAGAACGGGCAGTTTGTTGCCGTTTTCCATCGGGATGACACGCAGCCGGCCTTTGTCATGAGTGTCGATCTTGAAACCCGCGAAGTTACCATTCGCCCGGTCGAGGCGACCGTTCCCGAAGGCAAGACCTATCAGCTTTGGATTGTGACCGAGGAAACTGGGCCAAAACCAAAATCGCTTGGCCTGCTTGAAAACATCGCCAATCCGACAACCAAACAGCTTGGCGGATTTGATCCGGCCATGTTGCGCAATGCAACGTTTGGCATCAGCCTTGAGCCCGAAGGCGGTTCTCCGACCGGTCAGCCAACCGGTCCTGCGATCCATGGGCGCCTGATTTCCGTCTCTCAGTAAAAAAATCACCTTTGCTGAAACCCGTTTGATTTGGCTGCGTAGCTTCTGTGTGTGCGATGAAACGCATGACATGAGCGAGCGCAGAAAACAGCGCGTTCCAGATCAAAAGCAAAGGAGACTTCACATGACCTTCAAAGCCAAAGCAACGGCAAAAGCAACCGGCGTGATCACGGCAATGATGCTGAGTGCCGGTTTTGTATTCGGCGGTGCCGGTGCGGCAAACGCAATGGGTCCGATGGTCGAAGCCATGGATCAGGATGTTTCGGGTGGCGTGGTGACCGCATCGAAAATCATGGCGGGCGAAAACGGTTGGCTGGTTGTCCATCGCACCAACAGCGATATGAAGCCGGGGCCGGTCGTTGGTTATGCACCGCTTAAAAAGGGTGAAAACATGGATGTATCCGCCATCCTGCAGGAACCGGTAAAGTCCGGCGAAATGTTGATGCTGATGGTGCATTCCGAAGCCGGTGGCATGAAAACGGGTGTCTTCGAATACACCCTGGGTGCCAAGGAAGACGGCCCGATCAAGCCGGACGGGAAACTGGTGATGAAAGTTGTATCTGCCCAGTAAGGCAGAGGCCTTTTTACCCAAATAGACGCGATCGTTTGCAGCCCGCAAGTGCCCCCTTGCGGGCTGTTTTTATGTCCGGGTCAAAGCCAGCCCAGCTGTCTTGCCGACGCCAGCAACAGCATCACACCAAACAGGGTAATGATTGCAGCCCCGGTAAAGCCGACCGTGCGGCGAATGATACCCGACGATGTTTCCGAAACGCTGAACAGATGCTGTGTGCCTGTGCGAATGCCGATGGCGGCCAGTCCGATCAGGCTGATGGTGATCGCAACGCCCAGCGCCATGGCAAAGGCGGCGCCAATCCCGATCAGAAACATGCCATTGGCCAAGGTAAACAGCAGCACAAGGATCGATCCAGTGCAGGGTCGCAATCCTGCGACAACACCGGTTGAGATCATCTGCCAGTTGGATTGAGCTGCCGGGGCATCGTGATGGTTGTGGTGGTGGCTGTGGTCATGGTCGTGACTATGATCATGTGCATGATGATGATGCTCGCCCGGTCCGTGGTGATCGCAACAATCATCACGGCCTTGCAGGATGCGAAGCGCCATCACTGCGCCCAAGGCGGCAATCAGGGCGTATGAAACCGCCTCCATGATCAGGCCGTTCTTGGTGACTGCTGCCGGGCCCAGATTAAGGATCAGGGTCAGTCCACCGACCATGACGATGGCCGAAACCGCCTGAACGGCGGCAATCAGGCTGCCCATTGCCACACCCTGTTTCCATCCGGCATCGCGCGACAGGAAATAGGTGGTGGTGATCATCTTGCCATGACCGGGGCCCGCGGCGTGAAAAACGCCATAGCCAAACGACAGGGCAGTAATAACAAGGCCCGGCCAGAAGCTATCACCGTCCTTGGCTTCGCGGAGGGTTGCGGTGATTTCACGATTGAGTTTGGTCTGAATGATCACCGTTTGGCCAATAAGGTCTGAAAGCCAGTCGGGCAGGGCAATCGGGCTGTCTTCGACGTTGTCGGCATCGGGATTGGGCGCAGGACTGCTTTGGGTGCTATCAGCTGCCCCGCGACCCAGAAGGTTTGATGATTGTGCGGCTGCCGGATTATTCGACGAGAACGAAATCGCCAGGAGCAAGGCCGCCAGAACTGCTGCTATCTGCCACCTTGGCCGCGCAAACAACATCGGCACGGATTGGCGCGACCAGGTCAAAATAGATGCGGTTCTTTTCATCTTCGCTCATCTCGAAATGGCAGGACAGGTTTTTGGCCCCCACAAACAGGACGGGATCGACCTGTGTGTAGGCGACATCGATATAGTATTCGGCATCATAGACCGACAGGCTGATGGCATCCTTGATTGGATCGAGTGGTGTTTCGAGCATCAGCTTGAAGTCATAGCTTACCCGGCGGTCATCGGTGATATCGGCAACAAAATCAGTCGCACCGGCAAAGGATACCAGTTCTTCGTTCTTGCGCAGATGGGTCAGCCAGGAAAACTCGGAAAGGGCTGCAAAGGCATTGTCGTGTACGGCGGTGTTTTCTTCGTCAAAGAACCGGGTGTCCTGGTTTTTGTCGAACTCGTCGATCATGGTCATGCTAAACAGATCGTCAAACAGCCAGCGCACGCGAATGGCGGTAATCTTGTCGTTCTCAAAAACGAATTCGGCATTCGCGTCGATCCAGACATGTGGATGCGCAAATGCCGAAGGGGCGGTTGCCAGCATCGTCATGCCGGCAACCAAAATCATTGCGGTGCGCTTACGAAGCGTCGCCAAGGCAATCGACAAGTGCGTCGACATTTTGTGCGAGAATTTCCTGATAGGCAGTCGGTCCCGCAGCAATGTAAAAGCCAAGCGGGTCAAGCGTACCGGTCCGGATGCCAGTGTCAGACACGACGGCCTGAACGATTGCCGGGCGGAATTGCGGTTCGGCAAATATGCAGACAGCGCCGGTATCATGGATTTTGTCTTCGATTTCATGAAGGCGTTTGGCTCCGGGCTTTTGATCTGGCGAAACTGTAATCGATCCGACCGCGTTCAGGCCAAGGCCGGCTTCGAGATACTGATAGGCATCATGGAAGACCACATAGGGCTTGTCCTGGACCGGTGCAACTTTTGCCCGAAGATCATTACCAAGGTTGGTCAGGCTTGCAAGTAGTGTCTGCAGGTTTGCGCGATAGTCGTCGGCATGTTCGGGGTCAATCTCGGCCAGTTCATCGGCGATTGCAATCGCGATGGTCGCGCCATTGGCCGGATCCATCCAGATATGCGTGTCGATACCGTCATGTTCGTGGTGTTCGGTGACGTCATGATGGTCGTCATCATCATGTTTTTCATGTTCGGCCACATGGTCGTGATCATCATGTGCCGCCTGATCATGTTCGGCTTCGTGGTCGTGATCATGGTCATCATCGTGGGCATGGTCGTTATGATCGTCATGCTCCTCATGATCATCATGCATGTCACCTTCATGATCATGCATGTGACCTTCCCACGTGCCGCCTTCGCGCATATTGCGCAGTGACAGTTGCGACAGGGAAACCAGTTCAAGCTGATGGCTATGGCCCGAAAGACTTTCAAGCGGCTTTTCAAGGAAGCCTTCCAGCGCATGCGAAACATAGATCACCAGATCGGCATCGTTTAGCGCACGCGCCTCGCTTGGCCGCAAAGAATAGGTATGCGGCGAAGACGCGCCATCGATCAACAGAACCGGCTCCCCGATGTCTTTCATGATGGCACTCGTGATGCCGTGGATCGGCTTGATCGAGGTCACGACTTTCGGGGCATCGTCGCCATGGGCGGCCGCGGTCAGCGGGGCGGCAACAAGGATCGGGGCGGCAAATACAATGTGACGGAGGGCTCGGCGCAAGGAAGGCATGTGGGTGATCCGGTTTGCAATGGGTTTGATATTCGATATGTGTTGTTATGATATAACATAACAAATCGTCAAGAAGAAACGACCAGGGCTGATCTGATTCAGGTGTTTTCATACCAGAAGGGGTGTTTCCAGACGCAGCAATCCCCACCTGAAACAGCATAGGTAAGCTTCTGATACTTCGGGGAATAGTGGCAGGCGGAATGGTTTCATTGTTCAGATGTTTGTGCGGGGTGGTTGTCCTTCCCCTAATGCTGGTGCGGCCCGTTGCTGCCGAAACACTTACACTGCCCTTGCCAGCTGGTCGCGAAACGCATTTTGCCTTTGAGTCCGGTTTGCTTGAACTGGCACTGCAATACGCGCCCGGTGATCACAGCCTTGAAATTATTTCCCTGGAAGGTCTGTCGCAAAAGCGGATGTTCAACATGCTTGATGAAGGTCAGGTCAATGTTCTCCTTGCCGGGTATAGCCGTGAAGCTGAGGCTGATTTGCTGCAAATCGATTATCCCCTGACCAAGGGGCTGCAAGGATATCGGCTATTCATCACCCGTGAGGACACATTTGAAGCACTTGATGACGTGGCAAGCCAAGATGATTTGAAAAGTGTCTGCATCGGGTCCGGGAACTCCTGGGTTGATACCCTCATTCTCGAACATGCTGGTCTGTGTGTGGTTGGTGGGCCGGGGAACAATCTTTATACCATGCTCGAAAACGGGCGGTTCGATGTCATGCACCTGGCACTTCATGAGCTCAGAACAGAGAGCGTCATGAACCTGCTCAGTCAGCATGGCCTGATGGTTTATCAGAACCTGTTGGTGCGCTATCCGTATGATTTCTATTTTTATGTTCGTCGCGACAGCAAACCGCTTCATGACCTGATCGAACAAGGGTTTCAGGCGGCGACAGAAAACGGCGCAATCGATAAATATTTCCAGGCACACCCCGGAATTGCCTATGCAACCCGGTTCCTGCAAGACCATCCAGATTTGCGGATAATTGATCTTGGTAACCCGGAAATGACAGAGAATAACAGCGCCGACATTCACCGTTATTGGCTGGAACATTAAGCCAATTAAGGATCATTGCATGATCCAAATAAGATTATTCCGTTTTGAGAACGAAAAATCTGCATATGCAGTAAATCAGATATCGTATTGATAAATATCGGATTTACATTTCATCTCTGGGTTCATAGCCAAAGTCATCATCATATTTCCGCTGCACGATATTTTCCCAAAGTGCGGGGTCAATGTCGCGTGACTTTTGGCTCATATCCGGATTTTCAATCTTGATAATATGGGTGTCAGGATCCTTCAGGGTTTCGAGCGCCTGACGAATATGCGGGTTCGACAAAAAGTGTCGCATGAAGTCGCCTGTGCTATAGGCCCGCGAAAGTCCCTGCGTCAAAATGGCGTGCAGTCGTTGGTTATTGTGGTTCACGTAAAGGAACAGATCAAACGGATACGCCAGAACGGGTGACGGGCTGAGAACGACGTTGGGATATTCCCGGCTGATAACATCAATTTCGCGATAGCCCTCGTGCACCGCACGGCTGAGAAGATCAAATCTTTTATTGGCGACCATCGGCCAAAGCTGATCACGTGGTGCGCGATCAACGCAAAACCCGCTTTTCTCCATGATGCTGGCATCCGGCCAATCTGTCCCGGTGCCGATACAGAATTTTTTCAATTCTTCCAGAGAGTCCGCCTGACTGAGAGCCGGGAGATTTTCCTTATGCGTCATGAACGCACGATATCCCAGCAAGCCTCGCGTCATCGGAACGTCAACTTGCAAGAACATTGCTTCTCGCTCGAGGCTGTAACCGGTGAACATGACATCCACCTTTCCCTCTTGCATCATTGAGCCGATGCGCGGCTGGGTTATTCCGTCGAATTCTTCGATCACAAGCCGAAAGTCGCCGTCGGCGTGGTCAAGGGCAAGCTCGATAACGCCGAACTCGTATTTGAAGAACTCGACCGCACCGGTTGGGAAGGCCATGCGCACGATTTCTTCGCCCCGTGCGGGTGGGGCGGTAAATGAAAACATGACGGCAGATATCAGCAATACCCAAAAGCGGTTTTGCAATCTGTTGCTCCTAGAGCCCCCGGAGAAATAAGCATGGCGACCATCAATTGATATTGTGTCTTGCCGATGCCTTTGAAAGGGTCACGGGTGCGCGGATCGCGAACAAACTCGGGCTTGGCTTCAATTAGCAAAGTCTTGTAATGGCTGAATTCCCGGCAAGTACGTTGTCAGGCGTCACACATTGCTATGACGATGGAATCCTTGCGTCAGGCGGCAGATATTTTTTGTGTTTTCGGTGCAAGCCAGCGCCACGCCATGAGCGTGGTGGCCAACAACACAGCACTTACCTGCACGACAAAAACCATCTGATAGGCCGGTGTTACCCCAAGCCCTGCCAGTTTTGAAATCTGGAACGTGATTTCAAGGATCTCGATCCCGACCTCTGTGCCAAACATGATGACGAAGGCCGGGGCCAGCGTGATCAGCTTGTTACTATTGGCCGATGCGATCACAGCACTAACCACAATTGTCGTGGCAATCCCAATCCCGATGCTTGAAAGCATCTTGGTCCAATAGAACAGGGCGGCATCCGTTGCGGGGTAGGGGTAAAATATCGTCGCAACCGATGCAACGATCAGACACGGAATGGCAAGCAGCCAAAGTCGTTCGCGCCAGACCGGATTACGTGCAATCAAGGCCCCGGCGGCAAACACCATGATCACCTGACTGGCCGCACCAAGGGTCGCGCGATCGTCAATCAATTCTGACGAACACAAATGCCGCACAAGATATGCAGTGTCGTAAACACCGGTGGTCGGAATTTCTAGGATGAATAACACCACCAAAAGGAAAATCGCATCAGACGGCAATTTGGTGTCGTGCGGCACTGCCGATTTCACACTGAAATACAAAACGGCCGACAAAACAAGGAAAGCCGACATCAGGCCAAGCCCCGTCAGGCTTTCAACACCAAGGAAGCTGTTGGCGGTTGTCCATGCTTCAAAAATGATGACAACCGAAAGAAACAGACCGATCAGTTTCCAGTTGGGGGCCTGTTTCGTGCCGGTATTGCCGGTGGTTGTTGGCGCGGCAGCCCCATCGGCGGTGCCCATCACCATCGGCATGATCAACAAAAACAGCAAAGGCATGACGGCCAGGATCAGGAAGTAATTCCCGGTGCCGACATCAAAGGCGACATATTTAACCAGCTGTGGCGCAATCAGAAACGCCATCGGCTGGGCGGCGGTCCAGACTGTTGTCAGCATCGACTTTTCGCGATCCGTCTTGGCCTGACTAATCGCAAGCTGTGCCAGCGGGGCAAAGAACGAAATCGCAAAGCCACCCATGCAGAAGCTGGCCAGAACAATGATCTCGCGCACGGAAAGGGCCGGGTCCCAGTGCATGGTCAGGCCAACGGCGGCATAGCTGGCACTGGCAAGGATGGCGGTGGCAAGGCAGACCTTGCGCGCCGTGTGACCGTTGATCACAAAGGGCGCGATGGCGAGTGCCATCACAGCACCACCAATCAGGACTTCAATCAGGATATCGGTGCGTTCGACCGAAATGTTCAGGAAGCTTGCAAACTCACCCTGGGAGACGGAAACGGTCATGGTTGCGACAGACCGCATTCCGTTGCCCAGAAGAACGAACAGGGCAAGAAGCCCTGTTTCGATCAGGATCAGTTGTTTGAGTGGTGTATTCATTTGGTCAATGCATCGGCCATATGATCAGCCGCACGGATCGCCAGTGCGGCAATGGTCAAGGACGGGGCATTGACCGGTGTTGTTACATGCGAACTTGATCCCAGAATATAAAGATTGCTGTGATCATGCGCGACAAGATCCGCATTCACGACCGATGTTTTCGGGTCCGAGCCCATGATCGTGGTTCCACCAATAATCGCATTCGACAGATACGGTTTATCGGTCTGCATGTCGGCCACACCAAGGGTGGCAAAGATCTTGCGATTGACCTCAAGCGCATTTGCCAATCCCTTTTTGGTGTAGTCATCAAGGGTAAAGGTCACCTTCGGGCGCGGAATGCCCGAGCTGTCCTTTTCATCGGCAAGCTCGACCCGGTTGTTCCAGTTCGCCAAAACCTCGGCCGAGCTGTTTAACCGCAGATGTCGGGAAATCTGATCATTGATTGCATTGGCCAGTTCCTGACCAACCATGCCCTTTTTAATCAGATCCTTTGCCAGATTGGTGGCATCGGAATTGCCCGACCAGCCATCATTCATGAAGCTGGTCCCAACCGCGGCATAATCGGATCGGAAGTCACCATCACGCAGTTCCACCAGACCACCGGTCTGCTGTGGACCGCGATACGGGAAGATTTGCTCATCAAGCATGCCCCAGCTGTCCTGGTTGGCTTGCGTCAAAAGATTACGTCCGACCGCATCGGAACTGTTGGCAACACCCTTGGGGGCATTGTCCTGTGCCGAGTTCAAAAGAAGACGCGGGTTTTCAATCGCATGGCAACAAACGGCAAAGTACTGCCCCGTTACCCAGAATTCCGACCCGTCGGGTTTGCGGACCCTCACACGGCTGATCTTTTGATCATCACCAACCTCGACAAAGGTGACCAGTGCTTCGGTCTCAACCCGGACACCGAGGTCCTCGGCCTTTTGGGCGTGAACCGATGCGTCATATTTCGCGCCAATCGGGCAGATCGGCACACAGGTGTTGTTGCCGCAACAAACCGGGCGCTTGTCGTAAATCTCAGAATTGCGGGCATGGGAAAACGGCGCTGAATGCAGTCCCAGTTTATCCAGTGCCTCGGTAACCTTCTGATCCATATAGCTCATCGGGATCGGCGGCATCTGATAAGGGGCGCCATCGCGCGGCGCGCCCCACGGATAGTTTGGATCCCCCGCAACACCCCAGCGTTTTTCAGCTTCGATGTAATAGGGCACCAGAAGGTCGTAATTGATCGGCCAATCGCGTGAAACGCCATAGGTCGACTTCATGGTGAAGTCATGCGGGCGCAACCGGTCGGCAAAGCCGGTCCAGTGCCAGGTCGTGCCGCCAAACAAACGCAGATACGCACCGATAAACTGATCGGGTCCGCCCTGAACGTAGAAGTCGTTATACTTCCCGTCTTCGGGATGCGGGGCATAGGGCTCTGACGGATAAGGCGACTGTGGTCCCTTGACCGGGTTCTCATAGAAAGTCTTCAGGTTCTCGGCGCGCGTGCGTTTCGGCCCTGCTTCGAGCATGATGACATCGATGCCCTTTTGCACAAGGCTATAGGCCAGATGCGATCCGGCCATGCCCGATCCGATGATGACAACGGTTGCTTCCATCACATATCCCCCGTGACCGGATGGTGGGCCCAATGACCAAAGGCCGGACCGCCACAGGTTCCCGGTGCGGTGGCAAAGGTCAGGGATTTCCAACCAAGGCACCAGGGGTAATAGATTGCCTTATAGGTGCCATCACGCATCACTTCGCCGGTATAAAGCAGACGGGCAACGAAGGCCGCCTGTTCCTGAATGTCCGGGCTGGCTTGTTTGATGCGTTCGGCAATCGCCCCGGTACGCAGCGCATAAACGAATTCACGCTGGGCCGCCGCACCGTAAGTCGTAAGGAACTCGTCATTGGCGGCATCAAGAAGATGATCCGAAATATCGGGAATGCCGCCAATCTGACGCACAATGTCAAAGAACACCGCATTGCTGCCCAGTGCCTGCGCACGGGTGGCAGCGGGGGCCAGCGGCAATAACGAGATTGACCCTAAAAGGGCGCGTCGTGAAATCTTCATTTGCTTACCACGACAAGGCCGCGCGCCTTGTTCGATCCGCTATCAATCGTTGCCATGGCGGTGCGCAGGTCTTCGATGGTCATCCAGACCGGCGGGTATTTGTATTTGGCAACATCAAGAACGAGTACGCGGTCGGTATCCTCGTCATAGGCGGCAATCGGCGAAACATGCCCGTCACCGACCTGACCGATCGGTTTGCGCGAATAGTTTGCCACCAGTCGCATGTTCGGGTCGGCAAGCGCGGCCTTGATGGTGTCGCGCAGCCATGCTTCATCAAAGTTGTTGGCGTGATGGTATTTTGCCTTCACACCCAGATTTTCAAAGAAGGTGGCAATCTGGCTCAGAATCAGGCCGTCATGCTCCACCATGGCATAGGATTTTACCTTCTGGTTTTCCGGGGTGAACACCGTTTCCTGGGTAAACAGGCCCCACGGATACAGGCGATAGGGCTGCGGGCGTTCGACACCCAGACTGTTCATGGTCGCGGCAATACTGGCCGGGCCACAGAACGTCAGGATGTGTTCGCTTTCAAGATAGCTCGCCAGTTCGAAATAGGGGCCGGTAAATTCGGCATCCATGAAAATCTCGGTGCCCTTGTCATCGGTCAGATAAATCAACTCATCCGCCGATGCGTGCATCATAGGGGCGGCCATCATCAGACCGGCAAGTGCAGGAAGCATAAGACGTTTCATTATTGTGTTCCTCCGAACCAGATGGCGATGGCTTTGATGTCCGCATCGCTCAGGTCTTTGACGATTTCATGCATGACAAGCGCCTGACCACCGGTGCGGCGACCTTCCTGATAGGCGCGAATGGCGTTTTCAAGATAAAGCGGCTGTTGACCCAACAAGATCGGAACATCCTTAAGGGCCGGGTTGCCATTGGTGCCGTGACACGAAAGGCATTGCGAAGCCGCGGTTGGCATCGCATCGGGTTTGGCATCATCGGCCTTGGCGTCTGTCACGGAAAAGGCGGACCATGCGATCATGATGGCCGCAGTGAAGCTGGCGGTGTGTGCAAAGGATCGCATCATCATACCTCGATATTAACGTTGATCATCATGCCGGTGTCTTCATGCGGCAGGATGTGGCAATGCATAACGTAGCGGCCGGTAAAATCGACAAAGCGGGTGCGGAATGTCACGGTTCCCGCTGCCGGAACGGCAATGGTGTCCATCCAGGGTTTGCGTTCATCCGGCTCGCCATTGATCGAGACGACCTGAAACGGGTTCACGTGGATATGCAATGGATGGGGGAAGGGTGTGGTGTTGATCAGCGTCCATTCCTCGACCGCGCCGAGTTTGGCGACAACGTCATCACGCCTTGGATCAAACCCCTGACCGTTGATGGTAAATTCGGTGTCGTCAAAGAAGCCCGACACATCCTTCACACCCAGAACGAACTTGCGCCTGTTGGTGACTTCGTCATCGGTGATGTCGGTCAGAATTTCGTTCTTGGGCAGATCACCCGTCGGAATTGATTTGCCGAATTTGACATCCTTGCCAACGCGCGGATCATCGGCCGCAATCACGATGATATCGGCAAGATGTTCTTCGGGCAGGCTGGCCTTGCCCTGCATGAAGGCCGGGCGGCGCAGCGCATAGGTGCCGGTTTTAACACCCTTGATCAAAAGGTTCGCGCGGTTGCCCGGTGCCAGCAGGAATTCTTCAGTTTCTTCGGCCTTGGGCAACGGATTGCCATCCAGACCAATCAGATGCATTTCCATGCCATCTGCGCGCAGCGGGATGAACTGCGCATCGCCCGCGTTCAGCAATCGCCAATGCTGAACTTCGCCTTCGCGGATATAGATTTTCGGGCGGTATTGACCATTCACAAGGAAGTCGCGCTCGGCATCCAGTGGCCAGATCGGCTTTTCACTTTCCAGCAACCCGTCAATGCCCGGGATCGGTGCCTGAAGCACAAGAACGCGTTCAAGGGCAGTAGCGATTTCTGGGACTTCGTCAAGCGTGCCGCCAATGATCGCCATGCCCGCCGCACCCGATGCGACCTGTGCCGAAACCGATCCGTGGCGATGCGGGTGATACCAGTAATTCCCCGCCGGGTGATCAACCGGCAACTTCACGACATAGTTAAAGCTCTGCCCCGGTTCGATCTGCAAATAGACATTATCACTGTTGCCGCGCGGGCTGACATGGAAGCCGTGATAATGAACGTTGGTGGTGTTAAACCGGTTGGGCACATTGGTGACCACGTCCTCGCCGGCATCCTTGTTGGGCGGCATGCGGTTTTCAAACGCCAGTTCCAGTGTATCGCCGGGTTTCATGCGAATGGTCGGGCCGGGAATGGATGCGTTGAAAATGCGAAGCTTGGCAGGCCCGCTTGGCAGCGAATAGTCGCTGGCATCCATAAAGAAATCGGCTTTCAGGCGCCCATCAACCGAATGGATTTCCATCGGGTTGGGCAAATCGTCTGTGATGCCGATGGGGGATTGGCTTGCGATTGTTTCCATCGCATTCGATGGCGAAACAAGCCATGGCATTGGCGCAATGCCTGCAGCAACGGTCGCTGCAGCCGACCCTTTCAAGAGGCCGCGACGCGTGATCATAATGTGGTCTCCCTCAACGTGCCGGAATGCGGTCCCCCGGCGCGGCAGTTGCTCAGTATTATTCTTGTACCCCATTAGGGTGGGGCTGATTACTTCGGAAAGATAAAAGCTTGGCCGCCAAAGCGATGTGCCAACCGTCACAGACGCCTGATTTGGAACGATTATTCTTTCAAACTCCCGTGACGCTATTGTACCGCAATTGACCGATCTATCAATTCGGAGTTGCTCGATAGTGCATGACGGTTCAATGAAGACGGAAGTCCGGGCAGTGGGAATAACAGGCAACGTAATGAAATCATTATCCATCGCCTGATCGGTTCGGCTTTTTCCAAACCCGAAACAAAAAATCCGCACCCATTTGGGCGCGGATTTCAAAGGTCTGTTTTTTGCCCGAAGGTCGTGGTTAGTTACCGACCAGATCATCCGGTGTGTAATTCACCTCATGCAGGATTTCGCCGCTTTCATAGTCGACGGCCTGCAAGGTAACGCCATAGCCCCACAACTGCCCGATATAGCCCAGCGTCATTTCCGCTTCCGACTTTTCAAGACGGATGCCTTCATGTTCGGTATGCTGAATGTAAAGCTGGCGGTTGCCACGGATATCGACATCAACCACCTGCATGTCGGGCTCGCGCACTGAGATATCATGCATGCGGGCCAAGGACCGGCGCACCTTGCGATATCCATTGTCGTCATGGATGGCGGCAACTTCGAGATGCGGTGATGAACTGAGATCATCGATCATGAACATCCGCATGTCGCGCATGACCTTGGGCGACAAGAATTGCAGGATAAAGCTTTCATCCCGGTAATGCGCCCACGCTTCCTTAAGGGTCTCGACCGGTTCATTGTTCTCGGCAATATCGGGGAACCATTTGTGGTCTTCCTCGGTCGGATCCACGCATATGCGGTGGATGTCCTGCATCATGGCAAAGCCAAGCGCATAGGGGTTAAAGCCGGAATAGCGTTGGTCATCATATTCGGCCTGAAACACGACGCGCGAATGGTAGTCGATGAACTCCATCATAGCGCCTTCGGAAATCAGGCCCTTGTCATACAGACTGTTCATGATGGCGTAATGCACATAGCACGCGCAGCCTTCATTCATCATCTTGGTCTGTTTCTGCGGATAGAAATACTGCCCGATATTACGCACGATGCGCAAAATCTCACGCTCCCAGGCTTGCAAGGTTGGGGCGTTCTTTTCGAGGAAATAAAGCAGGTTTTCTTCCGGCAAGCCGAACTGTGCACGGCGTTCCTCGACCCGCATCTTGCGTTTAAGCTCGTCCATGTCCTGATCGCCCTGATCAGGCTGGGGCAGGGTGCGCCACAGATCGTTGTAGGTCTCGTCTTCATACTTGGCGCGTTCACGTTCACGCTTAAGCTCGGCCGCCAAGTTGGGTTTTTCCGGCCGGGAATAGCGGTTCACCCCCTGATCCATCAGGGCGTGCGCCGCATCCAGAATCCGTTCAACCGCGTCAAAGCCGTATCGGTCCTCGCACTTGGCGATATAGCTTTTGGCAAATTGCAGATAATCCAGAATGCCGTCGGCATCCGTCCATTGCTTGAACAGATAGTTGTTCTTGAAGAAATGGTTATGGCCAAACGCCGCATGGGCGATCACCAGCGCCTGCATCACGATGGTGTTTTCTTCCATCACATAGGAAATGCACGGGTTGGAATTGATCACGATCTCATAGGCCAGCCCCTGATATCCCTTGCGATACATCACATCATCGCGCACGAAGCGTTTGCCAAACGACCAGTGGTGATACATCAACGGCATGCCGATCGATGAATAGGCATCGAGCATCTGCTCGGACGTGATCACCTCGACCTGATTGGGATAGACATCAAGCTTAAGCTCATTAAGCGCGATATCCTCAATCGCGTCATAGGTGGCTTTCAATGTCTCGAAATCCCAGTCGGCACTGGTGAAAAGCAATTTGTCGGCGGATTTGGTCTTGGAGCTCATCGGCCTGCCTCCGCACGGTTTTTGGCAAACAGTTCCCTAAATACCGGGAAGATGTCGGCTGCCTTGGTTACCCGTTTAAGCGCAAAGCGCGGATTGTCTCTGGCAAGCGGGGCGTAGGATTTCCAAAGGGCGGTTTCCCCCTCGGCAGCGGCAAAAATCTCGGCCTCGCGCTCGTCAGTGATTTCGATATAGGCGTAATACTGGCACTTGGGCAAAAGGTCCTGCGCCAGAAGGGCGGTGCATTTTGCCCCGTCATTGGAATAGTTATCGCCATCAGACGCCTGCGCGGCATAGATGTTCCACTGATCAGTGGGATAACGATCCACCAGCACCTTTTTCATTTCCTCGAGTGCGGTGGAAACAATCGTGCCGCCGGTTTCGCGCGAATAGAAAAAGGTTTCCTCGTCCACCTCGGCTGCGCGCGATGTATGGCGGATAAACACCACCTCGACATGTTCGTATTTGCGGTGCAGGAACAGGTGAAGCAACATGAAGAACCGCTTGGCCAGTTCCTTCATCTGTTCGGACATCGATCCCGACACATCCATCAAGCAGAACATCACTGCCTGTGTGTTGGGGTCGGGGATCTGTTGAAACTGGTTAAACCGGGTATCAATCGGATCAATGAACGGGATCGCCTTCATCCGCCGTTTGGCTTCTTCAAGATCAGCCAGCAGGGTATGAAGCGTATCCTCGTCAGTTTTGGTCAGCTTGCCATTCGGGCGTTTTTCCGCCTTGGCCTGAAGGGCGGATATCTTTTCTTCAAGTTCGCGGACCTCGGCCGTTTTCGGGCGACGCAGTCCGATGCGCCGGGCCAGCGAATTGCGCATGGTGCGCACAAGGCTAAGGTTGGATGGGGTGCCTTCGACCGAAAAGCCCGCGCGCGCATTTCGAAACGCGGTGGTCTGCTTCAGGCTCTTTTTCAAAAGGTCGGGCAGTTCAAGATCTTCAAAGAAGATATCAAGGAACTCGTCGCGGGTCAGGGTGAACTGGAATTCGTCTTCGCCCTCGCCATCGGGGCTGGCTTGTGATCCGCCAGAACCACTATCGCCGCCTTGCGGGCGGGCAATGCGATCACCCTGAACGAATTTCTTGTTGCCGGGCAGGACATAATTGCGGTTGCCACCACGTCCCATGTGGTGAAAGCCCGGCTCCTTTAACGTTTTGCCGGGAATGGTGATCTGGTCGCCGCTGGAGATGTCGGTAATGCCACGCGACCGGATGGTGCTTTCAACCGCCTTTTTGATCTGGGCCTTTGCGCGACGCATGAAACGTTGCCGGTTGCCAAGGCTTTTGCCGGTCGGGTTCTTGCGGCGGTCAACGATATAAAGCATGGGCAGTCACATCCTTGCACGGTTCAAAAGCGCGTTGTGCAGGTCGCTTGCGCCTTGAAGTTCCGCAGGATGTGACCCGGATAAAACGGGCCGTGGCCACATCCTGCGGCGAAGAGGTAACCGGGCGGACAAGGGACGAAGCCGCCCGGTTGGGCCGGGAAAGACAGGGGGGAGCTTAACCGGCCTTATTGACGCGCATGTACCATTCGACCAGACGACGCGTCTGGCGTTCGGTATATTTGCGATCGATCATGCGTTTGACGAACTCGTTGTGTTTCTTCTCGGTCTCGCTGTCTTTCTTCGAGCCGAACGAAATCACCGGCAGCAGGTCCTCGACCTGACTGAACATGCGTTTCTCGATCACATCGCGCAGTTTCTCATAGGACGTCCAGGACGGGTTCTTTCCCTTGTTATTGGCACGTGCACGCAGGGCGAACTTAACGACCTCGTTACGGAAATCCTTGGGATTGGCGATACCCGCCGGTTTTTCGATTTTCGACAGTTCCTGATCAATGATCTTGCGGTCCAGAAGCTGACCGGTATCGGGATCCTTGAAGTCCTGATCCTCGATCCAGGCATCGGCATAGGCAACGTAACGATCAAACAGGTTCTGACCGTAATCGGAATAGCTTTCCAGATACGCCTTTTGGATTTCCGCCCCGATAAACTCGGCATAGCGCGGGGCCAGTTCGGACTTGATGAAGTCCATATAGGCCTTTTCGCGTTCTTCCGGATATTGTTCGCGCCGGATGGCCTGTTCAAGGACATACATCAGATGCACCGGATCCGCCGCGACCTCGTGGGTGTCGTGGTTAAAGGTTTCTGACAGCACCTTGAACGCAAAGCGGGTTGAAATACCGTCCATGCCTTCGTCAACACCGGCAGTATCGCGGTATTCCTGCATGGATTTCGCCTTGGGATCGACATCCTTCAATGTCTCGCCGTCATAGACCCGCATCTTGGAATACAGGTTGGAGTTCTCATGTTCCTGCAGACGCGAGAGTACGGAAAACTGTGCCAGCATTTTAAGGGTGCCCGGCGCGCAGGACCCGTGTTCAAGCTCTGATCCCTGCAACAGCTTGTCGTAAATCATGGTTTCTTCGGTGACGCGCAGGCAATAGGGCACCTTGATCACGGAAATTCGGTCAATGAAGGCCTCGTTGTTTTTGTTGGCCTTGAATGTCTGCCACTCTGCCTCGTTCGAGTGGGCAAGGATCAAACCCTGGAACGGAATGGCACCAAGGTTTTCCGTGCCGATATAGTTGCTTTCCTGTGTGGCGGTCAGCAACGGGTGCAGCATCTTGATCGGTGCCTTGAACATCTCGACAAATTCAAGAATGCCCTGGTTGGCGCGGTTCAGGCCACCCGAATAGCTATACGCATCCGGGTCGTTCTGGCTGAAATATTCTAGCTTGCGGATATCGACCTTACCAACAAGCGACGAGATATCCTGGTTGTTCTCATCACCTGGTTCGGTCTTGGCAATCGCGATCTGGCGCAGGCGCGACGGGATCAGTTTAACGACCGAAAACTTGGTAAGATCCCCGCCAAACTCGTCAAGGCGCTTGACCGCCCATGGCGACATAAGCCCCGTCAGGCGGCGTTTGGGAATGCCGTATTTGTCTTCGATCGCATCGCCCATCTTTGCCGGGTTAAACAGGCCAAGCGGGCTTTCAAACACCGGGCTGATTTCATCGCCGGCCTTCAGAACGTAAATCGGTTCACGTTCCATCAGCTCTTTCAGCCGTTCGGCAAGGGAACTTTTACCCCCGCCAACCGGGCCGAGAAGATAAAGAACCTGTTTGCGTTCTTCCAAACCCTGGGCGGCATATTTGAAGAAACCGACAATGCGTTCGATGGTTTCTTCCATGCCAAAGAAATCTTCAAAGGCGGGATAACGTTTGATGGTTCGGTTCAGGAAAATGCGGCCAAGTCGGGAGTCTGTCGAGGTGTCGATCAGTTCCGGCTCGCCAATCGCTTTGATCATGCGTTCAGCGGCAGAGGCATAGGCACTTGGGTCTTCGCGACACAAATTAAGGTAATCGCGGATGGTCAGTTCAGTTTCCTGCTTTCCGTCATAGCCTTCCGCATACAGCTCGAAGATATCCTTCTCAGCCATGGCGCGGTCTCCTTTCAAACGTTATCGCACTGTCAAACTTACGTTTCCTGTCTCAATCCTGTTTTTGCGCAATTTTTGCGTTTTGCTTTTGCACGGATGGGACGAACCCGATCCTGATCTGGTGGCGTCGGCAGGTCTCCTGTGAAGGGACTCCGCCAGACGGTCATGAATTAACAAATGGCGTTCGCGGTTAATCTCTGGCGGATCATGCCAAACGTGTGAAAATTCGATTGTGCAGTTGCGGCGTCAGCGCCGTAGTGCAGTCTTGATCAGACTCTTTTTGGGTCCCGTTGCGGCGACCAACAAACCGACCATCAATGTGTCGGGGCAGGCTTCTGTCGAATGAATTTCAAAGTGACCTTTGAGCCTGCCGAGGCAATTTGCCCTGTTATTCAGACGTGGGAATAACGAACTGATTTCGCAAGACGATACTTCTGTCGAACATCGTAAAATCGTGTGTTCATGTTCACATGTAAGTGACCGCTCGTCCAGCTTTGATGCCGCTTTCATTCCCACAGCCTTGCACAAAAATATTTTGCATTTGCAAAATCCGCAAGCCGACAGCTATCACAGGTGGGCAGGATCGGGCCGCAAAAGCCACCAAAGGACTTCACAATGAGCGACGAAACCGTACAGTTTATCGAACCACATGAACTTGATCGACTGATCGGCGAAGAAGCCGTCACCATTATTGATGTCCGCGAAGCCGAGGAATTCGCAACCGGCCATATTGAAACCGCGATCAATATCCCGACCTCGAACTTCGATATCCCGGCGTTGGTCGACCTGACCGATGAAAGCGATACCGACCTGGTCTTTGTCTGTGCCGTCGGTCAGCGTTCCTTTGGGGCAGCCAATGCTGTTCTGCCCCACGTCGATTGCTCCGTTAGTAACCTTAAAGGCGGCATTCAAAGCTGGACCCGTGCGGGCTTTGACCTTGAAAATGGCAAATAATCCCGACCTTCTTTGACGGGGTAGGGGCCGGAATGTGATCGGGCGTTCGACTGCGCGCGGTGGTCGAATTCACGCCACCATCATTTGGCATCGGGCGTTACCAATACGCCAGCCGCAAGGCATTCAAATGCGGCAATTGCCTTGCCAAGGGTATCTTTCGGATCATCGCTTGCCGCGACCCAAAGGGCGGCATTCAACGCGACCCCGTTTAGCAACCTTGCCAGGGCTTCGATATCGACCGGTTTGATTGCCCCCTGATCGGCCAGCGCCCTTAAAGTTGTGATTGTCGCCTGCAAGCAGCGGTTTTGGCTCGGCCACTGTGATGGATCGCCCAGAAAGGCCGGACCATCGCGCAGAACGATCCGCTGTATTTCGGGATCAAGGGCCAGTTCGATATATGTCCTGCCCTCGGCCATCAAGCCGTTCCAGCCGCCGCCTGCGGCATCCCCCGCATCCTTGGCCTGTTGCGCCATGGCGGAGTCTATTTCATCGACCACAGCGGCCAGCAGCCCGCGCTTGTCACCAAAATTATGATACAGCGCCCCGCGCGTCAGCCCCGCACTTGCGGTCAGTTCATCCATTGACGCTTCTGCATATCCCTTTTCGGCAAAGGCCTTGCGTCCCGCTTTGATCAATTTGATGCGGGTTTCTTCCATTTTTTCAGCGCGCGTTTTGGCAGCCATCGGGCACTCCAATTTAACATACGTGACGTATGCGAATTGACATACGCTGCGTATGTGAATATATCTGCTTCACATACGCAGCGTATCTGAACTCAATTCGAAATACCACAGATACCGAATTTTACCCGAACAAGGAGGTCTTCATGGCCCTCGCAAACCAAGCCGTCTTTCCGCCAAACCGCCATGCGCTTTATGACGCGCACGGTTATTCCCCGGCCATCAAATCCGGAGATCTGTTATTTGTGTCTGGCCAGGTGGGCAGTCGCGAAGACGGATCCCCGGAACCTGAATTCAAAACGCAGGTCGAACGCGCATTCGATAACCTCAAGGCGATCCTTGCGGCCGCCGGATGCAGCTTTGATGACATCATTGACGTGACGACCTTCCACACCGATCCGGAAAACCAGTTTGAAGACATCATGGAAGTGAAGGACGCGATCTTTGATCAGGCGCCTTACCCGAACTGGACAGCAGTCGGGGTTACCTGGCTTTCCGGTTTTGATTTCGAAATCAAGGTTGTCGCCCGCATCCCGGCAAGCATTGCCTGATCCGGTGTAATGCTTCGAACTCATGACGAACCGGCCCTGCAAAGAAAGCGGGGTCGGTTTTTTCATCTTGACGATTTCTCATAAATGGAAAAATATCCCAAATGTGAGATTAAAGGGTGTTGCCATGGATGAGATTGAAACAAGACTGGCCCAACGGTTGGCCGCTTTGCGCGCCGAACGCGGGTGGTCGCTTGATGAGCTTGCACAAAAAAGTGCGGTCAGTCGCGCCAGCTTGTCGCGGATCGAAAAGGGCGAGGTCAGCCCGACCGCCACTGTGCTGGGAAAGCTGTGTGTTGCTTTTGGTGTCACCCTGTCACGCCTGATGCAGATGGTTGAAGACGACTTTGTGCCACTTGTCGCGCGTGCCGATCAGGAAGTCTGGACTGATCCCGATACTGGCTATCAAAGACGGCTGGTCTCCCCGACATCCAAACAACTATCGGGCGAGGTGATTGAAGTCGAAATCGGCCCGAACCAGCGCATTCAATATGACGGATCGCCGCGGGACGGGCTTGAACATCATTTGGTGATGCTGTCTGGCGCGCTTTTGATGGACGTCGATGGCCAAATCCATCGCCTCAATGCGGGCGATTGCCTGCGCTATCAGTTGCGCGGTGGCAACGTATTTCAAACGCCCCGAGATCAGGGCGCGAAATATCACCTGTTTATCATCGACTAAGCGAAAGAACCGTTATGCCATCGACGACGCACACCGCCCCCGATCTCGACATCGTCACCCTTGATGCTGATGGTGTCACAGCGTGTCTGGATCAGTTCGCCGACATGCTTCACTCCTGTGTCCATGACGGGGCCAGCATTGGCTTTATCGAACCCTTCCCGATGCACGAGGCCGAAGCTTTTTGGCGCGATAAAACCATCGCGGCACTTAAGGGTGGAAAACGGGTCCTGTTTGCGGCCCTTGATCAGGATCGCGTGGTCGGCACGGTTCAGCTTGATTACGACACCATGCCCAATCAGGCCCATCGCGGCGATATCAGCAAGCTGATGGTGCGCCCCGATTGTCGCAGGCGCGGCATTGCCCGACTGTTGATGCAGGCGGCCGAAAACCGGGCGCGTGATCTTGGGCGAACCTTGCTGACCCTTGATACCCGAACTGGCGACAGTGCCGAGATTCTTTATACCTTGCTCGGGTTCGAGACCACCGGCGTTATTCCGGATTTTGCCCGTGATCCGGACTCTGAAAAACTCAGCGGCACCACTGTGATGTATAAGCGCATTATCAGATAGTGTTTTGAAACGGCTTGCGATTCCCGGTTTTGTATCCAGAACGATCATTCTGGCATGCCAGACGGGACGCATGGACATTTCGATCGCAAATTATTTCAATACCGCAGTGCCGTTATCAAAGCTGTGCTTCTCGTCTGTATGTCTTCAGCTTGCTGAGTTCTGGCGTTGTGTGCGGCGCATTACGGACAGGCTGGTCAGGGTTTCGCCGTAGTCAAAACATGTTGAACACCGCCGAAAAATGGGCGCATCCTTGCCGTCCTGAATAAAGAAACAGAATAAAAGTTCTCGGAGGACGTCCATCATGAAAAAATTTGCCCTTGCTGCCGCACTGATGGCAGCCGTCGGATTTTCCGGCACGGTTCAGGCCGCAGACCTGACACTGCGTATTTCCCTGCAATTGCCGATGAAAAGCCACCTCGGTCAGAACCTTTTGATGTTCAAGAACGAGGTCGAGGAAAAATCAAACGGCGATATTGAAGTCCAGATCTATGATTCAGCCCAGCTCTACAAGGACAAGGAAGTTCCTGCGGCGGTGGGATCGGGTGCGATTGAAATGGGTGTCGCGTCATTGACCCGTTATGTCGGTGATGTCCCGGCTGTTGATATCTTCTATCAGCCGTTCCTGCTCGATACCGAAGAAAAGGTCCGTAAGGCCGTTTCCCCGGATTCTCCGGTACGTGCGCCGCTGGATGAAGCCATTGCTGAAACCGGTTCGACGGTTCTGTGGTGGCAGGCTTACGGCGGGTCGATCATGCTGTCGAACGGTGGCCCGATCAAAGGCCCGGATGGTCTGAAAGGCCAGAAAGTCCGCGTGTTCTCGAAAACGCAAGGTGATTTCATCTCCGCTGCCGGTGGTGCACCGACCCTGATTTCAGGCTCCGAGCAGTATATCGCCTATCAGCGTGGCACGGTTGATGTTGGCATGACCGGCATGTCGGGCGTGAAATCCCGTCAGCTTTGGGAAGTCATGGACACCGTCACCACCACCAACGATGCCGATATCGAATTCATCGTCGTTGTGAATACCGACTTCTGGAACGGCCTGACCGATGCGCAGCGTGACATCATTTCAACCGCGGCCATCAATGCCGAGAACGATGTGCGTGATCGCATGTCGACGATCGAGGCAGAGGCCTTTGCCGAAGCCAAAGCCAACGGCATGACCATTTACACCCCGACGGCCGAAGAAATGGCTGCATGGCGCGAAGCTGCCAAACCGGTTTACGAGGCATTCCTCGCCAATACCGGTGATCTTGGCAAACAGGTCTTCGAGGCCGCCCAGAAGTTCTAAGCATTTGGCGTCACCGGTCGGGTGCCATGTGCCATGCGGTGCATGATTGTGCATGGACGCCGACCGGGGCGTAATTTGATTTGTTGTCATCACCGCGCATATTCGGGCCAATGCCGATACTGTGTGGTGATGACGCCCTGTTTTCCAACATGCACTGTTTAAATCATGTTTGATCGATTGACGCTTATTCTTGCGTGGGTCGCGGCCATCTTGTTTGTGCTTGCTGGCTGCATGCTGACCTACGAAGTGCTGGCACGGTATTTCTTCGTGCGTCCGACCATCTGGGCGGCCGAGCTTTCCCAACTGTGTCTGATCTGGGGATCGCTTTTGGGGATGCCCTGGGCACTGGCTGCACGCCGCCATATTTCGGTGGATGCCATCACCCGTCTTCTCGCCCCCAAGGTCCAGCGCCTTGTCGAAATTATCGCCATGGCCTGCATTCTGGCCTTTTCGGTGATGGTGACAATCAAGGGCTGGGAAATCTTTTATGAAAGCTTCGAGCGTGGCCGCACCAGCGGCACCATGCTTGATCTTCCGGCGTGGGTTGCTGAACTGCCGGTCGCCATCGGGTTTGCGCTGCTGGCTATTCAGGCAGTGATCGAGATTATCGGGCTTGCACGCGGCAAGGATATTCCGAAAGGGGCGCACGAATGACCATCGTCCTGACCCTTGCTGCGATGTTCGCGTTGCTTCTGATGCGTGTGCCGGTTGCCTTCGCACTCGGTGGGCTTGGCCTTGCCATGCTGATCCTTGGCGGGTTTTCGCCCTTGATGGCGCCACAGGCGGTTCTGTCCACGCTTGATGGTTTTATCCTGCTGGCCGTGCCGCTGTTTCTTTTGATGTCAAACATCCTGCTGCGTGCCGGTGTCGGCAATGACCTGTTTGCCGCTGTCAGTGCCTGGGTCGGCCATTGGCCGGGCGGGCTTGCGGTGGCGACCATTCTGTCTTGTGGTGTGTTTGCCGCGATTTCCGGGTCCTCGGTTGCGACGGCGGCGACCATCGGCACGGTGGCCATCCCGGAAATGATCAATCGTGGCTATAACAAGCGGTTTGTTTATGGATTGCTGGCCGCGGGCGGCACTCTTGGCATTCTGATCCCGCCATCGATCCCGATGATCATTTATGGCTTTGTCACCGAAGAATCGGTGATCTCGCTGTTTTTGGCCGGGATCGGACCGGGCATCGCGCTTTTGGTGTTCTTTATCATCTTCTCGATGATTTATGCCCGCATGGGCGGGCAGGAACTTGAACCGAAAAAAGACTGGGCCGAACGCAAACGTGCCACCATCCGCGCCCTGCCATCGGTTGTTCTGGCCGTACTGATCATATCGGGCATCTATTCCGGGGCCTTCACCCCGACCGAGGCCGCGGCCATCGGCTTTGCCGCCGCCCTCATCATCACCGGCCCGATCATGCGGGTTCTGACATGGGATGCGCTGAAAAAGGCGGTGTTCGATTCCATGGCAACCACGGTTGCGATCATTCTGATCATTGCCGGGGCCAAGGTCTTTGGCAAGGCGATCACGCTTTACCGCATCCCGCAGGACATCTCGGTAATGATCACCCAAGGGGTTGATACCGAACTTGGTTTCATCCTGATTGTCACGGCGGTTCTGCTGGTCATGGGCTTGGTGTTCGAAGCGCTTTCGATGGTGCTGATCATGACACCAGTGCTGTTGCCGGCCGCCCTTGCGCTTGGATTCGATCCGATCTGGTTTGGTGTTTATATGGTGATCATGGTCGAATGTGCCCTGATTACGCCGCCCGTCGGGCTTAACCTTTATGTGATCCAGTCGGTGGCAAAGGCCAGACTGGGCGAGGTTGCCCGCGGTGTTGCACCGTTCCTGCTGCTGATGTTTGCTTGTGCCGCCCTTTTGTATGTGTGGCACGATCTCGCCCTTTATATTCCCTTCAAGCTGTAAAGACCGATGAGTAACGTAAAATCACCTGCCGATACCCTGCGCGCACTGCTTGCCACCGGTGATCTAATCACCATGCCCTGCTGCTTTGACGCGCTTTCCGCCAAACTGATCGAACAGGAAGGATTCGGTCTGACCTTTATGTCGGGCTTTGCGACCTCTGCCGCACGGATTGGCGAACCTGATCTGGGCCTGATGTCCTATGGCGAGGTCCTTGATCAGGCGCGCAACATCACCGATGCGGTTTCGATCCCCGTGATCGGTGATGGCGATACCGGTTATGGCAATGCGATGAATGTCAGGCGGACCGTCACCGGCTTTGCGAAGGCAGGCTGTGCGGCGGTTATGATCGAAGATCAACTGGCGCCCAAACGCTGCGGCCATACCAAGGGCAAGGAAGTCGTCGGCCGTGACGAGGCGTTTGACCGCATCAAGGCCGCCGTCGACGCCCGCGAAGCCGGGGCAGACATCCTGATCCTGGCGCGCACAGATGCCCGTCATCAGCATGGCCTGACCGAGGCGATTGACCGTGCCGCGAAGTTCAAGGAACTCGGTGCCGACATCCTGTTTGTCGAGGCCCCGAAATCCGTCGATGAAATGCGCACCCTTTGTGCCGAACTGCCCGGTCCCAAAATGGCCAATATCGTCGAAGGCGGCGAAACCCCGGATCTGTCGCCCGAAGAACTCAAACAGATCGGCTATCAGATCGCGGCCTATCCACTTTCGCTGATGGCAGCCGCCATGAAGGCGATGGTCGAATGCCTGCAAACCATGAAGGTCGGCCAGCCGCGGGATGACAAACTGATGAGCTGGGCGGACCTGCGTCAACGCATCGGCTTTGATGAGTATTACGACGTTTCGGAACGCTATGCGTCGTCAAGACGCGACGGCTAGGGCAGGGGGGATAGTGATGGCTGATAAACATCACGGCGGCTGTTTGTGTGGGGCTGTGCGCTACGAAGTCAAAGGTGACTTTGATGCGTTCTTTCTGTGCCACTGCAAATATTGCCAAAAGGACACCGGCTCGGCCCATGCAGCCAATCTGTTCTCAGCCAAGGCCAGGCTGTCTTGGATAGACAGCCAGGATCACATCCAGTCCTACACTGTGCCCGGAACGCGCCATCAAAAGGCGTTTTGCAAAACATGCGGCTCGGCCGTTCCCTACACGCAGATGGACGGCAAGCTGTTGGTGGTGCCGGCAGGCAGCCTTGAAACGCCTGTCTCGATACGCCCGAACGCCCACATCATGATGGGCAGCAAGGCGAGCTGGGACCACGGACTTGATGAAGTTGATCAGCTCGAAGGGCTGCCCAAATAGCATTTCGGTGTGATGCCAAAAGAAAACCCCGCAGCCGATGGCTTGCGGGGTTTTCTTTAATGGTGCCGGCAGAGAGACTCGAACTCCCAACCTTCTGATTACAAATCAGCTGCTCTACCAATTATAGCTATGCCGGCGTGAGCGGCGCGAACATAATCCGGGCCGCTGATGATTGCAAGAGTTTGAAGCACGGAAATTTACATCCCGTGAAAACCCCTCAAACGCCCGTGTCGGCGCGCTGTTGCCTACTTGCGATACAGCTCGTAAAGCGCGACGGCGGCTGCGTTTGAAACATTAAGGCTTTCGATGCGATCCGACATCGGAAGCTTGACCAGGAAGTCGCAGCTTTCACGCGTCAGACGGCGCAGCCCTTCACCCTCTGATCCCATCACAATCCCGACACGGCCATGCAGTTTGGCTTCGGCCAGGGTTTGTTCGGCATAGCCATCCATGCCCGCCAGCCAGAAATGCGCGCCCTTAAGCTTATCGAGCGTCTGGTTCAGGTTGCCGGCATGGATATAGGGAACGGTTTCAAGCGCACCGCTGGCCGATTTGGCAAGCACACCGGTTTCAGGCGGCGCATGACGGTCGGGCACGATAACCGCTGATGCGCCAAAGGCCGCCGCACTGCGCAGGATCGCGCCAACGTTATGCGGGTCGGTCACCTGATCAAGGATCAGAACCGTGCATTGTTCAGAATCGCGGTGATCGGCAATCAGTTCTTCGACGGAAAGCTGGGGCAGGGGGGCGCAATGCATGGCCATGCCCTGATGCACCGTGCCCGGCGGCAGCATTTCATCAAGGTCGGTGCGTCCGGCCGAATCTACCGCGATGTCATCGCGCTCGGCGTCGGCAAGGGCTGCCATGACTTCATCACGGGTGTTTTCGGTGGCCCAGATTTTGTGAATCGTGCGTTGTGGATTGGCAATTGCCATCATTACCGGGTGACGCCCAAATAGAATCAGGCGCGAATTGCCGCCCGATCCGCCACCGTCACGGCCGCGTTTTCGTCCGCGGCGCGAATTGCCTTCACGGTTTTCATCGCCTTGCGGGAGGGCATCGGGTGCCCCGTCACCTTGATGACGATTTCCTGAACGGGATTTATTGCGACGCGACATATGGCGGAAACCTCCGGGCCGTAGGGGACTGAATGCAGTTTGCTTCGTTTGATCGGCGAAACTTGGCGAACATATAGGAAAGGAAATACGATTTCGTGCTTTTTTTGCTGTTGACAGGGTAGGTGCCTTCGCCGTATTCCCTCCCTCGCCGCAACGAGGCCGGGGTCAAACCCGGATGGCGTTACGACCCTGATGGAGGGGTGGCAGAGCGGTCAAATGCAGCGGACTGTAAATCCGCCGACTTAGTCTACGCAGGTTCGAATCCTGCCCCCTCCACCACTCTCTCGCCCTCGCGAGAGCTCGCAGCATAAATATGCGGGTGTAGCTCAATGGTAGAGCAGAAGCCTTCCAAGCTTACGACGAGGGTTCGATTCCCTTCACCCGCTCCAATATTCTTATGATGCAACCCGTCGGCTCGTGCGGTGGGTTACTACGTGTTTTTTTGGTTCGGATAATAGGATCTGAGGGCAATGGCCAAGGAAAAGTTTGAGCGTACAAAACCGCACGTTAACGTTGGCACTATCGGCCACGTTGACCACGGTAAAACCACGCTGACCGCAGCAATCA
>NZ_LPXK01000013.1:0-578153 GCF_001618185.1 Thalassospira sp. MCCC 1A02898 | reverse complement strand
GTGACGAGACTTGAACTCGCGGCCTCCGGCGTGACAGGCCGGCGCTCTAACCAACTGAGCTACACCCGCATGGTGCGTGGCGCGGTTTTTAGCAGCCGGTCACAGGTGGTGCAAGCGCTTTTTTGCCATGATTTTTCAATTTTTAACCGCGTTCTTCCGGCGGTAGAAACCGACCCTGCATCGGGCACGTTAAAGTTCACCTGTCGGGCTTTGCGAGAGCAGGCAGGTGAGGGGGATATGTGGGATTGCTGGGCGCGCATAAGCACCATCTGAGACTGCATCCTGAAATGCTGCCCAGTGAGCGAGATCGTCTGCGGTCAAGAGGTGTGGGCTATTCGCGCGGTTCGGCGTAGCGTTCGGTCAGTTTGGTCAGGGCCGCGACAGTTGCCTGTTCGACGGTTGAGCCAAAACCGGTCACGCGGCCGGCCAGAATGACATAAAGCGAGTCGATGTGAAGCTGGATCACCAGCAGCTGTTTTTCGTTGGCCGTGGTGCGGTCGGCAACGAAGATTTCCATCGATTTTGCGATCTGGGTCATCAGGGGATACTGGAAGGTTCCGCCCAGGGCCTTGACCGAATAGGCAAGGTCATTTGCTGCGATGATGGCTTCTGGCCGCTTGGGCTTGTCGCGCAGGGCGTTGATTACCAGTTTGCGGCATTCCATAAGGTCCTTGCCGATGTCACGGACAAAGGTCTCGGAGCTGCGCTGTACAACCTGTTCGAGCTCTTCAAGCTGTTCAGTTGACAGGTTGATGTCAAATCCCTTGATGAAGTTGACAGCTTTGCGTTTCAGATCGGTCTGCGCAGGGATGATCTGCACATTCTTCTTTTTCTTAGGTTCTTCCGGCTTCACGATGGCTCCGCTTCCCCAGTCATAATGGGTCATTCGTCAAGGCTCCTACGATCAGGACCATCAAACTGGACCTGTCTGCGACGTCGGTCCGGGCCAAAATACGTTCCAGTGTTAATGAAACGTCTTGGTCGGGCGATGACCGAAACCAGACGGCTGTAAAGTGCCTTGGCGTTAAAGGGTTTGGCAAGAAATTCAGTAATCCCAAGGTCACGTGCCGTCGTCACATAACGCATCTCGGAATGTGCGGTCAGCATAATCACCGGAATGAACCGGTTTGGCGAATTGGTCGAATTGCGCATGACATCGAGGAATTCAAGGCCATCCATGCCGCGCAAGCGCCATTCACAAATCACGATGTCAATTTTTTCGGTGCGTAGTACGTCAAAGGCATTATTCGGCGATTTTACACGCTGTATATGACTGGCTCCGAGATAGGCGAGCGTGTCATAGACCACCTGAGCTGAAATCTTGTCCCCGTCAACGATCAGAAAACTAATCTTACTAAAGTCTATTTTCGCGTTCATCCGGCCTCGGTTCCTGAGCATCATCACGAAATGCGTCGCTGTTCAGGGGGATACAGCAGCAAATCTAACCAGTTGCTGATGTATAAACCCTTATACCTTTGTCTGGTTTCCAGCAAGGCCAAACCACTCTGTGTTCAGCCCGAAAATCTGACAAATACTGACCCCAAGCCAGTTGAAAAGTTAGAACAGACGACGTTTACGTCTTTTTGTTTTTGATGCTCGCGTCCGGTTTGAACACACCCAATATTGGGCCTTTTTTTTAATAGTAAAGAGGAAGATCTTTTTTATTTCATGGGCTTGGTGACGCCGTCGTCATCAATCACCTTAACGGCAACACCGGACTCCTCGAACATTTCGGTCGATATCTTCATATCCTGTTCCCAGCGTTCAAGAAAGTCCGGGGTTAGTTTCGACTTGTCGACATAGACCTCGGCAATGCCCGCCTGGATGATTGCGCGCGCGCAATCGCAGCACGGAAAGTGCGTTACATAAAGGGCGCAGCCATCAAGGGATGTGCCGGTGTAACTGGCATTATAAATCGCATTACGTTCGGCATGTTCGGTATAGGCGTATTTTTCCGGACGCTGATGGCGGCTTTCGACTTCGTCATCGACCCCGCGCGGAAACCCGTTATAGCCAACAGCACGAATTTCTTTTTTCGGGCCGATGACAACCGCACCGACCTGGGTGCTGCGGTCTTTTGACCAGTCTGCAATATGGGCTGCAAGTCCAAGAAAACGGTGGTGCCATTTGCTCATGAAAAGGGTCCTGTCTGCGCCTTAAAATTGGTCTGTTGGGCATTCGTTTTTGACCGGCACGTTTCACCGGTACGCGTTCTTTAAAGAAGGTGCTTCTTGTAATTGTCCAGCGAAAAATCACATTTTTGTAAAGGCATTTAATGAAAAGTCCCTGTTCAAATAGGGGCTGATTGATTATTAAGGGGATACCCCCAGAAAAGATCAGGACGCCTTTTCGTCTCGCCGCAGATGCAGGCCGAAGCGGGAAGGCTCACGTGTAAACCGAATAACAAGAGGTAGTAGCCGATGCGCCGTCAACGTAAGGCGAAGATCATCGCGACCCTGGGGCCGGCAAGTTCAAAGCCAGAAATCCTCGAGAAAATTGTGCAGACAGGTGTGGATGTGTTCCGCCTGAACTTCTCGCATGGGGAACACTCAGAACATCTGGCCCGTTTTGAAGCGATCCGTGTCGTCGAAGAAAAACTCGGCCGCCCGATCGGTATTTTGATGGATCTTCAAGGTCCAAAAATTCGTGTTGGCACCTTTGCCGACGGTGAAGTTGAACTCACCGCCGGTGATACGTTCAAATTCGATATGGACAAGAAGCCGGGTGACAACACGCGCGTGTCGCTTCCGCATCCGGAAGTCTATGCTGCGATCAAGCCGGGTGCGAACCTGCTGCTTGATGATGGCAAACTGCGCATGCGTGTCGAGAAATGCGACGACAAGTCGGCCGAATGTACCGTCATTACCGGTGGGCCGCTTTCCAACCGCAAGGGTGTAAACCTTCCGGATGTGATGTTGCCGCTTTCACCGCTGACCGAAAAGGACCGTGCCGATCTGGATTACGGTCTTGAGATGGGCGTTGATTTCGTGGCGCTTTCGTTTGTGCAGCGTCCCGAAGACGTTGCCGAGGCCCGCAAGATCATTCAGGGCCGTGCAGCCATCGTTTCCAAACTGGAAAAGCCGCAGGCGATTGATCACCTTGATGAGATTGTCGATCTGTCGGACATGATCATGGTTGCCCGTGGTGACCTTGGTGTCGAATGCCCGCCGGAAGACGTCCCGATCTTGCAGAAACGTATCATCAAAGCGTGCCGCGAGGCTGGCAAGCCGGTGATCGTTGCGACCCAGATGCTTGACTCGATGGTATCCAATCCGGCACCGACCCGTGCCGAAGCATCCGACGTTGCGACCGCGATCTATGACGGTGCCGATGCAGTGATGCTGTCAGCCGAAAGTGCGGTTGGTAAATATCCGCTTGAAACCGTTTCGATCATGGACCGTATCCTGCGCCGTGTAGAGCAGGACGATCTTTATTACCGTATGCGTGACGCCAACCGCCCGGATCCGGAACATAATGCCCCGGATGCAATCAGTGCAGCCGCCCGTCAGGTGGCGACCACCATTGGTGCGAAGGCCGTTGTTAACTATACCTCGTCCGGGTCGACGGCATTCCGTGCTGCACGTGAACGTCCGGAAGTGCCAATTCTTGGCCTGACCCCGCGGATTCAGACCGCACGTCGTCTGGCCCTGTGCTGGGGCGTGCATCCGGTCTTTACCCGTGATGCGACCAACTTTGCCGAAATGGTCGGAATCGCCACCGAAGTAGCAAAGCGTGAAGAATTTGCAGGACCGGGTGATTCGCTTGTTATCACCGCCGGTGTGCCGTTCGGAACACCAGGTGCGACCAATATTCTGCGCATTGCGTGGGTCGGCAATAATTAACGCAAGTGATTGCGTGAAACGATTTTCGGTGACGGGCGTCCTTTTGGGGCGCCCGTTTTCATTTGCGCATACTGCCAGAATTCCGTCGGCGCGCAGGTTTTTCGATGGCAACGGGCAGGAGGGGGCATAGCCCCCTGTATCGTTAATGTTTTTTTGAGTCTTTGCGCCGATAGTCATTCTGTAATCAAGGCTCTGTCTATTGATATGTGCCCTTGAGATTGGGTTATGAAAATTAGACGCCTTGTCTGGTTGTGTAACACTGTCAGTTTGGGTTAAGCTGTTCTGACAAAACACAAAAATAAGGCATCGCAACGTCGATGCCGATACGCCGCCAGGCACGGGACCAGGGGAATTACTGCGATAATGCTGAGTTGGATGTTCAATCGGCAGAAAAATGCGGGCGATGGGGGGCTTGATGATAAAGCCTCGGCCAAGCTGCGTGATCTGGCCGACACTGTTCGCACCATCGCACCTGAAACGTTTGGTTCTGATAAAGGTCGCGTTCAGGGTCGCGCGATTCCCCGCAGACATGTTTCCGAAAATAACACCGACGCATCGGCCCTTGAACACGCAGCCCGTCTTTCGTCTGAATTAGACGCGCTCGACGATGCCGAGGATGTACCTGATTTTGACAGCGATGTGCGTATGGATGTGGCGCGCCGTCTGCGTCGGCATCTGACAGATTTGAGCCCGTCTGAACGACTGGAAATGGTTGATGAGTTCGTTTCGGCGATTGCCAATATGGGCGACTGTTACCGCCCGCAGGTGATTGCGCTGATCGAACAGGAACTGGGCCATACACCGTATATGACCCGTCAGGCCGCAAATCGTTTGCGCCAGGATATTCAGGCGATTGGTCGGGTATCGATTGCCGATTATATCGAGCTTCTGAGCGATTCTGACTTCCTTGATATCATGCGCGGGCGCGGTGAATTCATTCAGACCGCAGCCGAACGCGAACGCGCCGAGCTTGAGGCCGCCGCCAAGGCCCGCCTGATCGAGCAGCAAGCGGAAAAGGAAAAGGGCGGTTTGTTGAACCGGTTGCTGTCATCTGATGACGCGCCGCGAAACGTTGTGCCGATGACGCCGCATTTTGTTGAAAAGACCGCAAAACCAAAGGTGCCGGAGAACGATATCCTCGGTGGTCAGAACCGCATTTCACGTCAGGCCCAGCGCCGCATTGCCCATTTCATCATGGCGTCCCTGTTTGACACACTGGTCGAGCAGGGCCGGATGCGGACCGAAGTTGCCCGCGCGTTGCGCCAGTCGGTCCGTCAACGGATTGAAAAGGCCCGTTTTGAAAACCGGATGCTGATGCCGTCGCGTGATAAAGACATGGATCTCGAGATCGCAGACAATGAAATGGTCGACAACGATGTCGTCGAGGCAACAGATGCCAAGATGACGATTGACCAGTATGTGCTTGATGCCCTGTCGCGCAATGACGATGCGCTGGTGGTGCAGGCACTTGCCCATTATGCGCAAATTCGCGCCAACGCCGTTTCCAAAATCCTTGATTCCGGCAGTGCCCGGGCGATCACAGCCCTTGCATGGCGGGCAGGGATGACCGCACCTGCGGCCGTCGTCTTGCAGATCAGCAACGGTATCCCGGAATCGGCAATTGAAAGCCCGGCGGCCGGTGGTCGTTTTGCAATGGCAGCTGCCGATATGGACTGGTACATCGATTTCTTTAGCGACATGAAGCCGGTGGCTTCGCGCACGAAGGTCGAAAAAGAAAGTGAACCTGCGCCGGCATCTGCACAGACGGCAAAGCCAAGCGGCAGGACCATGTCGCGCGGCCAGGGACTTCGACCGCGCAGCGGGCGCAACAGTGGCGGGCTCGAGGGGCTCGTCTCTGACAGGCGGTCCAAAGGTCTCAAAGAGGACTGAGTGCCATGAGCAGCAATCACGGCATCTCTTATGACGGGCTGAAACATGCCCTTAGCATCAAGGAAAGCTATCTGTCTGGCGAGCCGCTTACCGTGACCGGGGCGGCCAAACAGCAGCGCCTGTTGATGCCGGAACATTTGCTGAGCAACGACCTTGCCCTGATGCAATATGACGATCCGCTTGCCCTTGCCGTGATCGCAACCAGGGATCCTGAAAGCCCGATGGCCTTGGCGGCCGCGATCCGTATGGGGCCGCATGCCAAATGCAAGGAACTGATCACCGGGGTCTTTGAAGTCGTTTCCGAAGCAACCAAGCATGAACTGGTTGCCGATTGCGCCAAGCTTCTGACCAAGAACGCATTCAGCCCCGAAGCATTCCATCTTGTGCGCACACGCGCCTCCAATCACGTCGTGGAGATCCGCGAAGCCTATCGCCGGGCGATGGGGGATAACCTGCGCGCATTGCTGGATGGCAAGATGGCCGCGCGCGAGTTTGTCGAGGAATTCATTGAACTGGCATCAAATGGCAACCTTAGGATTGATATCTATCGCCGTCTGGTGATGAAACTGATGCGCTCAGATGCGGTGCGGCCAAGTGTGAAATTCATGCTGCTGGAACGCCTTGATCGTTTCCCGCAGATGGTAAAGCTTCAGATCGTCAATGAAGTCAATTCGGCACCCGATACGCCGGAATACCAGACCCTGAAGCAGGAATTGCGCTGGATCTACGAGGCAAAGCAGAAACAGCAGCTGCCACATGCCCAGCAAACGCCGATTAATGCATCGGGCAACGCGGATACATCCGGGCCGCGTATTACGGCGGCCGACCTTGTCGGGCGGTCACAGATCGATTTTGGCGCTGCTGCGGGCATGCATCGCCGCAACAGCATCATCAAACCGGCCGAGCCGACCTTGAAACGCAATGCGACGCCCAGCATCATGACCAGCGGCGGCTTCAGCACGCGCGAACTTTCTTCCTGGCTCAACTAGGGTTCAGGCCATTGGCTTTGCTTTAGATGCGCTTGGCGTGCGGCTAGCTTAGCATCTGTGATGTCGCGGTATTTGCCGGGACATGAACATGCAGGCCAGCCTGTTTTTCCAGATATACGGTACAAATCACGCGCACAAGCGATGCGAAATTCGGGATGTCACCGCGTTGGGCGACGACCTCGTCGTGGATCTTACCGAGAAACTGCGGGGTGCTGAAACCTTCACCCGCGGCGATTTCATCAAGAATCTGCCAGAAACGCAGCTCCAGGCGCAGGCTTGTGACAACACCATTGATCCGCACAGACCGGCTGACAGACTGATAAAGTTCCGGGTCAGTTCCAGAATAAATCTGACACATTTGAACGCCCTTTCCTGTTTGTGCCGCTGTTACGAGATGTGCAGCGGTTTTCTTTTTGTTTGGCGCAATGGTCGATCAAATGGCGCCCAAACGCAATCACCGTTTGGGCGCCGATACATTACAAATTGATTTCAGTGCCAAGAACCTTGAGGAAAGCCGCCATCCATTTCGGATGTGCCGGCCAAGCCGGTGCGGTCACCAGATTGCCGTCGATGCAGGCGTCATCAATGGCAATGTCGGCATAGGTACCGCCACCAAGTTTGACTTCCGGAGCGCAGGCCGGATAGGCGGAAACCTTACGACCCTTGATGATATCGGCTGCGGCAAGAAGTTGCGCACCATGGCAGACAGCAGCGATCGGTTTGTTGGCGGCATGGAAATCACGCACCAGACGAATGACATCTTCGTTCAGGCGCAGATATTCCGGTGCACGACCTCCGGGGATGACAAGCGCGTCATAGTTTTCTGCGCGCGCCGTTGCAAAATCGGCATTCAGGGCAAAGTTGTGGCCGCGCTTTTCGCTATAGGTCTGATCACCTTCGAAATCATGGATGGCTGTTGCAACCGTATCGCCGGCATTCTTGTCCGGGCAAACGGCGTCAACATGATGTCCAACCGCAAGCAAAGTCTGAAACGGCACCATGGTTTCGTAATCTTCGGCATAGTCGCCGGTGATCATCAGAATTTTTTTCGCAGACATGTTTTATCCTCCCGCTTGTTTTCATTTGCCGCTATTGGGCAAGGGCAGGGAACTATACGCCTGATACAAGCTGGGCGGGTAACAGCGGGGTACTACGTACGAGGAAGTTGACGTGGTGTACGTTTTAGCGTCCGTCGCCCAAACAAAAAAAGAGGCCCGTTGGGGCCTCTTTCTAAATGCGGTTTTGTGAATAAGCAGATCAGCTTTTGGATGCTGTCGGCTTTTTCGCAGCCGTGGTTTTGGTCGTCGTTTTCGACGCAGTTGAGCGCGAACGGGTGGCCGGTTTCTTTGCTGCGGTTTTTGCCGCCGGTTTGGTGGCCGGCTTTGCAATGGATTTTGCGGTGCTTGCGGTTTCTGCACTTTCGATGACGTGCAGGTCGCGCTGCGGGAAGGGAATAGAGAAACCGGCCGCTTCGAGTTCCGTTTTCGATTTACGGGTCAGATCGAAGAAGGTCGGCCAGAATTCACTGGTTGCAACCCAGCCGCGTGCGGTCAGATCGACCGAGCTTTCGCCAAGGGTGGCGACAAAGCTCATCGGTTCCGGATCCTTCAGTACGCGTTCATCGGATGCGACAAGGTTTTTAAGAAATTCGAGGGCCGCATCAACATCGTCATCATAGGAAATGCCAACCTTGATATCGAGGCGGCGGGTTGGATTGCGCGAATAGTTTTTGATCGCGCTATTCCAGATTTGCGAATTCGGGGCAGAAATAAACACACCATCCGGCGTTTTGAGCAAGGTGGTAAACAATGTTATTTCAACAACGGTGCCTGAAATCGAACCAGCTTCGATAAATTCATCAATTTTGAGCGGACGCAGGATAAGAATCATGACACCGGCGGCAATATTTGATAGTGTACCCTGCAGGGCAAGACCAATTGCCAGACCAGCGGCACCGAGAACGGCGATGATGCTGGTTGTTTCGACGCCGAAGTTCGACAGAACGGCGACGATTACGAAAATCAAGATCACGTAACGTACAATACTTGATGCAAGCGGCTTTAACGTCGCATCAACAAACTTTGTACTTTTTAGGGAATGGCGGACCAATGCAGCCGCCCGGCCGGCGACCCACCAGCCAACAATGAGTATCAGCACAGCGCCCAGCAAATCGAGGCCAAAGCCCAGTGCAAATCCTTTAAGCATTTCTGTGATGGTCGCTACATCGGTTTCGATCATTTGAACCTCGTCCGCTTCGTGTCATAATTGTGTTGATTGCTAACCATACTTCTGTATGAGATGATTAGCATTACAGTTTTGAGTGTGCTTGAAAAGTAGGACGCCAACACCATTTTTTACAAATGACTGGAACAAACCAGAATTCTGTTCGTTTAAGACCATAATTCCACCATCATTGGTGTTAAGTTATTAGCTGAAGAACAACCTTAATGACAGGGGTAAGACATGCAGATCAATCCGAAAATTCTTTGTGCTCTTGGTGGCGTTGCGCTTCTGAGTGCATGTAGCAGTGTGGACAATAGTGGCACCGCGGTACCTTATGGCGGTAACCCGTTCACCTACAGCAGCTCGGTCTCGTCTGCGCTCTCGTCCGAAGAGCCGACCACTGACTTCGGTAAAGCGCTTAAGGCCGAATATCTTGCATACGCACAGCGCGAAGCTGACGAATGGTATGACTTCTTCGATGCCGACTTCTTTGCGAAGAAAGCCGGTCGCGTAAGCGGTGATACCATCGTTCTTCCGGAAGATCCGGCAAACTGGCGCTTCTCTGATGAGGAAATTGCACAGAAACGCGCCGTCCGTGACGAACTTCTGGCCCTTCTTGATGACGGCAAGCGCGAAGCAATGCCGGCAACCGCAGCGATTGCACAGTCGCGTTATGACTGCTGGGTCGAGGAAAGCGAAGAAGGCTGGCAGACCGAGCTGATCAGCCAGTGCTGGAAAGATTTCGAAGCTGCAATGTCTGAGCTGCGTGCAGAACAGCCGGCCGTTGTTGTAGCCCCGGTTGCAGCTGCTGAGCCGCGTCTGTTCACCATCTTCTTCGATTTTGACAGCGTTGCGATCACCCCGGTTTCCGAGCGTGTTCTTGATGCAGCTGCTGAGCAGTGGGCATCCTCGATGGGTGACATCACCGTCGTTGGTCACGCCGATGCCGCCGGTCCGGCAGCATACAACCTGCGTCTGTCCGAGCGTCGTGCCGCAGCAGCCCTTAGCGAGCTGACCGGTCGCGGTGTGAAAGGCGACATGGTTTCGCAGGATGCTGTTGGTGAAGGCGATCTTCTGATCCCGACTCCGGATGGTGTTCGCGAGCCGCGTAACCGTCGTGTGACGATTTCTGTCGACTAATCACCGACATTTACCAAATCTTCGGCAACGAGGTGGCATAATGCCACCTCGTTGTTTTTCTATGTGGTTTTGACGATCTGGCGATTTTTCGCGGAAACAGGTGTTGAATTTGGGATTAATGTGAATAATCTCTGGATTGTATTCCTGATTTAAGTGAGAGGCGGGGACAAATGCTGAAGGCCATCAAGACGGTCTTTTCGCGGCGCTCGGGGGGCGTTGCTCTTGCAGTTGCCACACTGGCAGTTGCAACCATGTCGGTCTTGCCGACTGCGCGCGCGGCAGACAAAACACCGGTCGTTCCGTTTGAACGTTATTTCGCTGACTTGCGCGGCGACGGAAAGACCCTGCGTTTCAATGCGTTCTCCGGTGAAATTCCGGGCACGCGAATCAAGGAACTTCTGCGTTCTGGCCAGGTCATCGGGGATCGTATCCTGCTGGCAGAGGATGTCGCGGTTTATTTCCCGGATGGTTACATCGTCCAGTCGCAAACGAACTTTGCGAAATATGTGCCGAAATACGGCGTGAAGCCGAGTGAGGTTTCTGGTCGTGACGATCTGGTTGAAAACCCGCGTTATGCCCTGATCAATCGTTTCGATGTTATTTTGGGTCGTGAATGCGCGCGCACCGAATACGCCAATGGGTTTGCTGCCCTTCGCATCAAGCCGGATGGCGTGATGTCGCTGGTGCTTGAAACGGCCGGTCACTTTGACACGCTTGTTGATGAGCAAACAACGGCATATACCGTGACCAGTGCCGTGCAGCCGGTATTTATCGGCAACCAGGGCCTTGTTCCGGATCTGATTGCGCAGTGCGGGCTTAGCTAAGCTTTTCAAAGATGTTTTGAAACGACAAAGGCACCGGATGATCCGGTGCCTTTTTTGTTGTCGTAATGCAATGGCGTCCTGTCGGACAGGTACTTTAGGCCAGGCGCGGCAGTTCAATTGCCGGGCAGCGATCCATGACCGCGGTCATGCCGTTTGCCTTGGCCTTTGCGAAGGCCTCTGGATTGATCACGCCAAGCTGCATCCAGACCGACTTTGCACCGATTGCAATGGCGTCATCGACGACGCCAGCCGCGTCTTCGCTGTTACGGAAAATATCGACCATATCGACCGGATCGGCGATATCGGAAAGTTGTGCCACAACAGTCTGACCGTGAATCGTGTCGCCTTCCTGACCGGGATTGACCGGAATAACTCTGTATCCCTGATCAAGCAGGAACTTCATCACCCGGTTTGACGGGCGTTCCGGCTTGGGGCTGGCGCCCACAAGCGCGATGGTCTTTGTCGTTTCCAGAAGCGTTTTGATTTCCGGGTCGGTGGGATTTTGAAATTCGGCCATTTGGGTTCATCCACTTAGGGTGATCACTGTGTATGAATGTTATATGAGTGGTGGCTTGCTGCAACGTTGATATGCGTCACTAAGCATATCATGGGCGTGCGAATGACTGCCCTCGCGGAAAGTTGATGGCAATTTAAGTGACGGCGACCACCAAATGCTTTTTGACTGGGGGATCGGCGAAACCTGACAGGGTTATTTTGTATGTATCCATGGCTTGATCCATCCGGGCGGTTTTCCTTTTTCAAACTGGCTGTCTTTGTTGCACTTCTTGTGCCAGGCATCGTGTTATTGTGGCCGGTCATTGCCGGGGGCGGGGCAACCATCCCGGTCAAGGAAGCCATTCTGGAAAGCGGTGAATGGACCATCCGGATATTACTGATCACGCTTCTGGTGACACCGCTTCGCCGAATAACCCGATTTTCAAAACTGGTACAGGTGCGCCGCCAAATTGGTGTGGCTGCCTTTTGCTATGTAATGATCCATTTCGGCCTGTATGCGATCAGCCAGAACCTTGATCTTGGCCGCATTGCCAGCGAGATCGTTTTGCGGATTTATCTGACAATCGGGTTCGTCGCCCTGATCGGGCTGGCGGTTTTGACCGCGACGTCCACCAAATCAGCAATGCGCAGACTGGGGGCCAAGTGGGTGCGCCTGCATAAACTGATTTATCCGATTGCCGTGCTTGGCGTGGTGCATTTCTTTTTGCAGTCCAAGGTCGATGTCAGTGAAGCAACGCTGATGGCAGGGATGTTTGTTGGCCTGATGCTGTATCGCTTTGCCCATTGGCGGGGATGGTCGCTTAGATCCACTGTGACTTTGTCTGTCATTGCGGTGATTGCCGGATTGGCAACAGCCGGCATTGAATATGCATGGTATGCCTTGGCGACCGGTATTCCTGCCGATCGCGTGGTTGCCGCCAATCTTGAATGGATGTGGCCGTTACGTCCGGCATGGAATGTGGTGTTGGCCGGCGTCGCGATCAGTGTGATTTCTTTGTTCGGGCGAGATAAACCGGCAAGGAGCTGGATTATCCGGCTCGTTGGCAATAACAGCGTCACCGCCGAAGCATCATCGCGTTAAGTGGCATAGCCCGCCATGTCTGCGGTTTCGTGAAATTCCGGTCCACCGTCGGCTGACCGACAGTGGACCGAAACGATTGGCTTTATTCCGAGCGAATCTTGCTTAGGAAGTTGTTGGTTTCTCGACGCAGATTGACCGAGTATTCCATCAGTTCATGGGCCGATTTCAGAACCGTGTCGGCACTTTCGGTCGAACGGACAGCGGCCGCACTGACCAAGCTGATGCTTTCGGTCACACCGCTGGTCCCGACAGAAGCATTTTCAACACTGCCGGAAATCTCCTGCGTCGCAGCACCTTGTTCTTCGACCGCCGCCGCGATGGCGGATGCGCTTTCGTTAAGTTCACCGACAATATCGGTGATCTCGTTGATTGCGGTTGAGGACAGCTTGGTCGCGTTCTGGATACTTTCGATCTGCTCGGAAATTTCCTGTGTTGCGCGACTGGTTTGGGATGCAAGGTTTTTGACCTCGTTGGCGACAACAGCAAAACCCTTGCCAGCTTCGCCAGCACGGGCGGCCTCGATCGTGGCATTCAGGGCCAGAAGGTTGGTCTGGGCTGCGATGTCGTTGATCAGGGCGATGACATCGCCAATACGTGCTGAGGCCTCAACAAGGCCATCCACCGTTTCGCGTGTGCTGGTTGCCTTGTTTGAGACATTGGCGGCTACCTCGCTTGAATGGTTGGCCTGACGGCTGATCTCCGTGATGGAGGCAGACAGTTCCTCGGACGAGGCCGCAACGGTCGCAACGTTGTTCGAGGCATTTTGCGCAGCATCCATGCCGATCTTTGCCTGTTGGGTTGTTTCATCAGCCGTTCCAGACATGACGCGGGATGCGTCATCCATGTCGCGCGCCGCGTTTTCAAGGCCGTCGATGATGGCACCGACCGTATTTTCAAATTCATCGGCAAGTTTGCGGCCGAGAGTCTTTTTCTCTTCCTCGTTTTTCCGACGCAGTTCTTGTTGTTCGGCCTCAAGGCTTTTCATGCGCTGTGCGTTGGTCTGGAAAATGGTGACCGCGCTGGCCATTTCGCCGATTTCGTCCTTTTGATCCTTTGCCGGGACTTCGGTGTCGAGTTCGCCGCCAGCGATCTTGTTCATGGCCGCGGTCATGGCCCGGATCGGATGAGATATCGACCGGTTGACGCTAAAGGCGATCAGAAGTGCGACCAAAAGGGTCACAATACTTACACCCAATGACAGGGTGGTGGCGTCGTTGATCGCGCTTGCAAAGAAACTGCGATCAATGCCCATGACCACAATGCCAAGGTTTTGTCCGCTGAAATCCGTGATCGGGCGCGCCATCAGGGCCAGTTCGGTGCCCTCGGCATCCTTAGGGGCAAGGATCTGTTCGCCGTCACGTGCCGCGGCAAGGGTGGGCGATGCGATATCAAGGAAACCTTCCGGGAAGGTGGAGGCGAAGACTTCAAAGGTGCCGTCACGGTCAATCAGCAGGGCCGCGTCGGTGTTGGAATGTGCCTTGAAGTTCTCAAAGAAGGCCGGACCAAAGGATAATCCAAATTCAACCGAGCCGACATGCGTCCCATCGTTGAAAACAGGCGTGACACCGCGCATGCCAAGACCAGCAACACCGACTTCCAGGCCGCTGATGGGTTGTTGTTTTGTATTGGTTTCAACCACTGTCTTGCGGAACGAAGACAGATCGTCACCGAATTTATCGAGCTTATGAACCCTAAGGAACGAGATCGCCGGGGCCTTATGGAACTGGAACTGACGCACGCCATGGTTTTCTTTGAGTTCAGCGAAGCCAGGGCCGAAAATATCGGCCAGCGTATCGCGGTCATCTTCTGCCATGGCTTTCTGGGCGGCGGGAATGGTTGCAGCAAAATCCGCCATCGCAAGCGCACGCGAAGCTTCCATGTCCAGCGCGCTTCGCAACTTTTCGAAATTGACGCGCAGTTCGCGTTGTTCAGCACCGGCGACAATGTCACGTTCAATGGAAAGATTGATAAGCCCGATCACCAATGCCGTCGCAAAGGTTATAAAGATCATCGCGATACTTAGTCGCGGACCTATTTTCAAAGATTTCAGCATGTCCACACTTCCCCGCCTATCTATTGTTTTTCTTAGAAGAATTATAAATATTCATTCTTCTGAAGACTTGCGGAGATCATCTAAACTCAACTTTGAGTTTATGTGAATACCAAAAAATACGGGTATTTATATATCTAAAGGTTATAATGTTGCGGTGAACATAGGAAAACCTCCAAACAATTGCCTGAAGCAAATTTTTGACGATTGGAGGAGGCGACGGTTTTTGGGCGGGGTGGGCCGCTTAGTTCGCTGCGCGGCGGGTGAGGGCGGTCAGCAATCCAGCACCAATCATGACCCCGCCTCCGATGCGTGTCAGGCGACGCAGGGCGGATGGGTGGCGGAACCGTTCACGCAGTGCACTTGCCATCACCGCCCAGATCGCAACGTTGATGGCGGCCAGTATGACGAACGTTGCGGTCATAATCATGAACTGAGGCAAAAGCGGATCACCGGCTGTCACGAACTGCGGCACAAACGCGATGAAGAAAACGATGCCCTTGGGGTTCAGGGCAGTGACGATATAGGCCTGCAGGAACATGCGCGACGGACGGTTGCGTTTGGCATCCGGGTTGTCATGCAGGGCTTCGGGCTTTTCACGCCACATCTTGATGCCAAGATAGATCAGATAGGCCGCCCCAACGAGTTTGAGCACGGTAAAAGCTTCTGCCGAGGCCGCGAGTAACGCACCAGCCCCGGCGAGCGAGATCGTCATTGCGGTGAGATCGCCCAGTGCAACCCCCGGAACCGTTGCCCATGCAGTTTGTTTGCCCTTGCCCAATGCATAGCTGACGACAAGCATGATGGTCGGGCCGGGAATGGCCAGAACCACAGCGCAAGCAAAAGCAAAGGCAAGCCAGATTTCAAACGACATGGGGCGTACTCCGAAAAAGGTATCTCACAGAATGCGTCATTCCGAAGGGTTTGCAAATACCATCATAAGGTAATTTACCCGATATAGGGCAGTCTATTCGTGGCGCCAGCTCGGATGACGCTTTTCGATAAAGGCGCCGATCCCTTCGCGGGCATCATGTTTTTGCATATTCGCCGTCATCACATCGGATGCATAGGAATAGGCCTGCGACAGTGGCATCTCGAGCTGTTTGTAAAATGCCTGTTTGCCAAGCCGAACCGTCATGCCCGATCGGGCCGCGATCCCGGCGGCCAGAGCGTTGGTGTGTTCTTCAAGTTCATCATCGCCGACCACGTCTGACACCAGTCCCATGGCAAAGGCGGTTTCGGCATTGATCGGATCGCCGGTCAGAAGCATCCGCATGGCATGTTTGCGGGCAATGTTGCGGCTAAGTGCGACCATCGGGGTAGAGCAGAACAAGCCGATATTGACCCCCGGGGTGGCGAACTTGGCGCTGTTGGCGGCAACAGCCAGATCGCAACTGGCGACAAGCTGGCAACCGGCTGCTGTTGCCATGCCGCGCACACGCGCGATGACGGGTTGCGGCAGACTGACAATCGTCATCATCAGGTCGCTGCATTGCGTAAACAGGCTGGCATGCTGATCACACTCGGTAATGCCATTCATTTCCTTAAGGTCGTGGCCTGCACAAAAGACAGGACCCTCTGCTGCCAGAATGACACATCTGACGGTGGTCTCCTTGGTGATCTTATCAAAGGCGTCCTTAAGGGCTGTCATCATCGCCCCCGACAGGGCATTGCGGCGTTTGGGGTTGTTCATCGTCAGGGTGACAAAGCCGTCATTGTCTGTGCGTGTGACAAGCTCTGGCTCGGTTGTGGAAACGGTCATGGCGGGCCTCCCGGATGGCTGTATGTGTTTGACGTTTTTTGATTTTTAAAACACGGTATACCGTAGTAGAATTACACGCAAAGGGTTAGCGGCCTGTGCCAATAATAAAACCCTGGGGATGTGCCGAATGTTATTCTGTCTTTGCCTGATCAATAAAAATTAATTCGGCAAGTGGTTGTGCATGAGTAAAGATTTCCCAAATCGGCGGGGGCGGGCACCGGGGCGTTTCGTTCCGACCCGGACAGTCCGTGAGTCTGTGCGGCTGACGAAACCCGTGCGTGAAACGCCCATCAAGCGGTTTGATAGCAAGGACATGATGGAACGCGATCTTGAAAGATATCGCGCAGAGGCCCGTGCACGTCTTTTACAGAACGGTTTTGATATTCCAGCCTTTCTGATGCCCAAACCCAAGATCAATCCTGAAGACGAGGACGCCGGTGATGTACCTGATCCGGTCATCGAGGAAGATATGCGTCCGCCAGCCATGATCGGGCCAAAGCCAACCATGCCGGTTAAGAGTGAAAAGCGCGCTGATGTCAAAAATCCGGCTGCTGTTGCCGCGGCAAAGGTCAAACCTAATCGCCATGTCTATGTCCCAGACAAGGCAAGCGGGCTTGTTTCGATGTTCCTGCCAGACGATAGCCAGCTGAAATCTGGTGCATCAGACGCGGCCGGCGCAGCGGGCGGGCAATTGGTGCGACCGCAGGATCGTGCAGCCCATGAAGCTGCCCAAAGGGCTGCCATCGACAAGGAACGTAGCGCCTATGACGACTATGTCGACAGCCTGAATGGCGGTAAGACATTGCTTGATCGGACTCGGGAAAAGGACAGCCAGGGCGGGGATGTTGGCAATGACATTGCAGGCCGGGTAGACGACCTGAAAGAGGCCGAGGTTCGAAAGTCCCGCATCAATCTGCCAGATAGCGAAGACAACTGGGCCCTGCATGAAGACCTTGATGCCAAGCGTCAGGCGATTTTACAAAAGCAGGGAAAGTCGGCGGGATCTGCAAAAGGGCAATCATCGAAGGGGCGTAAACAGCCGGGTGAACCCTTAGGCTTTAACAAGATGATCGCGCGGTTGGCAGCCTACATGATAGCTGCGGTGGCTGTGGGCTATGTGCTGGTTCTGACGGTCAATGAATTTTCGGCAATTCTCGGCAGATAACACAGATAACAAACTATTGCCGAACGATTGCCTTAATCCCCATATATCAGAGAGGAATTCGGTGGTGTGACGTCAGGGCCGCTTGGGCTTGGCAGGTCGCGCAACAATAAGAACAAGGTACGGGGAAGACAGAGCGAAATCATCCGAGGCGGGGGCCGCCGTGATCATGGCATGATGGACATGATGCCGGGATCAGGGCGAAATAACAGTTCACCCTGTTGCAGGAGGCAGCAATTGATGCTGTGAAGTCGCCATGATGTATGACGAAACCGGTCAGGAAGACCGTCAGCCTGTTTACTTGCCAGAAAACCGCTTTCACTGGGCATCCAACGACGAAGTCGACAAGCCGCTGCGAGATCTTTCGCGTGGGCCGGTTCACGCCCGTTTCAGGCAAAAATCTGATCAAGGGCCGGGGATGTCGCCCGGTGAGTGGATGCGTGAAAATTTGCCCGGGCTCGGCGCAACGGCGATTGCGGCAATCGTGATCCTGTGTGTCGTGGTGGCGATCTATACCGACGTGGCCGGGATTTTGCCCCGCTAGTGCTTGGGGATCTGATGTCCCCTAAAAGCGGTCTGTGTATGCGCAAATTGTTGACGTTAACGTAAACGTTATGTCAGGCTATCTCCCTGAAACAAAAATGCTGCGTCAAAGCAGCTCCAGAGGGAGGCCATCCAAGCCATGAACAGTTCCGTGACCCGGACCGGCGTAACGCCAGCCGACTTTGATGCCATCATGCGCGAGAAAGTCCCGTTTGTCGGGGATATGGATGTCAGGACCGAAAGCCTTTCAGACGATACCGCAATCCTGCGCCTGCCATTCAAGGAACGCTATCTGCGTCCGGGCAATGTGGTGACCGGGCCTGCGATCTTTGCGCTGGCCGATATTGCACTGTATGCCGTGGCGTGGCTTGTGGTCCCCAAGGCGGATCTTGCGGTAACGACCGAGGCGACGGTTCATTTCCTGTCCGGGGCAAAGCCCGGTGATCTGATTGCAGAGGCCAAAATCCTGAAGGCGGGCAGGCGGCTTTTGATTGCCGAATGCCATATTCGATCTGCCGTTGATGACAGCCTTTGTGCGCATGTGATCGGGACTTATGCCATGCCGCCGGCCGAAAAATAGCGTAAATTGTTGTGGTAAAATAATACCGCAACTGTTAAGTCATTGATTTAATGTGAAATATTCCTGTTGTTTTCCTGTTGGATGCTGGCATAATGCGCCGACTTTCAACGAGGGAACATTCCCTCCGTGGAACCCAGTTTTCGAGTATAGAAATAATGAAAACCTTCACTGCGACACCGAGCGACATCGAGCGCAAATGGTTCGTGGTCGACGCAGAAGACGTCGTCCTTGGCCGCCTTGCAGCCGTTGTTGCCAACCGTCTTCGTGGTAAACACAAAGCGATGTTTACCCCGCACATGGATTGTGGCGATCACATCGTCATCGTCAATGCCGAAAAAGTCAAACTGACTGGCCGTAAACTTCAGAACAAGAAGTTCTACTGGCACACCGGTTACCCGGGCGGCATCAAAGAACGCACCATGGACAAGCTCCTGAACGGTGAGCATCCGGAACGCGTCATCATCAAAGCTGTTGAGCGTATGATGAGCCGTGGCCCGCTGCGCAGCCAGGTTCTTTCCAAACTGCACGTCTATGCTGGTACCGAGCATCCGCATGAAGCTCAGAAGCCGGAAGTCCTCGACGTAGCGGCTATGAACGAAAAGAATAAGCGGAGTGGCAAATAATGGCCGACACCAAAACTCTTGAAGATCTCAAGGATCTGGCACAGGGCGGCGAAGTTGCTGCTGCTGCAGAAGGCACCCTGCCGGAGCCGAAGATCGACGCACAGGGCCGTTCCTATGCAACCGGCCGTCGTAAGAACGCAATTGCACGCGTCTGGATCAAACCGGGCTCGGGTAAAGTCACCGTCAATGGCCGTGAGTTCGAAGACTACTTCGCACGTCCGGTTCTGCGCATGGTGATCAACCAGCCGTTCGGCGTAACCAATCGCAAAGATCAGTTCGATGTTGTCTGCACCGTTTCCGGTGGCGGTCTTTCCGGTCAGGCCGGTGCCGTTCGTCACGGTATCTCCCGTGCACTGACCATGTTCGAGCCGGCACTGCGTCCGTCACTTAAAGCTGGTGGGTTCCTCACCCGTGACTCGCGTGCTGTTGAACGTAAAAAATACGGTCGCGCCAAAGCTCGTCGTAGCTTCCAGTTCTCGAAACGTTAAGTCGTTTTCGGGCACAAGGCTCGCGATACTGTTTGGAAAAGCGTCACCCTCGGGTGGCGCTTTTTCTTTTTGCGAAAGCCAATAAAAAAGCGGCGTTCTCACATAGGAGAGCGCCGCTTTTCGTTTCGTATCAAGACGTGCCTGTTGCTTATTGCCAGCGGTCCGAGAAATCGCGCGGGATCATCAGGATGTCACGATCGACCTTGGTGACGTCCGTATGTCCGCAAAGCGCCATGGAGACTTCAAGTTCCTTTTGAATGAGCTCCAGCGCCTTGGTTACACCGGCTTCGCCCATCGCACCCAGGCCATAAACATAAGCGCGCCCTATATAGGTGCCCTTGGCGCCCATTGCCAAGGCCTTCAGCACGTCCTGACCAGAACGGATGCCGCTATCAAGATGGACTTCGATCTTGTCGCCAACGGCATCCATGATCGCCGGCAATGCCCGGATGGAGGACAAGGCACCGTCAAGCTGACGACCGCCATGGTTGGAAACGATGATGGCGTCTGCGCCGACATTAAGCGCCTCCAGCGCATCGCGCGGATCAATGATCCCCTTGATGATCAGCGGCCCATCCCACATTTTGCGGAACTCGCGAATACGATCCCAATCAAGGGATACATCGAACGCTTCGGCGGTCCAGGTGCTCAGCGATGACGCGTCGGCAACACCCTTGGCGTGACCGACAATGTTGCCAAAGAAGCGCCGCTTGGTGCCGAGCATGCCAAGACCCCATTGGACCTTGGTCATCATGTTGGTAACCGATTTGAAAGTCAGTTTGGGCGGGGCGGACAGACCGTTTTTCAGATCCTTGTGGCGCTGGCCCAGCATCTGAAGATCGACCGTGATGACCGCTGCCGAGCATTTGGCGGCTTTGGCGCGATCAAACAGGCGCTTCATGAAGTCGTCGTCTTTAAGTGTGTAAACCTGCAGCCAGAACGGTTTGGATGTGTTTTCCGCGACATCCTCGATTGAACAGATCGACATGGTCGACAGCGTGTAGGGGACGCCGAATTTCTCTGCCGCACGCGCAGCCTTGATCTCGCCGTCCGCACTTTGCATGCCAGTCAGTCCGACCGGGGCAAGGGCGACGGGCATGGCTACATCCTGACCGATCATCTGGCTTTTGGTGGTGCGCCCGGCCATGTCGATTGCGACCCGCTGACGCAGATGAATTTCCTGAAAATCGGTGGTGTTTTCACGGAATGTCTGCTCGGTCCAGCTTCCGGATTCTGCGTAATCATAAAACATGCGCGGTGTGCGCCGTTTATAGATGCGTTTCAGGTCTTCGACGCAGGTAATCACTGGCATGAGGTCAACTCCGAATAAAATGTGCCTTGTATTGGTAATACCACTTTCCGAGTTTGTCGCAAACCGAATTGAAAATCAGCTTTTGAGTTGTTGTTTTCGTAAGCCGGATTCAGGCTGATGTTGTTGTCATTAAAGAATTTTAAAAAGAGGGATCGAAATTTGGGAAGGTTGTGATATTAACAAATCTCTGACGCGATAATTTTTTGAATTTTAAGGTGTGATCCAATGGTTGGAACGATGCGACGAGTTTTCAAAACATAACTGTTTGAACCTCTGTTGGATAACCTTGCGATATGTGAAGGGCCGCTAATGGAGCGGTCTTTTTTTATGCCAATTTGAAAGTTTGGCACTTACCTGAAGCCCAAAGAAAGGGACCCCCGATATGCAGTACAGAAAGCTGCACGACGCCGATTTTGATGCCGCAAACGCATTCCTTGCCAATCATGCTGCGACCTGCATGGTGCTGCGCGGAAACCTGCGAACTGCCGGTATTGAACGACGTCGTCATCCGCTTTCTGGCAACTGGTTCGGGGAAGTTGCCCCGGATGGCGGTATCAGCGCGATTGTCGCCCAATTTGGCAATGGCAACGTCTTTGTCGAGGCCGGTGATCAGGAAGCTATCCCAAAGGCCCTGACGGCGGCGTTTGCTGCCGATCCGCTGAAGCCGGTTGCAGGTGTGTTTGGTGATGCTGATGCGGCGCAGGATATGCTCTGCCAGCTGGGGCTTGAGGACGCGGCCTATGCGATCAATGCATCGGATGTGCTTTACGAGCTTGATCTCAGCAATCTGATCGTGCCGCAAAACGCCCGCGCCGATGATTTTCAGATGGTTGATGCGGAAAAGATTGACCGCAATACATTGCTGCGCTGGTTGCGCGCCTACGAAATCGAGGCGCTCGGCGCGGAAGACACCCCCAGCCTTGACAGCAAAATCGCCTCACGCCTTGTCCATGCGCTGGATGCCCGGACCATGTGGGGCCTGATCGTCGATGGCAAGGCGGTGTCGCTTTCAGGCTTCAACGCAACCTTGCCCGACATGGTGCAAGTAGGCCCCGTCTGGACCCCGCCCGAGGAGCGCTCCAACGGTTATGCCCGTATACTGGTGGCCAAAACACTTCTGGCGGTGCGGGCGCGGGGCGTTAAACATGCTATTCTGTCAACCGACAGTGAAGCAGCCGCAAGGGCGTATGAGGCGCTTGGGTTTAAGAAGATCGGGCGGTATCGGTTGGCGTTACTCGCGAGACCGGTTAATCTCAGCCCGGTTCTGGAAACCCAACCTTAATCGAATTGAGGTCTGCCGTGAAAACCAACGGGTTATCTTGTGCGATCCAGAAACCAGTCCTGCTGGCAATATTCATGTCTCTGGTAGGGGCTTTTGCTTCTGCATGTTTCCCGGTAGGTGCGCGTGCTCAGGATCTCTCACAGGTCTTGTACCGATTTGAAAACCGGGCGCTGACCTTGGGCCGATATGGCGCGGTAGCGGTGTTTCAGGAACGGCTTTTTACGCAGGCCGCGAACTGTGCTGGCAAATCGGCCGGCAGCTATGGCACGCCGGACGGGGTTATCGGGGCGAAAACGCGGCAGGCGATCATTGATCTGCAGCCGTGCCTGAATGCTGCTGTGCGGACTGCAGTCGGGGCCGAAAGTTATGGGGCGATCACGATCGGGCTTTGGCGGTTATTGATGCCAGCCCAACTGCCGCCACCTGATGCCATCACGCGGGCGAACCACCTGACCTTTGCGCTGGAGGGCACGGACTACGACGTCATCCAGTTCAATTTCTGTCAGTCGAAAAATCCCCGCAGCGGCAAGACCTTCCTTGAAGGTGATCCTTATTGCCATACCAATGATCCGCGTGCCTATCTGACATGGGGGCCGCGCGGCGCAACCGCCGGGGCAGGGGCGGAAATTCAGCAAATTCTGTTTGCCGCCGAGCGCGCCAATCCCGGGTTGTTGCAAAACGTCTTTGGACCGTTTACCGAGGATATGCATCGCCTGGCGCTTGGCAACAATGATGCGGCGTTTGATATACTCTGTGCGATCTGGGTTGATGAACGGAAGCGTACTGCCTTCGAAAAACGCTTTGCCGCCTATGGCGCGCGGTATGAGGTGCAGGCGGCCTATCATCGGGTATATGACGCGGCCAATGCCGATGGCGGCAAAATAGCGCGATTTTTCAAATTATATAACGCCCTGAAACCGGTGATCAATCGCGATCCGACCGAAATTGATCTGGCCTTTTTCATTGACCGCGCAACCCATGGCTCCGTCCCGCCCGGCGATATCAGCAATCTTGTCGATCGGATGACAAAATTCGTCACCCGTACACGAAATGTGCCAAGCGCGGGTGAGCTGCGCAAACAACTGGCCGCATGGTTGCCGACACATCACAAATACAATGACCGGCTGGCACGTGATGCGATTTTTCTGGTGGATGACCCGGATGTGGTGGTGTCGGATGCCCATCGGCGCATGTGGTTGCAACGATCCGGACTAAAGGCCAGTGACTTTGGGCTGTCTGACGCGCGCTACGTTGCAAGCTATCCCGTTGCAAGCCCCACGGGATACGAGAAGATCGAGAAATTCTATACCGTTTTGCCCGAGGATGCGCGCGCCTGTCCCGATACCGTACGCCGGGCGCGCAAGAAATAGAGATATATCACTTTGTACTGTTATGCCTGTTAAGGTTGTGTAAAACTACGCTAACTTTTGGTTGAGTTGGCGGAGGTTTTTGTGGCGGTAAAAGAGAAGCGATCACGTGTTAGTCAAGCAGATGTGCCTGCTTTCAGTCTGAGTGATGCACTGAAGGTTCCAATGGCAATTTTTGAGAATTACGCTGGAGATCCGACCCCTCCATTGGGAGTCGCTTCTGCCATGAGTTTAAGTCCCGGCTCTTCGCAATTCAAAATGATTACGGGTGCGTCGATAGCTTACGGACTAACGAATGGGGGGTATAATGCAAGCTCAATTTCCGTGACAGATCTAGCTAGGAAAATAATAAAGCCGACCGAAGAAGGAGCGGATCATTCGGGAAAAGTCGAAGCTTTGATGCATCCGCGAGTAATCAAAGAGTTTCTTGATAAGTATGATCAGAATTCAGTGCCGAAAGATGCAATAGCACTGAATGTGTTGGAAGGAATGGGGGTCCCTTCTGCAAGGACCGAGAAAACTCTGAGGCTGATACTTGAAAGTGCTGATGAACTCGGAATTATTACCGATATTAAAGGTAAGAAATATATAAATATTAAGTCCATCGTGCCCAGAAATACAGCAACCTCCGCGTCAGATGACGAAACTGAGTTAGATGCCGACGATTTTGTTGTTCCTGAGTTTGAGGTGGAGGAGGTTTCACCTACTACGAAACCACTTAAGGAAATTGTAAACCGGAAAGTTTTTATAACTCATGGGCATAACAAGGGGTTCATTGAGCCAATTAAGAAACTTCTTAAGTTTGGCGAGATGGAGGCTGTTGTATCTGTTGAAAAACAGTCGGTCAGCCAACCTGTCCCAGAAAAGGTCATGAGAGATATGCGTGAATGTGGCGCCGCTATTATTCATGTTGAACAAGAGCAAACCCTACTCGACAAAGAAGCAAATGAGCATCCAATGCTAAACCCGAACGTGCTTATCGAAATTGGCGCGGCGATGGCGTTGTATGATAAGAGGTTCATTCTTCTCGTCCGTGAGGGGATCAAACTACCTTCAAATTTGCAAGGCTTGTATGAGGTTCGGTACTCTGGAGAAAACCTTGACGGAGACACTACTATAAAGCTGTTGGAGGCCATCAATGCTCTTAAGGCAGAGGGTAGTAAGTAAGCACTCCAGTACTTTGCTCAATAATTAAATGTTGCATCCAGTATGGTGCTTTGCCAACATCCGCGCGTTATCACTGCCTGCTTTCAAGCAGGTGCTAAATATGGAGTAGGAATTGAAATGAACGACGTTAAGGTCAAAGTCGGAATTCTCGGTGCCAGTGGCTATACCGGGGCGGAACTGGTTCGCATTCTTGCGCATCACGAAGCTTCGGAAATTACCCTGTTGACCGCAGACCGACGCGCCGGACGTCCGTTCGGGGAAGTTTTCCCCCATCTTGCCCATATCAAACTGCCGACCATGATCTCGATTGCCGAGGCTGACTGGTCGACCGTCGATCTGATTTTCTGTGCGTTGCCACATGGCACGACACAGGAAGTCATTGCCGGTCTGCCTGAACATGTAAAGGTCGTCGATCTGTCGGCCGACTTCCGTCTGTTTGATCCGGCGACCTACAAGGAATGGTATGGCGCGGAACATGCCGCACAGGACCTGCAGAAAGAAGTCGTTTATGGCTTGACCGAGCTGCACCGTGAAAAGATCAAAAAGGCACGCGTTGTTGCCAATCCGGGTTGTTATCCGACCCCGGTGCAGCTTGCACTGACGCCGCTTCTGGAAGGCAAGCTTGTCCATGCTGACGACATCATCATTGATGCCAAATCCGGTGTGACGGGTGCCGGCCGTTCGCCCAAGGAAATGACGCTGTATGCCGAAGTGACCGAAGGCATTCACGCCTATGGCACCGGCGGGCACCGCCACGCGCCAGAGATCGAGCAGGGCCTTGCCTGGGCGTGCGGCAGTGACGTTGTGGTGAACTTTTCACCGCACCTGATGCCGATGAGCCGCGGTATCCTTGAAAGCATCTACGTCAAAATGACCAACGGCACTAAGGCCGAGGACATTCAGGCCACCCTTGAAAAGCGGTTTGCCGATGAGCCGTTTGTGCGTGTTCTGCCGTTTGGTGTCACGCCGCAGACCCGCCATGTGCGAGGGTCTAACTATGTTCTGATGGGGGTCGTCAAGGATCGTGTGCCGGGGCGTGTAATCATCGTTGCGGTCGAAGACAACCTTGTCAAAGGCGCATCCGGTCAGGCGGTTCAGAACATGAACGTCATGCTGGGCTTGCCCGAAACCATGGGCCTTGAGATCGAGCCGCTGTTCCCTTAAGCGAACCGGCGAAGAACAAGTTAAAGGCGGAGCCATCTGGTTCCGCCTTTTTCGTTATCGGCGAAGCTTATCGGGCAATGGTCGAATTTTGCCAAAGCGGGCTTTCATGTCGGGCGTATCAACTTTAAACTGACGGCAATTAATTGAATGCCAGTTTGTGAAAGGTCCCACAGCATGCGTTTGTCCTATCGCGGGGTGAAGCCCACCATTGATGAAACCGCCTTCATTGCCCCCAATGCGACGATCATTGGTGATGTTGAAATCGGGGCTGAGACCGGCATCTGGTTTGGCTGTGTTATTCGTGGCGATGTGCATGAAATCCGCATTGGATCGCGCACCAATATTCAGGACCTGACCATGGTGCATGTCGCCAAGGGCAAATTCGGCACCTATATCGGCGATGACGTCACCATTGGTCATTCAGCGATCATTCATGCCTGCACGCTTGAAGATCGAAGCTTTGTCGGCATGGGGGCGACCGTGATGGATGGTTGCGTGATTGAGCAGGGCGGGATGCTGGGTGCCAATGCGCTTCTGGCACCGGGAAAACGCATTCCGGCAGGCGAGCTTTGGGCCGGTGTTCCGGCGCGCAAGGTGCGGGATCTGACGCAGGAAGAAATCGAATTCTTCAAGGTGTCGGCTGATCGCTATGCCGATCTGGCGCAGGAATATGTCAAATCAATCCCCGAGGACTTGGCATAAGATTCCCCCAGTAATGCGCGTTGCTGGACTGATGTTCTGTGATGCCGGTTCTGGTCGATGCGCGTTTGAATAAACGGATGTAAAGGCAGCCAAAGGCAGCCAGCCATTGACTTTGATCAAGGCAAGGGGCAATTGTGTGGGTGTAAATGAAAAGCGTTCGCGATTGAGAAATTGCGTGACCTTCACCCGATAATCGACCAAATCAAAGTGTTTTCGATGCCCCACAATCTTCGTTCGTCACTGCATCTAACCTCTGTTCTCGCCCTTGTGGGCTGCTTTGCGGGTAGCCCTGCCTTGGCGGAAGACGCGTCGGCGATGCTGCATCGGCTTGCCGATACGGGACATCGCAACACGGCGAGTGTGTCGGAAGTTGCGACGGCCGCCGAGGCGCAGTCACCCTTTAAAAATATGGCGGACCTGGGCGAGGCACTTTATTTCGATACCAACCTTTCAGCCAATCGCACCATGTCCTGCGCCACCTGTCACGATCCGTCAACGGGGTTCCGTGATCCCCGTGTCGATGTCGCAAGCGGGTCGTTTTCATTGGGCGATGATGGCGAAAGCCTTGGCGATCGTAATGCACCGACGGCAAGCTATGCCAAATTCTCCCCGCCTTTTCATGTGCGCGAAGATGGTGTCGCGGTTGGTGGCCAGTTCTGGGATGGACGGGCGGTGGATCTGGCTGAGCAGGCCGGTGGTCCTCCGCTGAACCCGATTGAGATGGGGATGCCGGACAAGGCCAGTGTGGTTGCGCGTCTGCACGAAGACGACGACTATGTCGCAGGCTTCAAGGCGTTGTTTGGCAATGATATCTGGTCGGATGCGGATGATGCATATGGTGCAATGACCAAGGCAATTGCCGCGTTTGAAGAGGGTGATGAGTTCGCACCGTTCGACAGCAAATATGACCGCTTCCTGCGCGGCGAATACAAAATGACGCCGCAGGAAGAATTGGGTCGTGTCCTGTTCTTTTCGCAGCAATTCACCAATTGCAATACCTGCCACATGCTGAAAACCAGCCCGACGGCAGAGGGCGAAACTTTCACCAATTACGAGTTCCACAATATCGGCGTGCCGCGCAATGTCGCAATGCGGGACGCTGTCCGCAAGGATGTCCGATTTACCGATAACGGGTTGCTCGATAACGCAGCCATCGACGACCCGGCCTATCGCGGCAAATACAAAACCCCGTCACTGCGCAATGTGGCGGTGACAGGGCCCTATATGCATAACGGCGTCTTTGCCGATCTTGAAACAGTGGTTCGGTTCTATAACAAATATAACAGCAAGGCCGAGATCAATCAGACCAACCCGGAAACCGGCAAGCCATGGGGCGAACCGGAAGTGGCCGAAACCATTTCGCTTAAAGAGCTTGAGCAGGGCGATGCCCTTGATGAAAAGCGCATCGATGCCATTGTCGCCTTCCTCAAGACATTGACCGATGCGCGCTATGAGCCACTTCTGGAACAGCAGCAGGCGGCCAAAGCAAACTAGGTTTTCAGCGTTTCAATCACCGCACTTTGTGCCAGATCGCCAAGGCCGGCTTTTGTCGCCTTTTCAAAGACGTCATACGCACTTTGGCCAACGGGTGTCGCCATGCCGAGGTCCCTTACAAGCGCAAGTGCGTAGGATGCGTCCTTGGCGCGCAAGGCATTGGTGAAGTGGATGTTTTCGTGATGATTGCCACTGACCATGCCAGGAACCGTCATAAGGCCGGACCCACTGGCATTTGCACCGATGGCAAAGGTATCGGCAACGGTTTGACCATCAAGCCCCGCCTTCTGCGCGACCGCAATCAGTTCGGCGGCGGCAGCAATATGAACAGCGCCGAGCAAGTTGTGCATCAGCTTGTAAACCGTGCCCGATCCGATTGCGCCGAAATGAATGGTCTTTTTGCCCGTGTCATTGAGGATCGGGGTGATGCGATCAAGGGTTTTAGGCGCGGCCCCGATCAAAAAGATGGTGTTGCCCGCCTCAACATCGGCGGGAATGCCCGTTACCGGGCTATCAACATATCGAACACCCGCGGCCTCGATCGTTTTTGAAAGCTCAAGCACAAAGGCGTGCGACAGGGTGGAGCATTCAATCGCAATGCTGTCTTTTCGCATGGAAGCAAGCGCACCATCATCGCCCAGCCAAACTGACCGTGCTGCCGCGTCATCAGACATAAATGAAATCACGGTATCGACATCATTGGCGGCCATTGCCGGTGTGTCGCAGGCAACCGCGCCAAGGGTAACAAGCGGTTCAAGTTTGGTTTTGTTTCTGTTCCAGACCTTGACGTCATACCCCTTTGAAAGCAGGCGTTTGATCATCGCCGATGCCATGCGGCCAGCGCCAAGAAAGCCGATTGTGTGGGCCATCATTATTCCCTTGGATTTATTCGGATAAAAGAAAACGGTCTGCCGTGATGGCAGACCGTGAAAATGTGTCAGGGTGGTCTGCGATCAGATCAGGACAAGCTCACTTTGACATATTCGCCCGGGGCCGGGCCAATGACCTTAAGCTTGCCATCGCCCGGTTTGCGGGCATCGACCTTGCCACCGGCACGACGACCGACCCAGTTTTGCCAATCGGTCCACCAGGATCCTTCATGCTGGGCGGCCTTGGCCATCCAGTCTTCCGGGTTGGCCGGATTGCGATTGTACGTCCAATAGCAATATTTCTTGGCCGCAGGCGGGTTGACCACACCGGCAATATGCCCCGATGCCGACAGGACGAATTTGACCTGGCCTGACATCAACTGCGTCCCGGCATAGGTTGCCTGCCACGGTGCGATATGGTCTTCGCGGGTGGAAAGGAAATAGACCGGGATTTTGATGTCACGCAGATCAATCGGTTCGCCAAAGATCTTGATGCCGCCCGGTTCACGCAACAGGTTCTTGTTATACATATTGCGCAAATAGAAGCTGTGCATCGCCTTGGGCATGCGGGTGGAATCGGAGTTCCAATACAGAAGATCAAACGGGAACGGATCCTTGCCCAGCATGTAGTTGGACACGACAAACGACCAGATCAGATCATTGGCGCGCAGCATGTTAAACGACATCGACATATCGCGCCCGTCAAGGTAGCCCTCTTTGGACATCTTGTGTTCAAGGCTTTTGATCTGTTCGTCATCCACAAAGACCGAAAGTTCGCCCGACTTTTCAAAATCGGTCAGCGTGGTCAGGAAGGTCGCGGATTTAACCCGGTCATCCCCGGTTTTCGCCATATAGGCCAATGTCGAGGCCAGAAGCGTACCGCCAAGGCAATAGCCGATGGCATTGACTTCTTTCTCGCCGGTGGCCTGTTCGATCATGTCAAGGGCGGCAAGAACGCCTTCCTTGGCGTAGTCTTCAAACGATTTTTCGGCAAGTTCGCTGTCAGGGTTAACCCAGGACAGGACAAACACCGTGTGGCCCTGATCAACCGCCCATTTGATGAAGGAGTTTTCCGGGCGCAGATCAAGAATGTAGTATTTGTTGATCCACGGTGGAACGATCACAAGCGGGCGTTTTGCAACCTTGTCGGTGCTTGGCTTATATTGCAGAAGTTCCATCAACGGCGTTTTGCCGACAACTGATCCTTCGGTCGTGGCGACGTTTTCGCCAACCTTGAAGGCATCAAGATCGGTCATGCGGATTTGCAGTTTGCCCTTGCCGCGTTCAAGGTCTTCCAGAAGGTTTTGCAAGCCCTTAAGCAGGTTTTCACCACCAGATTCGATTGTGGTCCGTATGACTTCCGGATTGGTCATCAGGAAGTTGGTCGGCGAAATCGCATCGACGAATTGGCGGGTGTAAAATTCGACTTTCTGGGCGGTTTTATCATCAAGTCCGTCCACGTCGTGGACAACGTTTTGCATCCATTGGGATGACAGGAGATATGACTGCTTGATGAAATCAAACAGTTCATTGTTTTCCCACGCCTCGTCGCGGAATCGACGATCCCCCTTTTGCGGGGAGACAACCGGTTCGGCTTCTTCGCCCATCATACGCAGGGTGGTGTTATGCCACAGCGTATAATATTGCTGCCAAAGCTCCATCTGGGCTTCGACCAGCTTGACCGGGTTTTGCATCATGTGCGTGGTCAATTCAGCAAAGGCAGAGCCGATATTAAGCGGGTCCGGGTCGGATATTTCCGGATCTTCTGCCTGCTTTGCCAGGAATTCAGACACAAGTCGTTGACTTTTCTCAGCAATCTCTGCCATAGCGGCAGAGAGCTTTTCGGGATCCGGATGTTTGTTTTCAGTTTCGATGGCCTGTTGATCGCTCATGGGGCATTCCCTTATGATACCGCCGCGGATACAAGGTAACTTCAGAACATTTTTGCGTCTTTGCAATATCGCAAGACTTTTGACGTTCTATGTTCCGGGTATCCGATTGACGTTCCGGGTTGAAACTTTGCTTGATCCCAAGCTTATCATGGCCTTAGCCTAGCGCGTCGTTTAGGGGTAGTACAAGAATTATAAGGTGACGTTTTTGCGGATTGATTTAATGCAGACGTCGTCCAACTGAATTTGGAGCAGCGAAAAGAAATGGGCGTTCTGAAATCGACCACCGGGCAGGGGGCTTGGCAGGAGACTGCAAGGGGGAAGCTGCGGGTATTGCTGCAGACGGGCTCGGCCCTGGCTGTGGTGCTGACACTTGGCGCCTGTTCTTCGGTTCCCGATGCGATCAATCCGGTCGAGTGGGGCAAATCCGTCGGTGACATGTTTGATGGCGAAGATGAAGAGCGCGCCGTCAAATCCGACGAAGCCATTCCGGGTGAAGATGGCGAGTACCCGAACCTTTCCGACACGCCCGCCAAACCGGTTGTCACCGGCGATGCAGAACGTGATGCACTGGTTGCCGGCCTGGCCGCAGACCGCCAGAATGCCCAGTATGAACAGGGTGGCCGCCGTCAAAGCAGCCCGCCTGTGAACGCGCTGCAAGCCGCACCGGCCGCACCAGCGTCGCAACCCGCGATCAATCCGGCACCGACAACACCGGTTTCCAGCAGTTCAATGGCCGATACCGGCAGTTCCGCGGCCGCAGCTGCCACCACGAGCGCGGTAACCTCTGCGCCAAGCGGCTCCAAGATTGCCGACGAATGGAATGCAAAATCCCCGTCCAGTGGCCCGGTTCCGACACCGGAAGCCCCGCCTGCAGCACCGACTGCGGCACAGGGTGAAGATGCCCGTGCCCAGCAGCTTGCAGCCTATGAGGCAGCACAGGCAGCGCAGAGTGGACAGTCTGCACAGCAGACGAGTGCGGGTGCTCCTGTATCGTCTGGTGATCCGGTCATGGATCAGTATCAGCGTCGTCTGGCCGAAGGTCAGGGCGTATTTGCCAACGAACCGGCGCCAGTGCAGACGCAGGAATTTGATTATTCGATGTATTCCGACAATGGTTCGGTGATCGTCGATGAAAGCCAGTTGGGCGGGGCGGAGGCGATGTATGGCGACTCCGCATCTTATGACATGACGGTCACCAACGATGCGCTGGCATCGCGTCTTGGCGTGCAGTCGATTGATCAGGCTGGCCCGGCTGTCAGTGAAGTCCAGATCGCACAGATCCAGTTCGCGCACGGTTCGACCAACCTTGGTGGTGCTGATTACAACGTGCTTGAACAGGTTGCCGCAACCTGGCAGCAGACCAGCGGCTTTATCCGCGTGATTGGTCATGCGTCGATGCGCACCGGCAATATGTCGCTTGAACAGCATCTGGCGGTAAACCGCCGTGTGTCCGAAGGCCGTGCTGCGGCCGTCGTGTCGCGCCTGATTGAGCTTGGCGTCAATCCGAATGCGATCTTTGTGGGGGCGGATGGCTCGGCCGATCCGCGCTACTACGAAGGTGTTCCGGCGGGCGAAGCTGGCAACCGTCGTGTCGAGATTTATCTGGATTACTGATCACGTCGATCAAAACAGTTCAGAACCAAACAGCAAAACGCGGAGGGAGAAATCCTTCCGCGTTTTTTGCGTTGGGCAACGCTGTGTGCGGAAATGGTCGGGTTTTTGCCGTCAGCCCGACGTCACCCGGTCCTTTCCCCGCCGTAAATCGCATTTATGCGTATTTTCCGCGCATTAATTCGTTGAGTATGATTTCAAGAAAAGGTACATCCTTCGAATTGTACGCTATTAATGGCCTGAATATCGGGCCTAAACGCAACTTTCGAGAAATCGAGGATATGCTTTTCGCATAAAATTCGAATTTTAGTGATTTGACGAGGAAACAGGATAATGTCGCAGGACTTCCACCGCATAAAACGTCTACCGCCTTATGTATTCGCAGAAGTAAATGCGATGAAGGCGGCGGCGCGGCGAGCGGGGGAGGACATTATCGATTTCGGTATGGGCAACCCGGACCCGGCGACCCCACAGCATATCGTCGACAAGCTGGTTGAAACGGTCCAGAACCCGCGCACCCATGGCTATTCGATGTCGCGCGGCATTCCCGGCCTGCGCAAGGCATTGGCGGCCTATTACGGCCGTCGCTTTGGTGTCGATATTGATCCCGAAACCGAAACCGTTGTGACCCTTGGTTCCAAGGAAGGTTTGGCAAACCTGGCTGCGGCGATCACAAGTCCCGGCGATATCTTTTTGGTGCCAAACCCGTCCTATCCGATCCATGCGTTCGGCTTCATCATTGCAGGCGCGGCATTGCGCCATATTCCGATTGGTCATGATGATCAGGGGACGTTTAATACCGAAAGCTTTATGGATCAGCTTCATCGCGCGGTGAAGCACTCGGTCCCGAAGCCAAGTGCGGTGGTCCTGAACTTCCCGGCCAACCCGACCGCCCTTGTGGTGGATCTGGCGTTTTATCAGGAAGTTGTCGATTTCTGCCGCAAGCATGAAATCTATGTGCTGTCGGACATTGCCTATTCCGAGATTTATTTTGATGGCAATCCGCCGCCCTCGATCCTGCAGTGCCAAGGGGCAAAGGATATCGCCGTTGAATTCTATTCGCTGTCGAAAACCTATTCGATGGCGGGCTGGCGTATCGGATTTGCCACCGGCAATAAAAAGCTGATCAACGCACTGACCCGCATCAAGTCATACCTTGATTACGGTGCCTTTACCCCGGTTCAGGTGGCTGCAACCGCGGCCCTCAATGGTCCGCAGGATTGTGTCGAGGAATTCCGCAATCTGTACCGCGAACGCCGCGATATCTTTATCGAAGGGGCGCAAAGTGCCGGTTGGGAAATTCCAAGCCCGGCGGCAACCATGTTTGCCTGGGCACCGATCCCCGATGCCTTTGCCGAACTGGGCTCGCTTGATTTTTCCAAGCTGCTTTTGCAGGAAGCAGGCGTTGCCGTGGCACCGGGTCTTGGCTTTGGCGAGTATGGTGATCGCCATGTGCGTATCGCGCTTGTGGAAAACAAGCACCGCATTCGTCAGGCCAATCGCAACATCAAACAGTTCTTTGCCAAGTGCCCCGATGCAGAATCTGCACGTGAACTGTTGAAGAAATCCGTCTGATATCTCATAAAGCATTCTGTGTTTCGCCCGGGACATGTCCCGGGCGTTCTGTTATCAGGGCGCAGTGATCTTTTTTGATCACGGGCGGAGCCAAAGATGTAACCACGCGACAAGGAGTTATCGTGAAAGACGTCGTCAAAATCGGTGTGGCAGGCCTTGGTACGGTCGGTGCCGGAACCGTTAAACTGCTGAGTGAACATCGCGACCTTCTGACAGACCGTTCGGGTCGCCAGATTGTCGTCACAGCGGTATCGGCGCGTGATCGAACTCGCGATCGTGGTTTTTCCACCGAAGGCCTGACCTGGTATGATGATGCCCGTGATCTTGCAGGGGACAAGGATATCGACATCCTTGTCGAACTGATTGGCGGATCAGATGGCATTGCCTATGACACTTGCAAGGCCGCCCTTGAAAATGGCAAGCACGTTGTGACCGCCAACAAGGCGCTGATTGCGCTTAAGGGTGCAGAACTTGCGCGGATTGCCGATGCCAACAATGTCACCATCGCCTATGAGGCGGCGGTTGCTGGCGGTATCCCGGTGATCAAGGCGCTGCGCGAAGGTCTGGCTGGTAACGAGATTTCGCGCGTGACCGGTATTTTGAATGGCACGTGTAACTACATCCTGACCACCATGCGTGAACAGGGTCGTGACTTTGCCGACGTTCTGGCAGAGGCACAGAAACTTGGCTATGCCGAAGCCGATCCCACCTTTGATGTCGATGGCATTGATGCCGCGCACAAGCTTGCGATCCTGGCGAGCCTTGCCTTTGGTGTTGAAGTCGACTTTGACGCGGTTGCAGTCGAAGGCATCCGCAGCGTTTCAGCCCTTGATATCCAGCTTGCTGAAGAACTTGGTTATCGCATCAAGCTGCTTGGCATTGCCAAACAGACGGCCGAGGGCATCGAGCAGCGCGTATCCCCGGTGATGGTCGATCGTGCAACCCAGATTTCCAAGGTCGAAGGCGTATTTAACGCGGTCGCCCTTGAAGGCGACTATGTCGGGCCAGTGGTCCTGCAGGGGCGTGGTGCAGGTGAACGTCCGACCGCATCGGCGGTGGTTGCCGATATCGTCGATATCGCGGCTGGTCGTGCGGCACCGGTGTTTGGTCTGCCGGCAGATCGGTTGAAGAAAAACGTGCGTGCGTCGCTCGAAAAGCATGTTGGCGCCTATTACCTGCGCCTGATGGTGTGGGACCGCCCGGGTGTCATGGCCGAGGTGACCGCAACCCTTGCCAAGCATGGGGTGTCGATGGCGTCCATGATCCAGCATGGCCGGGCCGAAACCGAAGGCGGCGTTGTGCCGGTGGTTATTGTGGCGCACGAAACGACTGAGTCCGCCATGTCGGGTGCGGTGAATGATATTGCAGCGTTCGAAAGCAATTCACAGCCGCCGGTTCTGATGCGGATTGAAAGCTTCGCATCTTAACAAAATGAACAACACATATTCGCCCCGTATCTGCCATGATGCGGGGCGATGTTGTATAGCTCGGATCAAAGACCGAGCATAAAAATAAAAAGACAACAATGAGATGGGGCCCCCAGACCCCACATCAGCAATACGAGGAAGAAGATATGGATCGAAATCTTGCGCTTGAAACGGTTCGCGTAACCGAGGCGGCGGCACTTGCGTGCTCTGGCCTGATGGGACGCGGCGACGAAAAGGCAGCCGATCAGGCCGCCGTGGACGCCATGCGCAATGCGCTTAACAGCATGGATATCAAAGGCACGGTCGTGATCGGCGAAGGCGAACGCGACGAAGCCCCGATGCTGTTTATCGGCGAAGAAGTTGGCTCCGGCGAAGGTCCGGAAATCGACATTGCGCTTGATCCGCTTGAAGGCACGACCATTTGCGCGACCGGTGGCCCGAACTCTTTGGCCGTCGTTGCCATGGCCGAAAAGGGTGGCTTCCTGAACGCGCCGGACACCTATATGGAAAAGATTGCCGTTGGCGGTGGTCTTCCGGATGATGTTGTTGATCTGGACGCCAGCCCGGCCGAAAACCTTAAAAGCCTTGCCAAGGCCAAGGGCTGCGATGTCGCTGATCTGGTTGTGTGTATTCTTGATCGTCCGCGCCATCAGGAAATCATTGCCAAAACCCGCGAAGCCGGTGCACGCATCATGCTGATCGGGGATGGTGACGTTGCAGGTGTAATTGCGACCTCGCAGAAAACCTCGGGCATTGATCTTTACATGGGTACCGGCGGCGCGCCGGAAGGTGTCCTGGCGGCAGCAGCCCTTCGTTGCATCGGTGGTCAGTTCCAGGGCCGTCTTGTTTTCCGCAACGATGACGAAATCGCGCGCGCAAAAAAATGGGGCATCGAAGACCTGACCCGTAAATACAAGCTGACCGAACTTGCCAAGGGCAATGTCATGTTTGCGGCAACCGGTGTGACCGATGGCGCGATGTTGCGCGGCGTACGTCGCTTTGCCAATGGCGCTGAAACCGAAAGCATCGTGATGCGTTCACAGTCTGGTACTGTACGTTACGTCCGCGCCGTGCACGATTTCAGCCGCAAGATTTGGTATAAATAACCAGTGCAACCAAAGGTTTATGTTGCGCATATATATTCTGCGTTTAAAGTCCCCGCTCAGTCGGGGACTTTTTCGTTGGGGGCAGAGATGATCGCGAAGATGGTAAGATATCTGGGAATGTCAACGTTGCATGCGATTAGGTTCTTGCCCGGCGTCATCATTTTTGCCCATTTCGTTTGGGGACTAATTGGTCTAGATGCAGCCGCAGGTATATTTTTAGTAGTTTCTGAGATTGCTTTGGCTTTAATTTGCGTTTCTTTTCTGACGTTCTGGTTGTTTGAAATCAGTATCGTGCTCTTTATCGCCGCAGATTTGGCTCTGATGTGGGGGCTGGCCATTTTTGTTGCCAAGGTGCTAGTTCAGGCGTCCTTGTCCCTGTATTACTTCAATGTGTTTGCTTATTGGGTGCTGCTGTATAGCCTTGGGTTGGGGATAATGCTGGCGATGCGTAAATTCTTCGGCTTATCAAAGGCGATGTGAGTTTGCTGCTTGTATACCGGTCTGCGTTGCGCTAAACCCTGCGGCCCAATTCATTGACCCAGTGCCGGAGCCTGCCTGATGTCGGAAATTATTGCCCTTGATTTCGGAACGACGAACTCTGTTCTTGCCGTGGCAGACAGTGCAGGAAACGTGCAGTCCGCCACGTTCGAGGTCGGCACCAAAAGCTTCGATACCTATCGGACCATTCTGTATTTCTGGGAAGATCAGGATCTGAAGGCGCCGAATGCGCCAACCCACACCAAAAGCTGCTCCGGCCCATTCGCGATTGAGGAATACCTTAAGGAAAGCCACGATTGCCGCCTGATCCAGTCGATGAAATCCTATCTGGCGGCCAAGGATTTCGAAGGCACCGATATCTTCGGCACCAACTATTCCATTGAAGATCTGATTGGTACGTTCCTGACACAGATCCATCACTTCGCGCAGCATAGCCTTGGCTGGCTGGGGCAGCGGGTGATTTCCGGACGTCCGGTGGCGTTTGCGGGTAATAACCCGGACAACGACTTTGCTGAAATGCGTTTGCGTGCGGCGTATGAGCAGGCCGGCTTTGATGTTGAGGCCATGGTGTTCGAACCGTTGGCAGCATCCTATTATTACGGGCGGGAGCTCGATAAACCGGAAACTGTTCTGGTGGCCGACTTTGGCGGTGGTACCAGTGACTTTTCGCTGATCCGCTTTACGCCGGGATTGGGCATTCGCGGGGTGCAGCCGCTCTCGCACACCGGTCTTGGTGTTGCAGGCGACCGGTTTGATTATCGCATCATCCAGAAGGCCATCTGGCCACGTTTGGGCTTTGGATCGGAATATAAATCGATGGGCGCGACCCTGCCGGTCCCGCGGCAATATTACACGGCGTTTTCGCGCTGGCACGAACTGGCCATGATGAACCAGCCCAAAACCATCAACGAAATCAAAGGTCTGATCAGGTCTGCGACCAAGCCCGATGATATTGAAGATCTGGTTGCCATCATCGAAGACGAAATGGGCTTCCACCTCTATCAGTCGGTGTCAAAGGCCAAGGCAGAGCTTTCTGAAAAGGACAGCACCATCCTGCAATTCGCCCATGGCGGGGTGGAGATCGAAGAAAAACTGACCCGTGCCGATTTCGAAGCCTCGATTGCACCGGACATGGCCGAGATCGAACTGGCCGCCAAGAATTGCCTTGATCAGGCCGGTGTCGATGCACGTGATGTTTCAAAGGTCTTCATGACCGGCGGCACATCCTATGTCCCCGCCGTGCGCAAGCTGTTCGAAGATCGCTTTGGCAGGGACCGCATCGAAATCGGCCAGCCGTTCCTGTCGGTGGCGCACGGGTTGGCCCTGATCGCGGCGGACGAAGGCATCGTCTGATCAGCAGGCGAAGTCACCGCCGCACTGAACCGACAGCAACACGATTGCGAGAATGAGAAGCCCGATGGCAAGGCCGCTGAGCCCATAAAGCCAGATTGATTTCGGCTGGCGTTTGAATATCCAGGGCAGAATGCCCCCCAGAAGGCAGAGCACCGGAAATGCCAGGACGCTGAAAAACAGGAACTGGGTGTAGATATTTTCATCTGATCCCGGTGCGTCAAACATCATTGGTGAAAACATCACCATTGGCATCGACATCATGGCAGCAAGTACGGACAGGATGGTTAATCCGATCCTGAGACCTTTTTTGTGGGGCATTGCGCGTATCCGTTTTTGTTATTGCACCAGTTTGCACAGCTTTGCCGCGCAGGCAAATGGTGTGATGCAGCAAAATGTTTTTCACAATACGAAATCGATGCTTCTTTTTAAGCATTGAGTTCAGACTTATCTTGATAGCCAAAGGGCCGAACCTTGTTCGTGACAAAAAGCCCGCTCTTGTATCCTGGGAGGATCATGATGAGTTCAGAAAGTGACGCACATGTGATTGAACGCCTGACGGGGCAGATCCTGCCTGCGATGGGGTTGTCTGCAACCAACGACACATCCGTTGATTTGTCGACATTGGCGGGCCGCACAGTTGTCTATGCCTATCCGCGCACGGCGGAGCCCGGGGTGCCGTCACCGGAAGGCTGGAATGAAATTCCCGGTGCCAAGGGCTGCACGCCGCAATCCTGTTCGTTCCGCGATCACGCCTCGGAATTGCGTGCGGTCGGGGTCGAAAACCTGTTCGGGCTTTCAAGCCAAACAACCGATTATCAAAAAGAAGCAGCCGAGCGCCTTCATCTGCCATTTGCTTTGCTTTCGGATGCTGATCACCGCTTCAAGGAAGCCATGGCGATGCCGGATTTTGAAGCCGATGGCATGCGCCTGTTCAAGCGTCTGACCATGGTCATTGACGATGGCAAGATCACCAAGGTGTTCTATCCCGTCGATGATCCGGCCGCAGATGCCGAGAACGTTTTGAAATGGTGCGGGGAAAACCCGGCTGGCTAAGGATTGCCAACTCTCGGCGCGGTTTGATCGATTGGCAAAATATCCGGTTTCAGACCGCCCGAGATTGCGCTATTCCATAGGGCATGACAGAGCATTCACAAGAAAAGACTTTTATGGGCATCGAGCGATCCGTCACCGGCAAATGGTGGCGTCAGCGCGCAAATGACGAGCGGCTGGCAACCACGATTGCCCAGCGTTTTGGCGTGCCTGAGATTGTTGGCCGGGTGATGGCTGCGCGCGGAATTGACCTTGATGACGCCGAAAGTTTCCTGTCACCGACACTGCGCGATCTGATGCCCGATCCATCCAGCTTGCAGGACATGGACAAGGCGGCCGCGCGCATTGCCGACGCGATTGAAGCGGGCGAGGGGATTGCAGTATTTGGCGATTATGACGTTGATGGCGCGACCAGTACGGCGTTGTTGAAACGGTTTTTCCGCGCCATTGGTGTTGATGTTCCTGTCCATATTCCCGATCGCATGAAAGAGGGCTACGGCCCGAATGCGCCAGCCCTTCTGGAGCTTCAGCGCAAGGGTGCGAAGCTGATCCTGACGGTTGATTGCGGTGTGACCGCCTATGCGCCGTTACAAGAAGCCCGCGATGCCGGGATCGAAATCATTGTTGTCGACCACCACGCCGCAGAGCCGGAATTGCCGCCTGCGGTCGCGGTTGTGAACCCCAATCGGCTCGATGATGAAAGCGGGCTTGGGCATCTTTGTGCGGCGGGTGTGGCGTTTCTGGTCTGTGTGGGGTTGTTGCGCGAATTGCGCAATCGCGGCTGGCTTGAAAAGAAGGGCGTTCGCGCACCGGACTTGCGCAACTGGCTTGATCTGGTTGCCCTTGGCACAGTGTGCGATGTAGTGCCGCTGCGCGGGTTGAACCGCGCCTTTGTCACCCAGGGCCTTAAGGTGATGAAGCACCGATCCAATGTCGGCATGACGTCGCTTGCCGATATTGCCGGCGTCAACGAAGTGCCGAGTGCCTATCACTTGGGTTATGTCCTTGGGCCGCGTGTGAATGCCGGTGGGCGCGTTGGCGAGAGTTTTCTGGGCACAACCCTGCTTTCGGGCGATAACCCCGCAGAGGCGCAGGATATCGCCCGCAGGCTTGATGAATATAACCGCGAACGCAAGGCGATCGAGGATATTGTCCTTGATCAGGCCATCAGCGCGGTCGAGGGCAAATCCAAGGTCGGCTCCATGGTGCTGGTTGGTGGCGAAGACTGGCATCCGGGCGTAATCGGTATTGTCGCGAGCAGGCTTAAGGATCGCTATCACGTGCCGTCGCTTGTGATGGGCAAGGTTGACGGCGTCTATAAGGGGTCTGCGCGATCTGTGCGGGGCATTGATCTGGGTGATGCGATCATTGCGGCGCGTCAGGCCGGGCTTTTGATCAATGGTGGCGGGCACCATATGGCGGCGGGCTTTACCCTTGATCCCGAAAAGCTTGACGCGTTCGAAGCGTTTCTTGAAGAACGCTTTGCCAAGATCATTGCCGAAAACGACATTCGCCCGACGATCACGGTCGATGGGGCGCTTCATGCCAAGGGTGCGACACTTGAGCTTATCGACTCACTTGAAAAGCTTGGTCCGTTCGGCGCGGGAAATGCCGAGCCCAGATTTGCCTTTGTCGATTGCCGGGCGGTCAAGGCCGATGTTGTCGGACAGGATCATGTGCGCTGTATCCTGACCGGGTCAAACGGGCAGGGGCGGCTTAAGGCAATTGCGTTCAGATGCCTTGATAATGATATGGGACAGACCCTGATCAAACATGGCGGGCGCCCGTTGCATGTTTTGGGGCATTTGCGTCGCGATAGCTGGCAGGGGCGTGATGGTGTGCAGCTGATCATTGATGATGTGGCCTTGCCGGTCTAGCGACGTGCCCCCGGGCAGGGCAGCTATGATGCTGCAAATGCTTGCCGTTATGGTTTGATCAGACTAATCCTGAAGGCACCATGACACAAAATTCGCGCCCCACACCCACCTCTGCGACGCCCAAGCATGGCCTCGGATCGTTTCTGATCGTTCTGATGCCGATCATGCTGGCCTTTTCGCTTAGCCAGTTTTTCCGTTCTGCCCAGGCGCTGCTTGCCGGGCCGCTTCGTGAACAGCTTGCCGTGACACCCGAACAGCTTGGCCTGATATCGGGCAGTTTCCATTTTGCCTTTGCGCTCATGCAAATCCCCGTCGGTGTGCTGCTCGACCGATATGGGCCGCGCCTGACCAACGGGTTTTTGACCATGGTCACCGTGGCCGGTGTCTTTATCTTTGCCAATGCGCAAAGCGTGCTGGGCCTGATGGTAGGCCAGGCGGTGATTGGCGTTGGCTGTTCGGCAGCCTTCATGTCGGCACTGGTTCTGGCCGCGCGCTGGACCGCACCCGAAAAGTTTGCCGCCGCATCCGGTTTGATCGTTTCGTTCAGTTTGATGGGTGTTCTGGCATCGGCAACGCCACTTGCGACACTGGTCGAGGCCTATGGTTGGCGGGCGGTTTATTACGGCCTTGCCGGTATTGCGTTGATTGCAGTGGTGCTTGATTTCATTCTGGTCCGCGACAACCCGCCGGGCCATGCAACCCATGCCCAGCGCGGCGAAAGTGTCGGTGATGTCCTGCGCGGTATGGTGTCTGTCTGGTCAAACCGGCAGGTCTGGTTACTGTCGGGTGTGGCGTTTTTCAGCTATCCGACGATCCTGACGGTGCGGGGCCTGTGGGGTGGGCCTTATTTGCATGACGTGTTTGATCTGGGCGCGGTCGAGGTCGGTAATATCCTTCTGGTGATGACGATTGGCATGATCATTGGTCCGCCGACCTACGGGCAACTGTCGCGCATGATGCCTGATAATACCCGTGGCCTGATTGTCTTTGCCGTGCTGGTCGGGGCGGTTGCCTGCCTGTTGCAGGCCTTTGTCGGGCCAATGGGCACCGGCATCGCCATGGTGTTGATGTTGCTGCACGGCTTCCTGGGCAGCAGTGCGACGCTTAATTATGCCGCATCGCGCAAGGCGGTGGCTGAACATCAGATTGGCCGCGCACTGACCACAATCAATCTGGCGACCTTTGGCGGTCTGTTCGTCCTTCAAGGCATTGCCGGGCTGATTGTCGGCCATTATGAGGCAGACCCGGATACCGGTTACAAGGCGATGTTTGTCTTTTTGGGCTGTGGTCTTGCTGTGGCGGGGATCAGTTTCTGGATTGGAACCCGACGCCGCGGCCAATAAACCGTCTGGTTAAACAGTGTGCCAAGGTTTTTCAGTATTTGGTCGGGAATAGCATCATTTATGCCAAGGGATTAAAAAAAACGTCACAGGGGCGAAAAAGCCGCTTGACCTGACCCCACCCAATCGCTAAAAACCGGCCTCGTTAACGCGCTGCGTCCCCTTCGTCTAGAGGCCTAGGACACCGCCCTTTCACGGCGGCAACAGGGGTTCGAATCCCCTAGGGGACGCCACTCGTTAACATAGACTGACTTCGATTGGTGCGTATGTGTCCCCTTCGTCTAGAGGCCTAGGACACCGCCCTTTCACGGCGGCAACAGGGGTTCGAATCCCCTAGGGGACGCCACCAACCGAAAGTCACGACATTCGCACATAAGCGCTTGTGCCTGTGTCCCCTTCGTCTAGAGGCCTAGGACACCGCCCTTTCACGGCGGCAACAGGGGTTCGAATCCCCTAGGGGACGCCATTTTTCCAAATAAAAATCAATATGTTAGCACGCAAATGTCGCGCCGTGCATCATTTGTCTTTTGCGCGTTTTCGTTTCTAGAAACGGAATTTGTGTTGGCGTGGTGCCATCTTTTTGTGCTGTCGATAGCGCCGTGTCAGGCTTTCGCGCAATTGTTCGGCAGTCGGGCGGGGCAGGTCGATCACCGTGCGCGGGGCTTCTGGTGTGATTGCCTCTGACTGCGCGGCATCATCGGTGATGGCGGCGATATCACCGGCAAACAAATCAATCGGATCGGCCATGTCGGCGTCGTAAAGGTCGGCGACCCCGACGCCAAGCAACCGATAGCGCGTGCCATCTATTTCCTTTTTAAGCAGGGTCAGCGCTGCATCCAGAATGACGTCTTCGCGCAAGGTCGGATAGGTCAGGCGCATGTTACGCGTGCGGAGCTTGAAATCCGATGATTTCAGCTTCAGGATCACGGTGTGACCTGCAATTTCCTTGCGCGCCAGATCGCTGGCAACCCTAGAGGTCAGGCGGGTGGCGATCTCGGAAAGTTCGGACAGGCTTGCGATATCTTCGTTGAATGTGGTTTCCGAAGACAGGCTTTTGCGTTCCGTGCTTTGCTCCACACGCCGGTTGTCTTCACCGCGCGAGAAGTAAAAGAACCGCTTGCCGATGCTGCCATATCGGCCCTGAAGGGTATGGATGTCCATTTCCTGCAGCTGCCCGATGGTTTTAACGCCATCTGCGTGCAGTTTGCGCTCCATCGCGGGGCCAACACCCCACATCATGCGCACTGGCTTGTCGGCCAGGAAATCAAGCGCCTCACGCCGCCCGATCATGGAAAAGCCAAACGGCTTGTTGAGGTCGGACGAGATTTTGGCAAGAAACTTGTTATAGGAAAGCCCGATGGAGACCGTAATGCCGACTTCGCGTTTGATTGTCGCCTGAAGGTCGATCAGGCATTCTGCCGCCGATTTGCCATGGGTTTCCATGGCGTTGGTAAGGTCCATAAAGGCCTCGTCAATCGACAGCGGTTCGATATCGGGGGTGAGTGCACGCATCATGTCGCGAACGCGATAGCCTTCGCGCTGATACTTTTTCATATCGGATTTCAGAAACACCGCATCAGGGCAGAGTTCCCGTGCCTTGAAGGCAGGCATCGCGGACCGCACACCATATTTGCGCGCAACATAACAGCATGTCGCGACAACACCACGATGACCGCCGCCAATGATGACAGGCTGATCGATCAGTTCCGGTCGATCACGCTTTTCGATCGAGGCATAAAAGGCATCGCAATCAAGATGACCAATCGCAAGCTCCGGCAGTTCCGGGTGGGCGATTGCGCGCTTGTAGGAACAGGCTGGGCAGGGCACATAAGACCCGCTACCGCTTTTGGGAAGCGGTCGGTCAAGATGCAGTCGCCATTTGTGATGGCAATCCGGGCACAGCGCGTACAACATGCTTATGTGTACTGCTTTTGTTCCGGTTTTGCCAAGGGGTGAAATGAAGGTGGTTGCCAGTAAATCAAGGCTCCTGACCGGTTTGTCAGGAGGATGTCTGGCGGTGGTCGATTATCGCGTTGGCTTATCGTCGGTTGGCCTTGTCGGCGCAGGTCTGACGGGCTTTTTGGCGTCGCGCTTGGCGCGTCGTTGCCGGGCGATCATGTTGTCGATATAGCGCCCCTGGAACAGGGTGATGCCAAGCGACTGGCCGAACTTGATCGCGGTGGGCGAATCACAGCGGCACAGGATCACACGTTCCCGGCCGGAGTTCTTCACCAGACTGTCCATTTCCGAGTATTTTTTGCGGATGACATTATCGGTCATCTCTTCGCGCCAGGCGACCTTGATGAAGTCGGCCTTAAGGCGTTTACGATCAACAAAGGACAGGGCTTCGACCGTCAGGTTGTCGATCAGAATGCGATAACCGCGTTCATGAAAGTCGTCACGCACACTGAGATAGGTTTCAAGGTTTGAAAACAGATCAACCTGATTAAGTTCAATGATCACGTTGCCCTGCCAGTTGCGGCGCACCGTTTCGTCAAACTTGTCAAAATCCTTGGACGTCAGGGTGCCAAGGTTGAGGTTGATCGAGAACGAACTTGCATGCGTTTTGAAGGTCCGCTTGCACAGGTAGTTCAGCATGCGTTTGTCGAGTGTCTCGGTCATGTGCTGGAACAGCCAGCGGTTTGACGCCAGATCAATATTGGGCATCAGCGCGTTGCGCAGATCGGTGATCGAGACAAAGAACTCGTCAAATACCGGATGCAGTTCCTTGGAGCTGCCATGGGCAAAGACACAGACCGGTTGCTGGCGAATATGTTCCGACAGATCGGCTGTGTGAATGGTTTCTTCGAGTTCTCCGAGGTTTTCGGCCGTGATGGGGCTGAGGACGTTATTGTCTTTTTCACGCTGGATGGCGCTGCGCATGTTCAGGCTTTTCTGAAGCTTTTTGGCGCGCTCATCAAGGTGCTGACACAGCAACAGGAATTCCTGGAACTCGGTATTAAGGTTGTACCAGGTGCAAAAACCGGTTTCCTCGCTATCGTCCTGTGACAGCGGATCATCGCGGAACAGATAGCGCAGCGTATCAACAGCCGGTTCGACATCGGCAATCGATTTGTCTTTCCAGACAAAGATCAGATCATTGTTGGTCAGAACAAAGATACGGCCGACATAGAGTTTGACATAGCTTTCAAAGGTATTGGTCGCAACACGGATATGATAATCGCGGCGATGGAACGGCTTTAGGCGCGACAGGTGAATATGTACAGCCCGGTGCCCGTACTTACGGGTCTCCAGCCGTTGCACATAATCCAGCAACAGGTATTCCTGAAGGGCCTGTTGGCCATATTGCTGCGGTTCAATCACGCCGAAACCCCTGAAAGAGAAAACGTTTTTTTGAGTGGTTATTTGCCGGTTGAATACACCGAAGACCGAAGTCTGATCAAATCATAATGTTCTGAAGGTCTGGTTAATGGTTGAGACACTCACTTTAGCACTATTCTATGTATAGAAACTATACGTATGGCAGGACAAGTGTCGCGTCAAAAACAGTGATTAATTTGCTTTAACGAATTGTTGGCAAGCAGGGTGCAAAATCAAGGCTGTATGGGGGAAGTCCATGCCGGGTTTTGCTGGAATATGAACTGGCACTACAGCATGATTTCCGAAACGGGTTTTATGGAATAGGGGATTGGCGCCATGCAGGTATCCGCAAAGCGGACCGGGAACTGGCTGAAAATCGGCAAGGGTATTGCTGTGATCGGTATGGTTTCATGGGTGTCGGCCTGTGCGCCGCTGCTGGATCAGGACTTCTGGGACGAGGCAACGTCCTTTGCCGATGACAATTACACAGCCCTTGGCCTGCAACAATTGGCCAGCGGTGATTATGCTTCTGCTGAAAAACTCTTTGACGAGGCACTGCGCAAAAATCCCCAGGATGGCCATGCAATGTTGTGGCGATCCGTTCTTTATCAAAATACCAACCGCCCGGATCGGGCGCGCGATGGATATGAAACTCTGATCGCGATGAACCCGCCCGGTACGGTTCTGATGTCTTCGGCAACTGGCACACAGCCCCGTCCGCTGCGTGATGCTGCTGAATTCAATCTGTCGCGGCTTCAGCGCGGCCTGCCGGGGTCGCTTAGCATCAATGATCAAATCATCAGCGGGCCGTCGGGCCTTGGCAATGGTGCCGCGGCTGTGGCCGCCGGTCGTGCCACAAACGCGCCAATGACGGGCAACCCGGTTTCGTCCATGACCAGCGCGTCAACCAGGCCAATGGATGTTCCGGCTGGTGCGGCCCTGTCGGCAGGGGACGAAGCAATTGCCAAACGGTTTGCAATCTTGCGCAATTTACAGTCCACCGGACTTGTCACGCCCGAGGAATATTCCGCCCGCCGTTCGGCAAACCTTGGTGCCTTGCTGCCGATGAGCCAACCGGCACCGTCGGCATTCTTGAATAACCCGCCGCCAGACGGTGAGCAGGTCGAACAGCGCCTTAATCAGCTGAACCGTGCGCTTCAGATCGGGGCGATTACCGTGCAGGAACATGTTGCAGAACGCACCGCCATTCTCGATGCGTTGTTGCCAGCCCAGCCGCGCCAACGCGCAACCCCGCCGCCAGCACCGCAAGGTCTGATGGATGCCGCACGCCAGATCGCACGCATCGAAGACCTTCAGCAGATGAAGCTGGTGACACCCGATGAGTTCAAGCGCGAACGTGACGCGATTGAGGCCGCCATTGTCGAACCGGCACAGGGCACGGCAATGACGCTTAATTCCGGGGAACCGGTTCGCCGTGTTGCCACGGGGGAAAGCCGCCCGGTTCAGGCGGCTGAGGAAATGGCAAGCGCGCCTGCCGCAATGGCAAGTGGCTCCAAATCCGTTCATCTGGCGTCTTATCGCAATGAGGCACAGGCAGAACGCGGCTGGCAGATCCTGAGCAGCCGCTATGGCCAGCTTGCCCCGCTTCAACATGGTGTGACGCGCGCCAGCATTCCGGGCAAGGGCACCTATTATCGCCTGATGGCAACGGGACTAAGCGACAGTGCGGCAAGTTCCCTGTGTGCGGAGCTGAAACGACGCGGCCAGTTCTGCGAGGTCAAGTAGCACTTCGGGTCCATGGACCTTATCTTAAAAGAATAGCGACAACGCCGGTGGGATCAAAATGTTGCCACCGGCGTTGTTGTCTTCAAGCTAGGTCCTGAGCCTAACCTTATTCAACCGATGTACCGGTAACATGCCATGATCTTTGTCTTTAGCGATTTTGGTGTAAATGGCCCCTATAGCGGCACCATGCGGTCGGTCGTGATGCGCCATGCGCCGGATGTGCCGATCTGCGATCTGATGTGTGATGCGCCGGACCGGAACCCAAAGGCGGCAAGTTACCTTTTGGCGGCCTTGACCCGCGAATTTCAGGCGGGCGATGTGGTCTTGGCGGTTGTTGACCCGGGCGTGGGCAGTGCGCGTCAGGGGCTTGTCGTTACGGCTGACGGCGTTTCATATGTCGGGCCGGATAATGGTTTGTTTGAAATGATTATAAGGAGTGCCGAAAAGGTATCGATCAAGGTCATTGACTGGATGCCCGATGACGCATCGGCAAGCTTCCATGGTCGGGATATCTTTGGCCCGGTTGCCGCAAGGGTCGCAACCGATCACGCGTTTGCATCGCATCCGATCGCGAATGATGCGCGGTTCGGTCCGGCACAGGATTGGCCCGATGAATTGGCCGAAGTGATCTATGTCGATCCCTATGGCAACCTGATGACGGGACTTTCTGCGCGTTCACTTGATGAAAAAATCACGGTCAATGCGCATATCGTTTCCGGGGCGCGGACATTCTCCGACGTGCCGGAAGGATCGGCTTTCCATTACCGCAATTCGATTGGGCTGTGCGAGATCGCGGTCAATTGCGGACGCGCCGACAAAATGATGGGCGCTGTGATCGGAAGCACTGTTGGCGTGAATTGAATATGTTACGTGCAATCGATGATTGGTTCGTAAGTATGTGATGTGATCGTTTGAAGGTGTGATAACTGGTGTTTGCGATAAGCAATCAATCCTTGAGCAGGATTTGGTGAATGGCGATTGAGGTTAAATTCTGGGGCGTTCGTGGAAGCATTGCATGCCCGTCACCTGACCATGTTGTTTATGGTGGCAATACCAGTTGCATTGAAATGCGCGTCTGCGACGAGGTCCTGATCTTTGATGCCGGGACCGGGATTCGTAACCTTGGCAAGGATCTGATCCGGCGCAATGTCACCCATGCACACATCTTCCTGACCCATACACACTGGGATCATATCAACGGATTTCCGTTCTTTGTGCCGGCCTATAACCCAAACGCGTCCTTCCGTGTCATGGCGGGGCATCTGACCCATCAGGGAGGGGTGGAGCGCGTGTTTTCGGCGCAAATGGCGGACCCGACATTTCCCGTGCCGCTGTCCGCGATGCAATCGAAGCTGACATTTGAGGATTTCAGTGTAGGGGATGAATTGCATCCCGCCGACGGTATCGTAATCAAGACGGCACCCTTGCGTCACCCTAATGGGGCGACGGCATTTCGTGTCGAGTATGATGGTAATGCGGTGTGTTATGTGACCGACACCGAACATGATCCGGAAACCCCGGACCCGATCATTCTTGATTTCATCGAAGATGCCGATCTGGTGATTTACGATTGCACCTACACCGACGAAGAATTTCCGCAGAAAGTCGGGTGGGGGCATTCGACATGGCAGGAAGGCATTCGCCTGTGCCGGGCCGCCAATGCCAAGCAACTGGCACTGTTCCATCACGATCCAGAACATGATGATGCGGCCATGACCGTTATCGAGCAAAAGGCACGCGCCACCTGGTCAGGTGCCTTTGCTGCCCGCGATGAAATGGTGTTGCACATCGAATAGAGTGTTTGCGCGCAAAAAAGCCCAAGGCCGCGTCCCTGCGATCCTCGCAGGGACGCCTAGCCAGTCGTCTTAGCGCGAATTACCGCTTTGCATGTCCTGGACAATCTCGTCGACATCGACCGTGAAGCTGGCCTGACGTGGGGGATATTCCTCAAACGACTGGAAGAATTTGTTTACCACACCAATGGCCGGCGCAAGAGTCCATGACCGGTTTTCCTGCCATTCATCAAAACCGCGTGCGTCGTGGAACCGTTCGAACGGATCAAGTTTCAGGTTGGTGATCAATGGCGTGGTCAGGTTGTTGGTAACCCCATTGAACCATTGGTCCTGTTCGGTAAACAGGAATTTCCAATCGCCATAGCGCAAGCCGTGGAACTTCGTTTCCGTGAAATAGAAGAATTCCTTGCGTTTGGTTGGGCCATCCTGGGTCAGGATATCGGTTTGATCATAACCGTCCAGATGGACACGGTAATTGCGATCACCAATCTTGTGACCATCAAGCAGCTTTTCCTTGAGATCCTTCTCACCGAGCTGCGACATGATGGTTGGTACCCAGTCTTCCATGGTCATGAATTCGCCGGTTGTCGTGCCGGGGGGCACAACGCCGGGCCATTTGACTGCCATGGGAACCCTGAACCCGCCTTCATAACCGCCAACACCTTTTTCACCGCGGAACGGCTGGTTGCCGCCATCGGGCCAACTGTTGGACGCAGCCCCATTATCGGTCGAGAACATGACCATGGTGTTGTCTGCCACACCAAGCTCATCAAGAAGGTCAAGGAGCTCGCCGACATCGTCATCAAGCTCTTTCATGCCGTCGGCATAAAGGCCATAGCCGGTTACACCTTCATATTCCTGGCTCAGATTGGTGCGGTAATGCATGCGCGTAGTGTTATGCCAGACAAAGAATGGTTTGTCCTCTGACACAGCATCACGAATAAACCGTTTGGACTCTTCGAGGACTTCCTGATCAAGCGTCCGTTGCCGTTCGCGCCCGAAACTACCAAGGTCCTCGATGGATTGCGTGCCGTCTTCCTGATGCAGGGAATGAATAATACCGCGCTGGGCGATGTATTCGGCCACCTTGCTGCCGGTCGGATAGTCGTACTGTTCGACATATTCGCCGGCATTCAGGTGATAAAGAATGCCATAGAACTCGTCGAAGCCATGATTGGTCGGCAGGTGTTCATCGAGGTCGCCAAGGTGGTTCTTGCCGAACTGGCCATTTGCATAACCCTGTTCACGCAGCATTTCTGCAAGTGTCGGGTCTTCTTCCTGCAGGCCGATGGGCGATCCTGGGATGCCGACGGTACTAAGTCCGAGACGCATCGGATACTGGCCGGTCAGGAACGCCGCACGACCAGCCGTGCAGGATGCCTGTGCATAATGATCCATGAACAGCATGCCGTCATTGGCGATGCGATCAATATTAGGGGTGCTACCACCCATCATTCCACGGTGATAGGCGCTGATGTTCCACATTCCGACATCATCCCCCCATATGACAAGGATATTGGGGCGCTCGGAAGCTTGACTGGTTTGTGCAATAGCAGCACACGGGAGGATCATCAGGGCAGTCAGGGTTTGAAAAATTCTGGAGAGTTTCATTTTCCCACCTTCCTGTTTGACGTGTCAGCGCAGACCAGATGGTCGTCTGACCAAGCCAACAGAAAAGAAGGCTGAACTCGGTGATAACCTCAGGATGAATTTTTGTATCTTCTGCGCGCTCTTGAATTGTATTTCCGGGTCGGGCTGGCGTCAAGTTATGGTGGTGTGACAGGGGGACGTCTCAGAACACGCGGGAGTATTTCGGGAAGACACGGATTTCAATCCGGCGGTTGGCTTCGCGATTTTCCGGGATCGGTTCACCGAAATCATTGCGGTTTGGCAATTTCGGTTTGGTGTCGCCGTAAGAAATGGCGCGCATGCGTTTGCTGTCGGGATCAACGCCAAGGGCGGCAAAGAACCGGACAACTGCGATGGCACGACCCGCCGCCAGATCCCAGTTTGTCGGGAACCGCGGTGAGTTGATCGGGCTGTCGTCGGTATGACCGGAAACTTCGACCTGAAAACCGAGATAGCGCGGTTCTTTCAGAAGATCCCCGACATCCTTGAGGAACAGGACTGCATCATTGGTCAGGTTGGCGGACCCCGGTTGGAAGAACGACGCGCTGCCCATTTCCATCAGGATGCCTTCGTCATCGGTCGACACATTGACGGCACTGTCCAGCGCCATGTTGAAAACCACGTCGCGCAGATCGGTCTCAAGCACCTGTGTCGGACGCACGACTTCGCGTTTGCCAATCTGTTCGGCAATGCCGGCCTGGACCTTTTCAAACATCGGAATTTCGACCTTGGAGAAGCTGACCAGCATGACAAAAAACGCCATCAAAAGGGTGATGGCATCGGCATAGGTTGCAAGCCAATCCTCGTTGATTGGTTCCTCTTCCTTGAATTGCAGGCGCCTTTTGCCGCGGGCCATGATCGATCCCCTTACTTCGACGACTTGTCGATATTGAAATGAATGGCCGGATCAAGGAAGGAATTCATCCTGTCCTGTATGGCGCGCGGACCTTTGCGATCAGCCAGCATGATCAGGCCTTCCGCGATCAGGTAATTGCGAAACCGCATGATTTCCTCGCGCTGCTGGATTTTGCTGGCCGCTGGCAGGAAAAAGAACCGGGCGGCAACAATGCCATACAATGTCGTAATCAGCGCAATCGCAAGACCGGCCCCCAACGAGGTTGGATCATCGGCCATCTTATCAAGCATGATGACAAGGCCGACCAATGTCCCGATCATGCCAAAGGCCGGGGCGGCGGCGGCCATGCTCTTAAGGATAGCAACCGGTACCAGGTTGCGGCTAAAGGCGTTATCGATGGCGTTATGAAGCATCTCGGCGGTTTCCTCGCCATCATAGCCGGTGATGACGACTTCCATCGCCCAGCCCAGAAACGGTTCGTCCTTGCCGACACGTTCGGCTTCCTGTTCAAGGGCGTTGATACCCTTTTTCTGCAACAGATAACCCCATTTGACCACACGGCCGACTTCGCCGGTCAGTTGGCCGCGGCCCATTTGCGGGGCGCGGAAAATTTTGAAAATCAGTCTGAGCGCCAGCAGCACATAGCGCGCCTCATAGGCAATAAATGTCGCGGCCAGCGTGCCGCCAACCACCATCAGTGCACTCGAAAGGCTTAAGAATACCAGATAGTTATCGGTCGAAATAAAGATCGACCCGATAAACAGGCCAAGGCCGACCATAATGCCTAAAATCGTCGTAAACGACATTGTCCCCACAATCCCCCGGGTCGTCGACATGGCGCTTTTGTGTGTCAAAGACACCAGACATTAGAAAAAAGAATATTATAATTTTACGTAAGAATAGGCCCGCATTTCGTTGTTTTGAAGTTAATTTTATTCAATTCAAAGTCGATAATGTCGGCCGGGGGCAGATGCAGGGGGCGTGATCAGTACAACTTCTGGCATAAGTTCGGTTCATCCGATGGTTGCCAAAACCAAAACCGGCGGCAAAACAACTGTCTTGCCGCCGGTCAATGGTGAACGATTTCTGCGCAGATTTGCGCTTAGCTGCTGCGGATGTCGGCAAGGAACTGATCGACCTGCGCGCGCAGATCGTTGGACAGCGTCCCAAGTTCTTCGGCAACATCAAGAACCAGATGGGCAGCCTGATCGGTATCGGCGACGGTGTTGCTGACCCGTTCGATATTGCTGCTGACTTCCTGAGTGCCGATGGCTGCCTGTTCTACATTCTGCGCGATCTCGTCGGTGGCATCGGATTGTTCGCCAACCGCGGCCGAGATGGTGTTGACCATTTCGGTGATGCGGCTGATCACATCCGAGATATCCCCGATCGAGCTGACCGTTTTGCCGGTTTCTTCCTGAATGGCCGTGATTTGTTCGGCAATTTCGTTGGTCGCGCGGGCCGTCTGGTTGGCAAGGTTCTTGACCTCTGCCGCAACCACGGCAAAACCTTTGCCTGCTTCGCCCGCACGGGCGGCCTCGATGGTGGCATTGAGTGCCAGAAGGTTGGTCTGGCCGGCAATGTCACTGATCAGCTCAACAATTTCACCAATGCGGTTGGCAACTTCCGACAGACCCTGAACGGTTTCGGACGACTGGGCGGCTTCGCGCGATGCCTCGGCGGCAATCTGGGTTGATTGCTGTGCCTGTTCACCGATCTGGGAGATTGATTCGGACAGATGGTCGGCGGCATCGGCCACAGTACGGACATTGACGGTTGCTTGTTCGGATGCAGCGGCAACCGTGGTTGCGCTTTTGCTGGCTCGGTCGGCTGAATCGACAAGACCGCGTGCCGTCGTCTGCATGCGTTCGGCCGACGCCGAGACCGCACCGACGATTTGCGCAATCACGCCTTCGAAACTGCCGATATGGCGTTCAAGGCTTTGCATGCGTTCTTCACGGCGGCGGGATTCTTCTTTTTGTTCGGCTTCCATCTGCTTTTTGGCAATCGCATTGGTGCGGAAAACATCAACCGATTTCGCCATTTCGCCGATTTCATCCTGGCGCGACAGGGCGTTGATTTCAAAGTTGGTATTGCCGTCGGCCAACGCATTCATGTCATTGCCCAGATCAGAAAGCGGGCCGGTGACAATGCGAGACAGCAGCACCCGCATACCGATGATGGTGGCAATTGCGATTGCAAGGCCGCCCAGAACAATACCGATCAGAATACGGTTGGTTTTTTCCTGTTCGGGTGCGACGGAAAGGCTTGAGGACAGAACGGCGATTACGTCGCCGGTGTCGGCCTCCATCGCGCCATGGCAGCTAAAGCAGACTTCGCGATCCGCACCCTTGGTTTCACCCAGCACAATCGGCATCGACAGGCGATAGGTGCCATTATCGGTATAACGGCCAATCATCTTGCCGGTTTCGATGGCTTCGATATCGATCTCGTCACGCGGGGTCTTAAGCGGCTTCTCGCCGAATTCTTCCATATAAGCCATGGTGGTCGGTCCCCATGCGGACCAGAGTTCGCCAGGGTAATCGCCATTGCGGCTGTCAAACCAGTTGTTGAAAACCTGAATGCCGATATCGTCGACATCATCGGGGCGGGCGGCCATCACATTGACAATCAGCGCATGCAGCGACGTCAGCTCGTTTTCACTTAGCTGATGAAGCTTTTCATCCATGGCTTTTTCCTCGACCACAGTCATCATCAAAAGCGCAATAATCACAGTGGTAGAGACGCCAAATGCGGACGCCCACATAAAGCGTTTGCGAATGCTCATGGCGTTGAAGGCAGACAGGATGCGCATGGTAACTCCCCGATGGCATAGGCTTCAATAAACCCGACGGAACAGGATGTTTTTTGTTCTGTTTCGCGGGCTTGTGAACCATGCATGATCGCGGAAAAAGTGCTTTGATATGCCTCAAGCGGGGCGAATTGAATTGGTATAGTTCGTATCGCCAAACGGGCTGTTTTCAACGTTGCGGGGCTTGCAAGCCCAACGACAAACAGGCATAAGCAGCCCAACAAACACATTCGATACACAGGACAATCTGATGACGCTTTCCTATAGCGACACCCGCAAGAAGCTTGATCAGATCACCGCAGAAATGCTGGGACTGATCCGCAAATACGGTCTGGATGCGGCAAGCCCGTTTGACGTGATCGAAGTCGCGCGTGCAAAGATCACTGACCAAAACGACTACATCCGTTTTCTGGAGCTGTCGCTTGAGGGCCGGATATACGGTGAATATGGCGATGCCCTGCAAAAGCAGATCGACGAAGAAGCCAAACAGGTCGAAGCCGCCAAAAAGCTGAACTAGCGTTTTAGGCGCGTCGTTTGCGCATTGATCGAAATTTTTTCGGCCTGTCTTCTGTTTTGAAGACGGGCCGTTTTTATATGGCTGGCAAGCCGCAAACTGGCACAAATCTTCTAACCTCAGGAAAGGCTGATTTTGCGGCATCGGAAGAATTGGGCAAACTGTCACAAATTCTTCCTGATCTTGTCACCGTGCTGCAGTTGAGCGGCCATGAAGTTAGGACTATATGGCTTCTGTAAACGCCGCATCACAAAAATGGATGCGACAAAATTCGATGGGCAAAACCGTCGAAAACCAACGAGCAACAGGATGACTGACATGAAAAAGAGTTACGTCCAGACTCTGATGGAAGTCGAAAAAGTATTCGGTCAGATCAACGACCATGATTATCGCCTTTACCGGGCCGTTTGGGGCAATCGTCAGGCGGCGCAAACCGGCTTGCCGCGTGGAACACGCGCAGAAATCAGCAAGAAGCTCGCCAATGACTTTGTTGCGGCGGTACCGTCTGTCGCACATATCAACCCGCGTCTGTCCACACCGCATGCGGCTTGACGCGCTTTAAAGCTTGGTTCCGGCAAGGTGCGGGTGATGGGATGTACCTTGCCAATTCACTCTGTTTCGGGCATCAAGTGACGCCGTATGTGATCTGGCCGTGATATTCACGGCTTTTGATCTGCGACGTCGTATTTCCTGATATCTGGCCGGAGTATCCCATGTCGATCAAGTCGTTGATTCGTACCATTCCCGATTACCCGAAAAAGGGCATCATGTTTCGGGATATCACGACGCTGTTCGAGGACCCGTATGGTCTTAGCGAAGTGATCGACAGCTTCGCCGCCGAATTCCAGGACAAGAAGATCGAAATGATCGCCGGGATCGAAGCGCGTGGCTTTGTGATCGGTCCGGCGGTTGCCGTGGCCCTTGGTATCGGTTTCGTCACCATCCGCAAGCAGGGCAAGCTTCCGGCTGAAACGGTCGGTGTCGAATATGAACTTGAATATGGCACCGACGTCATCGAAATTCACAAGGATGCCGTCAAACCGGGCAGTCGGGTTCTGATCATGGATGATCTGATTGCCACCGGTGGCACTGCCCTTGCCGCCATTGATCTGGTCGAAAAGATCGGGGCAGAGGTCGCAGGTTGCGCCTTTATCATTGATTTGCCGGATCTTGGCGGGGCGCAGAAAATCCGCGATCGCGGTATCGAAGAATTCCACTTGGTCGAATTCGAAGGCGATTAAGACGCTCGGAAACTGATGTGAGTGGCAGGAATTGCGAATTTCCTGCCGTATCACTATATATTCATGTATAATGCATGAGTTGAATTAGGTCTTAGCCCATATCGGTCTTTCGCCAAGGCAGAGGAACATGATCGCACCGGTCCAAAACGCACAGACAGTTTCACAGGTTGGCCAGTATGGCCGACTTGCGCCTGCTGGTGCGCGCGGTGTGGCAACAGCCGACCGGGATAATCAGGTCGAGGCATCGTCTCAGAACTACACCTATGACCCCGATGATGACGGCATTCTGTTTAATGCCTATGTCGATGGCAAAAACAAACGTCAATCGGGGCAGGGCAATCCCGGCGAACAGAAAGACCAGCGTACCGAACAGCGCAATCTGTCAGCTGCGCGTCGCGCAAGTGATCGCGAGGGGGCTGTCGATATGCCCAGCGAGATCGATTTTGCCAGCCTGCTTGATCCATCGATCCCGTTTGATCTGTCGGCCAATAGCGGTACATCGTTTTATGCGGTGGTCAATGCAGTGGCCCACGGTGTCGGCGTACGCGGCAAGCATCTGGATGCGACCGTTTAGCAAGGCCTGACCAAAGGCACTTCAAACCGCTACTTTCCCCGAAAATTTAAAAACCTGATCGGTGATGCTTGTTGGCACCTGCCATAGGTTTTATGATCCTTGGCAACACGTGATCGTATCCCATGACCATCGGGCACAGCATGAAGAACAAGCCGGTTCTCAATACGGTATTTGATGCCGCATTCAGGTTCATTGACCTCGCACTCAATGACAACGAATACTTGCAGCCGCAAAAACTGCATCGTTTGTTGTATCTGGCGCAGGCTTATTACGGCGCGAACTATCACGGCAACATGTTGATGCCGGCCATCTTTGTGGCAGAGGAATTCGGCCCGGTCGAACCCAACCTTTATGCCGTGATGGAAGAATCCCGGCCTGATGTGCGGCTGAAATCGGTTGATCCGAAAACCATCCATTTTCTTGAAAGCATCTGGGCGCAGTTTGGTCATCACACGGTCGAACATCTCAGTGTTACCGTGCGAAATCATCCACCCTTTACCAAGGCCTACAAGGAAGGGATCGGAACGATCATTCCGTTCGACGAACTGGTTGAATTTTATGCCTCTGTCCGCAAAACCGCGACCACGCCCGAGGCCAAGGAAGTCGTGCGCCCGCGCGTCATGCGCTCCCACAAAGGCAAACCGGTTGCGACCACCGACTGGTTGCCGCGCAAAATCAAGTAATCCGAAAAGATTGGCTGAACGGGTTTTGGGGTTATTGCCCCATTCCGAGATTCTGGCACGGATCGCCACGCGCGATGTCATTGGTAAACCACATGAAATCGATATCGTCGGGCGCACCAAACCGCATGGCGTAGTCCTCGATGCTTGACGCGTCCGGGCCGGGATCATCGGCCTCGATCAGGCTGACGACTGCGATCTCGCGCGCCTCAAGATCCGGTTCATAGCGCTGCAAATGCCAGGGGGTGGCAATGCTGTGGCGGACATGCATGGCACCCGCAATCAGGAAGGCACCATCAATGCCGTCAATATTTGCCGCATCGCTCATCGCGCGTGCAAGCGACGCATCGCGGGCAAACTGAACGGCGGAAAAACCACCCAGCATGCTTTCGGGCAACATGTTGCAGTGCCCCTCGGCGATTTCGACATTGAAGCGATCAAGTATTTCTGTCGGCATATCTGGCAAATCAAGCTTGGCTGCCAGATCATCGGGCAAGGCATCGTTGCCATTGCTGATCATGGGTTTAAGCAGATCATCCGGCAGATTACCCGCCACCATCATCAAACCGTTGTCGCGTGCAGCCTGCGCAATCGGCGCATAGTCATGCCATGACGGCCAACCGCGATCTTCCCACGCCATCGCCGGACCGAGTTCCGAAACCGGAAGCGTCTGCCAGCTGTCTTCAAGCGATGCCTGTTGATCACGGGCAAACATTTCCCAGACAATCGCACGTTCACGTTCATCCGACTTGCTGAGTGCATTGACCAGCTGTGCCTGATGGTGATGGTGGATGGGATTGTCGTGCTTTTCACCAATCAGGATATATTTGCGACCTGACAGCCGTTCGACCAGCGTATCAAACATGATGTATTCGCCTGCCACCACGTCAAAAATCAAACCCGGCGCCGGGGGCAGGGCATTGACGTCGGTCAGGCTGCCCTGGGGGGTCTTGCTATCATGCGCAACCGTCGGGGCGATGGGAATGATCGTCGATGCCAGCGCAACCACAGAGACACCGACAGTGCGTTTGACGGCACGTGTCCATGATCTGACTGCGATTTGGATTGGCATCGACTTGGGCATCGATCAGTTGATTCCTGATTGAAAACGGATGTGTCTTATTTGCTTAAGCGCAAGGCCGTTTCAAGGTCGTTAACAAGGTCATCACAATCTTCGATCCCGACCGAAAGACGCAGAAGGTCTGCCGGTACCGGGCTGGTCGGCCCTTCGACCGAGGATCGATGTTCGATCAGGCTTTCAACCCCGCCAAGCGATGTCGCGCGTTTAAACAGTTTGCACTGGTTGTGGAAATCAACCGCACGCTTTTCACCACCCTTGACGCGCAGCGACAACATCCCTCCAAAGCCACCTGACATCTGCTTTTTGGCAATGTCATGACCGACATGGCTTTCAAGGCCGGGATACTGGACCTGTTCGATCTCCGGGTGGTCTTCGAAATGCTTGGCAATCGCCATGGCATTGGCACTGGCGCGTTCCACACGGATTGAAAGTGTGCGCATCCCGCGCAGCAAAAGCCACGTTTCAAACACGCCCAGAACTGCACCGCCTGATGCGTGCTGTTTGCAAACACGTTGCCAGAAGTCGCTGTCCTTGGCAGTGGTCAGGGATCCCGCCAAAACGTCACTATGACCGTTCAGATATTTGGTCGCCGAATGCATGACGATATCGGCACCAAAATCAATCGGACGGGTCAGAAGCGGCGTGGCAACGGTGTTGTCAACGACCACAAAGGCACCAGCGGCCTTAGCCAGTTTGGCAACAGCGGCAATATCGGTGATTTGCCAATCCGGGTTGGCCGGGGTTTCAAGCCAGACCAGCTTGGTCTTGCCGGCAACAATGTGCTTGTCCCAATCGGCAATATCGGCGTTATCGACAAAATCAAAACTCAGCCCGGCACGCACACCACTATCAAGCATGAAGCTGCGCAGCGCCCAATACATCACCTTGGGGGCGACGACATGGTCACCCGGGTTCAGCGCATGCAAAACCGCGACGGCAGCCGCCATGCCCGATGCAAACAGGCGGGTTTCAGAACCGCCTTCAAGTTCGTTCAGGACTGCACAGGCCTGATCATAGGTCGGGTTGTCCGCACGCGTATAGCAGCGACCGTCGTGATAGCTCAGATCAGTGTTTCGTTCGAACGTGGTCGACGGATAAAGCGGCGGAGTAACGGATTTAGTGGCTTCATCGACCCAGCCAAGCGCCTGTGCACTTACGGTGGCGGGGGACTGTTTTTTTGCATGATCAGACATGGTGGCACCTGATTTGGTTGAGATTTGTTGGCGCGCAACATAACGTGGTTCCCGCCACACACCAAATTGAATTGCCACCAAAACCAATCTTTAGGTCCCCACATGACGAATTATCCGAAAATCACCCTGCCAAAGGAATGCGACGTCGTTGTCATCGGCGGCGGCATTCACGGGTCATCAAGCGCCTATTACCTGACCAAGGCCGGCATGAAAGTCGTGCTTCTGGAAAAGGATACCATCGCGTCACACCAGTCCGGTCGTGCCTGGGGCTTTGTCCGCCAACAGGGGCGTGACCCGGTAGAACTGCCATTGATGATCGAATGTAACAAGATCTGGAAAGGTCTTGAAAAGGAACTGAATGCCGATCTGGAATGGCGCCAGGGCGGGGTGCTGTTTGTCGCCCGCGATGACAAGGAAATGTCGGAATTCGAGGGCTGGATTAACGACACCAAACACTTTGGCATCGAAACCCAGGTCCTTGACCCCAAGGGGGTCGAAAAACTGACACCGGGGATCACAACACCGGGTGTTGGCGGGATCTACACGCCCTCAGACGGGCAGGCCGAACCGAAAAAGGCCGCCCCGGCAATTGCCAAGCGCGCCAGTGAATTGGGTGCTGTGATTGCCGAGGGCTGCGGCGCGCTTTCGATTGAAACAGAGGCCGGCGCGATCAGTTCGGTGGTATCCGAGCAGGGCGAAATCAAATGCAAATACGTCATCTGTGCGGCCGGGGCTGCGACGCATAAATTCGTTGCCAAGTTCGGGCGGCGTTTACCACAACAAACCACGCGCGGGACCGTGATCCGCACCACACCGGTACCCGATATTTCTGCCGCGGGCACGCTGGCGGCTGGGCTTGCATTCCGGCAACGCGCAGATGGGTCGATGAACATCGCCGATGAATTCATGACCGACATTGATTTGACGCTGGGCCGGTTTAAATACGCCCGCGATTTCATGCCTGGGCTGTTTGACAACTGGGCGACCTTCAAGTTCCACTTTAACAAGCGTTTCTTTGATGATCTGGTGGATCGCATGCCGGGATCGGATGCATCAAGGCAACCCATGATCGGACGACGCACCAATCAGGCGGAGCCTTATGAGGTGCGGGTTAAAAACGCCATGCGCAATCTGCAAAAGGTCCTGCCACAGATCAAGAAAGTCGGCATCGTCGATACCTGGGCGGGCGACATTGACGTCACCCCGGATGCGGTGCCGGTGATTGATCAGTTTGACAATCCCAAGCACTTCTTTGTCGCATCGGGATTCTCGGGCCATGGCTTTGCCATGGGACCGGTGGTTGGCAAGGTGCTGGCCGACTGGATCACCACCGGGCAACCGTCGATCACCTTAAAGGGCATGGAACTTTCAAGGTTCGAAGACGGTACCCGCCGCACGCCGCGGACACGGGTCTGATCGCGTGTTCTGAAACTCAATTCGGGTAGGGGCGGTTACAGGCTGCGTGCCAGTCGCAGGATAATCGCCCCGCCCAGTGTCATCATGGTCGAGGACAGCTTCACAAGGTTAAGCTTCTCGCCCATGAAGAACACCCCGATCAAAAGGGCAAAGACAATGCCGGTTTCCCGCAGGGCGACCACAAGCGGGATCGGTGCCTGTGTAAAGGCCCACATCACAGTGGCATAGGCCGCAAAGGACGCGGTGCCACCAATTGCAAAGACCTTTTTGCCAGATCGCGCGATATCGGCAAGGATGCGCGGGCGCATGAAGGTCACGATCACGGCAAAGATCACAACGTTGCCAATCGTCTGATAGCTGTAATAGCCAAGCGCCGTGCCAGCCAGCCTTGCACCGGTGCCATCGACCAGTGAATAGCTGCTGATGAAACAACCGGTAATGATTGCGGCAAGGGCAGCATTGCGGTTACGCATGCCATCGGCTTGTCGCGTGATGCACATGCTGATGATGCCAACCCCGATGATAACAATCGCCAGCCACTCGCTGACATGCAGGGTAACCCCCATGATCAACACGGACACCGCCGCAACAATCAGCGGCGAAGACCCGCGTGCAATCGGATAAACCTGGCTGAGATCGCCCAAACGATAGGCCAGGATCAGAAACAACTGATAGCCGATATGAAGTCCAAGGGAGGTCAGCAGATAAGGCCAGCTTTCGGGGGCAGGAAGGTCAACAAACGGCAACAGGGTCAGAACAATCGGCGTATGACCCAGCACGATCGCCGTCATGTTCATCAGTTTGTCCGAACCACCCTTGACCAGTGCATTCCACACGGCATGCATCAGGGCAGCGCCCATTACAGCAAGAAAGACAGTCAAACTCATGGCGGGGCGACCAATGTTACGGTTTTGTGACGCAATCATTGATGCTTAGCATGCAGTTTGAAAAACCACCAAACCGAACTTGAAAGGGCAGCTATGAGCCAGACGCCGAATGCTCAACCTTTTGCGTGGTTGTCGATGCGGGTGCGGCTTTGCCATCAAAGAACCGGGTCGCGCCGATTGGTGGGGCAATGAAATCGCCATCTGCTATTCCGGCCTCCTTGCGGGCCGCCGCCAACCGGACCGGCGGCTCATCCACCGGCTCGGCCGTCAGGACAAACGTGCCCCAATGAATGGCAAGCGCCTGTTTGACGCCCATTTTCTGCATGATCTGAATGGCTTCTTCGGGATTGCAATGTGCATTGCGCATGAAGTCGCGCGGGTCATAGGCCCCGATTGGGATCAGGCCGAAATCAATCCCGCCGTGGATTGCGCCCATTTCCGTAAACAGGGCTTCGTTCCAGCCGGTATCACCGACAAAATAGAACCGATAGCCGTCAGCGAATTCAAGGATATAGCCACCCCACAGCATTTCCTTTCGGTCCTTGGTGGTGCGGCTTGACCAGTGATTGGACGGCACGTGGGTGATTTTCAGATCATCGTGATGATGGCTTTCATCCCAATCCAGTTCGACATAGCGATCAGCACGAATGCCCGCCTTTTCGAGAAGTGCACCATTTTTCAGCGGCAGGACATAACGCGGCGCATTGCCAAGCTGCGTCAGGCTGGCCAGGTCGAAATGGTCATAGTGATTATGTGACAGCAACACCAGATCAAGCTTGGGCAACTGATCGATGGCAAGGCCCGGCTGTGTATAGCGTTTCGGTCCAACGCGTTTGAACGGTGATGCGCGGTCGGAAAACACCGGATCGGTCAGAATATTAAGCCCGCCATATTGCACCAGAACCGTGGCATGGCCGACCCATGTGACCTGCAGGCGTTTGGGATCTGGGTTGTGGATTGCGTCGTGATCAGGCGTTTCGGTGGGGATTTTACCGACCTGATGTTTGGCCTTCGGCCAGTTATCATCACCGAAATAGCGCCGCTTTAAGAAATGCCGGAACGACCGTTTAACCGGATCAGGCAGGGGGTGACGGTTTTCAAAGCCGCTATCGGTGTGATGGGCTGGTTTTGTTTGCTGCTGCACGTTTGGATCCTGATCCGGTTTGCGTATGATCGCCATTCTGCATTTTGTGCGGGTGACCATAAGGTAACTGGGAATTTGACCTGCGCAAGCGAAAGGCCGGAACGCGGGACACACATTCCGGCCTTTCTTGCTGGTCTGCCCATGCGGGGTGCAGACCAATGCTTTCGCAGTTGCTGGGGCGAGCCTTGCGAAAGCAGGGGGGGACTGAATTTTATTCGATCACGGTCGCATAGGTCTCAAGCGCCGGGCTTTCGGTGATCAGGCCCTGTTTGACCATGTAATCGGCAAAGCGGGCATAGCGCGCCTTATCAAGGGCGGCCGGACGCAGCGCAAAGCGCGGCAGGGTATCGGCCCATGCCTTGATATTGAGTTCATCATCAAGGTTCGGATAGGCGGCAATAAAGGCCTGCCAGCTGTCATCAGGATGGTTGATCAGGTACTGAACACCTTCTTCAAGAGCGGCCAGCATGCGGGCATAACGCGGGTCATCGACCTTGTCGTTGCGCACGGTCAGGATCAGCTCGTCATAGGGCGGAACGCCCTCTTCCTCGACATAAAATGCCTTGCCGGGTTTGCCTTCGATTTCCATCTGGTTGAGCTCGAAATTGCGATAGCCACCAATGATCGCATCGACCTGACCGGAATACAGCGACGGCGAGAGCGAGAAGTTCACATTGATCAGCTCAACATCATCGATCGAAACCCCATGATTGCCAAGCATGGTGCCCAGAAGCGCATCCTCAAATCCGGCCAGCGAATAACCGATTTTCTTGCCTTTCAGATCGGCAATTTCCTTGATCGGGCCGTCTTCAAGAACGATCAGGCTGTTAAGCGGGGTGGCAACCAGTGTGCCGATACGGGTCAGCGGCAGGCCTTCGGCCGCCTGAACATGAAGTTGAGGCTGATAGTTTACGGCAACATCGCCCTGACCGGCGGCAACAAGGCGCGGTGGGGCGGACGGATCGGATGGTTCGATCAGTTCGACATCCAGATCATGATTGGCAAAAAAGCCCTTTTCCTTGGCAACAATCAGCGGTGCGTGATCGGGGTTCACAAACCAGTCAAGAAGTATGACCAGCTTGTCCGCAGCAAAGGCGGTTGAAGACGTTCCAAGAACAAGTGCGCCCAGTGCGGTCGCGGTGATCATGGATTTAAGGCGTGACATGGATGAACCTCCGTAAGATGCGCCATATAAATAGTATGAGGATTAAAACGCTGCCAAACAGGCAGGCGTGTGGTGTCTTACCGAACCGGTTTCAGGCTGTCGGGTTGCCATGGCAGGGCTGCGCGCAGCACGCGATCCACAATGAAATATTGCGTGATCGAAAACGCGCACAGGATCAGAAGACAGGCAAAAACCATATCGATCTGAACCCGCGCATTGGCATGCAGCATCAGATAACCCAGCCCGTGACTGGACCCGACCCATTCGCCAATCACCGCCCCGATCGGGGCAACGGCGGTGGCAACGCGGAAACCCGATGCAAAGGCGGGCAGGGCGGCAGGCAACCGGATATGGGTCAAAAGCCGCCAACGACTTGCCCCCATGGTGCGCGCCAGATCAAGCCAGCCGGTTTCGGTGCGTGACAGGCCATCGAAAAAGGCGACTGTGACCGGGAAGAAAATGATCAACGCTGCCATGGCGATTTTGGAGGCCAGCCCAAAGCCGAGCCAAAGAACCAGAAGCGGGGCCAATGCAAAGAACGGGATCGCCTGCGAAACCAACAGGATCGGCATCAACCAGAAACGTACTGGCGAAAACAGCGCCATCGGAATGGCGGCCAGCGTGCCAAGGGCCGCACCGGCAAACAGACCGATCACGGTTTCCGCAATGGTGTATTTCGCATGATCGAACAGGACGGCATGACGCGCGATCAGCGTGTGCCAAACATCTGCGGGCGGGGGCAGCATGTATTTCGGCGCACCGGTCACAATCACCAACAACTGCCAAGTGGCAATCAGGGCAATGATAATGATCAGCGGCCGCGCAAGGATCAGCCAGCGGCGCTCCGACAGTGCCTTTTTATTTGTATGAGGATTGTTTTGCGTGCTCATGCCGCGCCCTCCGACCGCTCGGCACCGAGTTGGCCAAGCAGTTCGGCCTGCTGTGCCAGGATCTCGGGATCGGCAATATTGCGCGGGCTTTGTCCCTTGGGCGTGATGGCGTCTTGCAATTGTGCCGGGCTGCCAGTCAGGACATGAACGCGGTCGCCAAGGCGCAATGCCTCAAGCGGGTCGTGGGTCACAAGCAACACCGTCTTGCCGCGCAGCACCCGTGCGGCCAGTTCCTGCAAACGCAGGCGGTTGAGCGGATCAAGCGCCGAGAACGGCTCGTCCATCAAAACGACCGGGCGATCTTCCATCAATGTGCGGGCAAGGGCCGCGCGCTGTTTCATGCCACCGGACAGTTCAGCCGGGCGCAGGTCTGCCGCATCACGTAATCCGACTTCGGTCAGTAAATGTGAGGCTTTCTCATAATCGGGTTTTTCGTGGCGTAAAACTGCACCCAGCACCACATTTTCAAGAACACTGCGCCATGGCAGTAACAGGTCCTGCTGCGCCATATAGGCAACCCGACCGTCAAGCGCGATGTTGTCCGAACAGGTGATGGTCCCGCTAACATCGCCTTCGACGAGGCCTGCGAAATAGCGCAAAAGCGTGCTTTTGCCGACACCACTTGGACCGAGTAGGCAGGTAAAGCTTCCCGCCTGCAAGGTCAGGTCAAGATCATGGAAAATATCGACGCCGTTGAAAGCCACGCGGGCCGCACGGAGCGCAATATCAAATCTGGTTGGATTGTCTTGCGCCATCTGGGGCGCGTGTTCTGTGTTGCGCATTCGATCCTTCCTACGCCGGTCTTAACCGGTTCAGGTTCAAAGGGTCGTTCGGCAACACCGAACCTCTCAGCCGATTTACGATCGGCCCCCCCGGAGATCAGGGGACTATGCGCAGACAAATCGCTGACGTCAAGTTTTGTAACAGTTCTTGGACTTGATCCTGATCACAGCTTACCAGTGCGCACCATGACGATGCAGCTTTCCTGCCGGATGATCCCAATGATGTGGTGTTCCTGCGATACTGACCGGAAAGGCGATGCGTCGGGCTGAGCCCCAGTCTGTGACTTCTGGATGCGGGGCAATATCAGCATCGGTTTCCGCGGCGATCATTCCAATGCAATCAGGTGTTGCTGTCTTGCTTAACATATGGGCTGGTCGGGCCAATGAGTGGCGGGCGGTTGTGACTTCGCCATGCGTGGCGCGGCGGATCAGGGCGCGAACAGCACTGGCGGCCATCAAATATCCCGTCGCGTGATCAAGGGCCTGTACCGGAAGCGGTAGGGGCTTTTTCGAGCCTGAATGTGTCATGCCCCAATCGGCAATGCCGCAGCTCATTTGCACGAGGCTGTCAAACCCGCGTCGTTTGGCCCAGGGCCCGGTCCAGCCATAGGCAGACAACGTCACATCAATCAGCGCCGGGTTAATGGCGCGCAGCGTTTTGGCGTCATACCCCAATTCCGGCAGGGCGTCAGGGCGATAGCCATGCAGCAAGATGTCGGCATTCGACAGCAGTTCTTCAAACAGCTTTCGGTCTTCCCGGTCCCGCAGATCAAGTCCCGCGCACCGTTTGCCAAGTGTGACTTCGGGAATGGCCGCACCTTCGTCCCAGCCCGGCGGATCGATGCGCAACACATCGGCACCATAAGCCGCCAGAAAACGCCCGGCGACGGGGTCGGCCAGGATACGGGTCAGATCAAGAACGCGGACGCCACGTAGCGGTCGGGCCGGGTCAATTGATGCGGGGGTGACATTGGTGTTTGCGTGCTGGTCCCAGCAGATCAGTGGATCGGTTGCGATGGATTTTCCTTGCGGATGTGCCTGCCATTCCGCAAGGCTGTGCATGGTTGCGGCACAGCCATTGGCCGCAACAATTTCGTTTTCAAGCATATCACTTTGCCAATCCCTTACCGCCATCGCCAGATCATCGCGGGTTTCGTAATCGCCCAGAACAGAAAGTGCCGCCGCGCGGTGATGTGGCGCATTGGTATGTATCCGGATCCACCCGTCACGCGTTTGATAGTCGCCCGCCAGCGGGTCCCAGACGTTTGGCAATGTCCAGCCCTGTGGGCGGATTGTCATATTGAACCATTTCGACGCCAGCCGCTGATCAACCGTTACCGGTGCGCCTGATCCGGTTTCAAGGGCGCGCCAGTCTGAAATCATCGCGGCGGCCATCCCGATACTCGCGCAGGCGAGTTCGGTGACTGCGAAATAGGACGGCAAGGCATCTGTGCCGATGGTTGTGATTGCAGGTGTTTCAGAAAGACCAAGGGCACTGGCGATCTGGGGTGTGAACCGGTTGGGCATGATGGCGTTTCCTTTCTCAAGGGGCGGAACCAGTAAGGACCAAAGCATCATGCCGGACTGGACAAACCGTCAATCTTGATCAAGATAATCAATATGAAAAAAATCGATGACGGATCATTCTGCACATTGTCAGCAGCGGATGTGTGCGCACAGGTCGGCATATCGCGCGACACGCTTTACGCCTATGTCAGCAGGGGGATTGTGCGCGCTGTTGCCCATCCGGGTGATGCACGCAAAAGCCTGTATGACCGGCGTGATGTCGCCAAACTGCATGATCGCAAACGACGTGGACGGTCGCGGCAATCTGTTGCAGCCTCGACCATTGATTGGGGGGAGCCGATCCTTGTGTCGGGCATCACCCGCATTGCCGATGGGCAGTTTTACTATCGCGGTCAAAACGCCGTCGAACTGTCCCACACCATGACGCTTGAGGACGCGGCCGGTCTTTTGGCAGGGCTTCGATGCGATCCTGTGTTGAATGCCGTGCCGGACTTTGTTCCGGCCAAACATGATCTGGCGCTTCCGCGTATGGTGGCGATGTTGGCAGAGCTTATGACCGGATCGCCCCGTGGTGATGGTCGCCCGATCGCCGCACGGATCATTCGGCTTGGCGCCCTGGCCGCTGCCGGTATCTTAGACGACGGGAAAAGCCCGATCCATTTGGTCCTGGCAAATGCATGGTCAGATCATGAAAGTGCGCCGGACCTGTTGCGTCGGGCTCTCGTGCTTTGTGCCGATCACGAGCTTAATGCATCGGCCTATGCGGTGCGTGTTGCTGCATCGGCCGGGGCGACCATACCGGCATCCCTGATGGCGGGGTTGTCGACCCTGTCGGGTACGCGCCATGGCGGCCTGACACCGAGATGTCGGGCGTGGATGGATCAGGTCGAAAAAGCTGGCGGCAAGATTGATCCCGATCATGTGCCGCCGGGGTTTGGTCATCCGCTTTATCCCGATGGCGATCCGCGCACCCGTGCACTCATGCAGGCCTGTGGTCAGACTGGCGATGCGTTCTGGGCACGCATTGCAAATCTGGTCACGCAAAATACCGGGCAGCATCCCAGCCTTGATTTCGGATTGGCCTTGATCGAACGCGAACTTTGTCTCCCGAAGGGGGCAGGGCTTGGTATTTTTGCCGTCGGGCGCATGATAGGCTGGATCGCGCATCTTTTTGAGCAGCGCAAAAGTGGCAAGATCATTCGGCCACGCGCCATTGCAGGGTAAATCCATATCACTTTAAAGCGGGCCGAACGCGATCAGGCTATGCCAAATGACACGATCAATCGCCTTTAGTCTGTGCGCAGGACGATTGAGCCTGCTGATCGACCGGCCTCAAGATCGTCATGGGCCTGTTTGACATCTGACAGGTTATATTCGGAAGCTGCTGCAAAGTTTGACTGCCTCGCAAAGTCAAACCACTGGTTGGCAAGCCTGTGGTAGCGATCATTGTCTGACAGAAGTGCTAGGATACTGGGCCGGATCAGAAAGCGGTTTTTCAGAAGCTCTGGCGGGATTGGGGCGACGTTACCTGCGATTTGCCCGATACTCATAGTGACACCAAATGGTTTGGTGGACTGAATGGTTTTGAGAAGGTTATCGCCGCCAATGCCATCAATTGCGTAGTCAACACCTTCGCCGTTGGTCAGGCGCGCGACGGCCTTTTTAAAATCTTCCTGTTTATAAAGAACCGTATGGTCTGCGCCCAATGCACGCGCAAGATCGGCTTTTTCGGTGGAGCCAACGGTGCCGATAACCTTGAGGCCGAGATGTTTGGCCCAACGCACGAGTATTTGACCCAATCCACCGGCGGCGGCATGGATCAGTACGGTTTCGCTTGCCTTGGGGGAGAGGCATTCCGTTAACAGCATGCAGGCCGTAAGGCCACGCAAAAATGTTCCTGCGACTTTCTTATCACTCAGGTCATCGGGTATTTTGATCACATGTTGGGCGGGAATATTACGTTCGGTGACGTAACCACCAAGGGGGAAGCCCGCATAAATTACCCGGTCACCAGCAGAGAACCCGGTTATGTTTTTTCCGGCCTCCTTGATCACCCCAATCGCCTCAAGGCCGAGTGTGGCTGGCATTTCAGGCATGGGATAAAGACCTTTGCGAAAATAGATGTCGGCGAAATTAATGCCGATCCGTGATTGTTTTATCCGAACTTCATCATGCGAGGGGGCAGGAATGGTGATTTGCTCAACACATAACTGATCCGAACTACCAGCCTGATGAATTTTTACGGTCGTAACTGTCGTGACTGTAGTTAATGTCATGCGGGGGACTCCAATATAGCGATATAACTCGATTAACTTGATGGAGCTTATTTCGGGTTCGTTTTGTTTGGAATTCCATATATTGTCGACCTTAATGGGGAAAAATGCGCATTGAGGGATTGGGCGATGAATTGGGAAGATTTCCGATATTTTTTGAGTGTTGCCGAAACGGGAAGCTTTTCTGCCGCTGCCAGAAAGCTTTCTGTTGATCACAGCACGGTTGCGCGTCGGGTAGGGCAACTCGAAAAGGACCTCTGTGTCAGGTTAATTGATCGGTTGCCCAAGGCGGTGATGTTAACCGTCGAAGGCAAGCAGATTGCAGACCAAGGGCAACGGGCGCAGAATGAGATGCTGTCGGTTGAAAGATTAACCGCCGCGATGGGGGATACCGTATCGGGAACGGTGTGCATCAGTGTGCCGCCGGCGATTGCAAACATCATGATTGCGCCTCACTTGGGCGAACTGCGGCAAGAGCACCCGGGGATCGAACTTGTGTTATTGGGGGAATCCTCTTTTAGTGCCTTGGATAAACGTCAGGCAGATATTGCCTTGCGTTTGTCGCGTCCGACACATCAAGACCTGATCACGCGAAAGATCGGCAATCTGTCTTTTGGGTTCTATGCCGCCAAAGGATATTCCAAACCTGAAAACGAATGGGAATTTATCAACTGGGATGATGCCAATTCAGAGATCCCGCAATATGCCTGGTTGGAAAAGCATATGGGCCAACGCAGTGTTTCCTTGCGAGCCAATGATATCAGTATTCAGGCCGAGGCTGCGGCGACCGGGATCGGCGTTGCTTTGTTGCCATGCTATGTTGGGGATCATCATCCAATGTTGTCGCGCCTGCGCGAGGCTGAAAGCTTTCCACCACGGGAAGTCTGGATGCTTGTCCATTCCGATATTCGAAAAGCTCCGCGCGTTCGTGCCGTCATGAACTTTCTGATTTCAGTAGTTGGTAGGCATCTGTTTGATCGCGAATAGTTTCATCTGCGATGAATGACGTTGCGTTGCATGCTTTTTCACTCCCTCCTGGTTTCGTGTCGTGAATTCAACTTCTTTTATGTCGGATATGCCTGACAAACGCCCCGCGAATATCCCGCCGCGCATGATTGCGGCCGAGATTTATCGTGGCTCAAGCTATGGTCCCAAGCATCCGCTGGCGATCCCGCGTGTGTCGCTGGTGGTCGATATGGTGCATGCGCTGGGTTGGGTGGATGAAACCACCTATCTGACCGGACCAGTGGCAACGCCAGACCAGCTCGCGCGGTTCCACGACCCGGACTATATTGCCGCCGTCATGCAGGCCGAACGCGATCAGTCGCTGCCCGTCGAGCTGATGGAGCGGTTCGGGCTCGGCAAGAATGGCAATCCGATCTATCCGGAAATTTTCCGGCGTCCGGCGACTGCCGCCGGATCATCGGTGATGGCCGCCAACCTGATCAAGGATGGCGGGATCATTCATCATCCGGCAGGGGGCACCCATCACGGTTTGCGCGATCGGGCATCGGGGTTCTGTTACTTCAACGATCCGGTTCTGGGCATTTATGCCTTGCTCGATAGCGGGTTGGACCGGGTGCTTTATGTTGATATCGACGCCCATCATGGCGATGGCGTGCAGATTGCCTTTGCCGAGGATGAGCGCGTTCTGACCGTTTCCATCCACCAGGAAGACCTGTGGCCCAAGACCGGCGCAATTGATGACATTGCAGGCGGTATGGCGCGCAACCTTCCGATGCCGGGCGGCATGCATGATGACGAGATGCGTTTCATCCTTTTTGAATATTTGATTCCGCTTGGATTAAGTTTTGCGCCTCAAGCTATTGTTTTACAATGTGGATGTGATACTCTTGCAGAGGATCCACTGTCCAGACAGCTTTTGGGCAATCAGTCGATCTGGGAAGTCGTGGGGGCGATGACCCGATTGGCGCCCCGAAGTCTTGTTCTTGGCGGCGGAGGATATAGTCCATATGGCGTTGCACGCTGTTGGTCCGGGGTGTGGGCAACCATTAACGGGATCGAAATACCTGATGTGTTACCCATCACAGCGGAAAATATCCTGCGTGTCATAAAATGGGCGCATAGTCGTGGAAGACAGCCGGCAAGTGAGTTGTTCACAACGCTTGCGGATCCATGGCGGGGTGGCGCCATCCGGGACGAGGTCCGGGAGCGCGTCAAAAGACTAAGAGGATATGGGGTATGAAGTCGTTCTTTCAGATGGCTTTGGTTGTGTGCTTTGTCAGCGCGGCGGTTGTTGCCGGGCTGAATGCAAAGGCAACCGGTTATGAACGGTCGCGTCTTCTTGTTGATGGCGAAGTGTTCAATGTTGAACTGGCCATCACACCCGAAGAAAGGTCGCGCGGACTTATGTTCCGTACCGAAATGGCTGAAGACGCCGGAATGCTGTTTGATTTCGGCGGACCACGCGACATTTCGATGTGGATGAAAAACACCTTTATCTCGCTTGATATGCTGTTCATCGCGGCCGACGGCACTATTGTCGGCATTGAAAAGCGCACCGTGCCGCAATCAGAAACCATCATTCCATCGCCAAGGCCTGTGCGCTTTGTGCTTGAACTGAATGGTGGCTCGTCTGACCGGATGGGGTTTGAGGTTGGCGAAAAGGTCGAAGGACTGCCGCGCTAGGCCGCGCAATCGATACGCCACACAATCAATCAGCAATAGCAAGGCCGCAGGTGATATCTGCGGCCTTTGGTTTTTGCGTCGGTTTTTGTGTCATATTTTCGAGAAAAACACGCAATGCGGTCTTGCCCACCCAGCAAGATGGTGCTAAATCCACATCCGCGTCGGGGAGTAGCGCAGTCTGGTAGCGTACCTGCTTTGGGAGCAGGGGGTCGCGAGTTCGAATCTCGCCTTCCCGACCATTTCCCCTTTTATCGTTTTTCGGATGCCCAACGGGATTTCCAAGTCACGATAAAAGGTGTAAAAGATGAACTGATAGCAGGGGGTAGAGAGACCCGTTTAACTGCCATCATCATCTTATCCCGAAGGTCAAGACGAGGGTCCCGATGAAGGTCCGTGTTTACAAACCTGCCAAGAACGCCATGCAGTCCGGTCAGGCTGCGACCAAGCACTGGGTCATGGAATTTGAACCGGGTGCGAAAAAGGTCGCGGATCAGCTGATGGGCTGGATCGGATCGACCGACACCCGTGGTCAGGTCCGCATGTATTTCGAAACCCTCGAAGAGGCGCAGGCCTTTGCCGCCAAGCACAAGCTGATCGCGGACATCGAAATGCCGAAGCCGCGCAAGCTGCAGCTCAAGGCCTATGCCGATAACTTCGCGTTCAAACGCGTCGTCTGATCTGGCAATCGCCAGCGTAATTGACCAATTCTCGGGGCGGATTTCCGCCCCGTTTCGTCTGACAGGGGACGTTAAAACCTGTGAAAACAGTCGGGCAGGCGCCCAATGCCATGCCCCGGGGTTCGTAACCACCCCACCCAGCGGTCCCTTAGCTCAACTGGATAGAGCAACAGACTTCTAATCTGTAGGTTGCAGGTTCGAGTCCTGCAGGGATCGCCATTTTTTCTAAGAAGAATGCTAAATATATGGTGTTCTTAACGGTCGCGCAGATAGGTTTTGTATTCCTCTTTCTCCTCCCAAAGCTCAGCAAGACGCTTTCTGCAATCCGCAATATGAGATTCTAAGGTTTCAAAGGTGGTCACCGGACCTGCAGCAGGATCATCGGGATAAGTTGTACGCAACATTGGATTTAGCCCATTGTGAGCATTGACGGCCAGCCTTCGGAGTTTGTTCGGTAGGTCTAAATCGTCTGAAATAAGATATGAGAGGTTGGCGTCGCCTAGATAGCGCTTCTTCTTCTCAAGGTCCTGTTTGTTGTTATTCGGTGTCCAATCACGTTGATCTCTATAGCTCTTGCGGAAGATTTTCACATGTCTTTCAAGCTCGTCGCATCCATCCGCAAGTTGCTTGTAAAGAACTTCTACCTTGTGAAGTTGGCGGTTAATTTCCGCCTCTTTCTGAGCTCTTATCTGCCATCTAGTTGCAGTAATTACTAGTAGACCGCCAGCTAAGCCAAGGCTGCCTGCAAGAACAGTTTCCCAACTAAAACCTCTCCACGCTGCACAAGCAGCCCCAGAAATAGGCGTGCAATAATTGTCCACTAGCATAAACGCAACAGAGAGCGATGCTGTGGCGACCATGGCCCAAATGATGGATTCTAGACTATATAGGCGCCTCAATTTTATCTCTCTTCTTAGTTGCTGAATGTTGTCAGCTTATGGAAGAGTAAGTTGTAGGGCAAAGCAATTAAGAGACGTGCCTTTGGTGGTTGCCTATCTCGCAGCCAAATAGCGTCCCGGACGATGGTTGAGTGCGATGATCAGGTTGAGGATGACTGCACCGAGGATCGAGAGCAGGACCTTGTCGAAGGGCAGGGTCAGGAAGGCGCAGACGAGGATCACCATGTCGACCGCGAGCTGGAAATAGCCTGCGCGGATGTTGAAGTTTTCCTGAAGGTACAGGGCGAGGATATTGACCCCGCCAAGGCCGGCGCGATGGCGAAACAGCATGAGCAGGCCAATCCCCATCAACGCACCCCCGGCAATCGCGGCATAGATCGGGTTGAGATTGTTGAACTCTACCAGCATCGGGGTCAGCTTCGAGAAGGCCGAGACAAGACCAACGGCGATGAAGGTCTTGATGGTAAACGCCTTGCCCATGCGTTTGAAAGCCAGCCAGTAAAACGGCAGGTTGATCACAAAGAAGATCACGCCAAACGACAGCCCGGTAGCATGTTCAATCAGAAGGGCAGCCCCGGCGGTACTGCCGGTGACAAGGATGCTTTCACTATAGAGCGTGACACCAAGCGACACCACCATGGTGCCCAGCAACAGGGCCAGAACGTCCTCATACGGGCGATGGGCGATATCGTCCTTTTTGGGTGTTTCGCTGGTTGCGGCTGGTGCGGTTTTATCGGTGGTGTTTGTGGTGCTCATAAGCGGTTTGCTGCCAGTTGGTTGATTAGATTAGGGTCAGGGCCTTGATAAAATACGCTTTTCGCAGGTGCGAAACAAGCGGTGGGCAAAACCGGGCCGTAAATCGCGTGTTTTTGATGTAACGGTGTCGCCAAACGCAAAAGACCGGCTTAAAGCAAGCCGGTCTTGGTAATTTTGTATGTTTGTTCGCCGTTACGCCGGATGATGATCAGGCGGCCTTGTCCCATTCCGGGGCGAAGGACGGATCAATCAGGCGGCCATTTGGATTGGCAAGATCATGGATTGCTTCCATGTCGTTTTCCGAAAGTTCGAAATCAAAGATATCGAAATTGGCCGCGGCATTTTTCGGTGAGCCCGATTTCGGGATCGCCATGACGCTGTCTTGTTGCAGCAACCAGCGCAGGGTGACCTGTACGGGCGACTTGCCGTATTTTTCACCGATGGCCTTAAGCGTTGCGTCCTTCATGACATTGCCACGCGCAATTGGGCAATAGGCGGTCAGCAGCATGTTGTGTGCGCGCACACTTTCGAGCACCTTGGACTGGTCAAGATAGGGGTGATATTCGACCTGATTGACCGTCAACGGCGCATCGGTCAGCGACACGGCCTGATCAATCAGGGCGGTCGGGAAGTTTGAAATCCCGATCAGGCGCGTCATGCCAAGGTTTTTGACCTCGTTCAAGGCTGCCATGGTTTCTTCAAGCGGCACGTCATCATTGGGCCAATGCAGAAGCAACAGATCAACATGGTCAAGATCAAGCTTGCGCAGGCTTTCGACCACGGAGGTCTGCAAATCACCGCTTTGGAATTTGTCGTACCAGACCTTGGTGGTCAGGAAGTAGTCATCGCGTGCAAGGCCGGAATTTTTCAGGCCCTGACCAACGCCCTGTTCGTTGTGATACATCTGGGCGGTATCGAAATGGCGATAGCCGATCTTGGCGGCCTCGGCGATCATTTTCGCCGCTTCATCGTTATTGAGCTCGTACGTCCCAAAGCCAAGGGCCGGGATTTTAGTGTCCTGCCAGTTCCGGTAAATCATACTGGTGTACCCCCTTGTTTCGTTTGATTGTTGTGATTTTGGGTCTTCGCGGTGTCATGTGCAAATGACGATCCGGTGTCAGTTTGCCCGATTTGCGCCAGATTTAGTGCGCATGTCGCCGATCGCAACCTGTACATCAGGATGGTACAGGCTGTGCAATTGGCGAGAGGCCCGGGGTTGCCCCGTGTGCGGGTGGGGATTTTCAGGCAAAGAAAAAGGGCGACCAAATTAATGGGTCGCCCGAAGTTCAGGACTTAGAGTGAGGCTGTATCAAGCCAAGGACGAGATTGCCGCAATTGCTGGTGATGATCCTTGATGTGGCTCAAATGCGGTCGATTATTCTTTGACCGTGTTGCCATCATTGGTTTCGCTGACCGCGGCATTCAGGTGATAAAGCGATTCACGGATCACTTGGGGCCCAAGATCCTTGGTGATGAAGACGATCTTGGATCTATGATCATCGCTTGGCCAGGCGGGCAGGGATGCCGGCGGGTGGAAAACATGCTGCACGGCATGAATGGCCACAGGCGCATCTTCGCCGACCAGATTAAGGATGCCCTTTACGCGCAACAGGCTTTCGCCGCGCATCTGGGTAAAGATTTCGGCCCAGGTGACAAAGGCATCCCAATGGATCGGTTCGTCAAAGGTGATGCAAAATGATCGGATGTGGTCGTCATGGCGGTTGACGTCGTGGCTGTGAGCGTGGTGGTGATCATGGTCATGATGCTCGTGATCGTCGTGATGATGCGCATGATCATCGCCATGTTGCTCGTAGGCTTCATCACGCAGCCATTTCTGCACATCCATGCTTTTGGTTGTCGGATCATACAGCCCGGCATTAAACAGCTTTGAAACCGCAATATCGCCATTGACCACCGGATAAATCGGCGCGGCCGGGTTGAGCGCCCGCAGGCGGGTTTCAAGGGCTGTGCGCGCGGCCTCGTCGGCCAGATCGGCCTTGGTCATCAGGATGCGGTCGGCAACAGCCGCCTGCTTGACACTTTCGGGATGATTATCAAGCTGGCCTGCGCCGTGGATGGCATCGACCGTGGTCACCACGCTATCAAGGCGGAACTTGGTGGTAAGAAGCGGGTCGGTCATCAGGGTGTGCAGGATCGGGGCCGGGTCGGCAAGGCCGGTGGTTTCAATGATCACCCGATCAAATTCCGGGATTTCACCGCGCGTGCGTTTGACAAACAAATCACGCAGACCCGAAATCAGATCACCGCGCACCGAACAACAGATACAGCCGGAATTGAGCAACACCACATCTTCGGACACTTCACGGACCAGAAGGTGATCCAGCCCGATTTCGCCGAACTCGTTGATCAGGACCGCTGTCTTATCCATGCCATCCTGTGTCAGCAGGGCATTCAGCAGCGTGGTCTTGCCACTGCCCAGAAAGCCGGTAATGACGGTGGTGGCGATGCGGTCAAACTGTTCGTTGGAAAGGGCCATGATCAATCAGGTCTTTTGCGCTGGGCGTGGGATTTGGGGTGGGGGCTATTTCTTGCCGTAAAGCTCTTCGGCCGAGATTTCCGGTTCGGAAATCACGACTTCCTTGCCGTCACGTGCGGCGAAATAGAAACAGTTGCGCCGTCCGGTGTGGCAGGCAACGCCAATCTGATCGACCTCGACCAGAATGGTGTCCATGTCGCAGTCATAACGGAAATCGACAAGTTTCTGCACCTGGCCGGAGCTTTCACCCTTGCACCAGAGTTTCCCGCGGGAGCGTGAGAAATAGCACACCCGACCGGTTTCAAGCGTTTCAAGCACCGCATCGCGGTTCATCCACGCCATCATCAGGACTTCGCCACTGTCATGTTGCTGGGCGATTGCCGGGATCAGGCCGTTTTCGTTGAATTTCAGTTTGTCGGCAATCTGTGCATTTGAGCCCGTCATGGGGAAGCTCCGGTCGATGGTGGTTGACTTTTAACGTTTCGCACGTCAGAAAATGATATATTATAACATTTCATCAGATGCCACGGCTTTTTGAAATCGGTTGGGCCGAAACCGCCGAAACCAGATGGCCGTCGATACGAGATATTCAGCTATGAGCGATCTTTTCCCCAAAAAGGGCCATGATCACGACAGATGTGTGCATAGCGCACTTGCGCAGGCAGAGAAAGTCTGTGACAGCGAAAATGCGCGCTTTACCGACATGCGCCGCAAGGTCTTTACCCTGATCTGGCAATCGCACAAGGCGGTTACGGCCTATGAACTGCTTGATGCGCTGACCGCTGAAGGGCAGCGGGTGCAGCCGCCAACGGTTTATCGCGCGCTGGAATTCCTGACAGAGCTTGGTCTGGTGCACAGAATTGAATCGCTTAATGCCTATTTCGGCTGCGACCGGCCTGATTGCGAACATCTGGGGCAGTATTTCATCTGTACTGATTGTGGCCGCGTGGCCGAGGCGGTCAACGAAGATATGAGCAACGCGGTGCGCAAGGCAGCCCGCAGTGTCGGCTTTACCATTCAGGCGACCACGGTCGAGATCAAGGGGCTGTGCCATGACTGCGCCACTCATTGAAGGTCGTGACCTTGTTCTGTCCTTTGGCAATGAGCGCGTGCTTGATCAGGTGTCGCTTGCCATTCATCCGGGCGAGATCATTACCCTGATCGGGCCAAATGGCGCTGGCAAATCCACATTGGTCAAGACGCTTCTGGGTTTGCAGAAAGCCGATAGTGGCGAGGTCGTACGCAAACGCGGGCTTACGATTGGCTATGTGCCGCAAAAGCTTGCCATCGATCAGGTCTTGCCGATGACGGTGAAGCGGTTTCTGAGCCTGACCCGATCCGTGAGCCGTGCGGATTGCGAAGGCGTTCTGGCGCAGGTCGGGGCAGGGCATGTGATCGATGCGCAGATGAGCCAGCTTTCAGGCGGCGAGACGCAGCGTGTGATGCTGGCCCGCACCCTTTTGCTACGCCCGCATTTGCTGGTGCTTGATGAGCCGACGCAGGGCGTCGATGTTTCCGGGCAGGCGGAGCTTTATCGCCTGATCGACGAGATCCGCCGTGAACTTGATTGCGCCGTTCTGATGATTTCGCATGACCTGCATCTGGTGATGGCCAAGACCGATCAGGTGGTGTGCTTTAATCGCCATGTCTGTTGTTCAGGCATTCCCGAAACCGTGCGCCAGCATCCGGAATACCGGTCGCTGTTTGGTGTGCGCGAGGCCGATGCGATTGGCATCTATCACCACGAACATGATCACGAACATGATCTTTCGGGGCATGTTGTTGGCGGATGTGGTCACGATCATTCGCATGATCATCATGCACATGGCCATTCACATGATCACGGAGATGATCACAGTAAAACCGTCAAAGAAGGGGCGGGAACAAACCAATGATGGATGATTTCCTGTTTCGTGCCGTTTTGGGCGGTGTTTTGCTGGCCGTTGTCTGCGGGCCGTTCGGCGCCTTTATCGTCTGGCGACGCATGGCGTTCTTTGGCGACATGCTGGCGCATACCGCCCTTCTGGGGGTGGCGCTTGGCCTTCTGATCGGGGTCGATGTGCGGATTGGCATGATCGCGACCTGTCTGGCGGCCGCGCTTATTCTGGCCTATGGCCAACGGCAATCGCGGATTGGCAGTGACACGGTGCTGGGCATGCTGGCGCACTCCACGCTGGCACTGGGCATGGTCGCGCTTGCCTTTGTGCAAGGTGTTGCTGTTGATCTGATGGCTTATCTGTTTGGCGATATTCTGGCGGTTAATACCGGGGATATCTTGCTTTTGGCGGTTGGCGGGGCCTTTGCACTTGGCATCCTTGCCTGGATGTGGCGGCCTTTGCTTGCGCTGACAGTCAGTCCTGAAATTGCCGCGGCCGAAAGCATTCCGGTTGAACGGCTGCGTTTGATCTTCATGCTTCTGATGGCGCTTGTGATCGGTATGGCGATCAAGATTGTCGGGGTTTTGCTGATTACAGCCCTTCTGATCGTGCCAGCGGCCAGTGCGCGTTTCTTTGCCCGCACACCTGAACAGATGGCGATTGGGGCCGGGCTGTTTGGCGCGGCGTCGGTTCTGGCGGGGATTTCCCTGTCCTGGCATGTCGATACGCCCGCCGGGCCGAGCATCGTGATTTCAGCCGCTGCGATCTTTGTTGCCAGCGGCATTGTGATGACTGCCAAGCGCCACTTTGCAGGCGGTTAAAGCGTTATCACTGCAAACACGGTGATCAAAGTGGCACCCGATTCCGTAAAGCGCAGATAGAACCGCGTGAAAGGATATCGGCGTGCCGCAGCAATCATCAACAGATAGTAACCCGCAATACACATCTGGCCCGCACGCGGATGAGAGCTTCTTTGCGTCCATCCCCGTGCCGGCGCGCTGGTTCGGGCTGACCGGGGCGATCCCGTTTGTTGCCTTGTCGATAGGCGGGGTGTTCTTATCCGCTGCGCATCAGTCGTTGGCCTATTTCACCCTTGTTGCCTATGGCGCGGTGATTTTGTCATTCTTGGGTGGCGTGCATTGGGGACGGGCGATCAAGGTCTTTGATCAGGGAGCTGTTGCCGACAAGTTCCTGTGGGTTTCACTTGGCATCAGTGTGGTGCCGTCGCTTATCGGATGGTTGGCACTGCTTGTGCCGCTGGCGATTGGGTTACCCGTTTTGGCGGCAAGCTTTGCGGCCATGCTGTTGATCGATTTGCAGACCGTCAAGGCCGGGCAGTTTCCGGCGTGGTATGGCAACTTGCGCGTCATCCTGTCGGCGATTGTGATTGCATCGCTTTTGTTTGCGTGGCTGTGAAGCAGCGCTGGTTTGCAGGCTTGAACGGAAAAGGGCGCTGAAAGTTTAGCGCCCTTTGTCATTTTCGGGTTCAGGCCGTTTTAAGTCGCGCGAACCCGGCCGCAAGATCGGCGATCAGATCGTCGGGGTCTTCAAGGCCGATATGGAGCCGGATCAACTGACCATCGTCGTCCCAATTGGTGGCGGTGCGTATTTTGGTTGGATCAGACGGCAGGATCAGGCTTTCAAAGCCGCCCCAGCTAAAGCCCATGCCAAACAGTTCCATGTGATCGACCATATTGGCGAGCTGGGCTTTTTCAACCGGCTGCATGACAAAGGAAAACAGGCCGCAGGCACCAGTGAAATCGCGTTTCCAGATGGCATGGCCCGGATCATCGGGCAGGCCCGGGTGGAGGGCGCGTTTGACTTCCGGTCGGGTTTGCAGCCAGTTCGCAACCTTAAGGCCGCTTTCGTGGTGCTGCTTCAGGCGCACGGCAAGGGTGCGAAGCCCACGCTGGGCGAGGTAGCAATCATCTGGACCAACCGCGTCACCGGAAATCAGGACCTGCTTCTTGATGGTCAGAAGGTCTTCCTCGGTCGCGGTCGTGATGGTGCCCAGCATAACATCGGAATGACCAACAATGTATTTGGTCCCGGCCTGAACCGACACATCAACACCCAGTTCAAACGGGCGGCACAGGATCGGGGATGCCCAGGTGTTATCAAGCATCACCTTTACATTGCGCGCGTGCGCGGCCTTCGCGATTGCCGAGATATCCTGCATTTCAAAGGTCAGCGACCCCGGGCTTTCGCACCAGACAAGGGCGGTGTTATCGCGAATAAGGCCGGAAATGTCGCCGCCAATCGTCGGATCATAATATTCCGTCTCGACCCCGAACTTCTTAAGAAACGTATTGCACAGGTTGCGAGTCGGGAAATAGGTGCTGTCGGTGATCAGGATGTGATCGCCGGGCTTCACAAAGGCGAGGATGGCATTGGTGATCGCCGAAACGCCCGATGACACGCAAAGCGTGCCATAGCCGCCTTCAAGTTCGGCAACGGCTTCTTCCAGCAAAAAGCGCGTCGGCGTCCCGTGGCGGCCATAGGTCGTTTTCCCGGGGACCGAGGCACCAGCCTTTTCCAGTTCTGCCAGGCTGTCAAACAGGATGGTCGAGGCATGCAGAACCGGCGGGTTGACCACGCCGTGATACTGGCTGGAACGGCGACCGGCATGGACCAGTTTGGTTGCGGTATGTTTGGGGCTTTGCGATGACATAACAGGCGGTTCTCCTTGGGCGCGACGTCTTATGCCTCAAAGACAAACCACCTTGGCGGCGGGCGTTCAAGGCTTTTTGCGTCAAAGCCATTGTTAATGCCTGATATCAGGCTATTTTTTACAGGCAATAACAGCAACGAATGACACAGAATACAGCAAGGGGGCCCCGTGATTGAACTTCAGGATTTTCGCACTGCGCGCAAGGCGATATCGGACCATATGCGCCTGACCCCGGTGTTTGAGGTCAGCAATTTTGGCGATACATCGTGCTTTGTCGCGCGTGGTCGCATCCCCGAGATGTTCCTGAAACTTGAAAACATGCAAGTCAGCGGATCCTTCAAGGCACGCGGGGCCATGAATGCCGCACTGGCCCTTGACCCCGAACAAAGATCTGCCGGGCTGTGCACGGCATCGGGCGGCAATCATGGCATGGGTGTGATCAATGCGGCCCGCACACTGGGTGTACCGGTGAAAATCTTCCTGCCGACCAACACCCCGCAGCCCAAAGTGAAGAAACTGCGCGCGCAGGGTGTTGACGTGGCTTTGATCGGGGCGGTTTGGGATGACGCCAACCGTGCCGCGATGGAGCACGCACATGAAAGCGGGATGGCCTATATCCATCCGTTCGCCGATCCCAAGGTGATTGCCGGGCAGGGAACCATCGCGCTTGAGCTTTTAGAACAGCAACCCGACCTTGATACGCTGGTCGTTGCGATTGGCGGTGGTGGACTGATTGCCGGTGTGGCGACAGCCGCACGCTTGTTGCGCCCATCGATCCGGGTGATCGGTGTGGAGCCGACCGGGGCGGCAACCCTGTTTGAAAGCCTTAAGGCCAACGAGGTCGTGACATTACCCAGCGTGAACACGGCCGCCACCAGTCTGGCACCGCGTCAGTCATCCGCTCTTAATGTCGATCTGATTGGCAAGAATGTGGATCGCATTGCGTTGGTCAGTGACGAGGAAATGCAAAAATCTGCCAAGTGGCTTTGGAAAGAGTTCGGCATTTCGGTCGAACTTTCCGCCGCCGCCGGTATTGCCGCCGTTATGAACAATCGCCTCGGTGATCCCAATCCGGGGCGGGTCGGCGTGATCGTGTGCGGGACCGGTATGGATGGTTTTGAGTAGGGATAAATAAAAAGGGATGAAACCAAACGGTTTCATCCCTTTTTAAACCAGACGCCAGTCCGATAGGACTGGCGCGGAAATATATAGCGTCGCAAACCGCCAAAGAGCAAAAAGCTCTCCGGTGCGGAATTACATCTTCGGCTCGACCACCTGACGACCACGGTACATACCGGTGTTCGGGTCAATGTGGTGCGGGCGATGCAGTTCGCCGGTCTCTTTGTCTTCGCGGTACGAGCCCTTGGCGAGCTTGTCATGCGAGCGACGCATGCCCTGACGGGACTTGGTCACTTTTTTCTTTGGCACTGCCATGGGTCATCATCCTCTGGCTTGGGTAAACTCAGGCGCGCTTGTTACCGTGCGCGGTCGGGAAAGTCAACGATCAAAGTGTCGGAATCTGCATTATTTGCATTTTCCGGATCACTTTCGCGATCAGGTGTATCGCTCGCGGGATGACCATCATGATCGACATGGTGATCGATATGCGGGATCAGTCCTGTGTCGCGCGGATCATCGACAATATCGGTTCGGCGATCATATATAGCAAATCCTGCCTTTTGGTAAGCCCCAAGTGCACTTGGATGATCAAGCGTGCAGGTATTGACCGTGATACGGGTGGGCTTGAAGCTCCAGGCGGTATCAATCGCCCAATCCAGCAGGTATTTGCCAAAGCCCTTGCCGATGAATTCCGGCATCAGGCCCATATAGTGCAGATCAATGACGTTGTCAGATTCAAAGTCCGTCAGATCAAGCTCGGCAAAGCCGGCGGGCACACCAGCAACATAAAGCACATAAACATGTGTTTCCGGCTTGGCGAGGATCGCAGAGAGTTCTTCGTCGCTCATCAGGCGGCGTTGCCACCACAGCCAAGGTTCGCCGACCGTATTATATAGGTAGCGATAAAATGACAGGGTCGGGTTTTCAGCCCGGATGATAGCGACCTTGCCGGGCGGGACGATGGCCGGTGCGCGTTCGGGCGGGCTTTGCATTTCAAGGAAGCTGATAACAACTTCCAGCTTGCGCGGATTGGATGGGGTCATTGGACTAAACTCTTGCGCATTATTTTGTTTTGGTGCGGATCAGGATCAGCCTGATCGGTGACGCTTGCTATAAAGTCATAGCCGAGTTTGGCGTAAAAATCACCCGCTGCGGCATTTTCAATCGTGATCCGGATTTCACTTAAGCCCGAAAGACGCAGGATATCCTCGGCCAAACTTACCAGTTCGCGGCCAATGCCGCTGCCTTGGGCGTGCTTGGCGATTGCCAAGTAATGAATCCAGCCAAAGACAGTGTCATGGCCGGTCATCATGGTGGCAAAGATTTGCTGATCATCTGGCATGCGCGCGACAATCAGGCTGCCGTTATCGGCCGCAATGCAGTTTTCGATATCCTGCCGTGCATCGCGGATCGCCGGGATCAGTCCGGTCGCAATCCAAAGGCGGGTGATGGCGGCAATATCGTCGTTAGTAGGGGCTTTAATCTGTTCAAGTCTGATGCCCGCGCCATCGGCGGTATGGTTGGTCATATCCGAACCGAACGGGGATGGGGCGGGCATCGGGTTTCTCTTTTTAAATGTGTGATACGGACGGGGCCAGATGTTCAGGCCGGGCCGGTATCAACCGGGCTGTCTTCCGTGGTGGCCCATTCCGCCCAGGATCCGTCATAGACCGCGACCTGTTTGTGGCCGGAAATATAGGCCCCCATGGCAAGAACACAGGCGGTAACGCCCGAACCGCAACTTGCAACAATCGGTTTGTTAAGGTCGACGCCTGCTGCATCGAATGCAGCCTTGATTTCATCCGCCGACTTAAACGTGCCATCCGCATTCAGAAGTTCGGTAAAGGGCAGGTTGTAGGAGCCGGGAACGTGGCCGGATTTGCCCCACGGATCGTCAACCTCACCACGGAACCGCTCGCCTGCGCGGGCATCCACCAGCTGTTCGCGTTTGGTTTTGACGTTCGAGAGAACCTGATCATATTCACGCAGCAAAAAGCTGTTGGCGCGTGCGGTAAAGTGGCGTTCGCGCGGCGGGGTCGGTGCATCGGTGACCGGGCGGCCTTCCGCGATCCATTTTGGCAAACCACCATCAAGCACGACGACATCATGATGGCCGAAATGACGCAACATCCACCATGCACGGCAGGCTGCAAGGGCGGAGCCCTTCTGGCTATAGACAACCACACGGACACCATCGCCGAGGCCAAGTTTGCGAACCTTGGCGGAAAACTTGATCGCATCGGGCATCATGTGTGGCAGCGGGGCGCTGTCATCGGCGGCAATATCATCAATATCAAAGAAAACCGCGCCCGGAATATGTTCGGCATCGTAGAAGTCGCGGGCATTCTTGTTTTCGGCCGGCATGTACCAGCTGGCATCGACGACGCGCACATCCGGTGCATCAAGGTGATCCGCAAGCCATTGGGTGGACACAAGGGCGTCGGAAAGTGGGTTGGTCATGGACAAGCTCCGATTGACGGTGGTGGATTTCCGGTTGGTTCCGGGATTGTTTTAAATTTGGTCCTGAATCTATTTAAATTTGTAACGGTCCTGCTGCTTGCTGGCAACTGGCTGTCAAACCGGATGGTGATGATCCGTATGTTTGCCGGTTGCCAATTACAAATGGCATCAGTCGTCAAATACGATATTGATCCGGCGGTTCTGGCGGCCTTTCTTTTCGATCTTGGAAACCATGACCTTGCCGATCTCGCCGGTTTTGCGCACATGGGTGCCGCCACAGGGTTGGAAATCAATGCCCTCGATGGTGACGGTCCGGATGGAATGTCCATCCATTGGCGGCTGTACCGACATGGTGCGCACCAGTTCCGGGTTGGCTTTAAGCTCGGCGACGGAGATTTCCCCGTCATAGACATCGGCATCGCGTGCGATCAATTCATTAAGTTTTTCGCTGATTTCATCCTTGTCGAGCGTGACTTCTGGCAGGTTGAAGTCAAGCCGCGCCTTGTGGGCGGCGATATTGCCGCCCGTGACATCGCCTTCGATCACGGCACACAGAAGATGCAGGCAGGTGTGGAAGCGCATCAGCTTGTGGCGATTGTCCCAATCAAGTTCGGCTGTGATCGTATCGCCAACTGCGGGCAGGGGATGGTCATCGGCAATGATGTGCAAGATACGCCCGGTTTCGCGATCCTTGACCGTGGTGACGACCGGAAGGGCTGTGCCATCGCCAAGCGTTAGTGTGCCGATATCGCCCGACTGGCCGCCAGCGGTTGCGTAAAACACCGTTTGATCAAGTTCGATCCCACGATCCGAAATGCTGGTGACGATGGCGTTGCAATTCTTTGCATAGGCGTCTTCGCGAAACATCAGGCGTGTCATGTTTTCTGGTCTCCCGTTGGTGGCGGTTGATGGCGTTCTTGATTTTACCGCCCGGCGTTTGGTGCCGGGGCGTCCGTTCGTCGCGCAGCATTGGTGCGAATGGAATGATTGCCGGGATTATGGTGCGGTGGCGGACCGGCAATTGTCGAGACCAAAGTTAGGGTAATCCTTCGGCTGAAATGTAAGTTAGTATACATAAATGTAATATTGATGTTGAAAATTGTACGTAATGTATGGTATCGCTGCAGTGCAATTCAGGAGTGATATAGCCGTGCCAGCCATTATTCATGTCAAGCTTTCCGGCGAAGGGGACTTCGGGCCAGTCGATCTCGAATGTGCGATTCCGCCTGCGCGTTTGCCGGTGGTGATGGCTGCTTTGTTCGGGCAGGCACCGTCAGTGCCGGGAATGGCTGTTGGGGCGGTGCGTGGTTCTGTACCTAGTGTATCGGATGGCGGTCGCCCGCGCGATAACGGCGCGGTTGATGGCTTCGCCAAGGAAGGTGCGGGGGGCAAGGCGAATGATCGCGCCCTGACCGCAGTCAGTGGCGTGCAGGGGGCAGGCGAGGCATATTTTGCCAATGGAAATACAGGCGATGCGGCATTTTCCGGCGCAATAGATCCCGGCATGTTCATTGCGGGGTTTGTTGGCAGTTTTGCCGATCTGGTCGGACGCCTTCAACCACGTGGCTTTGCCGAGATAATCTTGTTGGCGGCAATCTGGCTGCAATATCGCGATGGCAGGAGTTTTGTAACGCGCGGTGATGTGCGCCGCCTTTTGCGCCGCCAAGATCACCTGCGGATGCCGCGCAATTTTAGCCGGGATTTCCATGCGGCCGTGGCAAGAGGCTACCTTGAAGAAGTCGAGGGCGAAGACGGTTACACCGTTGCAACTGACGGCTTCCGCTGGTTTCGTGATGAGTGTATGAAATAATACAAAAAGTCGAAAAAGATATTGACGTTATGTATGTTTGTTGTATCTTTTTTGGCAGGGACAAACAAAAACGGGTGGGACCAAATCATGAGCGCGTGGGAAGTCAGAAGCAGCTGTCGGGTATGGCGGGGCCGTTATGTCATTCGTGGTGATGTTGATCGTATTGCCAACGACATTGTTGAACTTCAACAAAACCGGTTCCCGGGGCTTGATGCGGAAAAGGTTTCGCTTCGGGTTGTGACCATGGCGGTGATGTCGGTTCTGGCCGAGGAATGCTGTGAAGACGGGGTGACCGCAGCCGAACTTTCCTTCCTTTTGACCACCTGCCTGGGGATGCCGATTTCGCCGACCCGGATTGAACGGGAAATGGAAGGTCTTTCTGGTCTTGTCTGGACCGGACAATGGGGTGGTGAAACCCTGTATGTCATGGAAAAACGTGGTTTGCGCTTCTTTGAAAGTGCACGTGCCAGGGCGCTTTGCGAAGATGGCAATGTAAACGCCAAGGACCGCGAAGGTGTGGCCGCCAGCGAAGCACAGGACGCGGTGAATGCCATGATCGATCCGGCCATCATCAGCGAACCGGCAGTGCATGCACGCTATCGGGTTGTCAGCTAGGATCTTCGCTTTCAGGTCAGGCTATAAATGTTTCGTTGCACCCGCCGGTTTGCTGGCGGGTGTTTTTTTTTGGCTTGGGGTGTGGTCAACAAGCGGCTTGACCAAACGAAAAAAGCGCCATATGCATAAAAGCATGGAAAACATTGTTACACATCAGAACGCCTATTTTACGTCGTGCACATAGCGCGGCGCCTGTTGATGTGTTTGTAAATTAAACCAAGACCGGCTGCCCCAGGGCGGCCTTTGTTTTTTCCATAAACCGGTTTGCCCGAGGTGGCTTCACCAACAAGGAAACCGGAAAATGACCCATATCTCTCTTGCTGATCGCATGCCGACACTCGACTTCACGCCCAATGCCCTGAAAGACGGGATCGGGGTGGTGCCACTTATTCTGATGGCCGGTTTTGCCGAGACCAGTACTGCGGCAAGTGAACTGGTCGCATGTGGTGCTGTCACCATCGAAGGCAAACAGATCATTGATCCCGACCATCATATCCTGAGCTACGCCTTTGATGATGGCGAAGTGCTGCGCCTTACGGTTGGGGGCAAAAGCACGATGCTGATCCGGCGCGCGGACTGAACCGGATGGGGTATCTGTTGCGGGATATGGGCAATGTTGCCGTTGATGTCAGAACAGCGACATTTGCCCGTTCGCGCTGGGACGTTTGAAGCCGCCGCAATCAAGGTTGAGAGACCGGTTGTTCAGGCCGTGCTTTTTGCGCGCAGCGTCAAAACGTTTGGCAATAAGATCGGCAATCGGGCCGGTGCCGCGCATGCGGGTGCCAAATTCCGATTGATAGGTTTGACCATCGCGCATCTGACGGATCAGCGACATCACCTTTGTCTTGCGGTCGGGGTAGTGCGTTTCAAGCCATTCTTCGAACAGATCGGCTATTTCAAGCGGCAGGCGCAAGACGATGTGACCAATCGATTGCGCCCCGGCGTCCTTGCAGGCCGACACGATCTTTTCGATCTCCGTATCATTGAGGCCCGGAATAACAGGCGCACACAGCACTGTGACCGGAATGCCGGCATCTGACAGCTTCCGGATGGCCTCAAGCCTGCGGTGCGGGGCAGAGGCACGCGGTTCCAGAAGGTTTGACAGCCGGTGATCGAGGCTTGTGACTGATACTGCCACCGATGCCCGATTTCGGGCGGCCATCGGGGCGATCAGGTCAATGTCACGGGTGACCAGTGCGCTTTTGGTGATCAGTGAAAACGGATGTTGGCAATCGGCCAGAACTTCGATGATCGACCGCGTCAGTTTCTTGTCACGGTCGACCGGCTGATAGGGGTCGGTACTTGTGCCAATCACGATCGGGGCGGGTTGATAGGCCTTTGACGACAGCTGCTTGCGCAGAAGCTGGGCGGCTTCCGGCTTCCAGAAAAGCCTGGTTTCGAAGTCAAGACCGGGGGACAAGCCCAGATAGGCGTGGGTCGGACGGGCAAAGCAATACACACAGCCATGCTCACACCCGCGATAGGGGTTGATGGACCGATCAAACGGGACATCCGGGCTTTGATTGCGGGTGATCACAGAACGCGCACCATCTATGCCAAGGGTGGTTTTGGTGCGTGGGGCGTCCTGATCTTCCATCAATGTGCCCAGCCATCCGTCATCAACCGCCTGATGGATATGACGTTCAAATCGCCCGTCAATATTGGACACCGCACCGCGTCCCTTTTGTTCGCGGGCGGGCAAGATGTTCAGATCAGATTTCGCGTTTGACCATCCATCATCAAAAATGACAGCGCGGGCGTGGGCATGGGGTTGGCTGATATTGTTCTTCATACACTCACAATAAAGAACAAAAGAAGAACATTCAAGCCAAAGCCGATATGTCCATGTTTCTAAGGTATCACGTTATGGACAGGCGCTGCCGTCTACCGCGGTGCCGTCTACCGTGACTGAGCCAGTAACGGTGGGAAGGGTTCCGCCGCCGTCACCACATGGGTTGAGGTTATTGGTGGTGTTACCTGTCCCTGACAGGTTGTTTATGGTTGATGAATTGGCGAAGAATACAAATCGCTTGTCGAAGCCTGCTCCGCTCACGGAAAGCTTGTTGTCATCGATGCTGATGTTGGAATTGTTGCCGATAATCGCCAGGAATCGGGCACCATTTCCATCGGAGGTAATGGATGAAACATTATTCTTGATAGTAACATCCTGGCTGTCTCTGATTATGATAGCGCCTGCGGTTGAGGTGCCGTTCTGCGTTGTCAGGTTGTTGTTCCGAATGGTAACATTTTGCTTTCCTTCGATGTGGACGATGTATGCTGACCCGGTCGTGTTAACGTTCGCGGTCACACCAACCAGACTGCTGTTATCGGCCATGTTAAAGAGACGTGCACCACCGCCGGCGCCGCCATTGCTGCCGGTGCCCGAGATCGATGCATCCGGAATGGTGACCGTAACCGACCGTCCTGTCCGGGTTTTGATGTCGAGTGCGCCACCCCCGACAATTGTTTGTCCACTCTGAACCGTTGTGACGGAATTGATTGCGGTGTAATTGCCGCTCAGGATCACGGTTGAATTGGCACCTGCATTGGCAATGTCAGTGGCAAAGTTCGCCGCCGATGTCGAGTTGCTGTTCAGAACTGTGATCGTTTCCCCGTCGGCAGTCTGGGTGATTTCAGTTGCTTCTGAAAACTGTCCGGCCTGACTGACCACATCAATGTCGCGAATGATGGGATCGGTCATGCGCCGTTCCATCGCGCTCAGGCGGGGTTTCGGAGTATCGCCAAAGCCCTGCAACGGGATACGAAGGCGGAAGCTGGCAAAGCCCTGCGTGCCCCGTGGGCTGTCATGCTGAATTTCCGCCCCGAGCGAAAAGCGCGACCCTTGCCACAAAAAGGGAACTTCATCAAAGGTCAGATCCAGTCGCCCACGCGGACCCTGTACCGTATCAACACCGTCTTCCGTAAAGCGATAACCACCGGCATAAGCACGGAGTTGCTGTCCTGCATCAGCCTCAAATAACGGAATGCGCCAGCCAATTTCCCCGTCAAAGCCACGTAATGCGCGTTCTTCACCTTGATTATACATCAAGGAGGTACCGCTCACATCAACAGTACTCAGACTGTCTTCCATGTATTGTGTGGTGCCGATTGGGACATAGGCATTGGCGCGAAAATCCCAATCAAGCGACAGGGCCTCTGCGCCGAAGGTCAATTGGTTGAATTTGTTGCCATAGGGGCTGTGGCGGCGGTCAAAGTAACCATAGCCACCAATGTTCCATCCCGAATCAAGCATCTGACGGATGCCAAGACCGAAGTTCCCTTCGTGGCTGTTATTGTCATCCATCCGGGCGCGAAGGCTGGTGAAGGTCAATGTGTCCTCATCCTGCCAAAGCGGAATGAAAAGATCCGTCTCGCCAAGGTTACGATCCGTGCCGCCTTTGCCTTCGAGGTCAATATGCGGTCCCCATTTTGGGCCGGGTGGTTCTGCGGCGGCATGGACAACGGGTGCAGCTAGCAGGAAGGGGGCGCTAAGAAGGATAGAAAGGATGGATCGGGTAACGTGCATGTTTAACCTAGTCAGCAGGGCTCACATTGCGCCTGCTGGGGCAGGCACATTGCCAAGACTTCAGAAGATTTTGCTCGTGGGGAGTTTCGTGCCCCGCCGTTGCATAGCTTTTGCCATATTGATTTTTATTGCACCGACCGTAGTGCCGCCTGATGCTGGCGGCCACTTCTATTCTTTATCATTTTCCCAGAAGTTATCATTTTCCTGATCCCGGCAGGCTGACCGGACCGGGCAGGGAAAATGTATGGTCACAATGATTTTCTTGTTGGTTGATCAAGGCGGGATATAGTCAAGGCAAGGTGCGAAACGTCATCAGTCAATGCGTACCGTTTGATCATTTGCAAAGGATCGCCCCATGGATTGGTCACAGGTTTTGAGTTTTGCGCTGGTTGCGTCACTGCTTGTCATGTCGCCAGGTCCCAATGGCGTGCTGGTCGCCAAGACTGTGCCGACATCCGGGCGCGCGGCCGGGATGGCCAATGTGGCCGGATTTGTGACGGCCTTTTACCTGCACGGGACTTTGTCGATCCTTGGTATTTCTGTGATTCTGGTGCAATCCGCACAGGCCTTCATGATTGTGAAGTTCCTTGGTGCGGCCTACCTCTGCTGGGTCGGTTTTAAGGCATTGCGCGATGCCTGGCGCGGGGTGAAAACGGTTGCCGAAGTATCACCGGCAAAGCGCAAACGCACCCTGATCAAGGCTTATGGCGAAGGATTTCTGACCAATGCGCTGAACCCGAAAGTCTCGATCTTTTATCTGGCAGCGTTTCCGCAATTCATCCCGGTAGGAGAGGGAGCGGTGACATCGGCCTTTATGCTGGTCTGTCTGCACGGGGCGATCAACGCGGTGTGGTTCGGGGCAATGGTCATGTTGCTGGCACGCCTGACGCGTTTTGCCGGGAGTGGTCGTTTCCAGCGTGCGCTTAAGGCAACCACCGGGGCAGTATTCATTGCCTTTGGCGTCAAGCTGGCGGCCCTGCGCCCCTAAGGTTTGCCCAAGATATTTTTGTAAGCCCGTCGGTCAGATTGATCGGCGGGCTTTTTATTTGCGCACGACAATCAAGGCCATGACTGCACAGAACAGCGCAAACAGGATGTCGCTTGCAGCGACGTTGTCTGTCACCAGGGCCTCAAACGCCGCAATCGGTAGAATGATCGAGGTCAGGACCAGAAAGACCGGGTTAAACAATTTCTGTTTCATCTTATGCGCCCCCGTTCATCGTCGTGATCAGAAGGATACCCAGCGCAATGAAACCGCACAGTGCGGTCAGGATGACACCGGTTTTAAGAACTACCGACAGCACTGGTCCTTCCTTGCCTGACAGGCCCACTGTTGAACAGCCAACCAGAATTTTTGACGGGGCCAGCATGCTGCCAAGTGATGCGCCCGTTGCTTGGGCGGCCAGAACAAGGGCAGTTGAAAGGCCGGAAAGTTCGGCGGTGTGGCGCTGGAACATGCCAAAGACAACGTTGGAATTATTCGTGCTGCCGGTCATGAAGGCACCAAGGGCACCAATTGCCGGTGCAATCACCGGATAGGCAATGGCAAAGGCCCCGGAGAAGACCGCAGCGCCACCTTCGGCCAGGGCATAGGTCATGCCCGCATGGTCCATGATGATGGCAAGACCGATCACCGGCACCATGCCGATACTGGTCGGAAGGCCGCTTTTCAGCGTGCGTTGCCAGATGCGTTTGCCAATGCCGTTATCGTAATGACCGCGCAGCTTGAAGAACGTAAAGCTGATGGCGGCGGTATAGAGCAAAAGTGCTCCGGGATGACCAAAGATCGCAATGGCCTTGGCACTTTCAGCCTCGATCACCCAACCGGTTGCGGTGGCCGTTTCCGGGAAATCAAGCGTGAAGCGGATCTTGCCAAGCAGCATTTCGACTGCTGGCACAAAGGTCGCCATGGTGACCAGCACGATAAACACCAGATAAGGTGTGAGTGCCTCGATCAAGGGCATATGCTGATGATCATCAGCTACCTGTTCGGCGACATCATCGGGATGCGGTTTCCAGAACCGGGTCACAATGATGGAAGCAACGAGCCCGGCGATCCCGGCAGTCAGCCCCCCCAGCGTCCAGACACCGTAATTGGCCATGAAATACTGCACCACACCCATGACGCCGGAAATCAGGACCAGCGGCACAATGCGACGGCGAATGGTGCGGAACCCGCCATCGAGCCACAAAACAGCCGCTCCGCACATAAAGCCCGACAGGCCAAGAAGGATTGCCGAATAATGGGTCAGTTCGGTACCCGGAATGCCGGTAACACCAATCAGTGCCTCGAAAGAAGTCGCCATATTGCCAAACAGCACTGACCAGCTATGGCCGATCATCGGGGCGGCAACGGCCAGAACTGGCGAGAAACCCATACCTAGTAAAAGCGGTGCGACAACGGCAATCGGAACGCCAAATCCTGCGACGCCCTGAAGGAAGCTTGCGAACACATATCCCAATATCAAAAGCTGTAGAGGGCGGTCATCGGTGAGTGATCGAATGGCACGCCCGATGGTCTTGATCGCGCCGGCTTCTTCGGCCGCGAAATACAGGATCAGTGCCGCCCAGACGATATAAAGGATGTACAGGGCCAGCATCACGCCCTTAGCCTGGGCGATGATCAGCATGTCGGTTGGCGCACCAAAGAAGAATACTGCCAGGATAACGGTGACAAACCAGGCAGCCGCACCAGCACGCGCAGCGCCCCAGTTGACCTTGATCATCAGAAACAGAATGGTCGCAATTGGCAGGGCTGCCAGCAGGAAGTTGGTCATGAAGGGCGCACCATAACCTTTTGAAACAAGGGGCTATCGTTGAAGTCTTCAACGGGACGCGCATATTGTCCGACCAATGATGCAAGCGCAAGTGGTGTGTTCTGGTATTTCGTATGATGAAAGCAAAATGCCGGATTCACTCGGGAATCCGGCATTTGCAAAAACAAGGTGTCGCTTGGTCTTAGGCGCAGTCTTTGTTCTCGGACTTTGCGTTCATTTCACCGAATAGCTCGGCAGCGATTTCAAAGGATTTCAGGCGTGCCGTCTGATCATAGATGTTGGCGGTGACCATGATTTCGTCCGCCTTGGTCATATAGGCGAATTCGCGCAGTTTCTTGCGCACCGTATCGCGCCCGCCAATCGCGGCATAGCGCATGGCGTGATCAACGCCAGCTTTTTCGACGCGGTTCCAGATTTCGCTCATATCCTTGACCGGTTTTGGTAATTGGCCCGGTGTCCCGCGGCGCAGGTTCAGGAACTGCTGCTGCATCGAGGTGGCCAGATATTCGCCTTCCTCGTCGGTGTCAGCGGCAAAGAAGCCCATCGCGGCAACCGCATAGGGCTTATCAAGCGCTTCGCTTGGCTCAAACCGGTTGCGATAAAGGGTCAGCGCATCCATCAGCATGTCAGGCGCAAAGTGCGATGCAAAGGCAAAGGGCAGGCCAAGGCGTGCGGCAAGATCGGCTGAAAACAGGCTGCTGCCCAAAAGCCACATCGGGACCTGCGACCCATAGCCCGGTACGGCCCGGATCGGCGGATTGCCTTCAAGCGGGGCGAGGAAGGCCTGAACCTGCAAGACATCCTGAATAAAGCGTTCCTCGGATCCATGCATGTCACGGCGAAGGGCGGCGGCGGTCCGTTGATCCGTGCCCGGCGCACGGCCAATGCCCAGATCAATACGGCCCGGATGAAGCGCATCAAGGGTGCCAAACTGTTCGGCAATCACCAGCGGCGCATGGTTGGGCAGCATGACGCCACCTGACCCAACGCGGATGGTCTTGGTACCCGCCGCGACATGGGCCATGACAACGGACGTCGCCGCACTGGCAATGCCGGGCATATTGTGATGTTCGGCCAGCCAATAACGATGATAGCCAAGCTTTTCGGCGTGTTGGGCGAGTGTCAGCGTATTTCGCAACGCATCGGAGGGATGTTCACCCGCATTTACCGGGCAAAGATCAAGAAGGGAATATCTTAGCATAGCCAGACTTTCGGTTTGGCGCGGACATCACAGAAGTCAAATGTCTGCGGCGCGCCTGATTTCACAGTTGGCATTAATCTAGCGTGAAATTGCCCACATGCCAGCCCTGAAAGCCAGAACAGTTGATCCTGTCAGTTCTGATGAGCGGCAAGGGTGCGGCTGACGAAATTACGCAATGCGGTGGAGATATCATTGCTACGATAGGCCAGTGACAACTGCGCAATGGGCACTTCGCCTTCTATTTCGCGATAGGCGACACCCTTTGCCTGAAGCTGCATCATCGGTTTGGGAACCAGTGAAAAGCCAAGTTCGGCAGCAACGAAATTGATCACGGATCCGAGCTGTGGCGCGATCTGACCCATTTGCGGTTCAAACCTGGCTTCACGACAGGCGGTGACAACCTTGTCATAGTGGGTTGGGCCGACCGCACGCGGGGTCAGGATCAGGGCCTCATCGCGCAGTTCTGACAGGGCGACCTTTTCACGTTGGGCAGCCGGGTGACCGGAGGGGAGCACAAGCACCATCGGTTCGCTGGAAATCAGATGCAGGCGAATGCCATCGCCCGCAATCGTATCTTGCCGCAGAAATACAGCATCAAGACGTTCATCGCGCAGGCCGGCGACAAGCTGTGCCGAGTTGGCTTCTTCGAGCGTCATTTCAACGCCGGGATAACTGCGCCGGAAATCACGGAATACGCGTGGGACAGACGGGCTGAAGGCTGCAGAGGCCGTGAAGCCAACCCGGATTGATCCGACTTCGCCGCGCCCGGCGCGTTGTGCGGCACGAATGGCGCGCTCTGCCAGATCGGGGAACTGTGCAACGATTTCAAGAAACGCCGTTCCGGCCTCCGTCAGTTCGGCGCCATGGGGAACACGATGAAACAGGGCCGTGCCGATTTCATTTTCCAGATCGCGGATTTGCTGACTAAGCGGTGGCTGCCCGATGCCGATGCGTGCGGCAGCACGGGTAAAATTTCCCTCGCGGGCGACGGCAAGGAAGTAGCGGATATGGCGTAGTTCCATTGATGGTATATCCAAAACATATCAAAAAAGACACTTCCATATATTGGACGGATAGACGCGATGGTGCAATCATAAGCGTCACCCCACGAACCATTCCAAAAGAGGTCGCAAATGTCTGTTTCCCGGGACACTGACCCAGAAGAACATTCTGATAGTGCTGCTGATACGGCGTCATCTGATGCAACGCCCCCCATACGTTCGCAAGGCCCGCTCGCGTCCACCAACGCAAATGCGTCTGCCGATCCGGTTTGGATTAAACCGGGATCGGCTGCATTTCGCCGTATCAGCATTGCACTGTTTTTGGCCGGATACGCGACCTTTTCGCTGATTTACTGTGTGCAGCCACTGTTGCCGGAACTTGCAAACCACTTTGTGGTCGGGCCGGCTGAAAGCTCGCTTGCACTTTCACTGACCACCGGGTTTCTGGCCTTTGCCATTTTACTGGCCGGTGCTGTGTCAGAAGCCGTCGGGCGCAAGCAATTGATGCTGATTTCCATCTGTGTGGCATCGGTTTTGAACCTGATCGCGCCGTTTCTGTCCGACTGGCACGCCTTTCTTGTGGTGCGCGCGCTGGAAGGTCTGATGCTGGGCGGCGTTCCGGCCGTTGCCATGGCCTATTTGGCCGAGGAAATAGATCCCAAGGGTCTTGGTATGGCGATGGGCATCTATATCAGCGGGACGGCGATCGGCGGCCTGAGCGGCCGTGTCGTGATCGGTTTCCTGACCGATCTTTTCGGCTGGCATGTTGCGCTCGGCGCGATGGGGGCCTTGGGTCTGATTGCCGCCCTTGGTTTTGCCGTTCTGTTGCCGGCATCGCGCAACTTCGTGAGACGTCCCGGCTTTCAGGTGGGCTATCACCTGCGGGCCTGGGGCGGGCATCTGAAACATGCAGGCTTGCCGTTCGTGTTTCTGATCGGGGCCTTTGCCATGGGCTGCTTTGTAACGGTGTTTAACTATGTCGGTTTCCGTCTTTCGGATGCACCCTATGGCCTTTCGCAAAGTCAGATTGGGTTGATCTTTGTGGTCTATTTGTGCGGGTCGGTGACCTCATCGATTGCCGGTGCGTTGTCTGACAAGATCGGACGTGGCCCGGTCCTGGTGGTGGGGCTGTTGTTGGCGGCCCTCGGTGTCGGACTGACCGTATTTGACAGCCTGCCGGTGATCATTGGCGGGATTGTCATCCTGACCAGTGGCTTTTTCGTTGCCCATTCGATTGCCAGTGGCTGGGTCGGGCGGCTTGCCGAAACGGCCAAGGGGCATGCATCATCGCTGTATCTTCTGGCCTATTATCTGGGATCCAGCATCATGGGATCGGTTGGTGGCTGGTTCTGGGATCAGGGCGGATGGAACGCGGTGGCGGGCTTTGCCGGATCGTTGTTGCTGTGCGCACTGTTCTGTGGGCTTTATCTTTGGGCGCGGGCGGCGCAGGACATCCGCCAATCCCGAAGCGAGGTTGCCCGCGCGACCTGACCAAAACAAAACCCCCGCCGGAAACCGGACGGGGGTTTTATCTTTCCACATGGTCTCTGCTTAGAGCCAATCAGGGCTCGGCAGGCCTTTTTCCTTGAGGAACGCAGGGTTCCAGAGCTTGCTTTGATAGCGGGTGCCAAGGTCACACAGAATGGTGACGATGGTTTTGCCCGGTCCCAGTTCACGTGCAAGACGCACCGCACCGGCGATGTTAATGCCCGTGGAGCCACCCATGCACAGACCTTCTTCCTTGAGCAGGTCAAACACGATTGGCAGCATTTCCTCGTCCGAGATCTGGAACGGGTGATCGATCTCAACACCTTCAAGGTTGGCGGTGATACGACCCTGACCGATACCCTCTGAGATCGAGCTGCCTTCGGATTTCAGTTCACCGAATTTGTAGTGGCTGTAAAGGGCTGCCCCCATCGGATCGGCAAGGCCGATCTGGATGTTTTTATTGCGATCCTTTAGTGCCATCGAAACACCGGCCAGCGTGCCGCCGGTACCAACCGCACAGATAAAGCCATCGACCTTGCCGTCTGTCTGTTCCCAGATTTCGGGGGCGGTGGTGTCGATGTGACCCTGACGGTTGGCAACATTGTCAAACTGGTTGGCCCAGATGGCACCATTCGGTTCGGACTGTGCGAGTTCTTCGGCCAAACGGCGCGAAACATGCACATAGTTGTTCTGATCGCGATAGGGGACAGCCGGAACTTCGCGCAGATCAGCACCGAGAAGCCGCAGCAGGTCTTTCTTTTCCTGGCTTTGGGTTTCCGGGATGACGATCACGGTGCGATAGCCCAGCGCATTGCCGACAACGGCAAGACCGATGCCGGTGTTGCCAGCCGTACCTTCGACGATGACGCCGCCCGGTTTCAGAAGGCCGCGCGCCTCGGCGTCGCGAATAATGGCAAGGGCGGCACGGTCCTTGACCGATCCGCCCGGGTTTGCGTATTCCGCCTTGCCAAGAATGGTGCAGCCCGTCAGCTCGGAAACCTTTTTAAGCTTCACAAGCGGGGTGCGGCCAATGGCTTCGATGGTGCCATTGCGAATGTCCATGACAGACTCCAAACATGGTGATTTCAAATGTGTTTGATAGTTGATTGGTCTTTTTGCACACAAAAGTCAAGGCAGATTAAAAAATATAACGTAAAGTTTGTGTGATTATTGTTTTTCTGAATAATTGCTTCGGCTTCCTCAAGCCTCTGAATTCTGCCGAAGTCGGTCGCGGTTTAGCATCAACCACTGAACGGCGATGGTCGTCATTGCATTGCAGAGTTGTCCATTCTGCAACATGGCAAAGCATTCTTCGGCCGTTACTGTGAAGACCCGGATATCTTCACCTTCCTCGGCGACACCATGCAGCCCGCCAACATTGGTGGTATCGACCTGGCCGTAAAAGAGATGGACCGTTTCAGTCGAACAGCCCGGTGTTACGTAATAATGCGAAATCAGTTCTGGCGATCCGATAAGTTCGCATCCGGCTTCTTCAAACGTTTCACGGCGTGCAACAGCTTCTGCCGTCTCGCCGTCTTCTATGATGCCTGCAACGATTTCGGTCAGCCAGACCGGCATTGTTGGGTCGCTGTCGTTGACAGAAATGGCACCGGGGCGGAATTGTTCAATCAATACAACTTCATCGCGGACCGGATCATAGGGCAGGACGGCAACAGCGTGGCCGCGTTCAAGGACTTCGCGTTGCAGGACAGGGCTTTGACCACCATCAAATCGGTCATGTTGCAACTGATAGACATCAATCTTGCAGTAACCGTCCCAGCTTCGATTTTTGGCAATTATTTTAAATTTCATTTCTGTCACGGCGTTTCTCCCGAAAAATGTGACATTGTCGATCTATTCAGTTGATTTATCGTTGCTCTTAATATTTTGTAGTTCTTATATATTCGGGCTGATCTGCTGTTATTTGATACCATGATGTTTCTCATCGTGACCATATTTGCCGGGGCGAGGGTGGCATCCGTCGGTTTCAATTGCATCAAAACTGATGTAATCTTTCGAATATGGTGCGCAGAGAAACAAGTCTTAGATAACTGTGCTTTCATTCAGGGTTTAGATGTGTCGGGGGATACAGGACGTTGATGCGGTTCGAACCAACAGAAATCGCACGTCTGTATGGGCGGTCACGCGTAGGCGTTGTTGTACACAAGGATCTCGAAGCTGTGTATGTCAACGATGCCTATGCGAAAATGCTGGGCCGTCGCGATGTCTCGGACTTTATGAGCGACCCGGACATGCGCCAGTATATTCCGCCAAGTTTCCATCACGAGGCGGACAAGCTTTCCGACAGTTTCCAGAAAAGCAGCGGTTTCCACGGCTGGAAGAAAGTCTACAACATCCGGACGGATGGAACGCCGGTCTGGATGGAAATCAGTGACGAGACCGTCGAATGGGAAGGCGGTAATGCGGTCCTTACCACAGCACAGATGATTGACAATGGTACGACTGCGATGCAGGTCGACCATATGCTGGGTCGGTCTTTCATTGGTGTCATGGTCCATCGCAACATGACAGCATTGTACGTTAATGAAAGCTTTGCCCGCCTGATGGGGGCAAAGGACGTCAGTGCCTTTATGGAAAATCCCAATATCCTTCGCTTTATCCCCGACGAAAATCGTCCGCGCGCAATTCGCCATGTCGCGGCAATTCTAAGCGGCGAACGACGCGGCGACCGGCACCGTGTGCGCGATATTCTCGATGATGGCAGTTCGGTTTGGCGTGATCTGACCGATGAACGCATTCTTTGGTATGACGGCAAGCCAGCGATCCTGACGACTGCCCATGATGTTCGCGACGAAGTCGAAATGCATCAGCAACTTGTCCGGGCCAAAGCAAGCCTTGAACAGGCGGTAACCGAAGTGATCCGGATGGTGCCGTCGGCTGTCGCGATGCTTGATGACAAGCTTGAGGTTATTCATTTCAATCACGAGTTTTCCCGTCTTTTCGGTGGAGAAACAACGGATGGCTCCGAACCGGTATTTGATATTTCGGCACTGCATGAATGTTGTGCCGAGATGATGCGAAACGGGCATGGCCATGCCAATATCGACGAAATGCAGACACCATCGGGCCGTCTGGCCGACATCCGCATGAACATGATGGATGATGGCGGCGTCATGGTATCGGCGACTGATATTACCGATCACAAGCGCAAGGAGCAGATGCTAGACACCTTGGCATCGACCGATGCGTTGACCCGTGCGCTTAACCGTCGCGGTTTTGAAAGCGCGGTTAGCAGATTGCGCGAAATTCGCCATCTCAAGGATAAAAGCTGGCTGTTCGGGTTGATCGTTCTTGATCTTGATTACTTCAAGATTGTCAATGATACCCATGGGCATGCGGTGGGCGACCGGGTTCTTGAAAGGGTTGCAGATACCTTGCGTCAGGCGTTGCGTGACGATGATCTTGTCGTTCGTTTGGGTGGTGAGGAATTTGCAGTATTGCTGCCATCTGCGACTGCGGCGGTCACCAAGCGCATTGGCGAGCGTTTGTCGAACATGATCCGCGAAATCAGGGTGCCAATCGACAAGTCCGGTACGGAATATGTCAATGTCACGGCCAGCTTTGGCGCAACGGTCGGCGGCGAGGGTCGGCAAAAATTCATCGAACTATCAGAAGCGATGAAGGTCGCAGACGAAGCAATGTACGCCGCCAAGGATGCCGGACGTGATCAACTTGTCTTTCGCTTCGCCGGGCAAGAACAAGATAGCTGATCACCGGATCATCGATTATCATCGCTTTCCATAATGTTTTCCTGACATTCGCTGCCGCACCTGTTTGGTAGTTGCGTGGCAGTTTCTGTGCGAGGCCGTAATGCGTGTTCGTTCCATGACCGTTTCTGATGCTGATCGTGTTGTTGAAATCTATGGGCAGGCCATCAAATCGGGCCATGCCACATTTCAGGAAAATCCAGGAACCTGGGAAGACTGGGATCAGGGGCATTTGCCGGAATGCCGACTGGTTGCCTGCGATGATAACGACATCGTCATTGGCTGGGCCGGGTTATCTGGCGTTTCAAATCGCTGTGTCTATCGCGGGATCGCCGAGATATCGGTCTATGTTGACCCCAATCATCACGGGAAGGGTATTGGCAAAGCGCTGCTTTCAGCCTTGATTGCTGCCAGCGAGGAAAATGGTATCTGGTCGCTTGAGGCCGGTATTTTTCCGGAAAACGAAGCAAGCCTCGTCCTGCATAAGGCATTGGGCTTCGAGATCGTCGGCCGTAAGCGTGGGCTGGGGCGCATGGGCTACGGGCCGCTGGCCGGTCAATGGCGTGATGTCATGCTGTTGCAGCGCCGCAGTCAGGTCGTTGGTGTCGACTAACTTAAAATCATATTGCGCATTTTTCCGCTTTGCGTGCGTAAACTGCACGCGGAATGCGGTTTTTTCGAATTTGTATGTGGCTTGGTCGAAAACGTCCTTGGCACGCTTTAAATTCGCGCGGCAATAAGGTAATCAACTGGTCTGGGTAAGTGAGAACCCGTAGACGAAAATTTGCCAGGAGCGCCACCGTGAACGAGATCCGTAAAATTGCGCCTGTCGCAATCTGGGACAATTTCCAGAAACTTTGCGATACACCGCGTCCGTCCAATAAAGAAGAAGCTGTTTTAAAGCTTCTGGAAAAGATGGCCGATGACAAGGGGCTTGCGCATTTCCGCGACAGCGGTGGCAACCTTGTTGTGTCCGTTCCGGCGACTGTCGGCTTTGAAGACCGCAAAATGGTGATCTTGCAGTCCCATGTCGACATGGTGACCCAGGCCAATTCCGGATCGACCCACAATTTTGACACCGACCCGATCCGCATGGTGATGGATGGGGAATGGATTACTGCCGATAACACCACCCTTGGTGCCGATAACGGTATCGGTGCGGCAGCAATGATGGGTTTCATGACCGAAGACGGTCTTGAACACGGCCCGCTTGAACTTCTGTTCACGGTTGATGAAGAACGCGGCCTGACCGGTGCGATGAACCTTGAGCCGGGCCGCCTTAAGGGTGAAATCCTTCTCAACCTTGATACCGAAGACGAGTACGAGCTTTGTGTCGGCTGTGCTGGCGGTGGTGATCTGGTCGCAAGCTATGACTACACCGAAGAAGCGGTTGGCGCAGGGCAGGTGGCCCGTGATATCGCGCTGACCGGTTTGAAAGGTGGCCATTCTGGCATCGACATCATCCTTGGTCTTGGCAATGCCAACAAGCTGATGGCGCGTTTCCTGCGCACCGCGATCCGTGATTTTGATGCGCGTATTGTTAAAATCAATGCTGGGACCGCCCGCAACGCCATCCCGCGTGAGTCGTTTGCGACCATCGTTCTGCCGGAAGGCAAGGTTTCTGATTTCGATGCGGCATTGAATGCTTTCGCCAGCGACATCAAAGATGAAATCGGCGCGATTGAGCCGAAATTTGCCATTGCCGCAACCAATGCAGATGTCCCTGCAAAGGCTATGAGCGCAAAAGACTCCAAGGCGTTCAACAATGCCTGTGTTGGTGCTCCGAACGGTGTTCAGGCCATGAGCACCTCGGTCGAAGGCGTTGTCGAAACCTCGATCAATCTGGCCATCGTCAAGCTTGGCGAAGGTAAAGCCAAGGTGACGCTGTCAGCACGTAGTTCTATCAATTCTGCGCGCGATGCCATGCGCGAGGTCGCAACAGCGGTATTTGAGAATATCGGCGCATCTGTTGCCTGGGGCGATGCCTATCCGGGCTGGAAGCCTGATGCCAACAGCGAAGTGGTCAGCCTGATGAAGGCGGTTCACAAGGACATGTTTGGCAAGGAGCCGGAAATTCGCGTCATTCACGCAGGCCTTGAGTGCGGCGTACTGGGATCGAAATACCCGCATTGGGACATGGTATCGTTCGGTCCGACCATCAAACGCGCGCACAGCCCGGATGAATGCGTCCATGTGCCAAGCGTTGCGCGCTTCTGGGATTATCTTCTGGCTGCGCTTAAGGCGATCCCGGCCAAGGGATAAGGTCTTATTCGAATGTGATGAAGTTGATGCGACTGATCGGGAAACCGGTCAGTCGCATTTGTTTTCAGCACACCACGCATCGCGGGCATCAGAACCATTTCCCGGAACCAGTGCGTCAAGGTTCACAAAGCCGTTTTCACCAATGCTGGTTTCGATTTCGATCCAGAAGCCCTGACTGTCGCCTGCGACATAGACAGTTTCAAAGCGGGTCAGGCGGCGAATGATGGTGTCATTTACACTTGGGCCGTCGCGAAGGTTTAAAAGTTCGCGGTCGACATAATAGGGTTCGCGTTCTTCACCAATCAGGTCCTTGACCTGACGGGTGATTTCCGTGCCTTGGCGGGCAACCAGTTCTGGGATGTCACGGGTGACAAATCCCTGGCCGGGGCCAAAGGCAATCAGGGCGGCAAAGATTAGCAAAAACAGCGGGCTAAGATGGAGCAGGGCATCGAACATGCCCGCACGCTTCCACTCGTCACGAACGCGCCGTGGCGGTTGTCCGTCATCGAGGCGGCGCTGGGTTGCGCGCACCTGTTCAGCAAGGGCAGAGCGGTTTGAGCCGATGAAATCAAGCGCCTGCATCAGAACTGCGCGTGCAAGCGGCTTGTTGCCAGACCGTTCAAATGCATTGGCTTGGGTAAACAGCATTTTGGCGTTGCCTTCCGGCGGGAAAGTGCCGCCGCGCATGTTGCCAACAATCGCCTTCCAGGCCGGCAAAAAGCTCTTCCACCCCCAGAAGCCCCGAAGCCAGGTCTTGAAACTGGCCTTAAGTGCCATGCGCTTTGCGCCCTTGGGGGCGAGGTTGGCGGTGATGGTTTCAATGTTGCAGGAATTCAGAAAACCGCGCACGACCTTGAATTCGACCTGACGCGGTTGGGCTGATACCACGCCTGTGACCGCGCACTGAATAAAGCCTTGTGCATTGGGTTCGGTCTTTTTGCCTTTGTGGCGACGCGCGCCTGGATGAATGTTGCTTTTGCGCGCATTGGCCTTGGCCTGCTGTTCGCGGTAGGCCTGATTGGCGCGGGCAAACTTTTCCTCGGCAGTTTCTTTGGCTTTTTCCTGTTTGCGCCCTGCGCCGGCAAAGCCCTGTTTCTGGCGGTTCGCGTTTTGCGGACCCGCTGCATTCGGGCCATAAGCGGTCGATGTCCCGTTGCTGGCAGTGGAGGACTTTTGGGCTCCCGAGGGCGCATTGCCTGATTGTTTGGGCGGTTTGCGTTCGCCAATCAGGATTTCATAGGCTTCGGTAATGTCCTTGAACCTGTCCTCGGAGTCCGGGTCTGTGTTGCGGTCCGGATGAAATTCAAAGGCCAGCTTACGATAGGCCAGTTTGATTTCCTTTGCGCTCGCCCCCGGCGCAATGTTCAGCATGCGATAATAAATGCCGAGGTTGTCGGTGTTCATGATGAATGAAAATTCCTGTCAGGCATGCTTGTCAGCGCAGTAATCCAGCAAACGACAATTTTATCGATTGTATTTCGCGGTGCAATCATATGCTGGAAATCTTAACACGTTGTCACTTTTGGCTAATTGCCATATTTTCAGGAATCGCAAGTGCACGCGATGCGAACAAACAGGTAAACGCCTTGAAACTGAAATTTTGGCAACGCAAGTCTGATGCGGATGGTGATGCGCCCGAAAAGGGCGGAGGTTCCGTTGGCGTCGCCCAAGGCGAGGCACCCGAATTCGAAATGCCGCCGGGACATCACCTTGATTTCGGCACGCGGATGCGCGCGAAGTGGGAAGGGTACGACGACCCTGTTGAATACTATCTTCTGCAGCTTGAAATCGATGCCTATGCCGACTGGTTGCGCAAGATGCGTGTCTGGCTTGCCCGTCCGGTCGAGCCGGAGCTCAGTGAACTTGCGCTTGATGACGAAATCGGGCGCTGGCCGCCGGATCGTATCCGGCTTTATGACAAGCTGTTTGATCACGGGATCATGATGCCGGGCGGTCATGAATACGCCCTAGAGCTTGCCAAGCCGCTGGCACTTGATGAAACACTCAGTTGTCTTGAAATCGGTGCAAAGCTTGGCGGTGTGGCCCGCTTGCTGGCGGATCGTCTTGGCGTTTGGGTGACGGCGCTGGAGCCGGACGGCGAGCTTGCGCTTCTGGGCATGGAGCGATCTGTTCAGGCCGGTGTTCAAAAGAGAGTCCCGGTTCAAACGCTTGACCCGCTTCAGCCAGAGCTTCGCAAGGGCTATTTCAACGTCGTTTATTCCTATGGCGAGCTTTATAAGATCCCGGAAAAGGAAACCTTTCTCAAAGCTTTGGCCGAGACGCTGCGCGATCACGGGCAGCTTCTGGTTACGGATTATGTTCTGACGCGTGATCTTGATGAAAATGAGTTGGCGAACTGGGCCAGGCTTGAAGGTGAAGAGCTGTTTCCGTGGACAGCACAGGAGTACAAATCCCGTCTTGGTCAGCTGAAATTCGATATCCGTATTGCCAAGGATGAGTCGGAAACGCACCTGAAGCATATCAAACTGGCGTGGATGACGATGCTTTCAGACATCCAGAAAGCCGGTCTGGACCCCGATATCATGGATTATCTGGAGCCAGAGATGGAAATGTGGATGAATCGCGTAAAAATGCTTGAAAATGGCAGCCTGGCCTTTTATCGGTTCTACGCAACGATCAACTGAGTGCTCAGGTTTAAGATCCTGAGCCGAGACTGCTGCTGGCGACGCAGAGGGGATTTGTTCCACTTTCTGTCGCCGCAACCTGTTTTAGGTGTTGACAGGGGCATGTCGTACTTCTATTTTCCGGCTTCCTCGAAGGGGCCAAGTTTCTAAGGTTTAAGATTATGAAGATCCGGAACTCATTGAAATCCGCGAAGCTGCGGGAAAAAGGCTGCCGTATCGTGCGCCGCCGTGGCCGCGTATACGTGATCAATAAAAAGAACCCGCGTTTCAAGGCGCGCCAGGGTTAATTCCCGGTACCTTGTTCTACGGTTTTACAAAACGCCGCATCGGTTTATCCAATGCGGCGTTTTGTTATTTGTATTCCTTGAATGATGAAGGGGGCAGCGAGTGCCCCCTTTGCTTATTTGTCGGGCCGGGTTGTAAACAGCTCTGTCTTGGTATGACGTCCGCGCAAAAGCACATCGCCTGCCTTGGCAACACGATCAGGATCAGCCAGCAGGTTGCGGGTTGTCTCCGAGATCAGGATTTGTGTTCCCAGAACCTTGTTTTCCTGTTCAAGGCGTGACGCCGTATTGACGGCATCCCCGTGAACAGTGAATGACAGACGGGCTTTCGCGCCGACATTCCCGGCAACCATCGGTCCGGTATTCACACCACAGCGAACCTTTAACTCAAGACCCTCGAACTTGCGCTTTTCGACTTCGCTTTGCAGGGCAATGGCGCTATCGACAGCGGCATCTGCGTGGTTTTTTAGATCATCAAACACGTTATAGACCGCAAGGATCGCATCGCCCTGAAACTGGGTGATGATGCCGCCATGGCGTTCGATGATCTGCGTCGCACAGTCGAAATAGTCATTAAGCATTGCAATGATCTGTTTCGGATCAAGGCTTTCGCACATCGAAGTGAAACCGACGATATCGACAAAAAGGACGGTGGCTTCGGACGTTTGTGGCGGCAGAACGCCGGAATCATTGCCCGATGCCAGAAGCTTTTTGGCAATGGATTGCGGCACGAACTTACCAAACAGGCTGGTAATGCGTTCACGATCATGTACCGCCATCATCATGTGATTGAATGATCGCGCGGCGTCGTCATATTCGCGAATGCGGCTGCCTTTGAGTTGCGGCACATCGATTGATGCGATGTCTTCGTCTTCAAAGGCGCGCGCTGCACTGGCAAACCGGCGGATCGGCTTGGTGAAGTGTCGCGACAGGACGATGGCAACGATCACCGACAGGATAAAGACAGCACCGCCAAGAACAGAGGCCAGAACCAGTCTGTCCCACTCATCGTCAAATAATTCCTGGTCAAAATACATGCCGATTACGACCGGTGAAATTGGTGCGGTTTGAACCTGGCGCGTGACGATCAGGTGATAGCGATCGTTGTACTCAAGCCCTGAAAGGCGAATGCCGCTATTGTGGCGTTCGTCATCGGGATCAAGCCGGATGCTTTCGGATTTTCCGATGTTGGCAAGAACAGGGTCGCCAATGTCATGAATGGTGGGCAGGGGAATCGGGCTGCGTGCGATGTCGTCGCCATTAACCAGCTCGGTTGACGTTTTCTCCCCCCAGTTGCGCAATCCAGGATGGGCCATGACCCGATTGCCGCCAATCAGGACAAAGGGCGTGCCTGGCAAATCTTCGCGCCCGCGGATCAGGCTTTCCGACAAATTTGACAGCGACAGATACTGAATGAACGTTCCCAGATACTGCCCGTCATAAAACAGCGGTACCCAGAGCTTGTCAGGACGGTGCGGTCAAAATAGGGGTCCCAACGGGGATAGCCCGTGCGGTTGCTTACAGGACCGCGGATATGCGCAAGCTCGGAAAACAGCATGTCGTCTTCGGGCAGGGTTCTTCGGATGTCACTCATGTCTTCGGGATTAAAGCCGATAAATTCACGTTCCCCGGTCACAAGCCCATAGGCCATCACACCCATGTCTGCCGCCGCAAGTGCGCGCATTGTGCTGGTCCAGCCATATTGAAAACTTGGATCAAGTGCGCCACTGGCAACCTGTTCTGCGACCCAGTCAGAACGTTGTTCGACCTCGTCCATGCGTTCGTGCATGGTGCGCTGCACTGATGTCAGGTCAACATCAGCCAGCATCACCCACAGATTGCGGGTGTTTTCATAGGCTGTTCCAAGACCGACATAAAGGGATAGTCCGACGCCAAAGACACTGGTGGCGATAAAACCGGCAAGCAGTACAGAAAGGACTGAATATCTGCGTTTTGATTTCAATCGGTTTTCTTCCAGAAAAGAGGTTTTCCCCAACCCCGCGCCGATCTTAGCGGCGATCGAACTTTGTTGAAAGGATGATTGAGCTTGATGTGCGTTTTATCCCTGACATTTCCCCGATCCGGTCAAGCACGCCATCAAGTTCCTCGGGCGTGTTTGCGGCGACCTCGGCAATAAGGTCATATTCGCCTGAAACCGCAAGGCATCGAATGCAGTGCGGGACTTTCTGAAGCGCGCCAACCACGCCCGCCGACTGCTTTTGTTCAAGCTGTATCAGGACTTCTGCCAGCAAGACGGGCTTTGCCACATCGCCAAGCTGAACGGTGTAACCCTTGATAACTTCTGCCTTTTCAAGGCGCTCCAACCTTTCCTGAACGGCACTGCGTGACAGGCCGACTTCACGCGCAAGAGCAGCGGTAGGAATGCGGGCATTTTCCTGCAGGCGTGCGATCAGTTGGCGGTCAACTTCATCAATCTGACGTTTCATCGGTTTTACCCATTAAAATGACGGGGGTTTATTGTGTTTTGACAGTATTGCCGGGTTGAAAGCGTTCGTCCAGCGGCGGAACATAATTGGGCAAAAACAAAACATGATCAGGGCAGGTACGACATCGACGGTGAAGGTGTCTGCTCGTTCGGGAGTTAGAGAAAATGAAAAAGATTTTGATCCTCGGCGCCGGGAAAATTGGTCGTATTGCTGCGGTGATGCTTAATGAAAGTGGCGATTATGCGGTGACGCTGGCCGATGCCAGTGGCGAAATGCTGGAAATCTGTGCCGAAGACAACGCAGCCACCCTGGTAAAAGTTGATGTCACAGATGAGGCCGCACTCACCGACGTTGCCAAAGGGCATGATGCGATCCTGTCGACATGCCCGTTCTTTTTGAACGTGGCGATTGCCCGTGTCGCACGCGCGGTTGGGGCATCCTATTTTGACGTTACCGAAGATGTTGAAACCACCCGCGCCATTCGCGAAATTTCCAAGGGTGCGCAATGCGCCTTTGTGCCGCAATGTGGTCTGGCGCCGGGATTTATTTCCATCGCGGCTCATGATTTGTTCAAGCGATTTGATCACGTAAACAAGCTTCGTTTGCGCGTCGGGGCTTTGCCGCAAAATCCGACCAACCGTTTGAAATATAACCTGACCTGGTCGACCGACGGGCTGATCAACGAGTATCTGAACCCGTGCGAAGCGATCCTGAATGGCAAACGGGTCGAAGTGCTGCCCCTCGAAGGCTATGAGCGCTTTACCATCGACGGTACGGAGTATGAGGCCTTCAACACATCGGGTGGCGTGGGCGCGCTGTGTGACATGCTTGAAGGCAAGGTTGATAACCTTGACTACAAGACGGTGCGGTATCCGGGGCATCAGGAAATTCTTAAAATCCTGATCGAGGACCTCAGACTTGGCGAACGCCCGGAGATGATGAAGCAAATCTTCGAAAATGCCCTGCCAGTCACCAAACAGGACGTGATCGTTATCTTTGCCGATGCTGTCGGCACGCGGCGCGGCGAGCTTTGTGAAGAGAGCTTCATTCGCAAGGTCCATGGCACGCGCGTTGGCGATATGGACTGGTCTGCGATCCAGATTACAACCTCGGCCGGATTGTGTGCTGTGATGGATATGGTTCTGACCGGTAAATTGCCGGCAACCGGTTACGTCCGACAAGAAGAAGTCAGGCTGGAAGATTTTCTGGCAAACCGGTTTGGTCGATACTACAGCCATGCTGGTTGAGTACGCCCGACGATCGACATTTGATATTTTGTGCTGAAACCCTCCGGAGGAAATTCCGGAGGGTTTCTTTATTTTTCAATGCTGTATGTGGGGAAGTTTTCCTGATTTCTCAGAAAAAGGTGTTCTTACAACCGATTAGAACAGCGATGACTTCGCCGCCATGAATTGTTTTGAAAAATTCCATCAAGGACGTGGTTTGTTAACGGTTGGACATTATGGTGGGACGAAATCTGCTTTCTCTTGGGTAATAGGTATTCCTTGTCTGATTTTGCCGACATCTACCGTTCTGCATTGAACCTGTATGAGGCAGGTCGATACGCAGAGGCAGAAGAATCCTGTCAGCGAATGATCCGATCATTCCCACAGGCCGCAGAGGCAATGCATCTGGCCGGTCTCGTTGCGATGCGCCACGGTAATCAGTCCCTGGCAGCAGAGCGTATGGGGCGCGCCGCCATTGCCGATGCCAATAGTGCAGAAATTCAGCATGACCACGCGCAGGCCCTTAAGGCCATCGGCAAATTGCGCGACGCAGTTGGTGCGTTCAAGCGGGCCATTCGTCTGTGCCCGGATGCCCCGGCTCTTTATTGCAATATCGCCAATACCTATCGCCAGCTTGATGAACTTGAAGATGCGCGGGAAAATTATGAACGCGCGCTCGAACTGGCCCCGGATGTCGCCGAAATTCATGCCAATTATGCCGCCTGCCAATATGCAATGGGCGATATCGAAGGCGCTGAGACGTCTTGTTTGACCGCGCTTAAGATGCGTGACGACATCGTCAATGCATTGGTTCTGATCGGCCAAATCCGCCTGGATCAGGGGCGCACAGTTTCCGCAAGCGAACCGTTGCGTCGTGCGCTATCGCTTGAACCCGGTCATCCGCGCGCATTGACCGCCTATGGCGATGCACTTTTCCAACTGGGTCAGTTTGCCGGTGCGCAACATTGCCTTCGGCAGGTTCTGGCCCTTGATCCGGATGACGCCAAGGCCCGCAGGACGCTTGCGTTGCTTAATTTGCGCGTCGGGCAGGGGCTGGAGGCGATTGGTGCGCTTGAGCCGCTATTGACCCACAGTCCGGAAGATCCGCAATTATTGCTGATGATGGGCGAGGCGCTCAGTCTCGTTGGCCGTCATGGCGAGGCTGTTGAGCAGTTTGGCGCAGCCATCGGGGCCGGTGGCGGTGATGACGCGGTTTTCCGTCTTGCCGTCGAACTGGCCGAAGAAGGCGACACTGGCTCTGCACAATCGGTCCTGCAAAGCGGGATAGATCGCAAAATTGCCGCGGGCGAGAATACCGCGCTGTTCCGCACAGCACGCCGTTTGTTGTTTGCCCCTGTGCCGACCGATCTTGCGGCCCAGAATGATGAAGTTGTGCGTGATCTTCTTGATGATACGCTTGATGAAGACGCGCTTGAGCCGGATCTTGAATTTGTCGGTTCTGACCGGATCGATCCCATTGTTCTGACCCGCTTTCCGCCGGTGTGGCGCGCCGCATTGCGCCCGGAAGGTGACAAACAGTTACGCGCGGTTGGCCATTACTGGGAACGTCTCGTGTCCGGTTATGATGTGCCGGAAGTCAGTGCATCTGCCACGCGGCTCGGTGGGAAAATCCGGATCGGCATCGTTTCGGCCAATATGTGTGACAATGGCGTGGGGCGTTGGATCGAAGGCCTTGCCGAGGCAATTGATCGCGACCGGTTTGATGTGACAATCATCCGTCCGCCGACGGGCGAAGACGACATTACCGCCCGCATTGACGAACATGCCGATCTTGTCGTGCCATTGCCGCTTGATCCGTTGCATTCGGCACGGGTGATTGCCGGTCTTGGTCTTGATGTTCTGCATTATGTCGATCCGCAGGCGGATGCCTATACGATGTTGCTGGCAAGCTGGCGTTTGGCGCCGCTTCAGATTTCAGGTGGCGGGATTGCCGCGACCAGTGGTCTTTCAAACATTGATTACCATTTGATCGCAGAGGATTGGGAAACAGCCGGCGGTGAAAAGCGCTTCAGCGAGACGCTGGTTCGCCTTCCGGGTCTGTTTGTGAATGCCACCCCGCCCGAACCTGTCGAGATGTCGACAACGGAGTTGCAGCGGCGCTGGCGGTTGGCGCAGGACCGCAACACCTATTTGTGCCCGCAGCCGCTTGATGTCCTGACGGCCGAATTTGATCCGCTGATTGCCGAAATCTTGCGGCTGGATGAAACCGCAGAGCTTTTGCTGATTGCGCCAGAACGCGATAGCTGGGATGCAGCATGGGGACGCCGCTTTGCCATTAATCACGCGGATGTTGCCGGCCGGATGCGGTTTGTGAATGTGCGCAACCGGTCCGATTTGTTGTCGCTTTTATGTGCTGTGGATGTCGTGCTTGAAAGTCCGGCATGGAATGATGCGATGCTTGCCTTTGATTGTCTGGGGCTTGGTGTTCCGCTTGTTACCTTGCCCGGGAATGCTGCGCGGTCCCGGCGCAGCCATACCTGTTATCGCCAGATATCGGTCTTTGATTGCGTTGCCTATCATTCGGCCGACTTCGTCGACACGGCCCTGACGCTTGCTACCGATAAACGCCGTCGCTCGGTCGTTTCGCACGCCATCAAGAGCCGGTCGCACATTCTGTTTGGCCAGAAATCATCCTTTGATGCCTATATGCAGTTTCTTGACCGATCAATCGCAATGCCAGCCGATAAAGTGATTTAATTTCCGATAGATAACCTTGAAACTACCCAATCGACTCACAAATTCTAAGGTGATGTTTGTATATGGCAGTGATGCCAGACCCGGTTGAGGTAGTTTTATGGCCTTGCGTTTTTCCAAGGGGCAGATCGTCCGTCTCACTGTCGCCTTGGCTATTGTCGTTATTGCGATCTGGCAACTCGCACCACTTACCGTTTCTGATATTCGCCCGAACGGCGTTGTGAATGCTAAATTGGTGACCATTCAGGCCCCAATCAGTGGTCAGCTTGTTCGCGCAATCCCGGATGTCGGAGAGCCCGTTTCGGCCGGGTCGATTGTGACAAGAATAACCGATGACACCGAACCCCAGGCGCTGCTTGCCCAGCTTGATGGTGAATACCAACTGCTGCGGTCACGAAAAACGGCGTTGGTCGAAAAGCTGTCGACCCTGAATGGCCTGCGCCGCGAACTGGGCGAGCGCGTCCGTGAAATGGTGACCGGCTCAATGGAAAGCCTGCATTACAAAATGCTTGAGGCAGCAGCCCGCCAGAAAGGCTGGATGTCGGTAGTTAAGGAACGTGATCTGAGCCTTGCACGGCAGAAAACCCTGTTGGCGGATGGCCATGTTGCCAAGGCGCGTGTGGAAGAGGCCGAAAGCCTGCTTGAACAGGCACAGCAAGAGGTCGAGCGCGCACGCGCAGATGAAGAACGTTACCGCAAGGAGTCCGGGGCGCTTGAAAAAGGTGTCTTTGTCGGGGACGGGCAAAATGATGTGCCATATTCCCAGCAGCGTCTTGACGAAGTCGTTCTTGCGATTGCCGATTTGAATGTGCAACTGACCGAAACCAACGGGCGCATGGCATCACTTGAAAAGCAGCTCCGAGATGAAAGTGCGCGTGCGGGGCGTCGCGAATCCATGCTGGTGCGCAGCCCGATTGACGGGCTGATATGGCGGCGAATGGCGACCGAACTTGCGACGGTTACCAAAAACAATGACTTGGCAAAAATTCTGGATTGTTCGGACATTCGCATCGAAGTTCCGGTGGATGAAAGCCTGTCTGATCGGATGGAAATCGGGGCGGTTGTTTCTGTTCGCCTGCAAGGATCACCCGAAACGTTTGAAGGGATCATCAGCGGCGTGATCGGCACCCGTGCGGTATCGCCGGAACTTGAATATGCAGCCTTGCCGCCGTTGCTTAAGAAGGATGAAGTTCTTCTGGTCGTCAATATTCCCGATTCCGGCTTTGAAGATCGTCCTGAGACCTTCTGTAATGTTGGTCGTCGTGCCGAAGTCAGCATTCCAAGCCGACTTCATAGCTGGTTTGGCGAGAGCGACCCGTCATAATGAACGCGATGGCGCAATTCGCACCGCTGGCACTTGTTGTCGGTGTCATGATGCTGGCGTCACCCTTTCTGCGTCGTGACCGGTTATGGGCGCGTTGGCTGGTTGTCTTTTTCCTGATCGCGCTGATTGCGCGGTATTTGCCGTGGCGGATCACCGAAACAGTTTTGCCAGCCGATCTCACCACGTTTCAGGGCTGGTGGATTGTTTTCCTGTTTGCGATCGAAATCGTGTTTCTGTGTGACATGCTGCGTCAGTCGCTTATTCACTGCAAAATCGTTGATCGCAGTGCCGAAGCCGATCAGGCCTATGCCAGACTGTCCGCCCGACCAGTCGAAAGCTGGCCAAGCGTCGATGTCTTCATTCCAAGTTACAACGAACCGCTTGATGTGCTTGAACGCAGCATTGTTGGCGCATTGGCGATTGATTACCCGAACAAAACCGTTTGGGTGCTTGATGACGGCAAGCGGGACTGGTTGCGTGATTTCTGCAAGGAAAAGGGGGCCAAGTACCTTACGCGCAAGGACGGAACCCATGCCAAGGCCGGTAATGTTAATAACGGGCTGGCACATTCCAGTGGTGACCTTGTCTGCATTTTTGACGCAGATTTCGTGGCCTATCGCCATTTTCTGAAACGCGTGGTCGGATTTTTCGAAGACCCGACAATTGGTATCGTCCAGACGCCACAGCATTTCTTCAACAAGGACCCGATGCAGCGCAATCTTTGGATTGCCGATCGGTGGCCGGATGAGCAACGGCTGTTCTTTGATCATATTGCGCCGTCCGTTGATGCATGGGACTCAATGTTTTGTTGTGGATCTTGCATGGTCATGCGGCGCAAGGCGCTTGATGCCATCGGTGGTGTGCCGACCGCATCCATCACCGAAGATATCCTGACATCGCTTGAGATGCTGCGCGAAGGCTATCGCACCCGTTACCTCAATGAAAAACTGTCGATCGGTCTTGCGGCTGAAAGCCTTCTTGCGTTCCACACCCAGCGCGAACGTTGGTGTCAGGGCGGTATTCAAACATTGTTTTTAAAGGCGGGGCCGTTGGGGCCGGGGCTTTCGCTTTGGCAGCGGATCTTGCTGTTTCCGATCTATTGGGTGTTTCATATCCCGGCGCGCTTGCTGGTGATCATGATCCCGATCTTTTATTTCTGGTTTGGCCTGCAACCGCTTGAAAATGCCCGAAGTTGGGAAATTTTCTATTGGCAATTACCGGTTTTGATCGGCGGCTGGGCAACGGCGATGTGGCACAATGGCAGGCAAGCCTATCCTATCGTCAATGAAGGGCCCGCAGTGCTGGTATCCCTCAGGCTGTTTCCAATTGTTGTGTCATCTTTGATCCGGCCATTCGGGCGCCCGTTCAAGGTTACGCCCAAGGGATCCCAGTCCGGGGTTGGGAACTCCAGGACTGAGGCAATCATTCTTGGCGTGCTGTTCGTTTTGACGATTGGCGGGTTCTTTTACAACATCAACACCGACATCCGGATCATCGATAACGCCGACTTTTTGCTCGTTGGCGGATTATGGGCCGCGATCAATTCGCTGACATTGCTTGTTGCGATTTTGATTTGCTTTGAAAGCCCGGTGCAGCGCCAACAGGAACGGTTCCCGACCAGCTTGCGGGCAAAGATCGCGACGAAAAGTGACGATGAGCCGCTTGATATGACGATCACCGATATGTCATTGGGCGGCGCACGCGCGATGTGCCCTGCAACGGATATTGATCGCGACAGGTTCCAGAAGGGGGCATTGATCAAGCTCGATGCTGAAGAACTGCCGCCCTTGGAAGCCAAACTGGCGCGGGTCTTTGTGAATGATCAGAAACAGCTTGTCCTGACACTCGACTTCACGCCGGAGCCCGCCGGCGAAGTACGCGATGCGCTGATCCGTGTGCTTTACACAACCGGGATTGATAACGCATCAAAGCCGGCAGGCAGTTTTGCGCTTTGGGGCGCGTTGTTGCGCCGGATTTTCGGACGCGGTCCTGTCAAAAGCTAGGACGCCAACGACGCGGGTTGAGGTTAGCTCAACGCGTCAATGTCGGCTTCGGAAAGGGCGGCTGGCACAATGGTCAATGGCAGGCGCAATTGACCGACGGTGTCACTTTTGGTCAATGCCGTGATCAGCGGGCCGGGGCCTTCACTTGTTGTGCCTGCGGCAAGGACCAGAATGGAAATCTGTTCTTCTTCGTCAAGAAGGTTCAGCAATTCGTCCTTGAGGCGTCCTTCGCGGATGAACAGAAGCGGCATGCTGCCGGTCTGTTCATGGACATACGCCGCAAGTTCGTTCACACGGGATTCGGCCTCGTCACGGGCTTCTTCCTTCATCAGATCGCCAACCGCCATCCAGTGCTGGAACTCGGCAGGTTCAATGACGCTCAGAAGGGCGACACGACCGCCGGTATGTTGTGCGCGACGGCAGGCATAGCGCAATGCCTTGGTCATCTCGTCGCTGTCATCCACGACAACAAGAAATGTCCTGTTCGAAGTCGCGCGAAGTTCCTGATCGGCATCAAAAGAAGGCATATGGGTTCTCTGAACAGTTGCACTCTACCGCTGCGGCACTGAACAGATGTGGGACTGTTGTTACGAGCGGACAGTCAAATTGTGCCGCAACTCAATGCCGGTTTCCAAGTGATTTTTGGTAATAGCGACAAAGATTTATGCGTTGCGTTATTGATTGAGGTAATGCTGCGGCTGCGAAGTCGCAAGGACCTGGAATGCGCGTTTTGAGGGTGAGCAGGCCCGCACACTGTTAGCGTTTGCGGAATACGACACTGGCAATCCAGCCCGCAACCACGGCAATGATCACGGCAATAATGCCGTAAAGAGCCGAGTAACGATGGGCGAATTCATAAACCTCGGCACTGATGCCGGTTTTTGAAACAACCAGTGGCGTGGTTTTGACGCTGGCAACACGGCCATCCCGGATCAGATACACATTGATGGTGTAGGTTCCCGTCGGGGTATTGGCCGGAAAATGGATATCCGTTCGAAACAGCTGATTGGACAGAAAACTGATTTTGGCCGGGCGTTCCCCAAACAGACCCGCACCTTGCATATTGCGAACCAGCGCCTCGCGATAGACTTTCTGATCATCATCGCTCAGCTTGCTTTCGCCTATAAAGCGCTGATTTTGAAGTCCAATGCGGTAATCGAGCAAGACTTCCGGGGATGCGATGATGTCCATGGGGCGGTTTGATGCGCTGGCATAATAGGCTGGCACGTTCTTATAGCGCGCGCTTTCGCTGTTGACCCAAATGCCAACTTTACGCTCTTTTTTTCGGACCACCATGTCTTGGTCTGGGCCGCGAACGGTAACAACGACGTCACCTTCTTCCTCTACCGCGCCAAACAACAAAACATTGGTGCCGGTAAAGCCGGTGGTGATGGCGACAAGATGGTTGGATAAATCCACAACCAGCGGATCAGCCGATGCCTTTTTGGGGCCAGCCCCGATGGTCAGGAACGGCAGCGCCAAGGTAATCATAAATGCGACCCGAATGGCTGAGGGTACTGTCATCACAGATCCCCCGGCATAACGGAATAAAGGTCGCTTGGTGTAATCACCAGATCAAACAGAAGCTTCAGGCAGACCGACAAAACCAAAAGGCCGAGCAGGGCACGAAGATGTTCCGCCTTGAGGCGGGAACCAAACTGCGCACCAAACTGTGCGCCGATTACGCCGCCAATCAGCAACAGGATGGCAAGTGCAACATCAACCGTCTGGGTTTGCACCGATTGCAGGAAGGTAACGTTGGCCGTGACAAAGATGATCTGAAACAGCGATGTGCCAATGACAACACCGGTCGGCATGCCCAACAGATAGATCATGGCCGGCACCATCACAAAGCCACCACCAACACCCATCAATGCGGTCAGCATGCCAACAAAGAAGCCAACGGCAAGTGGCAACAGGGCACTGATATAAAGCCCGGAGCGATAAAACCGCATCTTCAAGGGCAGGCCGTGGATAAAGCTGTGTTGATGTTTCTTGGATCTGCGGATTTGGCCGCCGCGACGCCGGGTACGGAAAATGGCGCGCGTGGCCTCAAATAGCATCATGCCGCCAATGATACCAAGGAAGATCACGTAGCAGAGCGAAATGACAAGATCGATCTGACCAAGTGACCGCAACCAGGCAAACACCCAGACACCGACGGTCGACCCGACAATACCGCCTGCCAGAAGAACCAGACCCATTTTAAGGTCGACATTACCGCGCTTCCAATGGGCGAACACACCCGATACAGAAGATGCGACGATCTGGTTCGCAGCAGTTGCCACGGATACAGCCGGGGGAATACCATAGAAAATCAAAAGCGGCGTAATCAGAAAGCCGCCGCCAACGCCAAAAAGACCCGACAAGAAGCCGACCCCGCCGCCCAGTCCCAAGATCAGAAATATATTTACCGATATCTCGGCAATCGGGAGATAGATTTGCATCGCGGGCGGGCTAACAGCGTTTGATTGATTGTTGTGGTTCAGTCTAACATATTGTGCAAATGCAACAATCGCCAATTGCCGCAATATCGGACCGGTTTCGTATTTTTTATAAGGTTTCTTATGTCGACATCTTCAAGTGGTCCCCATGATGCAATTCTTGACGCGCGCGGACTGATGTGCCCGATGCCCGTTCTGAAGGCAAAAAAAGCACTGCGTGACGTCAAGGATGGCGGGATTCTGCAAGTCCTTGCGACGGATCCCGGTTCTGTCGCCGATATGAAAGCCTTTTGCGAGATGACCGGCAATCGCCTGATTTCGTCTGAACAGGACGAAGATGTTTTTATCTATCACATTGAAAAATCCGGTACCTGACACCGGGTTTTAAAGCGCCCCACACGATGAAAGTTCCCTGAATGTCGCCAACCCCACCTAATCTGACTTGGCTGGATTGTGATTTTGATGATCTGTCCGCGCGCCACGTGCACAGCCTTTTGAAGCTCCGCCAGCAGATTTTCATTATCGAGCAGACCTGCATATTTCCCGACATAGACGGGCTTGACCCGCGATGCAGGCACATCGTTGCCTATGAAGGTGACGATGTTCTGGCTGCGGCCCGTATCGTTGCACCGGGCATTGATCCCGACCATGCAGAACAAGGTGACCGTCCTGCGATTGGCCGCGTTGTCACCAGCGATCGTTTGCGCGGGCAGGGCATTGGCCGCGAAGTGATGCGTCGTGCGATTGAGGTTTGTGAAAAGCAGTTTGAAGGCAAACCGATCTATCTGAACGGGCAGCTATATCTACGAGGTTTTTATGAAAGCCTCGGCTTCGTGCAATTCGGCGATGAATATGACGAAGATGGTATAGCCCACATCAGCATGGAACGCCCGGCGAACCTGAAATAGGTCCAGCAGTTGGAATGACCGATAGCGGTGCACCTTAGCGTGCGCCGCTGGTCGCCATGCCGGTAAAGAATTCAAGTTGCCAATTCATGTCATCCTCGCTTAGGGGATACTGATTTCCGCTGCGGGGATTTAGTGTTTGGCTCGGCGGAACATGGCCGAGCTTGACCTGAATTTTCACAGCAAGATCGGCTGGAAGGCCAGCCTTCCATGCAAGCGACACAACACCCTTTGCCGAATGGGTGTTCAGCACCTTTGACACGGCGTCGGGCGAGATTCCGGCCAGAACTGCCAGCGATGCGCGGGCGAATTTGACATCGTTTGCGGCCAGTGCCTTTGCCACTTCCTGATCGGTCAGCTTTTTCTTGGCATGCATGGCCAGTGCCTTTTCAAAGGCAGGTTCGCCTTCCTCTTCGTCACCGTCTTCTGCAACCACGCCTTTTTTGTCAGACTTCGGTTCTGCCTTGTCGGACGGCTTGGCTTTTTCCTTGTCGGCTTTGATCTTTTTCGCATCGGTCGCAACGTCGTCGCGCTTCTCGAATTCGCCAGATGCGATACGGCGCTGAACGACTTCGCGGACCGCATCAAGCTGGTCTTTCTTGAGGTCTTTGCGGCGTTCCAGCACGCTGATCAGGTTTTCGGCGACAAAGCGCGCCAGTTTTCCGGCCGCAGTCGGTGTCAGGGTTGGGCGTTTGACAAGCGGTTCGTGCCACTCCGGGTAATCCGGTGCGCGATCAATCAGTTGATCAAGCGTTTCTTCGCGGATCTGTGCAGACTTGTTGCCAAGCAGATGGGAAATCGCATCCTTGTCACTGCTTGCGGCAATGGCATCGGCAAGCTTTTCACCAACGTTTCTGCGACGCGACACAAAGCTGAGCGCACCACGACCAGAGCTGCCTTCAATGATTTCAAGCAGGTCTTCCTCGGTCAGGACCGGCGAATATTGCAAGACCGGGCCAGAAACGACACTTTCGGCGTCGCGCGCAAGCTGCTGAATGATTGGCTGAGGTGCGTCGGCAATGTCTTTGAGTGTTTCAGAGATCACTTGGCGGACGTGAACAGCCTGGTCACGGACAAGCTTGTCGAGCGCCTCGTAAGTCATGCGGCGCAGTTTGTCTGTCTCATGGGCGGTCAGACCGGCGGAAAGATGCGCGATTTTTTCCGCCAGACTGCCACGGACACTGTCATCGCTGTCATCGGTCAGAAGGACATCGGCCTGAACCGGCGTTGCCTGGTTGGCAGCAATGTGACGACGTACGGAAGAATCGTGGTCAGTGGCAAGGAAATACAGGATTTCAGGGCGGGTATCATGGCGCTGTGCCAGTTTGCCGCGAACATCTGCATCCGGGCTTGCCGCCATTTCCTTGGCTTCGTCATAGGTGATTGGCGTTTCGCTTCGCTTGGTAAATACCCGCTGCAAAAATCCCTTCATCGGGCATTCCTCCTAAACTTCGATTTTTGCCGGGTCTTTTGACCCGGGCGCGGCAGCGATACCAAAACGGCCTTTGCCAAGTTTCTTGACCTGATACATGGTCTGATCTGCGCGTTGCACAAGTTGTTCAAGCGTTTCTTTTGAATCAGGTTCGTGAACCGCAATACCTACGGAAATGCCCAGCGGATGTTCGGCATCCCCGGAATATTTTCCAAGAACGGCACTTTCCTTCATCAGGGTCTTGGCGCGTGCCGACGCGGCAGGAATATCAGCACCTTCCAACCACAGAACAAATTCGTCGCCACCAAGGCGGGCTACAAGATCAGATGGGCGCACATTATCAAGTAACACTTGCGTTAGCGTAAGAATGGCGTCGTCGCCAGCCTGATGGCCATGGATATCATTGACCAGTTTGAAGTTGTCCATATCGACATACATCAATGCCGCAGGCGCATTTTCACGGCGCAGGCGACTGTGACGACGTTTAAGTTCCTCAAAGAACGCGCGACGGTTCAGAAGACCGGTCATGCCATCGGTACGCGAAAGCGTCAGAATGCGTTCATGCTGGATGGCCTGTTCAATGGCGATACCGACCTGATCGGCAACCTCGGTCATGATGGCACGTTCGCCGTCGGTTGGTTCCGGGTGATCAGCATCAAACATAAAGATCACAGCGCCATTATTGCGCTGATGATAATGGCAGCTAAGACCAATGAGCCGGTAATTCCCGACATGGGCATCAAACGTTTCATTCGTTTTCTGCATCTGATGAAGCGCCTGGTGGGCGATCTCGTTGGCCGTCTTGTCTGCATCGCCGGCCGCCAGTTCAAGGTCGCCGGTTTCATCATTGCGTTTGAAAATAACGCAATGGGAACAGGCCAATGCACGCGTGCTGGCTTCGGATGCGCCCTTCAGCACCATAAGCGGATCAATTTCATCACGCATGGTGCGCACGATATAGGTCATCAGGCGGTCACGATTTCGGGCGGTTGCGACTTCGCTTTCGCGGCGGCGCTGTTCGGTAATGTCGTGGGCAAGACCACGTGTGCCGATCCAGACCCCTTCGCGCGAATAGACGGGCGTCGATGAAACAGACAGGCACGCATCGCGTCCGTTCGAACGCCGGAACCAAACCGGGACATCACGCACGGCCTTCTGGCTGCGAAATACGTGTTCGCTGTCCTGATCGGCAGTATCAAGCAGGAATTTCCCCGGGAACCGTCCGACAATGTCATCTGCACGGTATCCAAGTGCCCCGCGCGGGGAGACAAAGATGAATTTGCCCGTTTCATCCGTTTCCCAGGCAAAGGCGGATGAAACTTCCACAATATCGCGATAGCGCTGGCGTGAGTCGATCAGGGCTTCACGCAAGTTCCGGTCCATGCTGACATCACGCGGCAGGATCATGACCTCGTTCTTTGTGGTCGGAAGGGCGGTCAACTCCAGTGTCGCCGTACCGCGCTGGACTTCAAAGGTCATCAGTTCAACCACGCCGCCTGGTGTGGTCAGGGCGCGTCGGATCAGTTGATAGATTTCTGGGAACAGGCCGTCACGAATGCCATTGGCAAAACCGACAGCATTTTTGTTGGCAAATAGCGGCACACCCTTTGCGTCCATCACAATGACGGGGGCCTCGGCCTCGGCCATGACTTTGGGGTCAAGGGTAAACACGTCGGCATCGTAGTTTGTCAGATCGTCTGCAAAGTTTGTATTCTGGTTTTGCGGATCCACCGGATGACGGGAAGTCATGCGCGTCCTCCTGTTGTGGTCGACGCGTTCTGATCGTCGGTGTCGGCACTACTATTTGAGCTGGCGAGATTGGTCTTGTGATAATCGTCTTCGCTGCCAATCGTGATTGGCGGCCCAAGATGATAGCCTTGACCATAGTCGATACCCAGATCACATACCAGTTCGTAACTGGCCTGATCGTGGATCATTTCGGCGATTGTATGAATACCAAGGTCACGACAAAGCAGGGCGGTCGCCTTAAGAAATGCGCGCCCTTTGGGATTGGCAAGCGCAGTTCTCATCGCCCCGCCATCAAACTTGATAATGTCGACATCAAGCGCACTCAAATATTCGAAGTTGGCTGCCCCGGCACCAAAGTCATCAAGACAGATGGCATGACCACGGGCGCGCAGCATCTGCAACCCGTTATTCACATCGGTCAATCCACGAATACGTGACGTTTCGGTAACTTCGAAAAGGACTTGTTCCGAAGGGATGTCATAGTCGCCAAGCAGTTCGATCAGGGCCGGCATGAAACCGGCCTGTTCAAGCGAGTGGCCGGAAAGATTGACGGCAACCGGGTAGGGGATGCTGTCAGGATTGTCGCGCAGGTGATCAAGAACCTTGCTGCACATTGCCAAATCAAACTCGGTAATCAGTCCGGTTCCTTCGGCGAAATGAATGATCTGGTCAACAGCCAACGTGCTGTCGCCGATGTTAAAGCGCGCCAATGCTTCGAAATGATGCATTTCCCGATTGCCAAGATGGACAATCGGCTGCAATGCAACGGCAAAGGACCCATTTTCCACAATCTCGCGGAAGGCACGCACCGACTTCAATGTTTCGTTGATCAGGTGCGGCAGGCTTGCCGAAAGGCGGGCGGCGGTGACGTCATTCTGTGCCTTGCGCTGCATCCGGTTGAGCGCATAGGCAACCGCCCGTGTCAGGTTGGTGTCCCGGTCACTTTCGGCATTCTCGGTATCGAAATGATGGATGTTCCGAGCACTTTCATAGTCATTGCCAAACAGTTCCGCTGTTTTGGACTTTTTGGTATTTTTGCCGTTAACGCCCGAGGTGTTGGTCAACGACATCAATCCGCTGAGATTCTCGGCCGAGGTGGTTTTATCAATTTCCTCAAGGTCAGCGCGGAGCGCACTGGCATAGGCCACGATACGGCGTTCGAGTTCGATCATCGGTTCGTCAACCGGATGAATTTTGTGCGGTCGTCGTGACTGTTCCTGATCCTTAACCACACTGGCATTGAATTGCTTGGCGCCAATTCCGATCAGACGGGCCAATTCATTGGTTGCGGCCGTTTCCGCCTGTGAGCGCGAAGCAGCCAGGTTTTCGAGCACGACCAAGGCTTCGTTATGGTAGTTCATGCTTGAAAGATCACCAACCGAACCGGTCTGGCTGGTTTCGGCGTTCATGTTCTGGCGAATGACGGCATTCTGCAAAATGATACGGTCAATGCCCGATCTGGCCCGAGGACGAATGGCGCGGTGGCGGGCTGCGATGTAATAGCGGCTTGAAGGGTCGGCGATCATGTAGCCGCTGAGTGAGAGCGGCACAGCTTCCTGAACCGGTTTGCCATCGGACTCGCAAAGCTGGAAATCAAGATCAAGCTCTTCAAGGCGTTTCAGCCCAGTGCCGCCGTGAAGATAGGCGCGCAGCAAAGGACGTTCAGACTTAACAACAATTTTCTCGAAGGCTTCGCCGATCAGGCGGTCAGGCGTGCATCCCAGAAGGCTCTCGGTCGCGCCTGCGACAAACAGAATATAGCCGTTCTCATCGACCTCAAGAAGCATGTCAGCCCAGCAGAATGCCATGGCTGCCAGAAGGTCTTGGTCATTCGTTTCCGCCGAGTGGCCGGTGCTGTCTGTCATTTTCGACCCGTCATCGTAAGCCGCCTGTTTGTTTTTCTAAGCCGCAGCTTTGCCTGTCTCTCATAAATAGCGATCTTACAAAGGATATGAAGGATTTGCACTTGATATGGCAAAAAAACATTCCGGCTTCAAAAGATCGATTTCTGACACGTCGCAAGGGGCTGAGTGTCGATCAATTCTAAGCGACAGTCGAGCGACACTGACTTTCACCGGAATGCCGTCGGAGACATTGAGGCTTGATGTTTTTTCGATTGTTCTATCAACTCTGAATTGGACAGTTTTCTGCGCCTTCCACCTTCTGTCCGGGAAACTGCATCATCAGCTTAGTGAGGTCGCTGTGTTAAGCCGAAACATCAACCGCCGCCGATTTATGAAGTCTGTCCTGATGGCAAGCGGGGCTGTCGCCTTTGCATCAAAATTTGCCGTCAAAAGCGCCCATGCGCTGGAAAATGTTTCTGTGGTTGTGGTCGGTGCAGGTATTGCCGGGCTCGGTGCGGCGAATTTGTTGCGTAAACACGGGGCCACAGTGACCGTGCTTGAGGCAAAGGACCATACCGGTGGTCGTCTTCTAACAGACTGGTCTATGGGCGCACCGTTTGAAGTCGGTGCTGGATGGATCCACGGTCCGTCGTCGGACAACCCGACCAAGCAACTCGCCGATGCGGTTAATGCCCAATATGCCGTCACCGACGATGAGAACGCAGTGTTCTTTGACATCAACGGCTATGAATATGATGAGGATGAGGTCGAGAGAATTGTCGATGCCTGGGAAGGGGTTCTTGAACACATCGACGGCACCTATGAGGTCAATGACCCGCGCAGTCTTTTGCAGGCGATCAAGGACTATCGTCCGGCGTATCTTGATGATCCGGGGATCATGTGGGCGTTTTCTGCCTTTACCGAATTTTCAAAGGGTGGGGCGATCGAAAAATTGTCAGCGCCCCTATTTAACTGGGATGAGGCATTTGACGGTGCGGATGTCGTCGTCACATCCGGCTATGACGAGATTTTAAATCCTCTGAAAGAGGGGCTTGATATCAAGCTTTCCCATGTGGTTTCGGCAATTGATTACAGTGCCGATGAGGGAGTGGTGATCACCACCGATCAGGGAACTTTCGAGGCTGACTATTGCATTTGTTCGGTTCCACTCGGTGTTCTGAAAGCCAACAATATCCAGTTTACGCCCGAACTTCCCGGCAGCTATCGCGATTCCATCGAAAATCTCGGCTTTGGCAGTGTGACCAAACTCGCGCTGAAGTTCGAGGAACCGTTCTGGGATATCGAAACCCAGTATTTCGGCATCACAACCGAGCCGAAAGGGCGGTGGAACTATTGGCTGAGTTACCGAACGTTTTCAGATGAGAATATCCTGCTAGGGCTGAGTGTCGGGGATTATGCACTGACCGCTGATCGTATGACGGATGCGGAAATGGTTGAAGATGCACTCGATGTGCTGCGGACAGTCTGGGAAGATGACGTGACAGAGCCGATTGATGTTCTGGCAACCCACTGGGCCACCGATCCATTCACACTTGGCGCATATGCTTTTCCGCGTCCGGGTAACCGAAAATCTGATTTTGACGATCTCGGAGAGCCGATTTCAGATCGATTGATCTTGGCTGGTGAACACACAATCTTTGACTATGCCGGTACAACCCATGGGGCGTTCATGACCGGTCTGCGCGCAGCAGAGTATATAATCGACGAGGAAGGTTAAGGGAAACCGACAGCCTGTCCTGTCTTACCGGATATCAGGCTGCGTTATGATCGGCTTTGCGGGGCTCGTTTGCCTCGCGGCGGCTGTGCTTCTGATCATACATGGCTTCATCTGCTTCGCGGATCAAATCGGCAATATCGCATTTTGCGCCAAATGATGCGTGACCGAAACTTGCCCTGATCGACAGAGCCTTGCCCTGCCATATCAGCGGGAATCGCTCGGTCGCGTTCTGAAGCTGCACAATCCGTTTTGCCGCTGCGGCAGGATCACTGCCGGTCATCAGGATGGCAAATTCGTCGCCGCCAAAGCGGGCAACAAAATCATCAGACCGGGTGTGCGTGCGCAGGTTCTGGCCAAAGTGCCGAAGGACGGCGTCCCCCGCAGCATGCCCGTGCATGTCATTGATTTGTTTGAAACCATCAAGATCGGCAATGACCAGAATGCCGCGTTCGTCGGTTCGTGACGCGCGCGAGATTGCCTCCCGCGTGCGCTTCATGAAGCCGCGGCGGTTATAAAGCCCTGTCAACTCATCAGTTTCGACCATGAGTTCAAGCTGTCTGATTCGGTTTTGCTGCTGATCAAGGCGGGTTTGCATGTCACGGGCAAGATCAACCAATGTCGAAAGCGCACTACGTTGTTCGCTTTCGTCTGTTTCTTCGGTCGCGCGATTGTTGATTGCCGTCTGATGCTGAAAATCAGCAGCAAGCTCTATCAACAAATCTATCTGCGACTTTTCCATTGGGCGTCTTGTTCTCAATGACATTGGATACCGAAACCCTTAAAAGGGGTGGAACCATTCTATCTTTCATGGCGTTACAAGAACATTAACGCACATGAAGCGTATTTGTGACGAAGCACTGTCGATCACGCAAAGGAGCACGACGGATGAAGTACCTTTTTGGGGCCGGATTGGCGCGAAAAATCGCTGTTGCGGGCGTGGCTCTGGCGTTGGCAGGGTGTTCGTTCCTGCAAAAAGAGAACTTTACGGTTGGTGGTGAAATCACCGATCAGGGGCAAGAATGCGTTACGTTCCGTGCCGAAGACGGGACACTTTATGCACTCGCCAATAAGGCAAGCAGGCTGCGCCCGGGCGACAAGGTGCGCATCACCGGCCATCTGGCACTGATGACAACCTGTACCGAGGCAACAACCCTGATCGTTGACAAGATTGTCCTGCTTGCACCTGCTGACTGAGCCTTTGTCTAGCGCGCAGTTGCAAAACAATCCGTGCCGTCAGCTTTCAGCTGGCGGCATTGTTTTTGCGCAGACTCGGAGTCTTCAAATCCTGCAAGCTGCAGCCGGTGGTAGATGCCCTGACTGCCGAGATCGGCGGATACGATTTTTTTTTCGTGCGATTTGGCCAGTTCCGGATAGCGGATGCTAAAGCTTGCCCAATAGGTTTCAGCGGTAAATGTGTCGCGAAAGGCGCCAAGCTGTATTCGGAAACCACCACCGCTGGCTGTCGGTACAGGCGTTGCTGTTTCAACAAGATCAGATGCCGTCGTGCGTTGCACGGTCACAGCGGGCTGTGTGGTCTGAGTCGCAGGCGAAGTTGGTGAAGGCGCCGGGGTAATCCGAGTTTCCGTGGGCTTTGGTGTCCTTTGACGGACTGGTTGGACCGAACGGATTGGTGGTTTACCGTTGATCGTCCGTTGATACTGATCTGCCAAGGAGGGGATTTCGATTTCTTCCTCAAGCCGGGTTTCAGTTGGAATTGTCCCGGGCAGGAGGCTTAGAGGCTGATTGCCTGATCGCACACTTGATGCGCGGGCAGGCAAATCTTTCGGGATGATATCGATCCCGGTTGGTCCTGTTTCAGGCGCAAGCGATTGTGCCACTGCACCGATATTAAAGATCATGGCGGCCATTAGTGCCGCAGCAAAGATGCCCGAAAAAGGAAAGCCACCCCACATTCCGGCAAAGCCAATCGCCTGCGAAAACTGTGTCGCAGGGGTTGGATATGCGTGGGGTGGTTTCGCCATTCCTACATCTCCGTGCGCGGACCATATGCATGGCGTTCGCGCAAAATCTGATCATTGTTGCGCAGGCGTTCCATGGCTTTGCCGTAGACTGTGTCTGGCGCATATTGACCATCTGTCCGGTCACCTGTTGCCATCCCGGTCAGAAGCTCAATCGCATCATTGATGTGTTCCACCGTCCAGATGTTGAACTTGCCCTGGCGAATGGCCTGAACGACTTCTTCGCGCAGGACAACGTTTTCCGCATTGGCCGAGGGAATAATTACGCCCTGATCACCGGTAAAACCCTGATCAGCGCAAATGCGATAGAAACCTTCGATCTTGTGGGAAATACCCCCGACCGGTTGTGCCTGGCCAAACTGGTTCATCGACCCCGTAATGCCTACATTCTGGCGCATCGGGATGTTGGAAACAGCGGAAATGATGGCACAAAGTTCCGCCATCGACGCAGAGTCCCCTTCGATCCCGCCATAGTTCTGTTCGAACGTAACGTTACAGGCGAATGAGAGCGGGAAATCCTGCGCAAAGCGTGATTTCAGGAAGCCTTCGATGATCATCACAGACTTTTGCTGCAATGGGCCAGACATATCGACCATGCGTTCGATGTTTAGAACGCCGAGGCTACCGACATATGACCGTGCCGATACGCGTGCTGGCAGGCCAAATGCATGATCGCCATAATCGAGAACCGTCAGTGCGTTGACTTGACCAACCACGCTGCCAAAGCTGTCGATCAGGATTTCGCGCCTTTGGACCCGTTCGTGGGATCGGTCTTCAAGGCGTGAGTTGCGATGGCGGCGTTCCTCGATCGCACGTCGGACATCGGCGGCACGGATGGTTTCGCGGCCTTCGGCCTTGCTGAGTGCGCCGGCCTCAATCGCGACATCTTCGACCCGTTCAATCTGGGCTGTCAGCTTGTCACGTTCGCCTGCCCAACGCGCCGCCTGACCAAGCAACTGTCGGATCGCACCATTATCAACCGGGATGCCGGAGCGTGACAGGGCGGATGCCCGCAGAAGCCCGGTATAGATCGAAATGTTGCGACCAGCCGCTGGCATGTCGGCATCAATATCTGCCTTGACCCGGAAGTGGTTTCTGAAATCCACATCCAGCGAGAAGAAGGTATAATAAAACTTCGGCGCGCCGACGATAACCACCTTGAGGTCAAGCGGGATCGGGCGCGGTTCCGGTGCACCTGCGGTCGGTGGGCCGCCCTTGTGGGTTTCCTCGATACGAATTTCACGGTCACGAAGGGCTGCTTTCAAAAAGCCCCAGCATTCTTCGTGTTCCAGAAGGCTTTCCGCACGCAAAACAAGAACGCCGCCATTGGCGCGATGAAGGGCGCCCGGCTTGATCAGGCTGAAATGCGGATGCATGCCGCCACCCATCGGGCGGTACTGAATTTGCCCAAACAGGTTGTCGTAGCTTGGGCTCGGTTCAAGCACGACATCGGGGTGATTGTCGCGCGAATGATCAATCAGCAGGTTGACGGCATAACGATCATCGACGGTTTCCGGGATCTTGCCATCCCCGCTTTCGATGGCGGGTTGGTCGCTGGCTTCCTCGAACGCGTCGATATTGTCGAGAATGTCTTTTTCAAGCGCGTCGAACCATGCCTTGAGGCCAGGGCTTGTGAATTTGTCGCGCAGTTTCTTGATGCGCGGTTTCAGAACAACCTTTGCTGCCCCGCGTCGCAGACTATCAAGCGTATCGGCGATCTGTTCTTCGAGGTCGCGTGTGGAAAGCAGTGTTTTGCGGGCTTCTTCGGCGACGTCCTCAAACGCGTCTTCGGCCTCATTGCGGCGATCCTTGGGAATTTCATCAAGGGAAACCGGTTCGCCTTCCTCGTTCAGCGCGACAATCATCACGCCTTTTTCGTTTTCCTGAACATCCAGACCGCGTTCACGGGCGTATTCACGCAACGCATCGAACTTTTCGCGAAGCTGCGCACGCGCTTCTTCGGTCTGGGTTTGGGTCTCGGTCAGGTGGGCCGGGGCGTTGAAGGCTGAGGCGAAAGCTTCGCGCAGATGCGTGATCAGCGTTTCCATCGCCGCCAAAAGTTTTTGGCCCTGACCAGCCGGAAGGGCATAGGGGCGCGGCCGATTGGTGCGCGAAAAATTGTTCAGATAGACCCAATCATCGGGGGCTTCGCGTTCTTCCATGGCCTTGTTGAGGTAATCAAGTGTCGCCGTCATGCGGCCAGCGCGATCAAGGCCAAGAACAAAAATGTTGAAACCGGGTTCGGACATCGAAAGTCCGAATTTAAGAGCCTCTGCCGCGCGGTAATGCGATGAAAAATCAAATATTTTCGGCTGTTGGTCTTTGTGTGGGCTGCGAATACGGAAATGCGGGAAACCGCAATCATCTGCGTCAAGGCGGGAAACTGGCATCTGCTGACTTTCTGCTGCCCAAGATCAAGGTATCAAGCAGGGGCTTCTTGCCCCCGCAACATATCTTGGAAGCAACGCAATCACGCGGTCAAGCGTTGCGTGCGGAAATAATTGAAATGCCAGTAAGAACCGTGACTTCGCCTGAAAATTCCACGGTCAACATGCACAAGAAAAACCTTGCGTTACATGACGACAGAATTGCCAAAATCACTGCTCTGAAGCAGTCGGTCGACGATTTGCACGCCGCGGCGCAATCTTTCGGGGGATCGCTCTGCACCGAAGCATAGGCGCATACCCCTTGGCACGTGGCCAACTGCGAATTGCTGTGCCGCGGTCAGAAGAACACCGTTGTTGGCCGCATCCATCACCAGTTCACTGGTGTCGATATGTTCGGGAAGTTCCAGCCAGATGTGATAGTTGGTCGGGTGGAAACGGATATCGTAACCCTTGAGTGTGCCAAGCACGATCGCCAGACGTTTGGCCGCTTCTTCGCGATGCCATGCCTCGAACTGGGCAAGGCTGCCATCCATGATCATGCGTGTGACAAGTTCAAGGTTGATGGTTGAAACCATCCAGCAAGTGGACCGGATTGCACTGGCAAGTTTGCCGATCATTTCGCCCGGTGCATGGATATAACCGACACGCAAACCACCACCGATGCTTTTTGATACGCCATCCAGATAAATGCTGCGTTCCGGTGCAAAGCAAGACAGCGGGGGTGGGGCATCGGGGTCAAGGAAGTGGTAAATGCCGTCTTCGATCAATGTCAGATCATATTTACGCAGGATTTCGGCAATTTCGATGCGGCGCTTCTGGCTCATGGTGCCGCACAGCGGGTTGTGCAGCGTCGGCATCAGATAAATCGCACGCGGGCTTTGTGTGCGACACATGTTTTCCAGCGCGTCAGGCATGATGCCGTCGTCGTCCATGGCCACACCACGCAGACGGAACTGCAACAAATTGGCAAGGCTGCGCAGGTTGGGATAGGTGAGTTCCTCGCACAGGACAAGATCGCCGGGGCGCACTGTCGCCAGCAGCGAGACCGTCATGCCATGTTGCACGCCGGCCGTTGGTAAAACGCGTTCCGGATTGTCATCCAGCCCCAGTCTTCCGGCGGAAAAAGCCAATGCTTCACGCTGATGGGCAACGCCATATTCCGATTTGTACGGCACCATATCGTCCGTCGACATGGTAGTCGCAACCTCAATCAGGGTCTCGCGAATGCGGCCTTCCCTTGGCGGGAGGGGGCAGTTCATCCTGAAATTGATCGGTCCGGTATCTTCGGTCTCGTTTGACTGGGAGTTCGTCGATGGCGCAGAGCCGGTCGATCGAGCCAGCTGGGTGAGGTTGTTGGTAAATGCCATCGGAATCGGAGCGGTGGCCGCCATATCAAGTTCCGACTGGATATTGTCGAGCACATAGGTTCCGCGGCCAACTTCACCAGCCACCAGCCCCAATCTTTCCGCCTCGCGGTAGGAGCGGGTAATTGTGCCGACCGTGACGCCAAGTTGATAGGCGAGATCGCGATGGGTGGGCAGTCGGTCTCCGGGTTTGAGAGAGCCGTCTTTGACTGCTTTGCGAATGGCTTGCGCGATCTGTCGATAAACAGGACCACCAGCCTCATCAAGTTTCGGGAGCCATATTGTCATGGTGACAATGTTTAAATTGACACAATGACAATGTCAATGACAAAACAATATCGAGACAATTCACCGAAAGGAGATGGAAATGGTAAATTGTAACGATACAATTCAGCTTCCTGGCATCAATGTCACTGAGCGCACAGCAAGCACCTCTAAACAGGCCAAGCAGCCTGTGACCTGGCGTGCCGCGATCATTGGTGTGATGATCTCTGCGGCTGAATATCTTGCCCGTCTGCAGGCGCATTCGCGCGATCGTCACGCTTTGCAAAGGCTTGATGATCATATGCTTAAGGATGTCGGGTTGACCCGATCAGATATCGAACAGGAACTGTCAAAGCCGTTCCTGTAAGGTTTCCCCCGGCGCGGCTCGCCACCGCCGCGTTTGACGGAGGCACTTTGCTCCCATTGTGCCTCCGTTCGGCGGGAATCTGCTGTAAACGCAAATTGTCACGATTTTGATCTATCAGGGATACAATACAATGTTTAATACGCGTGAGTTGCGCGAGGCTGCGGATTTTGTGCATCAATATGTTGCGCCGACGCCGACAATTCAGTGGCCGCTGCTTGATCGTGCGACCGGATTGTCCCTGTATGTCAAACACGAAAACCACACCCGACTTGGTGCGTTCAAAATCCGGGGCGGGCTGACTTTTTGTCGTTATCTCGGAAAGTCGGTTGATGTGAACCGCGGGATTATCTCGGCGACACGGGGCAACCATGGTCAAAGCCTTGCCCATGCGGCCAGCCGTTTTGGCATGCCTGCGACCATCATCGTCCCGCATGGCAATTCCGTTGAAAAGAACGCCGCAATGCGGGCCTGGGGGGCAGAGGTGATTGAACATGGTCATGACTTCCAGGAGGCAGCCGAATACGCCAAGGCACTTGCCACCAAGGAAGACCTTGTAATGGTCCCGCCGTTCCATCGGGAACTTGTGCGTGGTGTGGCGTCCTATGGGTTGGAGCTTTTTGACGCTATTTCCGGTCTGGATCGTATCTATGTGCCGGTTGGCATGGGATCCGGGATTTGTTCGCTGATCACGGTGCGTGATGCACTGGGTTTTAAAACCGAAATTATTGGTGTGGTCGCAACGGGTGCGGATGCCATACGTCAATCATTCATGGCCGGTGAAATCATCCAGACACCAACGGCCAATACATTCGCCGACGGGGTTGCCTGTCGTAGCCCCGATCCGGGCGCGTTTGAGATCATTAAAAGCGGTGCTGCGGACATTGTTGCTGTCGATGATGAACAGATCGCAGATGCCATGCGCCTTTATTTCAGTTCGTGTCACACTATTGCCGAGGGGGCAGGCGCCGTGCCGCTGGCGGCTGCGATTGCACAGCGCGAAAGCAATATTGGCAAGAAGGTTGCTGTTGTGTTGACCGGGGCGAACATTGATCGCGCCGACTTTGCGCGCATCCTTTCAGGAGAAAACAAATGAACAGCATTTTAAATCGTTCTGATGACAGCCCCACTGTTGATGAACGTCATCTCATGTTTGATGACCTTGAAAAACTTGGCCGCATTCTTGTGGAAACAGGTGATGTCGCGCACAGCTTTATTCAGGGTGCGGATAACATGGATGTAACCTGCCGCGATTTCTCTGCCTTTGACCCCTCGCGCCCCATGCCGGGGCAGGGACGCGGTGCGCTTGATGCGTTGCGGGCAGCGAAGGAAGAAATTCTGCCGCTGCTCGCCGCATCAATTGGTCCCCGTTATCTTGGATTTGTTACCGGTGGCACGACGCCGGCCGCCCTTGTTGGCGATTGGCTTGTCAGTGCAATTGATCAGAACGCCACCGGACCGGAAGGGTCGGTCAATGCCGCGGTTGAAGAACAGGTCATCAACTGGTTGTGTGAACTGGGTGGTGTGCCGTCAGATACGTTTGATGGTGTCTTGACGACCGGTGCAACTGTATCAAACCTTTTGGGTCTGGTTGCGGCCCGCCAGTGGTGTGGTGAACAGATTGGTGTGAATGTCGATGCCGATGGTGCAAGCGTTTTGCCAGATCTTGAGATTTTTGCCGCGAGTCCGCACGCCAGCATGATCAAGGATTTGTCGATTGCCGGCATTGGTCGTAACAGCTTTACCAAGGTCGCAACCAAACCGGGATCGGAAGAAACTGATATTGCAGACCTCAAGGCCAAGCTTGTGGCCAGTGATGCACGCGCCAAGATCGTTATTGCGTCGGCCGGAACCGTGAACGCAACAGATTTCGATCAACTTGATGCGATTGCCGATTTGTGCAGGGACTTTGGTGCATGGCTTCATGTCGATGCCGCGTTTGGCTTTTTCGCAGCCCTGGATGATCGTCATGCGTACCTTACCAAGGGAATAGCGCGCGCGGACTCCATCACATCAGACGGGCACAAGTGGCTCAATGTCCCGTATGATTGCGGGATCTTCCTGACCCGGCATATTTCGGTGCTGGAGACATGCTGTCGCGCCTTCGCGCCGTATCTCGATACCAAGGCGGACGGGAATAGCTACATCAATCGCGGGGTCGAAAATTCCAGACGGTTCCGCGCGTTGCCGCTTTGGATGGCGATGACGGCTTATGGTCGCGACGGAATTGCATCCATCATCCGGGCAAACTGTGATCAGGCGGCAAACTTGGCCGCGTGGATTCGAACCCATGAGAAGCTCGAACTACTGCGTGAACCCAAACTCAATGTGACAATGTTCGCATCGCGTGGAACCGATGACGAGAATCGGGCATTGCTCCAACGTATCAATGAGACCGGCAAGGTTTTCCTGACACCAACGGTTTACGGCGGTCGTTTCGGATTCCGCGCGGCATTCAGCAATTGGCGGACCCGCGACGAAGATCTTGTGGTCGTCAAGCAGGCCATTCAAACGGCCTTGTAAAGGCGAACCCAAATCATCGATAACCCACACGATGTATCGACTTGTACATCAAACATGTGCCGAGTTCAGGATAAGACGATGACGACCCAAACCCTGCCGATCTATCAGATCGATGCCTTCACCGATGTTTTGTTTGCCGGCAACCCGGCGGCGGTTGTGCCCTTGTCAGATTGGTTGCCTGATGACGTGCTGCAAAAAATCGCAATGGAAAACAATCTCTCGGAAACGGCCTTTTTCGTGCCAAGTGCGGGTGACGAGGCCGATTTCCATATTCGTTGGTTTACGCCGACCGTCGAGGTGCCGCTGTGTGGCCACGCGACGCTTGCAAGTGCATTTGTGATTTTCAATCGGCTTGGTTTTGAGGGCGATCTGATCAAGTTGCAAAGCCAAAGCGGCGTTTTGACCGCCCGGCGCGAAGGTGATGCGATTGTCCTGAACTTCCCGAAACAACCGATCAAGCGTGAACCTGTCTCTGAGGAGGTGCTTGAAGCCCTTGGCGGAGTTAAGCCCGCCGAGACATTTGGCGTGGTAAGCCGCGATACGGATATTGTGATTGTCTATGATGACGCTGCCATTGTGCGAAATTTGCGCCCGGATATGTCGGCGTTGGGCAAATTGGCAGGGCGCGGTGTGATTGTGACGGCACCCGGCGATAAAACCGGACTTGATATGATTTCACGTTATTTCCTGCCAGCACTTGGCATCAATGAAGATCCGGTCACCGGTTATATGCAATGTGTCGTTGGGCCCTATTGGGCAGAAAAACTGGGGCAGGTCGATGTTGTCGGATATCAGGCGTCCGCGCGCGGTGGTGTGGTTGCCTGCAAAATCGACGGTGACCGTGTGCATCTCAAGGGCGAAGCCGTGCAGTATCTCAAAGGGGAAATCACGGTTCCGACGTGATTGGCCTGGCGGTGTCGGGCAATGAATTCAAAAGGGCGGGCAATCTGGTATTTGCCCGCCTTTCCTTGTTCAAGGGGCCTGCATTCTGTCAGAGGTATTCTACCGACTAATCCGCATTCGAACTGATTTGCTTTGTTTTTTATTGACCGGGCTATAGGGCTTTCGTCTAAGTAAAAGGCAAAATGAAACGATTGTGGACAGATCTCGCCGGTGCAAAGGTGCGCGATAACCGCAAGAATGCAGGCTTTACAGGGGAAAGTTTATCGTGCTCGAAAGTGTTGTTGCCAGTTCTGCAACGCCGATGCAGATGTGGGTGGTCCTAGCACTCGTTGCCGGATCGCTTGTTCTGTATGGGTTGGAGCGCATCTCGCTCGAACTGACCAGTATTGCTCTTATCGCAACGCTTTTGCTTTTCTTTGATTTTTTCCCGCTGCTTGATGCGGATGGTGAAAACCTGATGGGGCCTGCCACGGTCATGTCGGGCTTTGCCAACCCGGCCTTGCTGACGGTGTTGTCCTTACTGGTTGTCGGGCAGGGGATGGTCCTGACCGGGGGTGTCAGTTACATCGCCGGTCTGATTACCGAACATGGCGGAAAGAATGCCTCGATTGCGATTTTCGTCGGGTTGTTCGTGGTGATGGTATTGTCGGCCTTCCTGAACAATACGCCGGTTGTTGTTATCTTTATCCCGATTATTCAGGCACTTGCCGAGCGTATTGAACGTTCCCCATCGGCATTGATGATCCCGCTTTCCTATGCGGCGATCCTTGGCGGTATGACGACCCTGATCGGTTCATCGACCAACCTTCTGGTATCAAGTTCCCTGATCGAACTCGGCATGCCGGGGCTTGAATTCTTTGAATTCACAACGATTGGCAGCGTGCTTGCCCTGACCGGCTTCGTCTATGTCCTGTTGATTGCGCCGCGCCTGCTTCCGGCCTTGGCATCCATGCGCAGCAAGCTTGCCAATCCCGATAGCAGCGGCAAGCAGTTCATTGCCCAGATCACGGTTGGGCCTGCGGCAAACATGATTGGCACCAAGCCGGTGGCCGGGTTCTTCAAGAACCTGCCAAATATCACCGTTCAGATGATAGTGCGGCGCGAACATGCTGAACTGCCGCCGTTTGAAGACGATATGGAAATTCAGGCGGGCGACGTTCTGGTCGTGGCAGCCACCCGCAAGGCACTGACCGAGGCCCTGCAAAAGGATCCGGGATTGTTGCATTCAGATGCCGCTGCCGTTGGTGCAGACGGTGACGAAACCCCGCAGAAATCCACGCAGTTGTTGGCCGAAGTCATGTTGCCGCCGGGGTCGCGCCTGATTGGCTTTAACCTTGAGCAGATCGGTTTCCGCTATCAGTACAAGTGCCTTGTACTTGGGATCCAGCGTCGTTCGCGCATGATCCGAAGCCAGATGACTGAAATCCGGCTTGAGGCCGGGGACGTTTTGCTGGTGCAGGGACGATCAGAGGATGTCGAGGCCCTTCGCACCATCCGCGACGTTGTGTTGCTGGAATGGTCGACCAGAACCTTGCCCCGTCCATTCCATGCGCGTCGGGCTGCGGCCATTTTCCTGGGCGTGATTGCGCTTGCGGCAACCGGTGTCGTGCCGATCATGGTTTCAAGCTTTATTGGTGCCGGATTGATGATTGCATCCGGCGCGCTTAATTTGCGTCAGGCATCGCGTGCAATTGATCGCAAGATTGTTTTGCTTGTTGCCGCTGCACTAGCGCTTGGTAATGCGTTGCAATTGACTGGCGGCGCGGAATTCGTTGCGGATCAGTTGTTGGCGGCAACCCGCGGGGCGCCCGCACCAGTTATTCTGTCGCTGTTCTTCCTGATTGTGGCGGGCTTTACCAACGTTTTGTCCAACAATGCCTGTGCGGTTCTTTTTACGCCCATCGGCATTGGCATGGCGCAGCAACTTGGCGTGGAGCCACATGTTTTTGCGATTGCGGTGGTGATGGCGGCCAACTGTTCGTTTGCGTCGCCAGTGGGGTATCAAACCAACCTTCTTGTCATGGGGCCGGGACACTATCGGTTTATTGACTTCCTGAAGGCAGGGACGCCGCTGATAATCATTCTTTGGATTGCGTTCAGCCTGTTTGCGCCTTGGTATTACGACATCCCGTTCTAAGGGGCATAAACCAAAGAATGAATGTTGGCAGCGGTTCGTTTCAGCCATGCAAAAATGGCTGCCATGTCTGTGTGGAAGGCGTTTGACTTTTGCCTTTGGGGCAATAGGATCGGGTCGCTTGAATATTCTAGACCAACCTGCATTGGTTATCCTTCTTTCTCAGGAACTTACAGATGGCCCAGACTGCCGTACTTGCAAAGCCGACCACTCGTCCGACCAGCCCGAATTTTTCGTCGGGTCCGTGCAAAAAACGCCCGGGTTGGTCCGCAGGCGCATTGCAGACGGAGATCCTTGGCCGTTCACATCGTTCCAAGCTGGGCAAACAACGCCTTGAAGAGGTGATTGACCGTTCGCGCGCAATTTTGAACCTGCCAGAAGATTATCTGTTGGGTGTGGTTCCGGCATCCGATACCGGTGCCGTTGAGATGGCGCTGTGGTCGATGCTGGGCGCACGTGGTGTTGATATGCTGGCGTGGGAAAGCTTCGGGGCGACCTGGGTCACCGATGTGATCAAGCAGCTCAAGCTTGATGATGTACGCACCCTTGAAGCCGATTATGGCAAACTGCCGGATCTGGCATCGGTTGATTTTGATCGCGATGTTGTCTTTACCTGGAACGGCACGACGGCCGGTGTTCGTGTGCCCAATGGCGACTGGATTGCTGATGACCGCAAGGGTTTGACCATTTGCGATGCGACCTCGGCCATCTTTGCCATGGAACTGCCGTGGGACAAGCTCGATGTCGTGACCTATAGCTGGCAGAAGGTCCTGGGCGGCGAGGGTGGTCATGGGATCATTATTCTGAGCCCGCGTGCCGTTGAACGCCTTGAAAGCTATACGCCATCATGGCCAATGCCGAAAATCTTCCGCATGACCAAGGGCGGTAAGCTGATTGATGGCATTTTCCGCGGGGAAACGATCAACACGCCATCGATGTTGGTCGTTGAAGATGCCATTGATGCCTTGAAATGGGCCGAAGAGATTGGTGGCCTTGAAGGGCTTCTGAAACGTACCCGTGCAAGTCGGGCGCATCTTGATGCTTGGCTTGCCAGCAGCGACTGGGCGGGCGACCTTGCCGAGGATCCGGCAACCGGCTCAAACACCTCGATGTGCATCAAGATTGTCGATCCATGGGCGCTTGGTCTGTCTGCCGATCAGCAGGCTTTGCTGCCGAAAAAGATTTCGCAGCTTCTTGAAGCGGAAAATGTCGCACTTGATATCAACGGGTATCGTGATGCACCTCCGGGACTGCGTATTTGGGGCGGTGCAACCGTTGAGCCCAGCGATATCAAGGCTTTGCTGCCTTGGCTCGATTGGGCATATGCGATGGTAAAAGCCGAATTTGCGGCCAGCTAGGAAATAGTTCGTACGTATTATTTGCGTTAAAGGGTTTTTCCCCGTTGCTCTGTCCGGCACAACGCGGTAGTAACCGCTACCGGATAGTGAGCCCTGAGCGTTGCTCGGGATATTATCAATTTAAATCTGCGCGCCTCGTCCGGGAAAGCACACAAAATGACCGAACTTGCCAGGAAAGCTCTTTTGCCCGCCGGCCTGCAGGATGTCCTGCCAGGAACCGCTGCACGGGAAGCTGAAATCCGTGAAAAGCTGATGGCCAGTCTGGCGCATGCAGGCTATGACCGCGTGAAAACCCCACTGGTCGAGTTCGAAGAAAGCCTGCTTGAAGGTGCTGCACCGGAATTGTCGACCCAGACGTTCCGCTTGATGGATCCTGAGTCCCGCCGCATGATGGGCGTTCGTTCCGATATGACACCCCAGGTCGGACGCATTGCAGCAACCCGTCTGGTGGATGCGCCCCGTCCTCTGCGTCTTTCCTATTCCGGCGATGTCCTGCGGATCAAAGGATCGCATCTGCGCCCTGAACGCCAGTTTGCACAGGTCGGTGCCGAGTTGATCGGTGTGTCGAGTGCTGCTGCTGATACCGAGATTGTTCTGCTTGCACTCGAAGCTTTGGAAAGCATCGGTTTGCCGGATGTTTCGGTTGACCTTAATTTACCAACACTTCCGGTTCGTCTTTTTGATGCCTTTGGTGTGTCGCGCGATGACCGTGAAGTATTGACCGAGGCGCTTGAACGTCGTGATGTCGCGGCCCTTCGTGCTGCCGATGGCAAAGTTACAGGCGTTCTGGTTGCCTTGCTTGAGGCCGCTGGCCCGGCACAGTCAGCTTTGCCGAAACTCAAAAAGCTCGAACTGCCGCTTGGTGCATCTGAGGAACTCTATCGTCTGATCGATGTTGCTGAACGAGTCATGGCGTCCGGCCTTGATGCTGCCCTTACCATTGATCCGGTGGAAATGGCTGGTTTCCGGTATCAGACCGGCGTCAGCTTTACACTGTTTGCCCGTAACGTCCGCGGTGAAATCGGACGTGGTGGCCGTTATCGTGCCGGTGGTGCCTCGGGCGAAGCTGCAACGGGTATGTCGCTTTATATGGACAGCATTTTGCGCGGTCTTCCAGATGCAGAGCCGGTTGATCGTGTTTATCTGCCGCTTGGTACGCCACAGCGTGAAGCGCGCAAATTGCGTGCCGAAGGCCATTACACGGTTGCCGCGCTTGAAGGTGCGGCAGAGGCCAAAACCGAAGCCGCCGCACGCATTGAAGCGCAAGGCATGGGCTGCAATCATATTTATATCGGCGGTCAGGTTGTGCCGCTGAACGCCTAATCGAACGAACTTTTTATCGCGCAAGGAGTTTTGCGATGACCAATGTTGCCGTGATCGGTTCCCAGTGGGGGGACGAAGGTAAAGGCAAGATCGTCGACTGGCTGTCCGAACGGGCAGACGTTGTTGTGCGTTTCCAGGGTGGTCACAACGCCGGTCATACTTTGGTGATCGACGGAACCACCTATAAGCTGAGCCTGCTGCCGTCAGGTATCGTCCGTGAAAACAAACTTTCGGTGATCGGTAACGGCGTCGTTGTTGATCCGTGGGCGCTGCTTGCCGAAATCGGCCGCCTGAAAGAGCAGGGCGTGGATATCACCCCGGAAAACCTGCGTCTGGCTGAAAATGCCTGCCTGATCCTGCCGCTTCATGGCAATCTTGATCGTGCGCGCGAAGCTGCTGCTTCGGGTGACAACAAGATCGGCACCACCGGTCGTGGCATTGGCCCCGCATATGAAGACCGCGTTGGTCGCCGTGCGATCCGCGTTGGTGATCTGGCAGACACTGATCTGCTTGAAGCCAAGGTCGAAAACCTTCTGACGCACCATAATGCACTTCTGCGTGGTCTCGGCCAGCCGGAAGTCGACGGTGCGGAACTGCTTGCGCAGCTTAAGGAAATCGCACCGAAAATCCTGCCGTTCTCCGACACTGTCTGGAAGTCGCTTAATCAATTCAAGGAAGCGGGTAAACGCATCCTTTTCGAAGGCGCACAGGGCACGATGCTTGACGTTGATCACGGCACGTATCCGTTTGTGACCTCGTCGAACACTGTTTCCGGTCAGGCTGCTGCCGGTTCCGGTATGGGCCCGTCGGGTGTTGGTTATGTTCTGGGTATCACCAAGGCATACACCACCCGTGTTGGCGAAGGTCCGTTCCCGTCCGAACTGTTTGATGAAGACGGCGAACGTCTTGGTCAGCGCGGTCACGAGTTCGGTGTCGTCACCGGTCGTAAGCGTCGTTGTGGCTGGTTTGATGCGGCCCTTGTCCGTCAGTCGGTCAAGGTCAATGGCATCACCGGTATTGCGCTTACCAAGCTGGATGTTCTTGATGGCTTTGATGAAATCAAGATCTGCACCGGTTATGACATTGATGGCAAAATCTATGACCATCTGCCGGCCAACCAGCGTCTGCAGGCAAAAGCCAAGCCGGTTTACGAAACCATCGACGGCTGGTCGGAAACGACCATGGGTGCGCGGAGCTGGGCCGACCTTCCGGCAACGGCGATCAAATATGTTCGTCGTATCGAAGAGCTGATTGAAGCGCCGGTTGCGCTTCTGTCAACCAGCCCGGAGCGCGATGACACCATCCTGGTGCACGATCCGTTCAGCGCCTGATTGCCTGAATTTACGAACTTCGAAAGCCACCAGTTTATGACTGGTGGCTTTTTTGTTTACAGTTGCTGGGCTTACCGTTCATCCGTGACTGCGCCCGCGGGATAACAGCTTGCCGACAGGGGGGATCACAAGTATCGTTTTATCAACCTTTTGAGGATAGCGTTCTGAGGGTTAGGTCAGGAAGACTTTTGGCCCAAGTAAGTGCGTCACTCAGGGAATGATAACCTGTAAAGAAATATCGGGACCATGGCAGAGCAAGCAGAAGATCAGGAACAGGACGTTTCGAATGGTGCTGCGACAGGGCCGGTGATGGATGCACCGGGCGGCGGTGCACCTGCGCCTGAGGAACCCGAAGAATCCCCAGAACTTGATGGTGTCGCAATCAATGCAGGCGGCAAAAATGTCGAGATCGGCAATTTTCGCGTCTTTCTGGATTTGCGGATGCCCGAATTCGATATGGGCCACTGCAAGGCCTATTCGGCTGACAATCTCCGCCGGGAAGAGGGTAGCGCCTTTGCGCTGGTAACCGATCCGGTTCTTCCGACACGCCATGACCATCTGACCTTCCTGGCCGGTATGCATATGGCCGGTCAGATTGACCTTATCGATTATGAAACCGCCTACTGGCCGCCAATTGGTCGCAAGACGATGGTGCTTTTCTATGAAAAACCGGCAGGCGGAAAGGTCGTCGCGCGCGAGCACAAGAAACTCGCCATCGATGAGCATGATATTGCCACGGTTGTGGTCGAGCCGCTGATGAATGCCATGCAGGCATTCAGCGAGAAGGGGCTGGCACACCGCAATATTCGCGCCGATAACCTGTTCTTTGCCGATCCCATGCGTGAAAAGGTCGTGCTTGGCGATTGTGCCAGTGGCCCGCCCGGTTATGATCAGCCAGCGGTTTATGAGACCACAGCACGTATGAGCGCTGATCCTGCCGGTCGTGGTTCAGGCAATGCGACCGACGATTTCTATGCGCTTGGTATGACTTTGGCCGAGCTTGGCATTGGCCGCCAGCCACTCAAAAAGCTGAATGATCAGGAAATTATCGAGCTTAAACTGGCCAAAGGATCGTTTCAGGCAATCGCATCACACGAAAAGCTGCCGCTTGTTCTGATTGAACCTGTTCGTGGCCTGTTGTGTGATGACCCCGAAGAACGCTGGGGCTTGGCCGAGTTGAACGCATGGCTGGACGGAAGACGGACCAAGCCGGTTCAGGCCAATACAGAAAAGCGGGCAGCGCGGTCTCAAAACCTGGCAGGTCGGGATTATTATACCGTGCGCTCATTGGCGCAGGGGATCGCCAAGAACTGGGTAACAGCGCTTGGCCCGTTGCGTGACAGCACGGTCGAAGTCTGGTTGCGGCGTGGCCTTGGCGATAATGATCGCGCCAAGGCGCTATCGGATGCCATGCGACAACTGCAGTGGGCCGGGACGGATAAGCGGTCGGCAGAGGACGTGTTGGTTGCGCGATCTATCCTGATTCTGGATCCGGCAGGCCCGATCCGGTTCAAGGGCTTTTCGTCGATGGTCGACGGGCTTGGTTTCATGCTGTCCTATGATGTCCAACATGGGAAGGGGCCCCAACGTTTTGCTGACGTGATCGTGCGCGATATTCCATCTTTCTGGTTTGGCCGTCAGATGGGATACAGCCCCGAGGTCCAGAGGCAACAGCAGCTATACAAGAACCTGCGCTATTACATTCAGCAGCAAAGTGCCGGTTATGGGTATGAACGCTGCCTCTATGCGACCGTGCGCAACCAGCATTGCCTGAGCCCGCTGGTCGAAGAGGAATATGTCGTCGAGATCGCAGATCTGCTGCCAGCCCTTGAAAAGGCAGCCGAAACCGCATCCGAAGAAAGCTGGCCGGTGGATCGTCATATCGCCGCCTTCATCGCCGCCCGCCTCGAGGACGATGTCGAGGGGCAGTTGTTGGCGATGCAAAACCCGTCAGACGAGGTCGAATATAGCCGCGCAATCATTAGCATGCTGGCGATTGTGCAGTGGCGTCATGGGCCGGACAATTTGCAGAACCTGTCGCATTGGGTGGCGCGTTTGATGGAACCGGCGATCAAGGTATTCCATAGCAAGGCACGTCGTGAACGGGTCGAGACCGAGATTCCAAAACTGGCCAAGCGCGGCAATCTTGTCGAACTGTATAACCTGATCAATGACGAACAGGAACGTCGCAAGGATCAGTCAGAGTTTGTCGAAGCCGTTGCGGAATATTCCGAAGCAGAAAGCGAAGTGTTTGATCTTGAATCATCGGGGCCGGCCCGTATGGAGCTTGCCGAAAAGGTTGGGCAGCAGGCGGCTGCTTTCGCATCCACCATGATCGCACTACTGACAGTGTCCGCGCTGTTCTTGATGCATATCTTTTAAGGGATCGCCATGGCAAAGGGTAAACGAGCAGGCACAAAAAAAGGCGGTCGCAGCGCATTTTCCGGCTTGTCGGTTATTGCATCCGCCGTGCTGCTGTTCATGGTGGCACTTCCCACCTTTATCACGTTGACGGTCGGGCTTTTGCCGTCACTTGTGGCCTTTATCTTTGATCGCAGTGCGGGCAGGACGATGGCACGGTGTGTCTTCGGTCTGAACTTTTCAGGGGTCGCGCCCTATATTCTGGAAGTCTGGATGCAGCCATCGCAAACGGTTGGCGGGGCAACGCAGGCCGTTTTCCAGCCACTGGCGCTGTCGATCATGTATGGGGCAGCGGGTCTTGGTTGGCTTCTATACCTTGCCATGCCGCCAATTGTTGCCAATGTCCTGAACCTGGCAGCCCAGCGTCGTGTCAGTGAACTGCGCAAGAAGCAGCGCGGACTTATCAAAACCTGGGGCGATAGTCTGATCAAGGAAGTGGATCGATCCGGGAACTGATCACTGCGTGACCTGATTGAAAAAGACCATACAAAAAAGAAAGCGGCGGACAATGTCCGCCGCAAGTTGTTTCAGAAGGGACGCAAAGCAGGCAGTATTAGTGGGGCAGGTCCGTATGGATCGATTTGCGGACCTTTTCAAAGGCGCGTACTTCGATCTGACGAATGCGTTCGCGTGAGATGCCATAGGCAAGGCTCAGGTTTTCAAGCGTGACCGGACTTTCAAGCAGGCGGCGCTGCGTCAGAATATCGCGTTCACGATCATTGAGATGCGACATTGCGTTTTTGAGCATGCTCATGCGCTGCAGGAATTCTTCACGTTTGCCATAAAGGGTTTCCTGATCTTCGTCATCGCTTTCGATCCAGTCGACCCATTCACCGTCGCCCTCAATACGGACCGGCGCATTCAGTGAGTGATCCGGTCCGGCCAGGCGGCGGTTCATCATCACAACGTCATCTTCGGACACATTGAGTTTGGTTGCGATCAGTTCGACCTGTTCAGGTTGAAGGTCGCCTTCATCAATTGCCTGCATCTGGCTTTTGAGTTTGCGCAGGTTGAAGAACAGCTTTTTCTGTGCCGCAGTCGTACCCATTTTCACAAGCGACCATGAATGCAGGATGTATTCCTGGATGGCGGCGCGGATCCACCACATTGCGTAGGTCGCAAGGCGGAAGCCCTTGTCCGGGTCGAAGCGTTTTACCGACTGCAGCAGGCCGACATTGCCCTCGGAAATAAGTTCATTGATCGGCAGGCCATAACCGCGGTAACTCATCGCGATCTTGGCGACCAGGCGCAAGTGGCTGGTAATCAGTTTTTCAGCAGATTTATCGCAATCCTTGTCCCGGAAATTACAGGCATAGGTCGTCTCCTGTTCCGGGGTAAGCATCGGGTAGCGGCGTATACGTTGAAGGTATACCGTGAGACCATCTTGAGAGATAGTTGGAAGAGCGTTTCCTTGCTTCATCAAAGCCTCCCGTATTGCTTTCTAAAAGTGCATTTTACCCCTTGCACTTTTTAGGAGCTTATACGGGAGTATTAGAAACCGTCAATGGAAAATTAGACAGTAAGGCTAGTATCAACTATTCAAAGGTATAGTTCTAGGGCCTTCATCAGTGCCAAAAGGTCACCTGGTATAGGTGCCTCTGTGGATATATAGGCACCGGTGCGAGGGTGCAGAAATCCTAACGTTCGGGCATGCAGCGCCTGTTTGTTGAATGCGTTCAAAATCTGTTGCGCTTCTAGGTTGAGTTTACCAGCTGGTCTGTTTCGGCTGTAAACCGGATCACATACAAGTGCGTGCCCAATATGGTTCATATGAACACGAATTTGATGCGTCCGTCCGGTTGCAAGGCGGCATTCAACAAGGGACGCCAACGAGTCGTCGCGAGTTTGCAGAGTCTTGTAGTGTGTGAGGGCATATTTTCCCCCTTTTTTGACCACTGCCATCTTTTTCCGATTGCGCGGGCTGCGGCCAATATTGCCTTCGATATCACCTGAGCGGGGGCGGGGAACACCCCACACGACCGCAAGGTAGGCGCGCTCGATGTTTTCCTTGTCCTCGGCAAACAGGTTTGAAAGGGCGCGATGGGCGGCATCGTTCTTGGCAACCACCATTGCACCGCTGGTGTCCTTGTCCAGCCTGTGCACGATCCCCGGGCGTTTGACCCCGCCAATACCCGAAAGACTGTCCCCGCAATGCGCCAATAGCGCATTCACAAGCGTTCCGCTTTCATTGCCGGCTGCGGGATGAACTACCATGCCGGCGGGCTTGTTGATCACCAGCAGGTCTTCATCTTCAAAAAGCACATCAAGTTTGATGTCTTCGGGTGCGGGTTCGGCCATTTCCGGTTCGGGCACACTCAGATCAAAAACATCACCAGCCTTGACCTTGGCAGACATCTTGGCCGCAGGCGTGCCATTGACGCAAAGCTGACCGTCTTCGATCAAGGCCTTGATCCGCGAACGCGACTGATTGGGCCAGGCGGTCGCCAACACCTTATCAAGGCGGGCACCTTCGTCCTGGTCTGTCGCGGTATAGGTCAGGTTTTCAGACATCGTTTGCTATTGGCATGGTTTGATTTGGTGACTGTAATGATGCATGTGTTCGCCGCTTTTAGCGCTTTGTCCGGCGATTGCAACGAATTGCGACAACTTGCTTCATTTGGCGTTGTTGCCTTGCAATTGATCGTGCTTGTCGCTATGGCCTTGAAACAGGGTACGTATGATCGCGCGTGTGGCGAGCATGCAGGTTTCATCAAACTTTGTCAGTTGGAAATACGATGCGTGTAGTTAAGGCTCTGGTCGCGTTCATGGGCATTCTGATCGTGGTGGGTATCGGACTTGTCGTCTATGGCCTGTCGCTCGAAAAGAACGCTACCGATCCAAGTGTTGAGGCAAACACACCAACAGTCACGCCGTCCGTGCCGTTTGCAGGTGGCGATAATACGGCCGCGCAAGGTGCTCTTGCCGCATTCGGTGACGTCGTTATCGACCTTGATGAAGGAGAACGTCTTGTTGGCTATTCTGTCGATGGTTCGCAGGCCACGCTCCATATCGAAGGCCCACAAGGTGACAGCGCGCGTCTTGTTATCGTTTCCTTAAGCGAAAAGAAGGTCCTTGGCCGTATCCTTTTGCAACAGGCCGCGCAGTAGTCTGAAACCACAAGGGCGCGGGCAGCGATGGCAAACGGGCAGGGGATCGCAAACAACAGCTCATCAGGCGGCGATGATCAGACACACATCGCGCTAGGCAAGGCGCTTCTCGAAGAAATCCGCGATTTCGCCGCTGTTAAATGGCCGGAGGAAGCCTGTGGCCTTCTGATTGCCGCCATCGATACCCCGAACCGGATCGACCGTGTTGTGTTTGCGCGCAACGTCGCGGAAGATCCGCTGACCACGTTTGAAATTAATCCGCAAACCCTGATTGATGCCCATCGTACTGCGCGGCAAAAGCGGGAGCAGGTTGTTGGATGTTTTCATTCCCATCCCAATGGAAAGGCCCTGCCATCACCGACAGACCGCGCACGCGCTGATGAAAATGGTTTTCTGTGGCTGATCATTGCCACAGAGCATAATCGCGCAGGCGACAGCGGCCTTTATCGCATCATTCACCAATCAACCGCCGACGCGGCAGAGCAATCCGAACTGCGCTATTTCCGGCGCTGCCAGATTATTGACCGCTAAGTTTTGGGGCGACTAGGTTTAACCTTCCAGCGCTTCGACAATCTGCTGTGGCGACAGGGTTCCAATCGCAGTGTCTTTGGCATCACGCACCGTCATTGACGTGCCGTTGGCAAGTGCAACAGGCAGGATATCGGCAAGACGTGCATTTGCCGCGATGCTTGGCCAGTCTTCGCGTGCCGCTTGGCTTTCTCCAGACGTGATCGGCTCCATAATCGACTTTGCGCGCAAGACGCGTGATCTGTTCACATCGCGGGTAAAGGCCTGCACATAGTCATCGGCGGGTCTAAGCACGATTTCTTCCGGCCGTCCGACCTGCACCAACTTGCCGTCTTTCAGTATCGCAATCCGATCGCCGATCTTAAGTGCCTCGTCCAGATCATGGGTGATGAAAACAATCGTCTTATGAAGCTCCGCCTGAAGCTTCATCAGTTCATCTTGCATGTCAGACCGGATCAACGGATCAAGGGCCGAGAAAGCCTCGTCCATCAGCAAGACTTCCGGATCGGTGGCAAGCGCCCTGGCAAGGCCAACGCGTTGCTGCATGCCACCGGATAACTGATCGGGATATTTGGCCTCATAGCCCGCCAGACCGACACGTTCGATCCATTTAGATGCGGCTGCTTCGCGCTCCTTGCGCGCAGTCCCCTGGATTTCGAGCCCATAGGCCACGTTATCCATCACATTGCGATGGGGAAGCAGGCCAAAACGCTGAAACACCATACCAAGCCGCTTTCGACGAAACGCATTGAGGGTCGGGATATCCATGGCAAGGATATCTTCGCCACCAAATGATACTTCGCCCGCTGTCGGATCAATCAGGCGATTAAGGTGTCGGATCAGGGTTGATTTTCCCGATCCAGACAGGCCCATGACGACAAAGGTTTCCCCTTGTTCAATCGACAGGGACACATCGTGAAGACCAACCGTATGACCGGTTTTTGCAAGGATTTCATCCTTGTCAGCACCACCCTTTGCCAGTTCAAGTGCAGATTGCGGATCAGGCCCGAAGATTTTGAAAATATTGCGGATTTCGATGTAGCTCATTACGCGTCCTCCGCATCGTGCGATCGTTGTGATCGCTTGCCATAGGCCTGACCGATCCGGTCAAACACCACGGCCAGAAGAACAATTGCAACGCCTGCTTCCATCCCCGCACCAACGTCCAGACGCTGAATGCCCATCAGGACCTGTTCCCCCAATCCGCGCGCGCCAATCATCGAGGCAATCACCACCATCGAGATTGACATCATCGTCGTCTGGTTGATCCCGGCCATAATGTTGGGAAGGGCGAGTGGCAACTGCACACCAAACAGGATCTGCTTGCGGCTGGCGCCAAAGGATCGCGACGCTTCGAGTACTTCCTGATCAACAAGGCGGATACCGAGGTCAGTCAGGCGCATGACGGGCGGGGCCGCATAAATCACCGTGGCGAGGATCGCTGGAACCTTACCAAGCCCAAACAGCATCAGGGCAGGGATCAGATACACAAAGCTCGGCATGGTCTGCATGGTATCAAGGATCGGTAGCATGACGGCCCGCAAACGATTGGACATCGCCATGGCAATTCCCACCGGAATGCCAATCAGAACCGAAAGCGACGTCGCGACAATCATCAGCGCCAAGGTCTGCATTGCCTTGTCCCACAGGCCCAGCATGCCGATGGCAAACATCGCCACCACCAGCCCGACAACCAGCTTCCAATTCTTGCTGGCATGCCAGGTGATGGCAGCAATGGCGATCAAGACCACCCACCAGGGTGCACCCCGCAGAACCTGCTCAAGTGCCACCAAAACGGTCAGCAAACTGTCGGCAAAGGCTTCAAACGCCGCGCCGTAATTGACCACCAGCCAATCAACAAACTGATTGACCCACTTGCCCAAAGGCACATTCAACTGTTCTGGAAACATGGCGCAATTGGCCCGATCTGCTCAAAAAATCAATGAGCGTAAGAGCCTAACAAGATCATGTGGGCCGCGCGACCGTAAATCGAACTTTGGCTGACATCTCCTGACTTCTTTTGGTAGCCCTTTTCCTGTGATTGATAACCCAGAGCCCAGCCAAAGCCGTAAATCATAGACAATATTGTTTTCCGGAGAGGTTGCGATGATAACCGTGTTCTATGACGCAAAATGCGGTCTGTGTTCGCGTGAAATCAATTACTACCGCAAGATCGCGCCAAAAGGCGTTTTCGAATGGCGCGACGTCACGGAACACGCAGGTGATCTTGAAAAGCACGGCATTTCCCTTGTCCAAGGGTTAAAGCAAATGCGCGCCCTCGACTCAGATGGGCAATGGCATGCCGGTGCCGATGCGTTCATTTTGATCTGGCACCAGCTGGACAGATGGCGTGTTTTGGCAGCTATTGTTGCTTTGCCGATCATTCGCCAGATCGCAAATCTTGTGTATCGATTGTGGGCCGCATGGCGCTTCAAGCGTCTTACGCATTGTCAGCTCGCTGCAGCAAACGAGTAAGGCGGTCGCCTGTTATCGTCTTGCGCAGCGAAGTCATGGTCTATTTCAGTTTGAAACGGTTGCGGATGCCAAGCAGTAACAAAAACAGCAGGATCGCTGACAACAGTGTTTGGATGCCTGCAACGACCGCGGCACTGCCGGGAATGATATCACCAAAAAGGCAGTCATATGCCTGCGTGACAATCGTCCGGTCAGCCAATCCCGGAACCAGCAACCCTTTGGCAAAGGCCAATTGGTAAGCGGTATTTACCTGTGATCCCGCACCAGCCAGACATTCCGTTGCGCGATAAGGGTCCAACGGCGTCGCCATTGCGATGTAATGCACAGCGGACAGCATGATGACGCCAAGCCAGTACATCAGCGGTCTTGCGATAGACCGACCGTAATCAGACAATTCGTCAAAGATAAAACTTAGCCACCAACTGGGATCGCGCTGCGTGTAAACCATCAACCGGCGGGATTTGAGCTCTTCGGCAAAGAACTCTACCTCGTGTTTGTGGTCATGTCCCTGAATGGCGAGGCGTTTAAGCGCACGATACTTTGCAGTGACCGCGAAGTTCGTTTTATCAGACGGTTTCCGTTGCTTGACGATGGTGCTGTCAATGTGGACATCATCAAGCAACGGCGCCTCTTCACAGTGGGTTTGCCTGAAGTCGGGCACTTCCTTGAAACGTGCACCGCTCAGGTCGAATGCCTGTTTGATTTGGGCCGCGTTGAAGGATGCGTCGGTGTTAAACCGTGCATCTGAAAATTGGGTTGGCTTTTCAAAGCAGACGTTACTGAACCCCGCGTCGCCCTCAAATGTCGCCCTATGGAACCACGTGGCGTCCTCAAATGTCGCGCTACTTAACAACGCGTCGCGCTTAAAGGTCGCGCGACTGAACTGCGAGATGCCCTTAAAGGTCGCGCTAATGAACCACGTGTCGCGCTCAAAGGTCACGCGAGTGAACTGCGCACCGCCCTCAAAGGTCGCGCTGTGGAACCGGGCGACGCCCTCAAAGGTCGAGCTACTGAAGTTTGCGATGCGCTCAAAGGTCGCGTCACGGAACCACGCGGTGCCCTCAAAGGTCGCGTCACGGAACCACGCGTCGCCCTCAAAGGTCGCGTCACGGAACCACGCGTCGCCCTCAAAGATCGTGTCACGGAACAACGCGTCGCGCTTAAAGGTCGCGCTACCGAACTGCGCGATGCCCTTAAAGGTCGCGCTAATGAACCTCGCGCCGCCCTTAAAGGTCGCAGCGTTCCATTCAGAGATGGATGGAAACAGCCAGCCTTCGAAAGAGGTCGCCTCCAGAAAAACATGTGGCGTTTCTGTTGAAGAAAAGACTGCACGGGCGTCTTTGAACCATTTCTCAGTTGTCTCGTCTTGGGGTTTTTCTTCTCCCCAGGGTTCAACGATGACATCCCACTCGCCTTTGTTCTCCAGCGCCTTGCGTTCGGCCAGCATCTTTTCGGCCCAAGCATTCCAAGCCTCCTTGCCCTGTTTCCAGAGCGCGAGTGTTTCTTCCTGATTCATCTGGCTCCCCAATGCCATCGACGGCGCATGCTATTTATCTGATTAAACGTGTCTTGATTCCGGTTTGCAATCGGGAATTGTGGCGGCGTGTCCCCAAACGCAAAACACCCCGCAGGATTTCGCCTGCGGGGTGTTTGAGTGATTTATTTTTAGTGTTGCTTACATCGCACTTTCAACGCGTGCTGCAACATCCTCCGGTACCCAAGCTTTCCAAACGTCCGGCTTGGATTTCAGGAAATGCATCGCTGCCCCATCGGGCTTTTCGTCATTTTCCTGCATATAGGCCAGCATTTCCGAGACCAGCGCATTGCTGGTTTCGTAGTTGGTCAGGAAGGTGATCAGGGTTGGTGCGGCGGCTTTGAAGTCGTTATTCACACCAATCGTGATCGTGCTTTGCGGGTAGGCGGTTGCCTTGGTCGGGTTTTCTTCTGTTTTCAGCGCATCAAAGATCGACTTGTCATAAGCCGGTTCTTCAAGACGCGTGCTGTCATAAAGACCCATCACCCAGGTTGGCCCCCAATAGTAATAAAGGGCCGGTTTACCGCGTTTATGCGCCGATGCGATGGCAGCCGAAAGGGCTGCACCGGTGCCGGGGCGGAAGTTGGTGAAGCTGTCATCAAGGTTATAGGCACCAAGTTTGGCCGAATTGACCTTTTCACAAACCCAGCCCGAAGGGCAGTTATAAAAACGGCCTTTGCCGGGTTCTTCAGGGTCTTCGAACAGTTCGGTGTATTTTGCCAGATCGTCGACCGATTTCAGGTCAGGTGCCATCGGTTCGATGCCACGTTCTGCATCGCCTTCGATAACATAGGTTGGCACGAACCAGCCTTCGACGGCGTCATCGAAGTTAACTCCGATCTGGCTGACATTGCCGGCTTCTTCGGCCTTGGTCCAGGCTTCGGCAACGTTGTCGCGCCAGATTTCCATGACGATATCAACATCCCCTTTGCCAGCGCCGGTCAAAAGCGGAATGACATCGCCGGGCAGGGCATCGGTCTGACAGCCATAGCCCTTTTCAATGATGAAGCGGGCAACGGCGTTATGGAAAAGCGCACTGTCGTAATTGAGACCGGCAAACATCACCGGTCGATCAATCTCGCATGTGGCATCTTGCGCGTTTGCGCTTGAATGAGAAGTAAATGCAAGGCCAGCGGCCAAAAGCATTGCGGCTCCGGTAGGCAGGGTTTTCATCCTTCTGTCCCTTCGTGGTTGCGGTCCGGAATCGCATCAAATGCATGGTCGGTGCGGGAAGCCCGCAAAGCTTGGGATCAGGTGTGATCCTGAACTTCGAATTGACCGTGCCCCTGATACAGGTGCGGCAATTCTAGACGTGAGGTTAGAACGCGCGCAACCCTCGGTGTTGATTATAACGCCGACGTGATAAGTGTTTCCGTGCTGATATCATTGCAGAATGCTCCTGACAGGGATGGCAGGAGATGTCAGGTAATGTGATTTACGGTAGTGGGCGCGATTGGTTTAACTCTGCCCGTGAATTTATCGGACTTTGTCGTTATGTTGGGCAAACCAACCAATCGGGCACAGATAATCGGGGGCCGTCATGATGCATACCAACCTGTTCGTTTTTGATATCGAAACCGTGCCCGATATTGATGTTCTGCCGCAGCTAACCGGCAAAACTGCGCCGGATCCTGAAACCGGGCGCAAGATGCTGGAAGATTATCATCTTGAAATCACCAGTGGCCGCAATGGCTTCCCGCGCCAACCGTTTCACAAGGTGGTGGCGATCAGCTTCCTTCGGGCGACCATTCAACGTGATGGCGATACCGAAATGTACGAGATCGAAGAATTGCGATCGGGCGGCGAATTGACATCCGAGGAAAAGGACCTTGTGAACGGGTTCTTTGCCTATTGCGGCAAGCTTTATCCGCGTCTTGTGAGTTTCAATGGTCGTGGCTTTGATTTGCCGGTGTTGAAATACCGCGCGATGAAACATGGTGTTTCGGCCCGTTGGCTGCATCAGGCGTCCAACAAGTGGGAAAACTATACCGCGCGCTATGCGCCGCACTGGCATTGTGATCTGGCGGAAGTCTTATCCGATTATGGCGCCTCGGCCCGTACCAAGATGAACGAGGTTTGTGCCGCCCTTGATTTGCCGGGCAAGACCGGGGTCGATGGCAGCAAGGTTTCGGACATGTATGACAATGGCGAGATTGATGGCATTCGTCGTTATTGCGAGACCGATGTCTTGAATACCTATTTGCTGTATCTGCGTCATGCGCTTCATACCGGGCTGACCGATCATGATGGCTATAACCATGCGATCAATCTGACCGTGGGCTGGCTTGAAGAACGGGCAGGGGACATTCCTGCCTATCAGGAATTCCTTGATGCCTGGAAGCAATCAAGTGGCGGGTCGTTCAACGTTCTTTGATACGGCCCGACGTTGTGCCCAGGCATGACTTCAGAAGTGAAGTCCGTCACATTTTGACACCCTGTCTTGCAAATTTGTGTTGAATTAAATGCGAGTTGATCTTAATTGCATTGAATATGCAAGTGAGTTGCAACGTCAGTACGTTTCAACGCGTACCCAAATCCAACAGGGTCAAACTCAACAGGGATCGTTCAAATGGATATCAAGAAACTCGTCGGTGGTGCGGTATTCGGCGCAACAGCGATGGCTGCGACAACCGCGATGGCACAGGAAGTTAATGTCTATTCCCTGCGTCAGGAATTTCTGGTCGAGCCGCTTTTTGAAAAGTTCACCGCTGAAACCGGCATCGACGTCAATGTGATCTTTGCTGAAAAGGGTCTGGTCGAACGTATCAAGCAGGAAGGCGCGAACAGCCCGGCCGATATCCTGATGACCGTCGATATCAGCCGTATCCAGCAGGCCGTTGACGCCGGTGTGACTGAAGCCGTTTCGAATGACACCCTTGATGCCAATATTCCGGCCCACCTGCGCGACCCGGAAGGTCACTGGTTTGCTCTGACCCAGCGTGGTCGTGCGATCTATGCCTCCAAGGAGCGCGTGGCAGAAGGCGAGATCACGTCTTATGAAGACCTTGCCGATCCGAAATGGGAAGGGCGCATCTGCACCCGTTCCGGCACACACGTTTATAACGTTGCGCTGTTTGCTTCGATGATCGCCGTTCATGGCGAGGAAAAAGCCAAGGAATGGCTGCAGGGCCTTAAGAACAACCTTGCACGCAAACCGCAGGGCAATGACCGCGCACAGGTCAAGGCGATCAAGGAAGGCGTTTGCGATCTTTCGATCGGCAACACCTATTACTACGGCAAGATGCTCGACAATGAAGAACAGCGTCCTTGGGCGGAGGCCGTCAACCTTGTCTTCCCGAACCAGGATGGTCGTGGCATGTCGATGAACATTTCGGGCATGAGCCTGATCGCCGATGCGCCGAACCGTGAAAACGCCATCAAGCTGATGGAATTCCTGGCCGGTGACGTTGCACAGGGCATCTATGCTGAGGTCAATTACGAATATCCGGTCAAACCGGGTGTAGAGTGGGCTGAAAATGTGAAGTCCTGGGGCACGTTCAAGGCCGATGAAGTATCGCTGGCCGAGATTGCCCGCCTGAGCCCGGATGCGATCAAGATGGTCGATGAGATCGGTTATAACGAATAGTCAAACCGACTGAGTTTGATGAGCTTTTTGAAAGGGGTGGTGTAATGCCACCCCTTTTTTCCGTTTCGGTACGCGGTCAAAGGCCGGATGTGGTCGCGCATTCGTGACTTCGGGTATGGCTCTTATGTGGTTTTCTTGCTTGCAAAAGGCGGGGCGGGCCCTTTAATTTCGGCCGCAGCAAATACAAATCATTCCTAATTGCTGTGCCACCAGCAGCTGATCCAAACGAGGCATTTATGATTTCTCTGCGCAAAACCGTTCTTGGTCTTGTTGTTTCCGCGATGGGGTTGTCCATGTTCCCCGCCGCACATGCCGCAGAGGAAGTTAATGTCTATTCGCTTCGACAGCCCTTTCTGATCGAACCGATGTTCAAACGCTTTACCGAGGAAACCGGTATTCGCGTCAATACGCTTTTCTCGCAAAGTGGACTGGTGGAGCGCATCAAGCATGAAGGGCGTAACACCCCGGCCGATCTGCTTTTGACCGTTGATATCGGCCGCATTCAGGATGCAGTCGATGCCGATATCGCCCAGCCGATCGAAAGTGCCGTTTTGGATGCGAATATCCCTGATCAGTTCCGTGATGAAGACAAGCTTTGGGTTGGGATGACGACGCGGGCACGCGTGCTTTATACCTCGCTTGATCGGGTGGAGCCGGACGCCATCACGACCTATGAAGAGCTTGCCGATCCGAAATGGAAGGGGCGCATTTGTGTGCGTTCGGGCATGCATGTTTATAACATTGCCCTGATCGCCTCGATGATTGCCCATCATGGTGAAGCAGAAACCAAAACTTGGCTGGTCGGGCTTAAGGATAATTTGGCCCGCAAGCCGCAGGGTGCCGATACCGATCAGATCGAGGCGGTGTCGCAGGGCGTTTGTGACGTGGCGATTGGTAATTCCTATTATTACGGCAAGATGCTTGATGACCCGAACAAGGCGGATGCCGCCAAAAAGGTCCGTATCGTATTCCCCAATCAGGGCGATCGCGGCACGCATGTGAATATTTCGGGTGTGGCGCTGATTAAATATGCGCCGAACAAGGAAAATGCCATCAAGCTGGTGGAATTCCTGTCTGGTGCCGAAGCCCAGCATATGTATGCCGATATCAATTTTGAATATCCGGTCAAGCCGGGCGTTGCCTGGTCTGAACAGGTCCGGGCGTGGGGCACCTTTGTCCATGATGATTTGCCGCTTAATGCGGTTGCGGCCAATCGTGGTGCGGCAATTCGTCTGATTGATGAGGTCGGCTTTAACGAGTAGACCATACGTCGATAGAAGGATATCAAGACCGCCCAACAGAACCGTTCGGAGTAGTCCGCGGCGAATGAAACGGAAACAGCCTTGAACAACGCTTGTCAGACGCAAAAGGAAGACGACATTCGGCCGAGCGCCATGGCGGAAACCTTTGACCCCATGCGCACGCCCACCGGACGTCGGGCGATGCTGTGGTTGCCGCGTGGCCAATCGGCAGCTTGGCTGATTGGCGCGTTTATCGTGGCGGCAATGGTTGCGGCACCGGTTGTTGCCGTAGCCTGGATTGCCCTGTTTCCGACCGAAAATATCTGGCCACATCTGGCATCCACCATGTTGCCAAGGTACCTTAAGAATACAGGTATCCTGATGCTTGGCGTTGGCATTGGTGTGACCCTGATCGGGGTTGCGTCCGCATGGGTTGTGACCATGTGCCGAATTCCGGGAAAGCGGTTCTTTGAATGGGCGATGTTGCTGCCAATGGCGGTTCCGGCCTATATCGTGGCCTATGTTTATACGGACCTTCTGGAATATGCCGGACCGTTGCAGGGCTTATTGAGGGACTTGTTTGGTTGGCAATCGGCGGCCGATTACTGGTTCCCCGATATTCGCACCAAGGGTGGTGCGATCATGGTGCTCAGCCTGACACTTTATCCCTATGTTTACATGCTGGCGCGTGCGGCGTTCCTGTCTCAATCCATCTGTGCGATTGAGGCGGCCCGTATCCTTGGTCGGAGTGCCTGGAGCTCGTTTCTTACGGTCGCATTGCCGTTGGCGCGTCCGGCAATCGTTGTTGGCGTTGTGATTGCGTTGATGGAAACGCTCAATGACTTTGGCACGATTGATTTCTTTGCCGTGCATACCCTGACGGCCGGTATTTTCAATGTCTGGCTTGGTATGGGAAATGCCGGTGGTGCTGCGCAGATTGCCCTGACCATGCTGGCTGTGGTGATCGCATTGATGGTGATTGAGCGCTATTCACGCCGTCGCCAGCGTTTCCATGATACTACCAGTCGTTTTCAGGAACTGCCGGGCTATGAACTGAGCCCGCTTGCCAAAGCCGGGGCGTTGGCGGTCTGTATTCTGCCGATTGTCTTGGGCTTTGTCGTGCCGTCGCTGGTGCTGATTTATTATTCCATCGGTTATTTTGATCAAAGCTGGACGGCGGATTTCTTTGAGTTTGCCGGCAACAGCCTTCTGGTATCCGGGCTTGCAACGCTTGTTGCCGTTGGCTGTGCCATATTTATGGCCTATGCACTGCGCCTGTTCCCGCAACCGCTTTTGAAATTCTGTGTCCGTCTGTCTTCGGTTGGCTATGCCGTGCCGGGCGCGGTTTTGGCCATCGGGGTTTTGATCCCGTTTGCACGGTTTGACAATGCGTTGGACGCGGTGATGCGCGATACCTTCGGCATATCGACCGGGTTGCTGCTAAGCGGGACGGTATTCGCTTTGGTGTTCGCCTATGCGGTGCGGTTTATGGCGGTATCCTATGGCTCGATCGAAGCAGCTCTTGGCAAGGTTCGACCAAGCATGGATGATGCGGCGCGCACCTTGGGCGAAAGCCCGTGGGGTACGCTGAAACGTATACACTTCCCGATGGTGCGTGGCGGCATTTTGGCGGCATCGGTGCTGGTCTTTGTCGATGGCATGAAGGAACTGCCGGCAACGCTTATTCTGCGTCCGTTCAATTTTGATACGCTGGCAACCCATGTCTATCAGTTCGCCAAGGATGAAATGATTGAACATGCAGCCCTTGGGGCGCTGACCATTGTGCTTGTTGGTGTGGTGCCGGTGATTATGCTGAGCCGTGCAATTTCAAAATCCCGTCCGGGGCATAGCGGACAATCCTGATGCGTCCCGCCGATGATCGGGCTATCCTGATTACGGATGGGAATATAAAACAAGACCAAGGGCGGCAGGAAACTTTCGGAATGCAAACAATCAAACCTGGACTGACAACACTTTCCGATGCGCTCGACATTGCCTTTGCCGAAGTGCCGGTGATGACGCCATCCGAAGAACGCCCGATCAGTGATTGTTACGGTGCGATTTTGCGCAAGGACCTCGTTGCCCAGGTTTCCGTGCCGTCGGCGGATAACTCCGCCATGGATGGCTACGCCCTTCGCCATGCCGATCTGGCCGCGATAGACGGCCCGGTTTCGGTGGTTGGTGCATCTTTGGCTGGCCATCCGTTTGAGGGAACCCTGCCAACGGGATGCGCGATCCGTATTGCGACCGGGGCTGCGATCCCCGATGGCGCGGATTGCGTGATCATTCAGGAAAATGTCAAAGCCAATGCCGATGAAACCATCATTGAAATTGATGCCGACGTGATCGCACGCACAAGCTTGCATCAAAATATCCGCTGGCTGGGCGAAGACATCAAAACCGGTGATACAGTTTTGAAGGCAGGCACGATCCTGCGCCCACAGGATATCGCAATCGCGGCCGGGCAGGGCTTTGGCAGCTTGTCGGTTGCACGGCCTCTGAAGGTTGCCGTCTTTTCCACCGGTGACGAACTGGCCAAACCGGGTAATCCTTTGCCGCCGGGTGGAATTTATGATTCCAACCGTTTTGCAATGATCGGGATGTTGCGGTCCATCGGTTGCGAGGTCACCGACCTTGGATTGCTGACTGACAATTTTGATGTGTTGCAAAACGCGTTGTCGAGCGCGGCAAAGTCGCATGACGTGATCATGACATCTGGCGGTGTTTCGGTCGGCAAGGCCGATCTTCTGAAACCGGTGGTCGAGAGCCTTGGTAAAATCACCGCTTGGAAACTTGCGATCAAGCCCGGCAAGCCTTTGATGCGCGGCAAGATCGGTGATTGTCTGGTGATCGGGCTTCCGGGGAACCCGGTATCAGTCCTGGTCTCCGGGTTGCTATATGTTTTGCCATTGCTGCGCCATGCGATGGGCGCGGATCATTCCAAACTGGCGCCAACACGTATCCCGGTCCGTGCCGGGTTTGATTTCAACCGTGGCACGGGGCGCAGGGAATGGTTGCGTGCGCGTCTGGTGCAAAATGATGACGGCGAATTTGAAGCGATTGCTTTTTCTTCGACCAGTTCCGGGATGTTGTCATCAATGGTCTGGGCCGAAGGTCTGATTGAACTGCCCGAAAATTGCGGGCAGGTCTCCAAGGGAGATCAGGTACTTTATTTGCCGCTGCAAGGCCTGCAGTGACTTCATCAAAAATGATCCACATCATTGCAAACGAACATGGTTTGCCAGACTGTTGGATCGTTTCCAATCCGCGAAAGTGAATAGAATGACGATATCGGTGACGTTTTGTGGTGCTGCTGGTGGGGTGACGGGATCTTGCTATTTTTTGCAGACCGATCGGGGCAATTTCCTTGTCGATTGCGGTATGTTTCAGGGCAGCAAAACCGTCCGTGAACTGAACTATGGCAAGTTCCCGTTTGAGGCGGACCGGATTTCGGCCGTGTTGCTGACGCACGCGCATATCGACCATACCGGCCTGGTGCCCAAGCTGGTCAAGGCCGGTTTTGGTGGGCCAATTTATGCAACGGAACCGACCTGCGATCTTCTGACCTATATGTTGCCGGACTCGGGATACATTCAGGAAAGCGAGGTCGAACGTCTGAACCGTCGCAATGCGCGGCGAGGTCGTCCTGAAGTCACCCCGATCTACACCCGTGAAGACGCGGAAAATACGCTGTCGCAGCTCAAGACTGTTGAATATCACGAATGGTTGCCGGTGATTGATGGCGTGCGGGCGCGCTTCTGGGACGCTGGCCATCTTCTTGGTTCCGCGTCGATCGAGGTGGAGATTGAGAACGGCGACAAAGACGGTAAACCGACTAGATTGCTGTTCTCGGGCGACGTCGGAACCGGTGAGGCCGTATTTAACGAAGCGCCCGAGGCACCGACGGGGGTCGATTATCTGTTTGTCGAAACCACCTATGGCGATCGTAACCGTCCGGTGATGACCGACGAAGAACGCCGTGAGATGCTGCGCAAGGAAGTTCAGGATGCGCTCGGTAATGGTGGCAATCTGGTAATTCCGAGTTTTGCCGTCGCCAGAACGCAAGAGCTGCTTGTTGATCTTGCGCATCTTTTTAATCGCGGTCAGTTGCCACCGGCAAATGTCTTTGTCGATAGCCCGTTGGCGCAACGCGCGACCGATGTATTTGCCAAACACCTGAAGCGCGGCGACGCACAGGCGCTGTCGCATCCGAAGTTCCATATGGTGCCAGATGTTCAGGCCAGTAAACAGCTCGCACAGGTCACCAGCGGTGCTATCATTATTTCCGCAAGCGGCATGTGCGATGCCGGGCGTATTCGCTATCACCTAAAAAACAACCTGTGGAGGCCTAATTGCACTGTGCTTCTGGTCGGTTTTCAGGCGGCGGGCTCTTTCGGGCGCGTTTTGCAGAGCGGGGCAAAACATGTGCGGATCCACGGCGATGAAATCGAAGTGCGTGCCCGTATTCGGACGTTGGACGTTTATTCCGGCCACGCCGATCAGGATATGCTTTTGCAATGGACCAAGAACCGCTTGCCAGTCGCGCGTCAGATTTTCCTTACCCACGGTGAAGAAGGCGCACGTGCGGCATTCCGAGAAGTTCTGATGGCGCACGGCATCGAGGAAAAGCTGATTTCCATGCCGATGCTTGATGACACGGTCACCCTCAAGAAGGGCAAAGGCCAACCAGCTATTCCGCAGGCACGTCTTTCGGGTGAAGAACTCTCGCGCGATGACTGGCATAATCTTTATGCAGGTACAGTAACGGCGCTTTCGGAAAAACTTCGTTCGCTTGAAACTGCGGAAGAAAGAAAAGAGATGCTCGAAAAAGTCTTGCGCGATATCGGTTCAGTATGAGAGCAATTGTCCGGGAGCTGAAAGAAGGGCGCAAACCCCGAATTCACGGATTTACTTGCCATAAACAAAGAACCTGTCACCCTGTTTATGGGTTGTGCGGGGAACTGAGATCACTACGCATACGGGCGGGGATATGTCAATCGTAGGGAATTCCGGATATCGGGTTCTGATTTACAGCCATGATACCTTCGGGCTTGGGCATTTGCGCCGTTGCCGTACGATTGCGCATGCGCTGGTATCGCATCGCGATGATGTATCTGTACTGATTTTGTCGGGCTCACCGATTATCGGCAGCTTTGAATTCCGCTCGCGCGTGGACTTTGTCCGCATTCCGGGCGTGATCAAGCTGTCTAACGGCGAATATACTTCGCTTAACCTCAATATCGATGTCGATCAGATTCTGGCGATGCGGGAATCGATTATTCAGCACACAGCCGATGTGTTTAACCCCGACATCTTTATCGTTGATAAAGAACCGCTTGGTTTGCGCGGCGAGGTCGAGTCTACTCTGCAGATGTTGCGCCATCGGCGCACCCGTCTGGTGATGGGCCTGCGCGATGTGATGGATGATCCGGTGAACCTGCGCGAAGAATGGGACCGCAAGCAATGCGTTCCGGCCCTGGCAAACCTCTATGATGAAATCTGGGTTTACGGCCTCAAGGAAATCTGTAATCCGCTTGAAGGGATCGACTTGCCCCCGGGCGTTGAAGAAAAGATGTCCTATACCGGCTATCTGCCACGGACTGCCACCCGCAGACCCGCACCCGAGCACGGGGCGCTTGGCCTTGAAGAACCGTATTATCTGGTAACGACCGGTGGTGGCGGGGACGGGGTCAATCTGGTCGATTGGGTGATCAGCGCCTACGAAACCGATCCGGACATTCCGGTGCCGTCGCTCGTTGTTCTGGGGCCCTTTATGGGACCGACACAGCAAAACGAATTCATGAAGCGTGCGGAAAAGATCGACAAGCTGTCGGTCATTACCTTTGATGCCAATGTCGAAGTGTTGATGCACAAGTCGGCTGGCGTGATCGGCATGGGCGGCTATAACACCTTCTGCGAGATCCTGTCCTTTGACAAACCGGCCGTTATCGTACCGCGTACTGTTCCGCGTCTTGAACAGTATGTTCGCGCTGCGGCGGCAGAAAAGCTTGGTCTGGTCAGAATGCTGACCGAAGATGGTGGTCGCGATCCGCGCGAAATGGCCGACGCACTGCGTGGTCTGATACATCAGCCAAAACCGTCACATGTGACTGTTCCGAACCTTATGGGCGGACTGGATCGCGTTGGCGAATTGGTTGATCGCTGGCTTCCGCCACAAATGGCCGCAGAATAATCATCGGGAATAGATTTGATGGCACGCGACAATCTGGCAATCGTGGTGAAGGGTTATCCGCGATTGTCGGAGACCTTTATCGCCCAGGAAATTCTGGGTATTCAGCAAGCAGGCATTCCCTATCGGATTGTGTCGCTGCGTCATCCAACCGACAAAAAACGCCATCCGATCAATGATCGCATTACAGGTGCGGTCGATTATCTCCCCGAATATGTCTATCAGGAACCGATGCGGGTTTTGCGTGGCTGGCTCAAGGCCCGCAAGATGCCCGGATATCGTCGTGCCGTGAATATCTGGTGGCAGGATTACCGCCGGGACCGTACCGCCAATCGCGCACGCCGATTTGCCCAGGCCATGGTGATGGCTGCCGAACTGCCCGATGATGTCACCCGCATCTATGCCCATTTCCTGCATACACCGGCATCGGTCGCGCGTTATTGCGCAATTATGCGCGGTTTGCCTTGGTCCTGTTCGGCGCATGCCAAGGATATCTATACCAGTCAGGACTGGGACATGCGCGAAAAGCTGCGCGATATGGATTGGCTGGTGACCTGTACAAGCGCCAATGTCGATTACCTGCGCACCCTTGCCGAGGATCCGGATAAAGTTAATCTGCTCTATCACGGACTGGATTTTTCGCGCTTTCCCGATGACCTTCCTGAAAGACCTCTGCGCGATGGGACGGATGCCGAAAACCCGGTAAGGATCCTGTCTGTCGGGCGACTGGTGGGCAAAAAGGGTTATGACGACCTTCTGCGTGCCTTGGCCAAACTGCCAGCCAACCTTCATTGGCGGTTCGTTCATATTGGTGGCGGCAACGGCGAAAAATATCAGCAGCTTGCGACAGAGCTCGGCATAGCGGACCGCTGTGACTGGCAAGGGGCGCGGGATCAGAAGGAAGTGATCGCGGCATGTCAGTCGTCCGATTTGTTCGTGCTGGCCAGCCGGATTGAGAAGGATGGTGATCGTGACGGGCTGCCAAACGTTCTGATGGAAGCACAACTTTGCGGACTTGCTGCGGTTTCGACGGCAATTTCGGCCATTCCTGAACTGATTGAAGACGGCGTAAATGGCAAACTTGTGCCCGAACGTGATCCGGATGCACTTGCGAGTGCGCTGAAAGCCTTGATCACTGATCCTCGCCTTCGCGAAACCATGGGCCGCAAGGGCAATGAGATTGTGCGTCGTGATTTCTCATTCTATCGCGGCATGAAGGATCTGGCGGAACGTTTCGGTGTTAACTCCCAGTCCGAAGAAAAGACAGCAATCCCCGCCGAACAACCCGATGCAGAGTAGGAGGCAAGCACTTGCAGGTTGCCTTTTACGCCCCGCTAAAGCCGATCGACCATCCTGTTCCGTCGGGTGACCGCCTGATTGCCCGGATGCTCTGTGAAGCCCTTCAGTCAGCAGGTATGAAGGTCGATATTGCTGCACGCCTTCGCAGCCGCGTTGCTGATGGCAATGTCCTTAAACAGGCACGGCTTGCCGAACTGGGAACCAAACTTGCTGCCCGTTTACTACGCCAGTACCAGTCGGGGTTCCGTCCCAAACCGGATATCTGGTTTACCTATCATCTTTATTACAAGGCACCGGACTGGATCGGGCCGATTGTTGCCGATGCGCTGGGTATCCCGTATGTGGTGGCCGAAGCATCCTTTGCCCCAAAGCGTGCAAACGGGCCATGGGGACAAAGCCATCTGGCAGTCGAGACGGCACTAAGGCAAGCAGATGCCGTTTTCTCACTCAATCGGGTTGATATGGAATGTCTGGCTCAGGTCTGTGATCCTGATCGTCTGCATTTCTTGCCGCCCTTTACATGTGTCGCGTCATGGCATGTTGGACAGCGGCCAGCAATCAATCCGCAATGCGTGCGGTTGGTGACAACCGCAATGATGCGCGATGGTGACAAACTGAAATCCTATGCGCTTTTGGCAGACGCACTGGGTCGCCTCAGGCGCAATGGCGTTGATAACTGGCACCTGACAGTGATTGGTGATGGCCCCGCGCGTCAACAGGTCGAAGACCTTTTTGAAGAAAACGGACTTGGTGAAGGCAAGGTTTCACTGGTGGGCCTGAAAACACCGGAACAAACCAAAGATATTCTCGCGCAGTCAGATTTGTTCGTATGGCCCGCGATCAATGAAGCCTTCGGAATGGCGTTGCTTGAGGCGCAGTCTGCGGGGCTTCCGGTTCTCGCAGGGGATACTGGCGGTGTGTCGGGTATTGTTTCATCCGGTGTGACCGGGTGGCTTGTGCCTATTGGTGATGTCGATGCTTTTTCAAACCGTTTGGCAGAATGCCTTGGGGCGGATGTCGCCGTATTGCATGATATAGGTGCCGCTGGCGCATCGAAAGCATTACAGCATCACACGCTTGAAGCCGCAGCTGATCTTTTATCCACCACATTCAAGAAAGTCCTCCCGGGTCATGTGTCGTCACAAAACGGGCAGGGCCCAGCATGAAACAGCTCCGTTTTGCATTGCTTCGCCACGGTGTCACGGCCTGGAATACCGAAAAGCGCATTCAGGGACGGACAGATATCTCAATCAGGCCCGAAACAGCTGATTGGTATCGTCAGCACCGCTTGCCCGCCAAGTGGGCCAATGTCCCGTGGTTTTCTTCGCCCTTGTCCCGGACACGTGAAACTGCAGATGCGCTTGGGATCAGAACCGTTGCCACCGAGCCCGCGTTCATCGAGATGGACTGGGGCACGTGGGAGGGCGAAAAACTCTCGGATCTTCGTGCAAGGATGGGGGAAGACCTTCGCGACAATGAAGACCGTGGTTGGGATTTTCGCCCAGATGATGGCGAAAGCCCGCGTGACGTCTTAAACCGGGTTGCGACATTCCTGAAAGATTGTGACATGCCGGAATTTGGTGCGGTCACTCATAAGGGCGTGATACGTGCTGTCTATGCTGCAGCACGTGGATGGGACATGATGGGCAAAATTCCAGACAAACTCGATTGGCACTGTTTGCAGGTGTTTCAGTATTCTGATGAGGCCGGGTTATCTGTTGAAGCACTCAATGTGCCACTTGCGCCTGCGCAGGAGTCTGCGTGATGAGTGATGTCATGGTTTATGTTCAGCACTTGCTTGGCATTGGTCACGTCCGCCGGATGGCGTTGATCAATCGGGCGCTTCGCGATGAAGGGCTTGGCGTTACGGTCGTAAGTGGTGGTGTGCCGAATGACAGCCTTGATTTCGCGGCCAGTGAAGTTGTTCAGCTTTCGCCCTGCAAGACATCCGATACTGGTTTTTCAGGGCTCGTCGATCCGGAAGGGAACGCCTTGGGGGACGATTGGCAGGAAGAACGTAAAAGACAACTGCTGACCGCGTTTAAGGAAACCGCGCCGAGACTGCTTTTGGTCGAAATGTTCCCATTCGGGCGCCGCGCCTTTCGCTTCGAATTGATTCCGCTGTTTGACGCGGCGAATGAAGCAGGCATTCCGATCATTTGTTCTGTCAGAGACCTTTTAGTGCGTAAAAAAGACATCGGCAAAACACGATGGATGCGTGATATCGCGCGTAAATATCTCGATGCGGTTCTGGTGCATGGTGATCCGCAACTGTTTGGTTTTGATCGCAGCTTTGATTTTGCCGACGATATATCTGACCTAATCGTCTACACGGGATATGTCGCACCAAAGGTTGCCAGTGACGTCTCGGAACGTGCTGAGGCAGATCGTCACGGTGTTCTTGTTTCCGCCGGCGGTGGTGCCGTCGGGGCAGAGCTGATCAGGCTCGCAATTTCTGCCCGCGCGCATTCGCAAAAATATAGCGACGCTATTTGGGATATTGTCGCTGGGCCGCATTTTCCGTCGGACCAGTTTGACCGTTTGCGCGGCCAGTTGCCCGACGGTGTTGTTCTTCACCGGTTCTTGCCCGATTTCCGTGAACGGATGGCGCGTGCCGCCGTTTCCGTTTCACAGGCCGGATACAACACGCTGATGGATGTGTTGGCGACGCGAACGCCAGCGGTCATGGTGCCGTTTGCAGAAGGCGGCGAAAGCGAGCAAACCGAACGTGCGGAAGTCCTTGCCAACGAAGGGGTTATTTCCCTGCTTGATCTTGATGGCCTGTCTGCGCAATCATTAGCAAAACAAATAGATAACGCCAGACAGCCAAGCGGGATTAAAATCGCACTGGATGGCGCAAAAAGAACTGCGTCAATCATCGCAGAAAAGATCAAAGGGCAGGCATGAGCAGCTGGGACCAATTACGCGCAGAGCTTGATCTGTGGCATTCGGAGGACCGGATTGCCACCGCGTGGTGGCGTGACGACGATGCTGTTTCTGTGACCCCGGCGCTTGAAACGCTTCTGCGTTTCGAACAGGAATACAAAGTGCCACTCGCCCTTGCGGTTATTCCGGCTGCTTTGCAGGACGACCTTGTAGAACGTCTTGTCGAGACGCTCGATACCCGTGTGTTGCAGCATGGCTGGTCCCACCAGAACCACATGCCAGAGGGACGCAAGAAACAGGAACTCGATGACGTGCGCGATATTGGCGATGTCGTTGCCGATCTGCGCCATGGGTTTTCGGTTCTGCAATCGCGTTTTGGCAATCGTTTCTTGCCGGTCCTGGTGCCGCCATGGAACCGGGTGGCCGAAGATGTCGTAGCCGCTTTGCATTCCCTTGGCTTTTCCGGGATCAGTACATTCAATGCCCGCAAGGAGGCAGAGCCGTATAAAGGCATCATGCAGGTCAACACGCATGTTGATGTCATTGATTGGCGCGGAACGCGCGGCTTTGTTGGCGAAGACGCGGCACTTGGCGCAATGATTGAACACCTGGCGGCGCGGCGAACAGGGCAGGTCGACGCGGATGAACCGACGGGTATTCTGACCCATCATCTTGTCCATGACGATGCCACCACGAAGTTCCTTGATAATCTGTTTTCTATGGACCATTCAGCTTTGCGCTGGTTGAGAATACCCGGAGTATTTCCATGGCAATAAGGCCAAAACAACACGTGGAACCTGAACCGGCACAGGCCCCCAAGGCCCCCAGTGTGCCAAGCACCGTAACGAGCACCGTGGACCCGGTAAAGCCAGCAGGTGTCGGTGACAGCGAAGTCCAGACGATGGGCTATCCATCGAAATTGATGGCGCCTGATCTGGCGAAATCAATTGTCGGGCTGCTGATTTGCGGGGTTATCGCGCTGATTCCCGAGATGCTCGCAATCATTCAATGGACGTCGGCCGGGCTTGCTTTGCTGTTTGTTTTCTATTTTGCCCGCACGGTTATCCGCTTCCAGTCAAAGATTTATGTATCGGAATACGGCATTCGGCTTTCAAGTCTGCGCGGTGGAACGGCTTTTGCCTGGCCGGAACTTTCGAAGTTCCGTTTGCGTTACTTTAGTACCAAGCGCGATGGCAACAAGGGATGGTTCGAGCTGACCCTACAGGCAGGAGATGCGAAAATTGTCGCAGAATCAACACTGGACGGTTTTGACGATCTCCTTGAAATTTCTCGTGATTGGGCGAAAGATAACCAGCTGCTTGTCGATGACGTCACAAGAACAAACTTGATGCGCATGGATGAGGCCGAAACACTGGTTAAGGCCGCGGCGTCCGAACGCAAACACGGTGGTATCAACTAGAATGACCGATATTCTGCGCATCAAGGATCTGAAAGTTGAATTCGTACTGCCGCACATGCGTGTCAAGGCAGTTGAAAATGTAAGCTTTCGCATCGGTGCGCAGGAAACCGTGGCACTGGTTGGTGAGTCCGGATCGGGCAAAAGCACCATTTCGCAGGCAATCATGGGCTTGTTGCCAAAGGTGGCCCAAGTCACCAAAGGATCTATCATCTTTGCCGATCCGAAAAAGCCCGGAACCCGGGTGGATATCGCCATGCTGGATCGGTCTGGCTCTGACATGCGCGCCATTCGCGGTGGCCGGATTTCGATGATTTTTCAGGAACCGATGAGTTCCCTGTCGCCGCTCCATACCATCGGCGATCAGATATGTGAAGCCGTGAAACTTCATCGCAAGGTCGGATCGGCCGAGGCGCGTGAACTTGCCGTTGAAATGCTGACACTGGTCGGCTTCCCGCAGCCCAAGCGCTCCCTTAAAACTTATCCATTCGAACTTTCCGGTGGCCTGCGCCAGCGCGCGATGATTGCGATGGCACTGGTTTGTCGTCCGGCCTTGCTGATTGCGGATGAACCGACAACCGCCCTTGATGTAACCATTCAGGCGCAAATTCTGCGTCTGATCAAGGAAGTACAGGCAGAATTGCAGATGTCGGTTCTGTTGATCACCCATGACCTTGGCGTGGTTGCCAATATGGCTGACCGGATGGTGGTGATTTATGACGGGCGGGTGGTCGAGGCTGGCAAGACCGACGATGTGTTCATCAATCCTGGCCATACCTATACACGATCATTGCTTGCGGCGGTTCCGCACTTTGATATGGGACCAGACGAAAGATTGCGTCCGCTGCGCGAGATCAAGCCGAAAACCGGCAGTCTGCTTGCCAGTGCGGGCGATGGCGATACACAACAAAATACATCTGACGTTCCGGCAACTTTGGCCCTGCACCCGACCATGGCCAGCGAGCCGGTTCTGGCAGTTCGCCATCTCAGCAAAAGCTTTACCACGCGCAAAGGTAACTGGATCAAATCCGAAGAACGCCTTGTGCCCGCAGTTTCCGACGTCTCATTGACGGTTAATCGTGGCGAATGCGTTGGTCTGGTGGGGGAAAGTGGTTGTGGCAAAACGACGCTTTCCAAACTGATCATGCGTGCAATGAGCCCGGATGAAGGTTCCATTCTGTTTCGTGGTGAAAGCGGGCAGATGACCGAATTGACCGGGCTTGATGAAGATCAGCTCAATCCGTACCGAAAGCGGATACAATTTGTTTTTCAGGACCCGTTCGGATCACTTAATCCGCGGATGACTGTTCAGGATATCATCACCGAGCCCATGCTGATTCACGGTGTCGGGGATAGTAACTATCGACAGAAAATGGTGCTGGAACTGATGGACCTGGTTGGTCTTGATCCGCGCTTTTTGAACCGGTATCCGCATAGTTTTTCCGGCGGGCAGCGCCAGCGCATCGGGATCGCACGTGCGCTCAGCCTGAAGCCGGATTTGTTGATATTCGATGAGCCGACATCGGCGCTTGATGTATCGGTTCAGGCACAAATACTTAATCTTTTAAAAGATTTGCAGCGTGATCTTAATTTGACCTATCTGTTCATTTCGCACAATCTTGCGGTCGTGGATTACGTTGCAGACAGGATTGCCGTGATGTGTGCCGGGCGGATTGTTGAATCCGCACCACGCGAAGTGCTGTTTAAGAACCCGATGCATCCCTACACGCAGGCACTGCTGCATGCCGTGCCGTTTGCCGATCTGGATCACCTGCTTGATTTCGACAAGATAATGGATGGCAAGGCATCTGATCCGTCCCGCTGGCCAGCCCCGTTCACGATCAACCAGACCAGCGAGCCCAAGATGATGCAGGTCGCAGAAGATCACTTTGTTCGTGCCGAACGTGCCGATTTTACGGAGATCGCCATATGATCAGTGTTTTAAACCCGTCGATGTCTAGAATGCATCGTGCCTTTTCCGGGCTTGTGATGACGACAGGTTTTCTGGCGGCAAGTGTCTTGGTCGCACCGGCGCACGCAGAAGTCCCTTATTTCGAGGATGCGGTCGCAAGCGGTTCTTTGCCTGCGATGAATGACCGCCTGCCAGAACATCCGCATGTGATTGATTTTGCGGGTGAGGGTAAGGAAATCGGCAAATATGGTGGGGAATTTGTCACCATCATGGGGCGGTCCAAAGATATCCGTATGGCGGTTGTTTATGGCTATGCCCGCTTGATCGGCTATGATCAGGACCTCAACCTGCGCCCAGATATCCTTGAAGCGCTCGATGTGAACGAAGAAGGCAATGTCTTCACGTTGCATATCCGCAAAGGTCACAAATGGTCCGATGGCGAGCCGTTCACGGCCGAGGATTTCCGTTATTACTGGGAAGATATCGTCAATAATGATGAACTGTTTCCAGTCGGGCCGCCGCGTTTCCTGTTTGTCGGGAATGAACCGGCAACCTTTGAAATTCTTGACGAATATACCGTTCGCTACAGCTGGTCACAACCAAACCCGTTTTTCCTGACCGAACTGGCAGCAACCCGCCCGCCATTTATTTATCGTCCGGCGCACTACCTGAAACAGTTCCACGAGAATTATCGCGATGCGGACGAACTTCAGGCGATGGTTGAAGAGCGTGGTCTGCGTAGCTGGGCTGTGTTGCATACGGACATCGATCGTCCCTACAAGCTTTCCAACATTCATCGCCCGTCGCTGGAGCCATGGCTGATCACGACAGAGGAGCCCTCTGATCGCTTTGTCTTCGTGCGTAACCCGTATTATCACCGCGTCGATCCGGAAGGTAACCAGCTTCCTTACATCGACCGGATGATCTTTAATATTTCGAACGCAAAACTGGTCCCGGCCAAAGTCGGCGCGGGCGAGGTCGACCTGCAAAGCAGGATCCTGTCGCTTAAGGACTACACGTTCCTGAAGCAATCCGAAGCCAATCAGAACTATGATGTGCGTCTTTGGGATGTCGGGGCAGGGGCTTATGCCGCATTGTATCCCAACCTGACCTGCAGTGATCCGGTATGGCGCGAAGTTCTGCGTGACGTCCGTTTCCGTCGTGCGCTGTCGTTGGCGATCAACCGCACCGAAATTAACCGGGTCATGTTCTTTGGTCTGGCGCAACCGACCAACAATACCGTCTTGCCAAAAAGCCCGTTATTCAAACCGGAATATCGCGAAAGCTATACCGATTTCGACGTCAAGGCCGCAAACCAACTGCTTGATACAATGGGGCTGGATGAGCGCAATGGCGAAGGTATCCGTCTTTTGCCGGATGGACGCCCGATGGAAATCATTGTCGAGACGTCCGGGGAAAACCCCGAACATGACGATATGCTTGAACTGGTTGGCGACAGTTGGCGTCAGGTTGGCATCAAGCTGTTCGTCAAGGGCCTGCAGCGCGAAGTGATGCGTAACCGTGCCTATACCGGCGAGACGATTATGTCGATTTTCAATGGTATTGATAACGGCCTGGCGACGCCCAACACTGCCCCTGATGAATTCGTTCCTGTTCTGCAAGACAGCCTGCAGTGGCCGAAATGGGGGCAGTATTATCAAACGGACGGCGAGGCGGGCGAAGCACCCGATATGCCAGCAGCCAAGGAACTCATGGAACAGTATCGAAAGTGGCAAACCAGCAATGAAGCGGGCCAGAAACAAGCATGGCAGGCCATTCTCGATATCAATTCGGAAAACATGTTCTCAATCGGCCTGATCGGCAACGTGCCGCAACCGGTCGTTATCGACAAGGACATGCGCAATGTGCCCGAAAAAGGCATCCATAGCTGGGAGCCGGGTGCGTTCTTTGGGATTTATCGGCCTGAGACCTTCTGGTGGGATCGGTAATCTTTTAACTAAAAACGTGTTGTTTCGCGCCGTTGAGGGAATGGCGTAAAACAACCTCGGGGGAGCAACAGCGCCGATGCTGACTTATCTGGCAAGACGGCTTTTCGTGATGATACCCACGCTGTTTATGATCAGCGTGCTGGTGTTTGTCATCATACAGCTGCCACCCGGAGACTTTCTGACCACGTATCTCAACGAGCTTCAAGCCCAGGGCGAGGCAGTTGATCCGGCAAAGATCGAGTTTCTCAAACGGCAATATGGGCTGGATCAGCCGATCTATATTCAATACGCCGAATGGGCCTGGGGATTGCTGCAAGGCGATCTCGGCTTTTCGTTTGAATATAACCTGCCTGTGAGCGATGTGGTTGGTGATCGGCTTTGGCTGTCGCTGGTACTGAATTTCAGCACGGTGATCTTCATCTACATCGTCAGCTTCCCCATCGGGATCTATTCGGCAACCCGTCAATATAGCTGGGGCGACTATGGGTTCACCTTGCTGGGCTTCCTTGGGCTTGCCATGCCGAACTTCCTGTTTGCCCTGATCCTGCTTTATTACGCAAATGTTGTTTTCGGAACATCGATCGGTGGTCTGATGGACCCGGAATACATCAATCAAGGCTGGTCTTTGGCCAAGATGATGTCGGTCGTTGAACATCTTTGGGCACCGGTTGTGGTGATTGGGACGTCCGGGACAGCCGCCATGATCCGCCGTCTTCGCGCCAACCTGCTTGATGAGCTTGGCAAGCAATATGTGGTTACTGCCCATGCCAAGGGCCTGTCACCGACCAAGGTACTGTTCAAATATCCTTTGCGCATGGCGCTTAACCCGTTTATCGCCGATATCGGTAACATCCTGCCGCAGGTGGTGTCGGGTTCGGTTCTAGTGTCGGTGGTGATGTCACTACCCACCACGGGACCGATGTTGCTTACGGCACTGCAAAGTCAGGATATGTATCTGGCTGGTTCGTTCCTGATGTTCTTGGCCCTTTTGACGGTTGTCGGCATGTTTGTTTCGGATGTTCTGCTTGCCTGGCTTGACCCGCGCATTCGTCTGCAGGGAGGGGTCGGCAATTGAGCAAGGAAACCGAAAAGCGCAACGAACATTTTGTGGATTCAGCTCCGTTTGATCCCTGGGATCGCGAGGAACTGACGCCCGAGCAGGAAAAGTATTTCCTTGCGTCGCAATGGCAATTGATGTGGTGGCGGTTGAAACGGCACCGGCTGGCGTATTTTTCACTGATTGTTCTGGCGATCATGTACGCGTCGGTCTTTATCGTTGAGTTCATTGCGCCCTATGCGCAGGAAACCCGTAATTCGGAATATATCCATCACCCTCCGCAGGGTATTCATCTGTTCCATGACGGCGAATTTGTCGGGCCTTTTACCTATGGCACCGATTTTTCGGTCAATATGGAAACCCTCAAACCGACTTATACGGTCAATCCGGACCGGATAGAGCCATTGCGCTTTTTCTGTTCGGGTGATGAGTATGAATTCTGGGGCATGATCGATATGGACTTCCATTTCGTCTGCCCGTCAGAAGACGGTACGCTGTTCATGTTTGGCACCGACCGTTTGGGGCGTGACATGTTGTCACGCATGATCTATGGCGCGCGGGTTTCGCTGACCATTGGTCTGGTTGGCATTTCCGTCAGTTTCCTTCTTGGTATCCTGATCGGCGGGGCGGCCGGGTATTACGGTGGCTGGGTGGATTCAACAGCCCAGCGCGCGATTGAAGTCATCCGGTCCTTGCCGGAAATTCCGCTTTGGATGGCGCTTTCAGCCGCATTGCCTGTGACCTGGAGCCCGATTTTAATTTACTTCGGGATCACGATTATCCTTGGTCTGATCGACTGGACCGGACTTGCCCGCGCAGTGCGTTCGAAACTGCTGGCGCTTCGTGAAGAGGACTATGCACTCGCGGCACGCCTGATGGGGGCGAAGCCAAAGCGGATTATTGCCCGCCATTTGCTGCCGAACTTTGCCAGCCACCTGATCGCATCGGTGACGCTGTCGATCCCCAACATGATCCTTGGTGAAACCGCGCTGAGCTTCCTTGGGCTTGGCCTGCGTGCACCGGTGACCAGTTGGGGCGTGTTGCTCAATGAAGCGCAAAACATCAATGCGGTTGCGGTTTATCCCTGGCTGATGTTGCCGGTTGTCCCGGTTGTTGTCGTGGTGCTCGCCTTTAACTTCCTGGGCGATGGCCTCCGGGATGCGGCGGATCCCTATAAGAACTGATCCATCATCGAACTAAACGAAAAAAGGGCAGCTTCATTGGGCTGCCCTTTGTTTTTTGGCTGTCCATTTTCTAACGCTTGCGCAGCCATAGACTTGTTTCATGCGCGCCTTCGGGAAGGTGTATGCCGTTGGCTATGGATTGATCAACCTCATCACGCATGCGGGTCGTGGCATATGCGCTTGACCACATGATTTCAAACCCGCCGCCAGCCAGAAGGGCTGCGACCCCTTGTTGTTCGTTATATCCGCGCCATTGCCAGATTTCCGGATAGTCATCGGGCAGGGTGATGTCGTGGATATGAATGATCGCCCCGCTTGGCAGGGTCGGGATGACCGATGAAAACAGCAGATCAACATCGGTGCCGGGCATCAGGATGTGGCTTGAGTCGATCGACAGGAAATCGGCACCGGTCAGGGTTTGGAAGACCGATGGATCGGCCTTTTGCACGATGGTGCGTTCGACGGTGATCGGAAGCTTCGCGATATCGGCGCGTGGGGCCGGATCAATCGCATGAAATGCCGTATCGAGTTCGCCGTCCTTGATCGCCCGGTAATAAAACCGTGTCGAATGACCCGATCCGATTTCAATGATCCGGTCCGGGCGAAATTCGCGGGTAAAGACATATGCCATCATCCCATCAAGGCGCGGAAACCAGCTTTGTTGCCAGCGTGGCTCAGGCGGGGTGGCGTTGCCGAAGCTGGCAAAAGCTTCGTGATAATTGGCGGCCTTGGTCAGCCACGCCTTCATGGTGGGGGCGGCCGTATCCATCATGGTTTCGATTGCCGGGTAGGTCGGGCGACCAACAGCTTTTGCCGTCTCGCTGGCATAACGGTAAGGAATGAAATAGCCGGCAGGCTCAGCGCCAATCAGTGTTTTCAAACCAAGTTTCAAGCGGCGCATTCTGAGAGAGAACGGCATCGAGGTCATATCAAAGGCCCCTTTGGGTTCAAAATTATTGTGTTTCTATCGGTGCCGGTAAGTTTAATCAGTTGCAAAAGGTCTGATCCTCTCCGCGCCAGGTTCGCGTCAGCACAATCGCAAAACCCATCGAAATCGCCGAAAATACCGCCATCAGGTAATAGACCTGCGATCCGAACTGTTCATACAGCGGGCCGGAAATCCAGATGCTACTACCAAGGAAGACGCCCATGGACAGTGTCGCCATCAGACTTTGTGCCGAGGTTGCAAGTTGTTGGGGTATGGCACGGGCGATAAAACTGACGGCGGCCAAATGTGTGATCCCAAATGTCATGGCATGAAGGGGTTGAACCAAAATAATCAACCATAGATTGTCTGTTGTGCCCAGTACAATCCAACGTAAAATTCCTGACCCGGCACCAATCGCAAACAAGATACCGGGATGGCGACCACGGACAAACCGCCCGGCGACAGCAAACAGAACGATCTCGGCAATCACACCAATGGACCAGAAAATACCAATCATCTCATGCGAGTAACCGGCGGATTCCCAATGGACGGAGGCAAAGGCGTAATAGGTGCCATGCGCGCCCTGGGCAAACCCGATGCAGGCAAGATAAATCAGGAAGACCGGTTTGCGCAGCAGATACATCAGCGAAGAACCGGATCTGAGCGGACGATCTGTTTGCGGGTCGGGCATACGGGTGGTAATCGCAAAATTCACGATCCCCGCAACGAACAGCATCCAGACGATCCATTCTGTTGATGTTCCATCCAGAACCCAGCCCGCCCCATAGGACGCCAGAATGAAGGCAAGCGATCCCCACAGCCGCACCCGACCATAATCAAGTTCACGCGCCTTGCATTCATGCACCGTAATGGTCGTGCCAAGCGGCAGCAGCGGCGAGAAGGTAAAGCCGATCACGACCGAAAGGGCGGCAAGCCACCAGAAATCGCTCGAGATTGGGAAGGCCAGAATGGATAACACATAGATCCCGGCTAGCCACATCATCGGGGTCTTGCGATTGCCGGTGCGATCAGCACGTTGGGCAATCAACGGATCGGCAAAGACGCGCACCCAGTTTGGCAGCGAAAGCAGGATGCCAATCTCTGCCGCTGATAACCCCTGGGACTTCAACCAGACCGGCCAATAAGGCAGAAAAACACCCTGAATCAGAAACAGCCCCGAAAAGAACAAGGCCAGCGTAGCCGCCGTTTTCATCCGGTCCGGATCGGTGGCTGGTGACGGTTTCGATGATGGTGTGGCGTTTGGCGTGTTCATGCGGTGAGTTGCCGACGCTTGAGGCCGCGAATGATGAAACGCGCCGGATGAATAGCATGCATCAGCGCTTTTTCCAGAGGCAGGGGCATATCGCAAATCTCACTGGCAAGAATCTCGGCGGCGAGCGGGGCGCCGATCAGTCCGCGGGCTCCAAAACCGGTACAGATATACACGTCTTTGTGGTAGGGCGCATCGATATATCGCGCGCCTTTTTTGCCCTTGTCGATGTCGCCGTATGACGCAAGATAGGCGTCAAAATCCGGTGCAAGACCGATCAGGGGCAGGTGATCCGCCGTTGTCGTGCGCAAGGATGCTCGCCCTTCAAGCATTTCAGGCGAAAGCTTTGCCGCAACATCGGGCAGGACTTTGCCAAGCTGGTTGATGTTAAAGGCGTGGTCATCTTCGCGAAGGTCCGTATGCGCATCGTCACGCCCAAAGGTTGCCCCAAATACATGCATGCCATCACGCGCTGGCGTCACGTAGCCCTTGTGGCTCAGAACGCACTTAATGGCGGAACCATCGCCAAGGTTTGACACGATTTCTTCTGGTAAAAAGCTGATCTGGCCACGAACAGGATTAAGGTGGTCTCTAAGCCAGCTTGTCTGATCCAGCATTTGCGTTTCAAGCGCGCCAGCGATGATCACAGCGTCAAACGGCCCATAGGAAGCCCCGTTTCCATCGGTCAGGACTTTGCCTTGTTCATCATCGCCAATGGCAGTGATGGTTGTTGAAAGCCGCATATCTATGCCATCAGAAAAGGCCCGCACCACCGACGGCGGATTAACCCAGCCGGCGGATGGATAAAAAACACCGCCATAGGGCAAGGCCAGGCCAAATCGTTCTGAGGCCTGATCACTGTCAAGCGCCTCGACAAGGTCGGGTTTGTCGCCAAGACGCGCGATCAGGCCATCAAGCCGTTCACGTTTGCGGTCACTGGTGGCAAGATCAATCACGCCGCAGAAATCAGCCTCGACCAAACCCTGATCGGCAAGTTTTTTGATCTTGCGATGGCTGAAACGATAACCAGCCTCATAAAACCGGCCCATGATGGCATCATCAACGGTCAGATAGGGCTCCAACATGCCAATCGGATTGCCCGATGCAGCGCTGGCCAGTTCATCGGCCTTTTCAAAAAGGGTTACGGCAACGCCACGTGCGTTTAAGGCATCCGCGCAGGCCGAACCGGCAAGCCCCCCACCGATAACGGCGACAGATTTGGTTTTCTTGGGGCGGGGCAGGTTAAACCAAGGATCATCGGCGATTTCAAACAGGTCCGGCGTACTGCCGTTGTCACCAATCGATACCGGAAGCGTTGCCGTGATCATGTCGCGTTTATAGCCAAACCCTTTGCGCTTGCTGATTGCAAAGCCGGCACTTTCCAGGCCGTCACGTGCAATGCGTGCGGCAGTGAAAGTCGCAAGGCTTGCACCACGCGGGTTGGACGCGCCGGCAAGGGCAGCAAACAAGTCCGGGTGCCACATATCGGGATTGCGCGCGGGCGCAAAGCCATCAAGAAACCAGCAATCAATATTCCCGTCATAGCCAGACCAGCATTCAATCGCATCGCCGATCAAAAGCGTCAGGCTGACATCGCCATCGGCAAGGGAAAACCGGTGCACACCGGGCAACATGGTTTCATGCGGCCAGATTTCGGCAAGCTGTTTGGAATATTGCGACAGTTCCGGCCAGCTCTGGTGCGCCCGGATCATGTCATCGCGCGACAATGGGTATTTTTCAACGGAAACGAAATGCAGGCGTCTGGATCGTTTGGGATCACTGTCCCAACATTGCCACGCGGCCAAAAAGTTCAGTCCGGTGCCAAAGCCGGTTTCGCCAATAGCAAAACTTTCGCGGTCCTGCCAGGCAGACGGAAGGTTGTTGCCCTCAAGAAACACATAACGCGTTTCAGCAAGCCCATCCTTGGGATTAAAGTAAATGTCACCAAAATGCGGAGAGAACGGCACATTGCCATCCTGCCAGGTTATTTCGCCAGCAGGTCTTGGTTCATCACCTTCTGTCTGCCTGGTGACATCGTTTGCCGTCATGCAGACAGGTCCTCGTCATCCTGTTCGGGGACAAGGGCGAGGGCTTCGCGCACGACTTCCGTACCCGCACCCTTGCGATGGGCGTTTTCGCTCAGATAACGGCGCCATTGTTTTGCACCGCGCATTTGCTGGAACAGGCCCAGCATATGGCGGGTGACATGGCCAATGGTGCCGTTTTCTTCTTTCAGGTGTTCTTCGATATAGGGCAGCATTGCCTCAACCACCTGATGGCGTGTCAGGGGCTTGGCGTCATCGCCATAAAAACGCCGGTCGACATCGGCCAGAACATAAGGGTTCTGATAGGCCTCGCGCCCGATCATGACACCATCGACATGTTTCAGATGCTCGGCGGTTTCATCAAGCGTCTTGATGCCACCGTTGATCAGGATTTCAAGCTCCGGGAATTCCTGTTTAAGCTGATAGACCAACTCGTACTTTAACGGCGGGACTTCTCGGTTTTCCTTGGGCGAAAGGCCTTTGAGCCACGCCTTGCGCGCATGAACGATGAAAGTCTTGCAGCCAGCCTCGGCAACGGTTTCGGTAAAGCGTTTCAGCGACGGGTAGTCTTCCTGATCGTCGATGCCGATGCGGTTTTTGACTGTGACCGGGGCGTCGCTGGCCGAAATCATCGATTTCACGCACTTCGCAACGACATCGGGCGTCGCCATCAGACAGGCACCAAAGGCGCCGTTCTGCACACGATCTGATGGGCAACCGCAATTCAGATTGATTTCATCATAGGCATAGTCATTGGCGATTTCGCAGGCGCGCGCCAGATCATCCGGGTCGCTGCCGCCAAGTTGAAGCGCAACCGGGTGTTCGGCATCGTTATAGCGTAGATGACGTTCTACGCCGCCGTGAAGGATGGCGCCCGTGGTGACCATTTCGGTATAAAGCAACGTATGACGACTGATCTGCCGCAGAAAATAGCGATCATGCCGATCCGTCCAATCCATCATCGGGGCGACGGAAATACGCCGATTAACAGTCATTTGCCTACCGTTTTTGTCAAAGCCGGGTGAAGAGGGTTGCTGTATTCCAAGCGCGGTCTTTATATAGGTTCCGGGATTTAGGGTCAAAACCGATTGCGCGATGCATGGCAGCATCCCGAAGATATTAAAGTACAGGATTTGATATGGTTACGATTTACGGCATCAAGAACTGCGACACTGTCCGCAAAACCCTGAAATGGTTTGAGGCCAAGGGTATTGAAAACAAACTCCATGATTTTCGTGCTGACGGTATTGACGCCAAGACCATCGAAGGCTGGCTTGATGAGGTCGGGGGTAAGGTTTTGATCAACAAGCGCGGGCCGAGTTATCGCAACCTGAGTGACGACGACAAAGCGAAATTGGAGCAGGGGGGTGCCGCTGCGGCCGCGGTGCTTGCCGCCAATCCGACCGTGATCAAACGCCCGGTTGTTGATTTCGGATCGACCCGGACGGTCGCCTATGATGAGGAACGCTGGTCTGATCTGGCCGGTTTGTAAGGGGGCGGAAATGGCAAAGCCGGTCGTTCGGGGAGTGATCTTTGATTGTGATGGTGTTTTGGTTGATACCGAAACGCTTGCGTGTCGCGTGTTGACAGAGCAGCTTTGTGATTATGGCTGCGACATGGATATGGCGAAGACCCATGATCTTTTCATTGGTGGCACATTGGCAATGGTCCCGCCAAAAATGGAACAGATGTTTGGCATCACATTGCCAGAAGACTGGCTGTCTGAATGCTACGAACGCACGTTTACGGCCTTTCGCAACGATCTGACGCCGTTCGCACATCTTGATCCGGTGCTTGATCTGCTGGAAGAAAACAACATTCCCATTGCGATTGGCAGCAACGGTCCACATGCCAAGATGGATGTGTCGCTCGCCAAGGTTGGCTTGAAGGAACGTTTTGAAGGGCGGGTTTGCTCGGCACATGATGTCGAAAACCCTAAGCCGCATCCGGATGTCTTTTTACTGGCCGCACAGAAAATCGGTGTCGATATCGAGGAATGCATTGTTGTCGATGACAGCCAGAATGGCGTACGCGCAGGCGTTGCATCCGGTGCGACGACCATCGGTCTTGTCGATATTACGCCGGCCAACTACCTTCTTGACGCTGGTGCGCACCATATTGCGACCGACCATCGCGACCTTTATCGCCTGTTGGCCGATTGGATGTCTGCTGTCTAGCTGGTACTCATAGCATCCACCAAAAAAGAACGGGCAGCGCCGTGTTGGGGCTGCCCGTTCTTTTGTTTACGCAGGATGTCTTTATTCACCAACCACAATGCCTTCGCGGCGGGAATCAGCCCCACCAATCAGGCCGTTTTCGGTGATCATAATGGCGTGAATGCCGGAATTAAGGTCGCGAATGCTGGTCTCAAAGCCCATGCCTTCCAGTACCGGGGCCAAGTTTTCGGCATTGGTTCCGGCCTCAAGGTCAAAGGTGCCGAACCGGTTGACCAGATGGGGCATGTCGATGGCGTCCTTGGGCGACATGTTCCAATCAATCATCCCGATAAGCGACTGTGCGACATAGCCAATGATGCGCGATCCACCTGGTGAACCCGTGACAATTACCGGCTTGTCGTCTTTCATCACGATGGTGGGCGCCATCGATGAACGCGGGCGTTTGCCCGGTGCCAAGGCGTTGGCAATCGGGACGCCATCGGAATGGGTCTTGAACGAGAAATCGGTCAGCTCGTTATTGAGCATAAAGCCGTTCACCATCAGGCGTGAACCAAAGCCGTTTTCAATGGTGGTCGTCATCGAAACCGCATTGCCATAGATATCAACGATCGAGAAATGGCTGGTGCTTGGCAGTTCAATCGCTTCATCGTCGGCCAATTTCATGGCGTGGCTAAAGCTCGGCATTCCGGGTTCGACGGATTGAAGTGCGGTATCCCGATCAAGCAGTTTGGATCGTTCCGTCAGATAGGTTTTATCGAGCAATCCGGTCAATGGCATCGGGACAAAGTCAATATCGGCCATGTAGCGCCCGCGATCAGCAAATGCCAAACGCGATGCATCGCCGATCAAACGCCAGCTTTGTGCAGAATAAGGGCCCATCGCGCCGATGTCATAAGGTTCAAGTAGTCCAAGGATCTGTCCAACCGTCAGCGCCCCCGAAGAAGGCGGTCCCATGCCGCACACATCATGATCGCGATACTCGATACAGACGGCCGCGCGTTCCTTGACCCGATAGTTGGCAAAATCGGCAAGTGACAGGACGCCGGGGTTCCAACTGGCACCCTTGACCTTGTCGACAATGTCCTGGGCGATCTGACCCTGATAGAAGTTCACGGTTCCATTAGTCGCCAGATCTTGCAGGGTCTTGACATATTTCGGATTGCGAAGAATTGTGCCAGCCTTAAGTGAGGCACCATCCTTGTCAAAGAAATAGCCCTTTGCCTCGGGATCGCGTGAGAGTTTTTCCTGATCATCGGCGATCAAGGCAGCAAGACGTGGAGAAACTTCAAAGCCCGTTGTGGCAACATCAATTGCCGGATCAAGCAGGCTATTCCAAGGAAGTTGACCCCACTTTTCGTGTGCAGCCTTCATCAGGGCAGGGGTGCCGGGCGTCCCAACCGATCTGCCGCCAACAACCGCATCATAAAACTTAAGCGGTTCGCCGTTTTCATCCTGGAATAGCGTCGGCGTTGCGTTCAGAGGCGCGGTTTCGCGGCCATCAAGCGTGGTCAGTTTTCCGGTCGCGGCATCAAAGTAAACCAGAAATGCGCCGCCCCCAAGCCCGGACGATTGCGGTTCGACAAGGCCAAGCATCGTCTGAATGGTGACCATCGCATCAATGGCGTTGCCACCAGATCGCAAGATATTAGCACCTGCCTCGACTGCCAGCGGGTTGGCAGCACTGATCATCCAGTTACTGGCAGTGGCGGCCTTGCGCATTTCGGACGAGGAACCGGCCGCGCTTGCCTCAGGCGCAACGGCGTCTGTTGTTTGCTGGGCAATAGCACTTTGACCAAGGCAGACGTATAAGCCCGCGGCAATAAGGGTTGTCAGAAGCCGTGGGCGAAGTTTGACTGTTTCGAAAGATACAGGAGCGTTAAGGGGCATGTTCCAGACCTTTTATTTTGTTTGGCAGGGTATTTCGTTTGTCGGGGCGCTCAAAAGCAAACACCCGCATCGTGGCAGATGCGGGTGCAAATGTGCAGTAAAAATCCAGTGTAGGTTGCCTAGGCCGCTGTCTTGTTGCCTTTGCTGCGCTGTTGGCTGACGAGCTTGACCTGCAGCCATTCCAGTATGGTTTCGGCGACCTTTTCCCAGTTTTTATCGAGCATCATCGCGTGGTGGATGTCGTCAATCAGGGCGTAATCCGCGCCATAGCGCTTGGCGGTGTGGTGGATCAGCTCGCTCTGGATGATTTCATCGTCGCGTGCGCCCATGACCAGCATGGCTGGCGCTTCATCCTTTGTCAGGAAGATCGGGTTGGCGCCCATCATGTCCGTAATCGCCCGCTGGCTTTCTGTTTCGAGCCGTCCGAAATAGATCATGCCTTCATCTTCGGCGATATCAGGCGACAGCATCGCGCGCCCCAGGCGTTCACGAAGCAGGGTATGGGGGCCAATGGCCTGAAGCCAGAACATATGGAAAAACAGATCGGGCTGGGCCATCGCCATCATCGCATTGCTGGCAATCAGACCTTCTGGCGGGACTGAGGCCATCAGAACAGCGGCTTCGGCACTGTGGCGTTCGAGATATTTCTGAATGACATAGCCGCCCATCGAATGACCAATCAGCACCGGCTTCTTGCCAAGGGTCTCGACAACCTCTTCAAGGTCTTCGACGTAATCGTCAATGGAGGCCAGGCTGCGCAGTTCGCGACCGCCACTTCCGCCATGGCCGCGCAAGGAAAACGCCACGGTCTCAAAGCCGCGATCTGCAAACCAGGTCAGGAAATGTTCGTTCCAGCACCACGCCCCGGTATAGGCGCCATGTACAAACACCAATGGATGTTTACTTTTGGGTTTGCCGGTCGGGCTGCGACGGAAAATCTCCAATTCGGGACTCATGGCCTGCCTCCTCGCGATGCGGGATCGATGCAAATATATGCCTTGATTAAAAAGAACTCGATTATGTTCGCACATGCAGCATAATCTTGTCCAATCACATGTGGGAGTCCGACTTTGGTTTGGCAATGATTGTCAGTCTGAAGTTGTTTGCTTATGATTGCGTCCGGGACAGCAAAAGATGTGAGGGAATGCAGGGGATCTGTGCTCCGGACACAAACAACACCGTAGTGAGAAGCTTGGGGGATATGGTTAAATTATCAGTGGTCGGCATTTTCGCGGATCTCGATGAGAGCGCGATTGCAGACGTCGAACGCCACGTCAACCGAAAGACGTTTGCGGCCGGGACGCAAATTATCGAACCGGAATCAGATAGTTCGGACGTTTACCTGATTTTGTCCGGGCGGGTACGGATCGTTAATTACTCGCTTTCGGGGCGTGAAATCACCCTTGAGGAAATCGGGGCAGGCGGCTGTGTTGGGCAACTCTCGGCCATTGACGGGCAGCCGCGTTCGGCCTGTGTGATTGCGGTTGATGATACCAGTGTCGGTATTTTAAGCCCGGCAAACTTTGAAAAGGTCGTCAAAAATCACCCGTCAGTTGCCTGGAACGTGATCAGCGAACTGGCCAGAATTGTTCGGAACTCGACCCGAAGAATTGTTGACGTCAGCACACTTGGCGCCAACGAACGTGTCGTGGCGGAAATTTTGCGCCGTGCCAACAATGTTTGTGACGATAACGGTTCGGCACTTTTGTCACCCGTTCCGGTTCATTCCGAGGTCGCCGGGCGGGTCAGCACATCGCGGGAAACCGTTGCACGGGTCATGAGTACGCTTGGCCGTCGCCAACTGGTGACAAAGGTTGAGACCGGTCTCTTTGTCCCGGATGTGCGCCGACTTGAAGAATTCCTAAGTGAGTCAATTCATTAGGTCGTATTTGTATGATTTTTTTTGTCTTCATGTGACGACTGTCACAGAGAAGAGGATGATCGACAGGTAAAGGTATTGGTGTGGCGGACATTTAAATGTTCCGGCACATCTCCCCCAAGAGAGTTACTGGCCGTACACTTGTTGTACGGCCATTTTTTTGCGTTTTCGCATGGCGGACGGATTTGTTGATGTCTAATCTGTTCCAAACAATACCACTTCTTTTTAAGGGAACCTCTGATGCGTATTTCTGTGGTTATGGCCGGACTGAATGGTGCGATGGCGGTTGCGTTGGGGGCATTTGCCGCCCATGGCATGGCTGGAAGCGAAATGGATTATGCACGCGGCCTGGTCGAGAAGGGCGCGCATTATCAGCTCGTGCATGCTGTTGCCCTGGCCGCGATTGCAGGCCTGGTTCATCATGTGCCCGATGAGAAGTTCCTGCGCATTGCCGCCTATGCAATGCTTGTCGGGATCGTGTTCTTCTGCGGGTCTTTGTACGCCATTGCCTTTGGCGGCATTTCTGCGTTTGGTGCAGTGGCGCCGATTGGCGGCTTTGCCTTTATTGGGGGCTGGTTGCTGCTTGCGGCGGCCGGATACAGACGCTTTGGCTGATATCGCAGCAACGTGGCATTTGACCTGAAACAGGCAAGTGCAAACAAAAAAAGACGTGTCCCGAAGGACACGTCTTTTTTAAATCTTTGCAATCGAGTTCCGAAGAACCAGATTACTTCATTTTCGCTTCTTTGAACACGACGTGCTTACGCACGACCGGGTCGTACTTGCGAAACTGGAATTTCTCGGTGGTATTCCGCGGGTTCTTCTTAACAACATAGAAGTAACCGGTGTCTGCGGTGCTTACCAACTTTACGAGGATCGAAGCGGGCTTCGCCATGTCTCTGCATCCTGTGTTCAGGTGTATCTCAGGCGGCGGAACATAAAGGTTATCGGCAGAGTGTCAAGCCATTTTGGAAAAAAGAATGTAATTTTATTGGCTGGCAAAAGTATCGGCGATTTCCTGTTGTCCGACATAGGCCAGATTCTTGTATTCACGGTTATTTTTCAGAAGCTCAAGTGCAACTTCGACATCAAATATTTCGCCATTTGTACTGGCCGGACAAACGCTGCGCAGTTCACGGCGGCTCTTTTCGTCCTGATAGTCCAGCTTACGCCATTTCATCATCACCGAGGCGGTCTCATCACGCTGTGACAAGGCGTTCGCCACCTTGTGAATAGCGGTGCTACCTGTGCCCGATTTCGTGCAGATGGCCGGGAAAAGACCGATTCTGTCAAAGGTGTATCCAGAAGGGGCTGTCATGCGCGACCAGGTAAAGGTCAATGTGCCATGGTTGGGCAGATCATTGATTGCCTGAACGGAACCCTTGCCAAAGCTTGTGGACCCGATCAGCACGGCACGATGACGATCCTGCAGCGCTGCAGCAACCAGTTCGGCAGAAGAGGCCGTGCGCCCGTCAATAAGGACAACCAGCGGCGCGCCATTGGTCAAATCGCCGGTTTCAGCCTTGAATATGTGACGTGCGGCTGTGACACGCGAAAATGTCTTTCCGATCGGACCATCGGCCAGAAACAGGTCAGCCACCGCAACGCCCTGTTGCAGAAGTCCGCCACGGTTTCCACGAAGGTCGAGAATAACACCGTTAAGGCCACCATCATAAAGTTTCGCCTTCATGATGCTGTCGGCAAGCATCGACGCGGTTGCCGAGTTGAAGCTGCTGACACGCGCAATCAGGATATTGTCACGGACATCATCGAATACTGTGCGGTCAATCACCCGTTCACGCAGTATCTCCATGGGGGTGATGGCGTTGCTTTTGGCTGCATTCACCTCAAGCAGGACAGATGTTCCTTCTTCGCCATGCAGCAAGTCGGCAGCATAGCGACTGGCTTTGCCATACATGTCCTCGCCATTGACCGTCAGGATCTGGTCGCCGGGATGCAGTCCAGCACGCGCGGCCGGGCTTTCCGCATGAACAAGTTTGACAACGGGGTAGCCACTTCCGCCAACGACACGAACGCCGATGCCAATATAGCCGTCACGACGGTTGCGCGCATTTTCTGCACGTACCGGCCCCTCATAGCGGCTATAGCGGTCCAGATTGCGGATTGCGCCACTGATCAGGGCAGACTCGATGTCTTTGGTGTCCGTGTTGCGCAGTTTGGCCGAATGTGCCCGGTATCTTGCCAATCCGGTTAGCGTGATTTCGGACCAGATCTGGAGGTTATCGTGATCCGCCATGCCGTCGGATGACGCCGGGAGGGCAATCTTGCCGACCGTCCGGTCATAATATTGCAAGACCAGATCAGTCGGGGTGATGTCGACGCGAATGTCTTCGTCAATCGATGAGAGCCCATCAAGGGTGCTCACCAGGATCTGTTCACGGCTTATCGGATCGATATAGCGTGTTGCGACAAGTTCGATTGTTTGAGAAATCAGTTCGCGCGTTTGTGGATCATCAGGGGAGGTCACAGCCATCCGGTCTGAAGTGGCACAGGCAGCCTGCAATACACACAACCCGACGGCAACACAGATGCGCCGCAAACGTCGCACTCCTGCGCCGGGATTGTCATATGTATTCTGTGCTACGCGAAGTGCGACCAATTAAACAATCCGGTTAATTCAGGCGAGATAACCTACGCATTCTACTGGAAAAATTGGCATTCTGCCAACGACTATCCTTTGATGCGCATGGCCCATTGAGTGCCAAGAACAGCCCCTTTGATAAAGGGCAGAAAGCCAAGGCATAATGCGACGGTGGCCGGAAGCCAGATCGAAAGTTGCAACGCCATCGACGGACTGAAATTCTGTTCCATCGCCAAGGCACCCGGAACCACGATGTGTCCGACCAGAAAGATCGTGAAGTAGGGCGGGGCATCATCACAACGATATTCACCGATCGGGTGATTGCAAACATCACACTCGGAACGAAGCTTCAGATAGCCGCCGAAAGCAAAACCGTGGCCACAATTCGGGCATTTGCGGCGAAATCCGCGACGCAAACCGGTCATCAGTCGACCGCTGCTTTGGTTGCTGTTGGTGGCATTTGTTTCGGGAGAAATATCGTGTGGGGCATTCATATATAAAATTAACTCCTGTCATATCTCAGCGCCCTCTTGATCCGTGTGGCGAAAACAGGCATTGAGACTGTACGCCATCATCATGATGTTCGGTTGCGCAAGCAAGTAAAATCGGCCCTGCCTATTCACCTCAGGGGCGTATATAGGGTCACATTTGCTTGATCGAACAGTTGCCAAGGGAGTGCCCAGTGGGAAGTGCAGACGCAGTCATTGCCGGTCTGAAACAGGACTTCATCGAGGACACCATCGAACGCATTGATCGTATTGAAACCACGATTGATCGCGTTGCTGGCGGAATGGACGAAGCCGGACCGGGAATTGCCGAACTGCGGCGCGAGGCGCACACTGTCAAAGGACTTGCCGGATCATTCGGCTTCCCGCTGGTGGGCGCGATTGCGCATCGGCTTGAAGATTATATTGCCGAACTGAGCGAAATTGATGATCTCGAAGCGGCATCGCTTGTGGATTTCACCAGTTGGATCCGCGAGATCATTGAAAGTGGCACCAATCCACAGGCCGAAGAAGAAACCCGTATTCTGCGTTCCCTACCAACCCGCAGTGCCAAAGCCGATGAGCAAGACGATGCGTCCGAAGTTGCGGTTGCGCAGGATAAGGAAGTCCTTATTGTCACCGCGACCGCTGTGCAGGGGCACTTTTTGCAGCGTGCACTGCGTGAAAAGGGTTTTCGCACCATTACGGCCCGTTCGGCCGTCGAGGCGTTCGAAACGGTGGTTCAATCGCGCCCGGATGCCGTCATTACCGCGGCTGTCCTTGATGGGCTCAGCGGAATCGAACTGATCCGGGCCCTGGCAGCGATGAAAACCCTGTCAGACAAAAAGCTTGGTCTGCTGACCAGTTTCGATGCGTCGCATCCCGATCTTGAAGGCCTGCCTGAAAATGTTGCGATCATCAGCAACAAGGGTAAACAAACCGCAGAGCACCTTGCGAAATTCATCGAAACCATGCTCTGAGATTTTTGTGGATCGTTAGCATCGCAAAGAAAAAGGCGGCCATATCGGCCGCCTTTTGTTGTTTGTGTTGGCAGTTCGGTCTTAATCCGAATTCGGGCCCTGTTTGGGGGCGTTGCGCGCCGCCCGGTTGGATGCGACCAGCTTGCGCTGCTTTTTCGGTGTGGTCTTTTTCTTTGCCGCTGCTTTCTTGCCTTTGGACTTGGTCGCAGACGATCCAGCCGGACCATTTGCGTCCCGCGGACCGGATCGGAAACCGGGCTTGCTGCCATGGCGATGGCTGCGATCGCCGGGGCTTCCACGGCGTTTGCCTGCACCACGACGTCCACGTGGCCGTTCAACCAGATCGCGGGCGGTAATGTCTGCGTGTTCTGCCAGTCGCAATGCCAATGATCCGGTGGCCGCATCCGCATCGGCGATCCTGACGACAACCGTATCACCCAGCTGGAACTTCTTGCCGCGATTTTGCCCGACAAGTGCGTGGCTTGCTGCGTCATGGACGTAATAGTCATCGGGCAGGGTAGATATCGGAACCAACCCGTCTGCGCCAGTTTCGTTCAATGAAACAAACAGGCCAAAGTGGGTGACGCCAGAAATCTTGCCGGGGAACTCCGCCCCGACCTTGTCAGACATATAGGTTGCGACATAACGGTCAACCGCATCGCGTTCGGCCATGGCCGCCCGTCGTTCGGTGCCCGAGATGTCCTCGCCAATTTGTTCAAACCGTTCGCCTTCTTCGGGCGTCAAACCGCCTTCACCGAGTTTAAGGCCCGCGATCAAAGCACGATGGACCAGAAGGTCGGCATAACGCCGGATCGGGGAGGTGAAGTGGGCATACCGTTTCAGTGCAAGGCCGAAGTGCCCGATATTGTCGGGGCTGTACATGGCCTGTGACTGACTGCGCAGCACGACCGTGTTGATCAGCTCAGACTCTGGCGTGTCCTTGGCGAGTTCAAGAATGCGGTTGAAATCACGCGGTTTCAGAACCGATGCCTTGTTCAGCTTATAGCCAGCGCCTTCAAGGAATTCGTGCAGCGCTTCAAGCTTTTCCTCGCTCGGTGCATCGTGGATACGATACATGCAGGGCTGCTTGATCCGTTCAAGTTCCTCAGCAGCACAGACATTGGCTGCGATCATGAATTCTTCGATCAGCTTGTGACTGTCAAACCGTGCACGCGGTGCAATGGCGACGATCTGTCCGCTGTCATTCAGCTCGATCTTGCGTTCGGGCACATCAAGCTCGAGCACGCCACGTTTCTTGCGCGCTTCCAAAAATGCGTTGAAAGCGCCGTACAGCGGCTTGATGATGGTATCAACCAGTGGACCGGTGGTGTCGTCTGGCTGGCCATCCATGGCGCGCTGAACCTGATCATAGGTCAGACGGGCTGCCGACTTCATCATCCCGCGGCAGAACTTGTGACGCAGTTTGTGGCCGTGTTTATCCAGCCACATTTCGACCGCCATGCAGCCGCGATCTTCATGTGGGACAAGCGAACACCAGCCGTTCGAAAGCTCAAACGGCAACATCGGCACCACACGATCCGGGAAATAGCAGCTATTGCCGCGTTTGACCGCTTCGCGATCAAGTGCATCGCCCGGACGCACATACCAGGACACATCAGCGATCGCGACCATGATGTGCCAGCCGCCTTCATTGGCGGGATCGGGGTCGGCTTCGGCCCAGACGGCATCGTCAAAGTCACGCGCATCGGCACCATCAATGGTGACCAGCGGGATGTCGCGCAGATCAGTGCGTTTACCCAGTGGTGTGGCCTTGGACTCGCGTGCCTGAAGTTCGACTTCCGGCGGGAATTCAAACGGAATGCCGCGCGCATGGATCGATACAAGGCTGATGGATTTGGGTTCATTGATATTGCCAAGAACCTCGGTAATCCGGCCTTTGCGCAGACCAAAATGTTTGCCCGGCAAAATTTCGGTCAGAACCAGTGCGCCGCTTTCAAGATCAGGATGATCATCAAGCGGGACCGCAATCTCGCCGCTATCCTTGCGATCTGTGGGCACAACGCGGCCTTCGCGTTCATTGGGGCGATAAAGTCCCAAGACGCGCTGTGGGCCGCTTCCAAGGACCCGCATGATGCTGGCTTCGTAGGTATGCTTGCCGGTATAGCGCAGCTTGGCCAGGATCTTGTCACCAATGCCTGGCGCGCTTGGGCCGCCGCGACGAATTGATTTCACAACAATCAGCGGCGGTTCGTATTCGTGTTTCCAGACATTCGGTTTGGCCAGAACTTCGCCGTCGTCATCAACGCCGGTGATTTCCAGAACTTCAACCGGGGGCAGGCGATCGGGTTTGTCAAAACGTCGGCGGCCCTTGACGACGTCGCCGCCAATCTTCAGGTCTTTCAGGATCTTTTTGAGTTCGATCTTGGCTGCGCCCTTAATGTTGAAGGCGCGCGCAATTTCACGCTTCCCAACCGGTGTCGGGCTCATATCGATGAATTCGATAATCTCTTCCTTGGTGGGGAAGTGTTTTTTGTCTTCTGTATCGTTCGCCAACGTTGCGGCGTCCTTTCATAGGTATTCCAGAGAAAAGGAAGGCGGCGATTAATTCGCCGCCGCCTTTTTCGTGGTTGTCTTCTTCGCTGCGGGCTTCTTTGCAGCCGTTTTCTTTTTCGCAGGGGCTTTTTTCTTCGCCGTTGCGGATTTGGTTGCCGTTTTCTTGGTCGCGGCCTTGGTCGTTTTGCCCGACTTGGCTTCCTTTTCCTTGATGGCCTTGATGGCCATTTCAAGGGTTATGTCATCACGTTCTACATCGCGGATATTGGCGATGGTTTTCTTGTGCTTAACAAACGGTCCCCAGCGGCCGACGGCGACAAAGATCGGTTCACCATCATCGGGATGCTTGCCGATTTCCGTGCCGGACTTTTCACGCTTATCCGCGATCAGGGTGATCGCCCGGTTTTCACCAATCGTCAGAACATCATCGTCGGCCTTCAGCGAGGCAAAAATGCTACCTGCCTGCACGTATGGGCCGAAACGACCGATATTGGCCTTCATTTCCTCGCCAGTATCGGGATAAATTCCGACAACACGTGGCAGGGTCAGAAGTTCTTCGGCCTTGGTCAGGTCAACAACAGATGGCTCCAATCCCTTGGGCAGGGATGTGCGTTTTGGTTTGACCTTTTTCGGCTTACCGTTCTTGCCTTCGACTTCCTCTTCCTCGCCAAGCTGGACGTAAACGCCATACGGGCCTTTGCGAAGGGTGATTTCTTTGCCGGTTTCCTTGTCAATGCCAAGGACTTTGGGGCCAGAATCAAGTTCGGATTCGGAGCCGTTTTCATTGGCAACGAGCGGCCGGGTATAATTGCATTCCGGATAGTTCGAACAACCAAGGAAGGCGCCAAACTTGCCAAGCTTGAGGCTCAGCGTTCCATCCGTGCATTTCGGGCATTTATGCGGGTCTGTTCCGTCTTCTCGCGGCGGGAAGAGGTAGTTCTCCAGCATCACCTGAAGGGCATCAAGGACGTCAGTGATCTTGAGTTCCTTGGCCTCGTCGACATTGCCTTTGAACGACTTCCAGAAATCCTTGAGAACGTCTTTCCATTCCAGCTTGCCCATGGAAACTTCATCAAGCTGGTTTTCCAGATCGGCCGTGAAGTTGTACTGCACATAGCGTTCAAAGAATTTCGACAGGAAGGCGGTTACCAGACGGCCACGATCCTGTGCGACGAAACGGCGACGTTCCAGCAACACATAGTTTCGGTCCTGAAGAACCGAAATGATCGACGCATAGGTCGACGGACGGCCAATACCGAGTTCTTCCATCTTCTTGACCAGGCTCGCCTCGGTATAGCGGGGCGGGGGCTGGGTGAAGTGCTGATCAATGCTGACTTTGCCAAGGTCAGGCTTTTGGCCCTCTTTCAGCGGCGGTAGGCGACGATCATTTTCGTCTTCGGCCTCGTCATCCTTGCCTTCCTGATAAAGTTTCAGGAAGCCGTCAAACTTCACAACAGAACCATTTGCACGCAGAACCACGTGATTGTCATTCGATGACAGATCAACTGCGACTTGATCGAAACGGGCATCTTCCATCTGACAGGCGACGGTACGTTTCCAGATCAGGGTGTAAAGCGCCAACTGGTCCTTATCAAGGTGACGCGAAACCTGTTCGGGACGACGGAACAGATCGGTCGGGCGGACAGCTTCGTGGGCTTCCTGTGCGTTCTTGGCCTTGTTGGCAAAGCTACGCGCGCTGGCCGGAAGGTATTGATCGCCATAATCCTTGCCAATCAGGCGGCGTGCGGCGGCGAGTGCTTCCTGTGACAGGACCACAGCATCGGTACGCATGTAGGTGATCAGACCAACCGTTTCGCCGCCAATATCGACACCTTCATAAAGGCGCTGGGCAAGCTGCATGGTGCGTTTCGCGCCAAAGCCCAGCTTACGCGATGCTTCCTGCTGCAGTGTCGATGTGGTGAAGGGGGGCTGCGGACGCCGTTTGACGTCTTTGCGCTCGACCTTTGAAACGGTGTAGCTGCGGCTTTCGACCTTTTCCTTGGCGATCTTGGCGGCACTTTCATCACCAAGTGCCAGCTTATCAAGCTTTTCCCCGTTCAGATGGGTCAGACGTGCGGAAAACTTGCCCTCGGGAACGGCAAAGCCAGCTTCAAGTGACCAATATTCGTCGGGTTTGAAGGCTTCAATCTCGATCTCGCGTTCGCAAATCAGGCGGAGCGCAACCGATTGCACGCGGCCAGCCGAACGCGAACCGGGCAATTTGCGCCACAGAACCGGCGACAGGTTAAAGCCGACGAGATAATCAAGCGCACGGCGCGCCAGATAGGCATCCACCAGTTCCTGATTAAGTTCGCGCGGATTGGCGATGGCTTCGGTGACAGCTTTCTTGGTGATCTCGTGAAACACGACGCGATGGACATCGCGACCGCGGAGCAGCTTTTTCTGCTCGAGAACTTCAAGAATATGCCAGGAAATGGCTTCACCTTCGCGATCCGGGTCAGTCGCGAGGTAGATGGTGTCAGAGTCACGTGCCGCCGAAGCAATTTCCTTGATCTGCTTTTCGGAACGGCCATCGGTTTCCCAGACCATTGCAAAATCATTGTCGGTATCGACCGAACCATCCTTGGACGGCAGATCGCGGATATGACCAAACGAGGCCAGTACCTTATAATCGTCGCCGAGATATTTATTGATCGTCTTGGCTTTGGCCGGGGATTCGACGATGACAAGATTCATTACGTTTTTCGTGTCCGGTTCTTGCGCCCGAAGGCGGTCATTATGCTGTGTGGTCCGTAACCTGAAAGTCTGCACACATATATTATAGTGTGTCGCTGTTTTTCAGATCAAATTGCGCAAATTGCGGCAAATCACAACAATATTTGTCACATCCATATCCGACGCGACTCTCATTTGGCGATACGCGATACCCTATTTCCGGGGTGACGTTCAACCCTTCCTGCAAGTTCGAGCTCAATCAAAATTGTCGAAACCTGCTCGGCGGGCAAGTCAGACGTCCGAATGAGCTCATCAATCAGAAGGGGGCTGGGAGATAGCAAATCAAAGATTTCTTCCATCTCATTGACGGAGTCTTCGTTGGTGTCGGTCTCGTTAGAAAGTTCTTCTAATTCAATTGATTGCCCGGTTTTCTTTTCACCAAGAATGACCGCATCTTTTTCCAGTGATGCCGTTATCTCGTGATATGCCTCGGCTGAGGTGTCAGGGATTGCGTCGCGCGCGTCTGTGTTGAAGGTGTGATTTTGTTCAAACAGATGACTGTTTTGCTCGGCAGTTCGAAGGGCATCCAGAATTACGTCGGCAGAGTCGCACAAGATTGCACCATCACGGATCAAGCTGTTCGGACCTGCTGCGCGCGGATCGGTCGGGGAGCCCGGAACGGCAAAAACATCACGGCCCTGTTCGGCGGCAAAGCGGGCGGTGATAAGCGATCCGGAATTCCGCCCGGCCTCAATGACAACCGTTCCCAAAGACAGTCCGGAAATGATGCGGTTGCGACGGGGAAAGTGCCTTGCCTGTGGTTGGAGGCCGGGAGGCATTTCCGAAACCACACACCCCTGTTCGCAGAGTTGCGCATAAAGGTCTTGATGTTCGCGGGGATAAACGACATCCACACCGCCACCCAGAACAGCAATCGTACCGCCGCCTGCATCATGTTTGCATTGCAATGCCGCCGCATGGGCTGCGCCATCAATGCCGCGCGCCATACCTGACACAACGACATAGCCCGCATTTACGAGCTCATGACTGATTTTACGGGCAAATCCGCATCCCGTTGCCGAAGCATTGCGCGCACCAACGATCCCGATGGCAGATTTTCCAAGAAGCTCAATCCGTCCGATGGCATAAAAATAGGGCGGGGCATCATCAATCCGCGCCAGAAGGGCCGGATATTCCGGGTCGCCAAAAATGATCGGTCGGGCGCGCGATGCCTTTGCGGCCTCAATTTCCGCAACCGTTTCGTCGCGACTGGCAATCTTGATCTTTCGCGTGGTCTTTGCTTGGGCAATTACATCGGGCAGGGCATCAATGGCATTTCGGCCTGAACCAAACCGTTCAAGCAATTTGCGAAAGGTGACCGGTCCGACATTGGTGCTGCGCGCCAGTCGCATGCGTGCCAGACGTTCCGATTGCGATAATCGCGATGGTTGTTGGTTGGGTAAATGCATAACGCCCGGATTGTGGTCATCCGGGCGTTATTTCGTCAAGCTATTCGAAGGGGCGATTTGCGCCTATGAAGCAGGCGTTTCTTCGTCAGCCTGCTTTTTCTTCTGTCCGATCTTGGGTTCCTCACCGCGGATCAGGCGTTTGATATTGGCGTGATGGGCAAGCCAGACAATGACAGCCAGAAACACACCAAACCACCCGGCACCGGGATCATTGGCAATGAAGAACGCCGCCAGCGGGGCCGCGATCATGGCGATGAGTGCCGAAAGCGAAGAAATCCGGAAAATCAGCGCCATAACCAACCATGTCAGCGCAGCGCACAGGCCCATAATCCAGTTGACGGCGGCAAGCGTGCCAAGGGTGGTGGCGACCCCTTTGCCGCCCTTGAACCGCAGCCAAATCGGGAGCATGTGGCCAATAACGGCGGCACCGCCGGCAAAGATGCCTTGCTCCGCACCGTAAAGGTGGGTGAACAGCAGTGCGGCAAAGGCGCCTTTGCCCGCATCGCCGATCAGGGTCAGGAAGGCCAATCCCTTGCGGCCTGTACGCAGAACGTTGGTTGCACCGATATTGCCGGAACCAATCTGGCGGATGTCGCCAAGCCCTGCCATGCGGGTCAGAACCAGACCAAACGGGATAGAGCCCAACAGGTACCCACAGACCGTCGCAACCTGGAGCGACATCAACATTGCCTTATAGGTGGCATCAAGTTCCATTTCAGGCACCTTCCGAGAAGACTTCGCGGCCATCAATCAGGGTGCGCAGAACGCGCCCCTGTGTCAGACGGCCGTCAAACGGTGAATTTTTCGATTTCGAATGGAACTGGTACGGATCAATTTTCCACGGGCGATCCGGATCAAATATTACCAGATCGGCCGCGGTTCCTTCTGCAAGTGTTCCGGCCCCTTTGATGCGCACCAGTTCGGCTGGTGTGCGGGTCAGTTTGGTAATCACATCGAGCAGCGACATATGCCCGTTGTGATAAAGTTCCAACGCCATCGGAAGCAAGGTTTCAAACCCGACAGCACCGGCAGCGGCCTGCGCAAATGGCAGGCGTTTGGAATCAGCATCTTGCGGGTTGTGGTCCGACGCAATGGCGTCAATCGTGCCGTCGGCAAGGCCGGCAACAATCGCCTGACGGTCATCCTCGGAGCGAAGCGGCGGTGACAGCTTGGCAAACGTACGGTAATCTGAAACCGCATTCTCATTCAATGCGAAATAAGGCGGTGCGGTATCGCAGGTGACTTTAAGCCCGCGTTTCTTCGCCTTGCGGATCACTTCCACCGATTCACCGGTCGAAATATGGGCAAAATGCAGTCGCCCGCCAGTCATTTCAACCAGTCGCAAGTCGCGTTCGATCTGAATAACTTCGGCCAGCGGCGAAATACCTGAAAGGCCAAGGCGGGTTGCCAGTTCGCCGCTATTCATCGACGCACCCTTGGAAAGCTCGGGCTCTTCCGGGTGCTGGACGATCATGCCATCAAAGAACGTGGAATAGGACAGGGCCTGGCGCAGCAGGCGCGCACTGGCAATCGTCTTGATTCCGTCGCAAAAGGCAACCGCACCGGCCTGATGAAGCAGGCCCATTTCGGTGATTTCCTGCCCCTCGATGCCCTTGGATACTGCGCCATAGACAAATACCTTGGCCAAGCCAACCTTGCGGGCACGACGGGCAATGAATTCAACACCGGCCACGTCATCAATCACCGGATCGGTGTTGGGTAGGGCTATGATGGTGGTGACGCCGCCGATCGCCGCCGATTTGCCAGCGGTTTCGATGGTTTCCTGATGCTCAAATCCCGGTTCGCGCAATTGGGCGCGCATGTCAACCAGACCCGGTGCCAGGCATGCACCGCCAAGGTCAATGACTTCAAAGCCATCGGGAACGGTGTCTTCGGTGATTTCCGGGCCACTTTTGGCGATGGTGTCATCTTTAATCAGGAGGCCGCCGGTTTCATCGGTTTGTTTGACCGGATCAAGCAGCCTGGCATTGATGAAGGCTTTTTTGCCGGCACCTTTGGCGCGAATGGCGGGGCTCATGCCTGACCTCCGATTTTTCTGTGGTTCTGCACAAGCAATTCAAGCGCCGCCATACGCACGGCGACGCCCATTTCGACTTGTTCGCGGATGACGGAACGTTCAACGTCGTCAGCCACTTCGCTGTCGATCTCGACACCACGGTTCATCGGGCCGGGATGCATGATCAGGGCATCTGGTTTGGCGTTGGCAAGCTTCGCACGGTCAAGCCCGTGGAAATGGAAGTACTCACGCACCGACGGGATGAAGCTGCCTTCCATGCGTTCAAGCTGCAGACGCAACATCATGACGATGTCGCAGTCTTTCAGGCCTTCTTCCATGTTGTGGAAAATCTCGACACCCATCCGGTCGATCTTGGACGGGATCAGGGTTGGCGGGGCGACGAGGCGCACGCGCGATCCCATGGTGTTCAAAAGCAGGATATTGGAACGTGCGACACGCGAATGGGCAATATCGCCACAGATGGCAACATTCAGGCGATGCAGGCGTCCCTTGTGGCGGCGGATGGTTAGCGCATCAAGAAGTGCCTGAGTCGGATGTTCGTGGCGACCGTCGCCTGCATTCAGAACCGCACAATTGACCTTTTCGCTCAGAAGCTTGACCGCGCCACTGTCGCCATGGCGAACAACCAGTGCATCCGGGTTCATGGCATTAAGGGTCATCGCCGTATCAATCAGGGTTTCGCCCTTTTTGACCGAACTGGTGCCGACCGTCATGTTGATAACATCAGCCCCCAGACGTTTGGCAGCCAGTTCAAACGATGTCAGCGTCCGGGTGGAGTTTTCGTAAAACAGATTAACAACTGTCGCGCCGGCCAGAATATTGCTGGTCTTGTCTGCGGAGCGGTTTTTTTCCGCATAGTGCTGGGCGCGGTCCAGAATAAGGGTGATTTCCCCGGGGGTCAGACCCTCGATCCCGAGGAGGTGTGGGTGCGGATAATGATCCGCCGCTGGTCCCATGACGCTCATGGCGTTGCACATTTCCCTTGGATGATCTTTGAAAAATTTCGGGCGGAGCATAACGAATTGCCCCTGTCACGAAAAGTTAAATATTGCCGGTAATACCGATGCAATCGCATCAAATTTCCTGACTGATCGGTCAGGTTTCAGGCGGCGAAGGCCAGGCGATCGGCGATCAGACGACCTGAGTCAAAATGGCGATCACCGGCATGGTGATAATCGCAAGCAGGGTATGAACGGTGATGATGCTGGCCATCATCTGTGCATCGCCCCCCATCAGGCGTGCAAGAACATAGGCACTGGCAGAGCAGGGCAGTGCCGCATAAAGCACCACCGCAGCAAGTTCGATATCGGGCAGTCCCAGCATCAGGCACAGACCGGCTGCAATCGCTGGGCTCAACACCAGTTTTCCAACACTTGAAACCCCGACCGGAAAACCTGCGCGCCGTGCCGCCGAAAGATCAAGCCCGGCACCAACGGCAAGCAGGCCGATGGGCAGGGCCGCGCGTCCAAGCACCTCAAGGAAGGGTCCAATGATCGGCGGTAAGCCAATTCCCAGAACATTAAACAGGCTGCCCAGCACGCATGCCATCAAAAGCGGATTTTTTGCCACATCACGCAGCAATGACAGAACGCCGGGCTTGCGATCATTTTCACCCAGATGGGCACATGCCAAAACGGAAATAACGTTAACTGTCGGCACGACCAATGCGACGCAAAGGGCAGTGACGGTAAGTCCGTGTGTGCCAAGCAAGGCCGCCGCAACGGCAAGCCCGATATAGGTGTTTGGTCGAATGGCGCCTTGCACCAGCGATGAAAATGTTGGTGCCGAAACCTTCAAAACCGGGCGCGCCACAAGGATCAGTGCGGTACAGATCGCAATCGTGCCAAGCATTGCTGTTGCAATCCCCAACAGCGGCAGGCTGCCAAGGTCTGCTTTGGCGGTGTTGGAAAAAAGAAGGGCCGGGAAGGTGATGAAGTAAGTCAGTTTCTCTGCACCCGGCCAAAAACTGTCGGGCAGGAAACGCCGTTCACGCAGCACATACCCGACAACGATCAGGGCAAAGGTCGGCAGAAGTGCTGAGAGAATGGCAAGCATCAGGTGGCTTTCATCACGTAATGAAGAAGAACTTTCAACGTCACCATACTGTTATCACCGATCTGAGCAGGGTGAAATACGCTCGCAATATCTTGTCAGTATAGATGACTAAAATTCAGTTGGTTCGAGTTGTTCTTTGCCGGTGTTTTCCGATGTGATAGTCAGCACATCCAACAGGTTTTGGCGTCGATAGACTGTTTGTTCTGCAAAGTCGTCCAGCTCGCTGAATGTTCAAGGAAAGGGACGCCATGTCACGCGCGATTGATCACATTGTATTATGTGTGAATGATCTTGATGCCGCGATAGCTGTCTATACGCAGCTCGGATTCACAGTGACCCCGCGTGCAGTTCATCCCTTTGGTACCGGTAATGCCCTGATCCAGCTTGACGGCATGTATATCGAACTTCTTGCCGTGATTGATCCGGACAAGATTGCCGAAACGGACCTTGCCCAGCCATTTTCGTTTCCGATCTACAACCGTGACTATCTGCGTCATCGTGAAGGCATGTCGATGCTGGCCCTGCAATCGAGCGATGCCGAGCAGGACAGACAAAAATTTATCGCTGCCGGTGCCGCGGTGCCGCCGGTATTTCACTTTGAGCGCGATGCCAAGACGCCGGACGGTGAAACGGTCGGCGTTGCCTTTTCGTTGGCTTACGCCAACCATCCGCTGTTGCGACATGCAGTGACGTTTGTGTGCCAACATCGTCACCCGGTGCAGAATTTCTATTTCCCTGACTATCAAAGCCATCAGAATGGCGCTGTTGCGATTGGCAAGGTTCTTGTTGATCACTGGGCGGCCGAGGCGGTACGCGACTTCTATGAGGAAATCGGAGTCGACGCGATTGTTGATGCCTTGCATGGCGACGAACTGATTTCACGCTATGGGGTAGAGGACACCGCATTCCCGACAGACGGATTTGCCGGCTTTGAGTTGATTGTCGATGACATCGCGAAAATTACCGATGCAGCCGTCGCAATGGGGGCCGTTGAAAAAGACGGCATGCTTATCATCCCACCTTCAAGGTTCTTCGGGGTGATGATGGTGATCAAAGCCAAATAAAAAGCTGCCTGAATGAACAGGCAGCTTTGATCTTGTTGGTCAGGGCGGGCTGACGATTATCAGTCTTCTTCAGCCTCGATATCGTCATCGTCGGCTTCGGCGTTCTCGCCGGGATCGGTATGGCGGTTCAAATGATCCAGCGCGCCTTGCAAGATATAGGCGGCCGCTGTCTTGTCGACGACTTCAGCGCGGCGTTTGCGGGTCATATCGACTTCTTCAATCAGAATACGCTCAACCGCGTTTGTTGACAGGCGCTCGTCCCACATCAAAACCGGCAGGTCGATATACTTTTCCATTTCGTCGATAAAGGCATAGACGCGATGGCACGCCTTGCCGATCGAACCATCAAGTTCGCGCGGGAAGCCGATGATAATGCCGCCGACATTCTGTTTGTCGATAATCGACGAAAGCTGGGCAATATCGCGTGTGAACTTCTTTCGTGAAATCAGCTCATACGGTGAGGCAATCTGCAGCCCTACATCTGATAGGGCTACGCCAATTGTCTTGGTGCCCAAATCAAGGCCCAATACACGTGCTGCCGGTGGCAAGAACCGCAGCAATTCCTGAGTGTCATTGCAAATCATGGCGACCTTATAGGAGTCTTTTTGCGAAATTGCCAGCGCAAAGCAAATGTATCGTTTTCCGATTTATGGAAGAAACGACGCCGAGTTGAGTGTGTGGGCGCATTTTATTCTAAATGCAGCCAAGAATGGCGGACTTCCTAGCGTAAAAATCTTTCTGAATGATGAGGGGTTGAAGTGCCTCAGCAGGTTTGTTTTAATATCGCACTGCCGAAATTGATCGAAATCGAAATATGCAGGGCGAAACAGGCAGACCGATATGCGCAGATCATCTTGAGAGAGAAAAAACAGAAAGACGCAGCGCACCTATTACACGTGAGTGTCGCAATGCTTCTATCCACGGGGTTCGGGAACCGTCATGCTCGACAGGTTCCAGTTGATTTCCGCATACAAAAATCACCAAAAGCGAAAACGCTGAACAAACAATGACAAATCAGGGGGTATAGGGTTTGGCCGACGGTGCATCAAATGAAGCGTTCGTTGAGTTTGAACGTGTACAGAAAAGTTATGACGGCGAGACACTCGTCGTTAAAGATCTCAACCTAACAATGCCTAAAGGCGAGTTCCTGACGATGCTTGGTCCGTCAGGGTCTGGCAAGACGACCTGTCTTATGATGCTTGCCGGCTTCGAAACCGCGACCCACGGCGATATCCGCCTTGGTGGCGTTTCGATTAACGATATCCCGCCGCACAAGCGTGGTATCGGCATGGTCTTCCAGAACTACGCGCTCTTCCCGCATATGACCATTGCCGAAAATCTGGCTTTCCCGCTTGAGGTCCGCAAATTGGGCAAAGCGGAACAGGAAGAGAAGGTCAAACGCGCACTCGATATGGTCGAAATGGGAAGCTTCGGTGGCCGTCGTCCGGCACAGCTTTCCGGCGGCCAGCAACAACGTGTCGCGTTGGCCCGTGCGCTGGTTTTCGAACCTGAACTGGTTCTGATGGATGAGCCGCTCGGTGCGCTTGATAAACAGCTTCGCGAAAAGATGCAGTTTGAAATCACGCATCTGGCCCATCAACTTGGCATTACCACGGTTTACGTCACCCACGACCAGACCGAGGCATTGACCATGTCCGACCGCGTCGCCGTGTTCGACGATGGTCGCATTCAGCAGCTTGCACCGCCAGATAAACTGTACGAACAGCCCGAAAACAGCTTTGTCGCGCAGTTCATTGGCGAAAATAACACGCTCGAAGGCGTCATCAAGGAAATCAAGGGCAACACCTGTGTTGTCCAGCTTGATGGTGGCGAAATCATTGATGCCGTTCCGGTCAATGTCAGCCAGGTGGGTGAACGTACCCGCGTTTCGATCCGTCCTGAACGTGTTGAATACAACCGTGATCGCCTGCATGCAGATGCGCATACGCTCAAAGCCGAGGTTCTGGAATTCATCTATATGGGTGACATCTTCCGTACTCGCCTGCGTGTGGCCGGCAATGATGAGTTTATCATCAAGACGAGGAATGCACCGGACCAGGTGCGTCTGAAGCCGGGTCAGGAAATCGAGATTGGCTGGCTTGCAGAAGATTGCCGCGCGCTTGACGCGTCGTAACTTTTAGTCAGGCAGATACAGGACCGGTACGCCCGGGTGCTGGTCCTCAACGAATTGTCCGGGAAACAATCAGGGAGTCTATTAATGCAACTCATTAAAACCCTTACTGCATCAACAGCTTTGCTCGTTGTTGCAAGTGGTTCAGCATTTGCCCAGGAGATGGCAAATGACATGACGCTGGTCAGCTGGGGTGGTGCGTACCAGAACAGTCAGGCCAAGGCTTATGCAGAGCCTTACATGGAAATGCATCCAGAGGTTTCAATCACCTGGGATGAAAGCTCGAACGAAGCCGTTGCAAAACTGCGTGCAATGAACGAAGCCAACAACGTGACCTGGGATCTGGTTGACGTGGTTGCTGCTGATGCAATGCGCCTTTGCGACGAAGGCCTCGCAATGGAAATCGACCCGAACGAAGTTCTGGCAGAAGCGCCGGATGGTACCTCGGCAGAAGATGACTTCGGTGATCTCCTCGTAAGCGACTGCTTCATTCCGCAGATCGTTTATTCTACCACATTTGGTTACCGCGAAGACATGGTTCCGGCTGGAACTCCGGCACCGACCGACGTCTGTGCACTGTTTGACACCGAAACCTATCCGGGCATGCGTTCGCTTGAAAAACGCCCGATCAACAACATGGAATGGGCGCTGCTCTGCGACGGTGTTGCCAAGGACGAAGTTTACAGCGTTCTTGAAACCCCGGAAGGTCAGCAGCGTGCTCTTGATAAGCTGGCAACCATCAAAGACAGCGTTATCTGGTGGAGTGCTGGTGCAGACACCCCGCAGCTTCTGGCTGACGGCGAAGTCTTCATGGGTTCGACCTACAACGGTCGTCTGTTCTCCGCAATCGAAGAACAGGATCAGCCGATCGCCATGCTTTGGGACGCGCAGGTCTTTGACCTTGACGGTTGGATCATTCCGGCCGGTCTTCCGGAAGAGCGTTTGAACCGCGTTCTTGACTTCGTGAAGTTCGCAACCGACACCCAGCGTCTTGCTGACCAGGCTGCTTACATCTCGTACGGTCCGGCTCGTTTCTCTTCGGCTCCGCTCGTTGGTAAGCACGCCGAACTCGGTATCGACATGGCTCCGCACATGCCGACCGATCCGGCAAATGCCAAGAACACGTTCCTCTATAACTACGAGTTCTGGGCTGACTACCGTGACGACATCGATGCCAAATTCCAGGCTTGGCTTGCTCAATAAGAGCTAAGGGTAGGGGGCCGTTCGCGGCCCCCTTTACCGACCAATTCGCTAAACAATAAATTGCCGGTCGAAACAATAGACCGAAAACACCGGGGCAGGCTTACGGGGGCGTAATGGGTGATACATCTCAAGAAGTAGTGTTAGCTGCTGATGGCAGACCGCTAAAACAAAGTCTACGAAGGGCATTGATGCGTCAGAAGATGCGCGCGCTCATGCTGGTTGCGCCACTTTTGATCTTTGTGGTCGTGACTTTTATCGTACCGATTCTCTCGATGCTTTTCCGGTCGGTTGAAAACGACATTGTACCGAATACGCTTCCGGGAACCGTGATTGCGCTTTCCCAGTGGGATGGATCAAGCGGGGAACCGCCGCACGAAAACGTATACCGCAATCTTTACATTGATTTATTCAAGGCAGAAGAAGCTAAACAGCATACCCGCCTTGGTTCGCGCCTGAACTACGAGCAATCCGGATTGTCATCCTTGTTCCGGACCACGGGGCGGTCGCTTGATGACATCGGTGAACTTTGGCAGGATCCGCTTGAAGACATTGATCCGAACTTCGAAGAAGGTTCTTTCTGGTTCGAAATGATGTCGGGCACAGGCGGCGAAGATTTCCTTGAAACCCGCCGTGAACTGATGGCGCTGATGTCTGATGAAGACATGAGCGGTGATGTCGGCTTTGTGCCGTCAGAAGAAATCATTCAGCTGCTGCCCTGGACCGCGCGCGCCTATACCGACTTTGCCCTTTGGGCCGCGATCCGCGATGGCGACACTGTTGCCGAGGAAGATCCGTGGGAGTCCGTTTATGGCGCCCTTGGTATGGACCTGACCAATCCGGATACGGTTTCGGCGATCAACAGCTATAACGGTGCGGGCGCAAGCGCCTTGCAGGCGGCTGCCGCCAATATTGATCAGCTGCCACAATTCGGTTTCCGCGAAGCTTTCACCGAAGAAGACAAAGATTGGGGCTCAGCTGATATCTGGGCAACCATCAAGCTCTATTCGCCAAGCATGACGCCGGGCTACTTCCTGAATTCCGTCGATATGACGCTGACGCCCGACGGCATCGTGATGAAGCCCGAAAATCAGCAGATTTATACGACACTGTTCATGCGCACACTGATCATGGCGCTGATCATTACCGCAAGCTGCATTGTTCTTGGCTATCCGGTGGCCTGGTTGCTTGCCAATCTGCCAATGCGTACGGCAAGTATCCTGATGATTTTGGTTCTGCTGCCGTTCTGGACGTCGCTTTTGGTGCGAACGTCGGCCTGGAAGGTTTTGTTACAGCAGCAAGGGGTGATCAACGAAATCCTTGTCTGGCTTGGCTTCGTTAACGATGCGGATCGCCTTGTTCTGATGAATAACGCAACAGGTACGGTCATTGCGATGACCCACATCCTGCTGCCGTTCATGATTCTGCCGCTGTATTCGGTGATGAAAACCATTCCGCCCAGCTATCAACGTGCGGCCAAGTCACTAGGTGCGACGAACTGGACGGCCTTCTGGCGTGTCTATTTCCCGCAGTCGGTTCCGGGTATTGGCGCTGGTTCGATCCTCGTGTTCATTCTTGCGATCGGTTACTACATCACGCCGGAAATCGTTGGTGGTACGGATGGTGTCTTCATCTCCAACCGAATTGCCTATCACATTTCAAGTTCGCTCAACTGGGGCCTTGCGGCCGCACTCGGGTCCATCCTTCTCGTCGTCGTTCTTGGCCTTTACTGGTGCTACGACAAGATTGTGGGCATCGATAACGTGAAGTTGGGGGGCTAAGAACATGAATGAAGTAATCTCATACGTAAGACGGCCCGAACTGATGACCTTCACGATGCCACTTGTGGCCTTGTTGGGCGCAATGTTCGGCTTCATTACCGGCAACATCTTTGGCAGCCCGTGGGTCGGGTTCGTCATCGGTGCTGTGGTCGGTGCGGCACTGGCCTTTGTGTTCTCGAAAATCATCAAGGTGAAAAGCAAACAGAAAACGTTGGCAACCGGCGTGCTTTTCGGCGGTGTAGGCATGATTTTCGGTGGGCTTGGCGGCCTGTTTGGTGGCTTCCTTGTCGGTATTTCGATGGGCTGGTTTGCCAATTGGGTCGGGAGCGGTCGGTATCGTGCCGGTGTGCCGATCTATTACACGCCGGGTCAGGTTCTTTGGCACAATGCATTCCTGTTCATCTGTGCGTTTGTGTTCTTCTTCCTGATCGCACCGCTTCTGCCGGTGATCTGGCTCAGCTTCAATGCCGAGAACTTCTTTACCTTCACGCCAGAAATGCTGAGCTTCAAGGCAGAGGGCTATAGCCTCAAGCACTATCGCGATTTCCTTGGTACCGACGAATGGATGGTGCCGCTCAAGAACTCCTTGATCATTGCGCCGATTGCGACGCTGATTTCAGTATCCCTTGGGACCCTTGCCGCAATTGGTCTTAGTCAGTCGCATGTGCCTGGCCGTCAGGCGATGATGGCGGTACTCATTTCACCGATGATCGTGCCGCTGATCATTTCGGCGACCGGCATGTTCTTCTTCTATGCGCCGCTGGGCAACTGGCTTGAGCTTAATCTTGGGCTTAATCAGGCATTCGTTGGCTATGTAAAGGTGATCCTGGCCCACGCTGTTCTGGGTATCCCGTTTGTCATCATCACGGTTACCGCGACGTTGGTTGGCTTTGACAAGTCACTGACCCGTGCGGCGGCAAACATGGGGGCAAACCCGGTTACCACCTTCTTCAAGGTTCAGATGCCTCTGATCCTGCCGGGTGTGATTTCGGGCGGCCTGTTTGCCTTTATCACCTCGTTTGATGAAGTGGTTGTGGTCCTGTTTGTCGGTTCTGCCCGTCAGCAAACCCTGCCATGGCAGATGTATACCGGCCTGCGCGAACAGATTTCGCCGACCATTCTGGCAGCCGCGACGATCCTTGTATCTGTCTCGATCCTGCTGCTTCTGACCGTCGAACTGCTGCGTCGTCGTTCCGAACGTCTGCGTGGCATGAGCCCGGGCTAAGCCGATTTGGCATTCTGTCGCGTAACACGGGGCAGGCCATAAACACGAAACAGGCCGGCAACATTCTTGTTGTCGGCCTGTTTGTTTTCGTATGCCCGACCCGATCTGGGTAGGTGATATTTTCGCGCGCGAGAGTTTTATCTGCCAGACAGCGCGACAACAGGCATTCTTCGTTGCTTCGAACCCTTGCGGCAGGGGCGGCAGGGTGCTAGTTTCCGCGCTGTAATTCACGTTCTGGCAGATATCTCTCTGCCGGGTTTTTTGTCATTCCTTAAGAGAGACTTTCATCCATGTCGTCTTTGGATAAGGAAACAGTTCGCCGTATTGCCTATCTTTCACGTATCAACGTGTCCGAAGAAGGCCTTTCCGAACTGGCGGGAGATTTGACCCGTATCCTCGATTTTGTCGAGGAACTGCAAGAAGTCGATGTCGAAGGCTGCGAGCCGCTGACATCTGTTGCCGATCTGACCCTGCCGCTGCGCAAGGACGAAGTCACCGATGGCAATATCCAGCAAAAAGTGCTGTCAAACGCACCGATGACCGATGCTGGCTGTTTTGTTGTGCCCAAGGTGGTTGAATAATGACTGATCTGACAAAGCTGACACTTGCAGAAGCCCGCGACGGGCTTGCAAAGGGTGATTATACCTCGGTCGAACTGACCGAAGCACACCTGAAATCGATGGACGCACATCGCAATCTGAATGCGTACATCACCGAAACCCCGGAAAAGGCCATGGAAATGGCCAAGGCATCCGATGCCAAGCGCGCCAAGGGCAGTGCTGGTAAAATGGAAGGCCTGCCGATTGCCGTCAAAGACCTGTTCTGCACCGAAGGTGTCCAGACCACGGCGGCATCGCACATTCTTGAAGGTTTCAAACCGGAATATGAATCCACTGTCACCAGCAACCTGTTTGGCAATGGTGCGGTGATGCTGGGCAAGGCGAACCTTGATGAGTTCGCTATGGGGTCCTCGAACACCTCGTCCTATTACGGCAACGTGATCAACCCGTGGAAAGACAAATCCGGCAAGGATCTGGTTCCGGGTGGCTCATCTGGTGGTTCGGCGGCTGCTGTTGCTGCCAACATGGCGCTGGCAGCCACCGGTACCGATACTGGTGGCTCGATCCGTCAGCCGGCATCCTATTGCGGTATTGTTGGTCTGAAGCCGACCTATGGTCGTTGCTCGCGCTGGGGCATTGTTGCCTTCGCAAGTTCGCTTGACCAGGCGGGTCCGATGACCAAAACCGTGCGCGACGCGGCAATCATGCTGGGTTCGATGGCGGGTCATGACGCCAAGGACAGCACGTCTGCACCGATTGCCGTGCCTGATTTCGAGGCGGCCCTGACCGGTGACATCCGTGGCATGAAGATCGGTATTCCGAAGGAATATCGTGTTGATGGCATGCCCGAAGAAATCAGCAAGCTTTGGGATAACGGCGTTGCGATGTTGCGCGACGCTGGTGCCGAAGTTGTCGATGTGACCCTGCCGCACACCAAGTATGCGCTGGGCACCTATTACATCGTCGCCCCGGCAGAGGCATCGTCGAACCTTGCACGTTATGACGGCCTTCGTTACGGCCAGCGTGTCATGGATGACTGCGACAGCCTTGATGACATGTACATGAAGTCCCGTGCAGCCGGTTTCGGCAAGGAAGTCCAGCGTCGTATCATGATCGGTACCTATGTGCTGTCGGCTGGTTACTATGACGCCTATTACAACAAGGCGCTTAAAGTCCGCCGTCGTATCTATCAGGACTTCGAAGGTGCGTTTGGTCAGGTCGATGCGATCCTGACCCCGACCGCACCGTCTGCGGCCTTTGCGATTGGTGAAAACGAAGGCGATCCGGTCAAGATGTATCTCAATGACGTCTTCACCGTTCCGGCAAGCCTTGCGGGTCTTCCGGGCATTTCGGTGCCGACCGGTCTTTCGGCCGAAGGATTGCCGCTGGGTCTTCAGCTGATTGGCAAACCGTTTGATGAAGAAACCGTTCTGCGTGTTGGTGGCGTGCTCGAAAGTGCTGCCAACTTTACCGCAAAACCTGCCGGGCAGGAGGGCTGATCCATGAGCTATATTCTTGAAGGTTCTACCGGCCCGTGGGAAATCGTTGTCGGTCTTGAAGTCCACTGCCAGGTCATTTCCAAGTCCAAGCTGTTTTCAGGTGCTTCGACCAAGTTCGGCAACGAACCCAACAGCAACGTCAGCCTCGTTGATGCGGCCATGCCGGGCATGCTTCCGGTCGTGAACGCAGAATGCGTGCGTCAGGCGGTTAAAACCGGTCTGGGTCTTAAGGCCAAGATCAACAAGGAAAGTGTTTTTGCCCGCAAAAACTATTTCTATGCCGATCTGCCGCAGGGTTACCAGATTTCGCAGTTCGACAAACCGATTGTCGGCGAAGGCACGATTATTCTGGATATGCCCGATGGTTCGACCAAGTCGGTTGGCATTGAGCGCCTGCATCTTGAACAGGATGCCGGGAAATCGATGCACGATCAGGACCCGAAATATTCGCATATCGACCTGAACCGTTCGGGTGTGGCGTTGATGGAAATCGTTTCTATGCCAGACATCCGTTCACCGGAAGAGGCCGGCGCATACCTGACCAAGCTGCGCGCGATTGTGCGTTACCTTGGCACATGTGATGGCAACATGAACGAAGGCTCCATGCGTTGTGATGCCAACGTTTCGGTACGTCGCCCGGGCGAAGGTTTTGGTACGCGTTGCGAGATCAAGAACGTCAACTCCATCCGTTTCGTGATGCAGGCGATTGAGATCGAAGCAAAACGCCAGATTGAAGTGATCGAAGGTGGCGGGGAAATCCAGCAGGAAACCCGCCTCTATGATCAACGACTGGGCGAAACCCGTTCCATGCGTTCCAAGGAAATGGCACATGATTATCGCTATTTCCCCGACCCGGATTTGCTCCCGCTGGTATTCGACGACGCGTTCATTTCGGAAATTGAAAAAGAACTGCCGGAACTGCCAGACGAGAAAAAGGCCCGCTTCATGCGTGAAAACGGTCTGTCGGCATATGATGCCGGCGTTCTTGTCGCCGAAAAGGAAAAGGCTGATTACTACGAAGTTGTTGCCAAGGGCCGTGATGGCAAACTGGCGGCGAACTGGGTGATCACCAACCTGTTCGGTGCGCTGAACAAGGCAGAAGTCGGTATCGCCGATAGCCCGGTAACGGCCGAAAACCTTGGCAAGCTGATCGATCTGATCTCTGACGACACCATTTCTGGCCGTATCGCCAAGGATGTCTTTGAAATCATGATCGAAACCGGCGGCGATCCGGAAAAGATCGTCGAGGAAAAAGGTCTTAAGCAGATCACCGATACCGGCGCGATTGAAACGGCAATTGACGAAGTCATTGCCGCGAACCCGGACAAGGTAGAAGAGATTCGTGCTGGTAAAGACAAGATGCTTGGCTGGTTTGTCGGTCAGGTCATGAAATCCACGGGTGGCAAGGCCAACCCGGGCATGGTCAACAAGCTGCTGCGCGATAAAATCCTCGGCTGATTGTAATCATCAGACCAAAGAAAAAGCCGCCCGTTTGGGCGGCTTTTTTTGTATGACTAATTGGCCTGGTTTTGAATTTCGCTTGGAATAGCAGCCGTTAAGTGTCGAAGCGCGGTTTCAAGTAAGGACCGGCTGGGCGGATGGCGCACGATATCATCAACGTCAAAGTTCTTGCCGTTCAGCGGGATCGTTGTACACGCGTCAGTGACGATGCGTGCATCCATGGTGCGAATGGTTTCAATCAATGCCGCCTGTGCGATTGTTGCCCGGCCGGACGCATTCAGGCAGGCGACCGGCTTTTGCATGAATTCGCCACTGGCCACCACCCAATCAAGGGCATTCTTGATCGCGCCGGTGACACCATGGGCATATTCGGGACTGGCGACCAGGACTGCATCCGCGCGGCGAAGTGCATCTCGAAACGCCGCAACATTGCGATCATCGGTATCTTCATTGTCCGGATTAAAGATCGGAAGGTGGCCCAAGCCATCAAATAGATGAACGGTTGCGCCATGGGGGCCTGCAACCTTTTGTGCCGCTTGAAGGAGCGTTCTGTTGACCGATGCTTGGCGAAGGCTTCCGCACAGGGCAGTGATATGAAAAGTCATTTGGTGCCGCTCTCTGTTTGTGCCGATGGTTGCACAAACGAATGGGCAGGGTAAAGAAAAGCCGCCAGTATATTTTCAATACTGGCGGCTCTGACGTTCGGGTGGGGGACGCGAACGCGGGTGTATGATCCTAGTGGGCTTCCGATGCCGGATAGCCGGCATCGGTGATCGCCGCGATCAGCGCATTGACGTCGGGGTTTCCGGAAACAGCGACTTCGCCATTTGCCAAATCAACCTCGGCACCTTCAACGCCGCTGACCTTGGTTGCGGCCTTGGTCACGGCACTTGCGCAGTGACCGCAGCTCATTTTTTCGACCTTCAGTTTCACCATCAGATTTCTCCATATGATCGGTGTCTATGAACGCAATATGGAGGTTCCAGTAGATGGAAGGTCAAGCAGTTTTATGCAGACAAAAGTTTGATGACTTCATCGGCCGTTGCATCACTTGATGCCGGGTTCTGACCGGTGACAAGTTTGCCATCAACAACCGCATAGGAAGCCCAGTTATCGCCGCGCTCAAACGTTGCGCCATGCTTCTTGAATTCGTCCTCAATCGACAGCGGCACGACGTTTTCAAGGCCGACGGCCTTTTCTTCATCATTGGTGAAGCTGGTAACACGTTTGCCCGAAACGAGCGGTTTGCCATCTGGCGTCTTGGCTTTGACCAAGGCGGCCGGGCCATGGCAGACGGCAGCAACCGGTTTGTTCTGGGCAACGAACGCCTCGATCAGGGCAATGGATTTCTGATCAGTTGCCAGATCCCAGAGCGGACCGTGCCCACCCGGATAGAACAGGGCGTCAAAATCATCGGCTCTCAAACCGTCAAGGGTGACGGTGTTGGCGAAAGCCGCGTTTGCCGCGTCGTCCTTTTCAAACCGTGCGGTCGCATCGGTCAGGGCGTCGGGCACTTGGCTGTTGGGATCAAGGGGTGGTTTGCCGCCTTTTGGGGATGCCAGTGTGATATCTGCCCCGGCATCCTTGAAGCGATAGTAAGGGGCTGCAAACTCTTCGAGCCAGATACCGGTCTTGTGTCCGGTGTCACCCATCTGATCATGCGACGTAACAATCATCAAAATACGCATCAGTTCCTCCATGCGTGGAATTCATTTGCACTCATCTTAACTGGCTGACAGAATTTGCAAAAGATTGATGAAGTGAACACATTGTCAAATTTAATGAGCATATAGAATGTCGGCACTTGATGAAGTTCGGGCGATGATGATCTTTGCCCGCGTTGTTGACGAAGGCGGGTTTTCTGCGGCTGCGCGGAAGATGGGGCTCAGCCGTGCTGCCATTTCCCATCAAATTCGCCAGCTTGAGACCCGCCTCGGCGTGCCTTTGTTGCGCAGAAGCACACGCAGTTTCAGTCTAACCGATGCGGGTGCACGCTACTACGACAGTTGCCGCACCATTTCCCTCGAAGCCGAAGCTGCGCGAAAACGCGTCGAAGAACTGCGTGACGATCCGGTGGGCAAAATATCGCTGACCTGTTCGGTTCATCTTGGCACACTTCGAATTGTGCCGATCCTTGACCGGTTTAGGCAAACATATCCGGGTGTGTCGATCGATGTGCATCTCAGTGACGAAGTTGTTGATCTGATTGGTCGCGGCATTGATATTGCCGTGCGTTCAGGGCCGTTGAAGAATTCGGAACTCAAGAATTTCAAACTTTATCAGACCCACAGGATCATCGCAGCCAGCAAGCCCTATGTCAGCAAGTTCGGATTGCCCGAGAGCCCGGATGATTTATCCGAACATGAATGGGTAATGTATAGCCGTGTTCCTGAGACGCTGACGCTTCAATGTGCCGAGGGTACCCAAAATATCCGCGTGTCGGGCAGTGTTCGGGTGGATAACGCGACTGCCAGATTGCAGTTTCTGCGGGGTGGTCACGGATTGGCGGTTGTTCCGTTATGTGATGTTCAGCAGGAAATTAATGACGGTGACTTGATCCGGGTTTTGCCTGATTGCAAGCTGCCGGATCTTGAGATCTATGCAGTTTATCCGGGCGGTGTGACCCGAAGTGCAAAGGTTCAGTCGCTTCTGGATTACATGCGGCGTGAAATGCGTGAAATCGATATTTCCCGCAATGGCCAAGTTCAAGGCGACAGCCATATTGATCATTCTTGATTGTTGGGCTATTCCCCTGTGACGAATTTTCGGGGGACACGCATGGCCAATCTGTTTTTCTATTACTCGTCCATGAATGCGGGGAAATCGACCACCTTGCTTCAGGCGAGTTTCAATTACCGTGAACGCGGCATGGAAACGTTGCTGATGACAGTGGCGTTTGATAACCGCTTTGGCGAAGGCAAGATTGCGTCGCGTATTGGTCTTGAAGCACCAGCACTGCTGTTTGATGCCAATACCGATATGACGGCCCTGATCCTCGAGCAGGTCGCAAAGGGAAAAGTCGATTGTGTCCTGATTGACGAGGCACAGTTCCTGTCTAAAGAACAGGTCTGGCAACTTTCGGATATCGCCGACATCCATGGCATTCCTGTGTTGTGCTATGGCATCCGTACCGATTTCCAGGGGCAGCTGTTTGAAGGTTCCAAATGGCTGCTGGCGTGGGCGGACAAGCTTAATGAGCTCAAAACCATCTGCCATTGCGGCCGTAAAGCCGGCATGGTTTTGCGGGTTGATGAAGACGGCAAACCTGTTCGCGAAGGTGCACAGGTTGAAATCGGTGGGAATGACCGTTATGTCCCGGTTTGTCGTCGGCATTTCAAGGAAGCAATGGACGAGTAGGGCGCACTAGACTTGGCGTCCTAGTTCCCGATGAGCGCCCGTATTTCCGGTGCCAGCAGGCTATAGGCCACCAGCCACATAACACCACAGGTTACGCCATCAATGATCTTCCAGGTGATTGGGCGCGCGACATAGGGTGCAAGCCATGCAGCCCCCAGTGCAATGGCAAAGAACCAGACAAAACTGGCACTCATGGCGCCCAAGGCAAAGCCAAGTCTTTCGTCCGCTGGATATTGCCCGCCAATACCACCCAGCATGACAACCGTATCAAGATAGACATGCGGGTTCAAAAGCGTGACCGCGAGGGTGGTCGTAAGAACCGCTTTCCAGCCGGTTTTCGAGATCGCCTTTTCCGTCAATGTTTCGGTTTCAAACAACCGCCGCAGAGCACCCAATCCATACCAGATCAGGAATAAACCGCCGCCCCAGGCCGCAACCTTTGTGAGGAGCGGGTAGGCGGCAATCAGCGTTCCAAGCCCTGCGACGCCCGCCGCAATCAAAACGGCATCACACAAGGCACAGACGAAGGCCACCATCAGCGGATGATTGCGCCGCAATCCCTGACCGAGAACAAAGGCGTTCTGCGCGCCAATCGCAATGATCAGCCCGCCGCCAAGGCCAAATCCCGTGGCATAGGTTAAAAGCATTCGTGGCATTCCTTCTACTGTGCTCCGCCGTTGATAGCACCTTTGTGGATTAAGAAAATCGAATTATACTAAACACGGATTAGAAAAATTGATGGTTGGTCATGCTCGATTACAAATTGGTTGAGGCCTGTGCGGAGGTTATCCGTTTCGGAAGCTTTGAGAAGGCGGCGCGAGCACTGGGACTGACCCAGTCTGCGATATCCCAGCGGGTCAAGCTGATGGAGGAGCGACTTGGTCAGCCAGTGTTGGTGCGCGCCAAGCCGATTGTCCCGACCGTGGCAGGCCAAAGGTTGCTTGCGCATTATCAGAGTATCCGACTGCTTGAACAGGATCTGGGGGCGGAACTGCCCGAGGTGCGCGCCGAGGGCGAATTCGGTCAGGTAACGCTTGCGGTTAATGCCGACAGTCTGGCGACCTGGTTTGTTGATGTGCCCAAGCTTCTGTTTGAGAAACTTGGCGTTCTGGTGCATTTGGTCGTCGATGATGAATCGCTTAATCATCACTCCTTGCAGGAAGGAAACGTGCTGGGTGCGGTCAGTTTGCGCGATACACCCATTCAGGGTTGTCGGGTACGGCCGCTGGGCTCCATGCGTTACTTTATGGTGGTTTCACCAGAATTTCAGGAACGCTATTTCAAGGATGGCGTAACTGCGGATGCCTTGCGCGCTTGTCCGGCGGTGAATTTTTCCGAACATGATGAACTGCAAAATCAGTTCCTTCATCAATACTTCGAACTAAACCCCGGGGAATTCCCTGCCCACACTGTTCCAAGTTCACAGGGTTTCGTGACCCTTGCCGAACAGGGTGTGGCCTACGCCGTCGTTGAACAGCATCAGGCGGAAGAGGGGCTTCGCACCGGAAAGCTGGTTCGGCCGTGTCCGTTTGAAATTGATCGTCCACTATATTGGCATCACAAAACCATCAACAGTCGGCTTCTTGATCGGGTCAACGACATCGTCCTGTCTGAGGCGCGCCGTCATCTGCCGGAAATTCCGCAGTAAAATCATGCCTCTCTGAACATTGTTTTGTCTTATTTGCCAAGGACATTCACCGCTGCCAAGTGCCCCGATTTGACTTGCATGCAAAAGTGTCGCTTACTTTGATGTGCGAACCAGTCCGTATAACGGATTGTAAAAACAGGAAAACAATGTCTCATCGACTGATCGCCTGTGAAAATTGCGACTATCTCCATGTCGAGGAAGAAATCCCGACGGGCAGTGTCGCATATTGCGTTCGATGTGGATCGCCGTTGTACCGCGCGGCACAGGTGCGCTTTGACAAACCGTTGGCACTGGCTGTCACGGCCTTTCTGTTGTTCTTGATTGCCAACAGCTACCCGGTCTTGACCTTTGCCATGGAAGGCCGGGTTGAGACCAACACACTAAGCAGTGGCGTGCTGACGTTCTGGCGCGAGGGGTTTCCGTTTTTGGCCATTATGGTCGCCGTCACATCTGTGTTGGCACCGCTGGTCCTGATTATGGCGCACATCTATGTATTGCTGCCGATTACCATGAACCGACAAGTGCCCGGTATGCAGCAGGTCTGGCGCATTCTGGCGATCATCCGGCCCTGGTCGATGCTCGATGTCTTCCTGATAGGGTTGTTGGTGGCTTTGACCAAGCTAACGGATTTTGCTGATGTCATTGCCGGTCCTGCGTTTTTTGCGATTTGCTGCCTGATTCCGACGGTTCTTCTGATGAATATCACGCTTGATCCACGCTACGTTTGGCGGCAGTTGGCACCGGCAAACCTGCGTTATCCGACATCTGAAGATATTGGCAACCAACAAGGTTCAGATCAGCAAGACAGAACACTTCTGACCTGTCACACATGCTCCATGGTTGTTTTGGGCGGCGGGCGCGAAAATGTGCGCTGTCCGCGCTGTGGTGCGATGGTGCATCACCGAAAGCCACGCAGCCTGTCGCGTTCTTGGGCTTTGTTGCTGGCTGCAGTCATTTTGTACGTGCCGGCAAATGTCTTTCCGATCATGACCGTGACGTATCTTGGCCGGGCAGAGGCGGACACAATACTTTCCGGGGTCAGCGCGCTGGTCCGGGCCGGGGAGTGGCCAATTGCCATCGTTGTCTTTACCGCAAGCATTCTGGTGCCAATCATCAAAATCCTGCTGTTGGGGTGGGTTTATATTGCGACCGCCTTGGGGTTGTCTGGTCCACTCAAGGAGCGCACATTGATTTATCGTATCACGGAGCTGATCGGGCGATGGTCGATGGTTGATGTGTTTATGGTATCAATCCTTGCCGCACTGGTAAAACTTGGAAATATCGCAACAGTTCAACCCGGGTTCGGGGCTGTGGCATTCTGTGGGGTGGTTATTTTGACAATGCTGTCGGCCATGGCCTTTGATCCGCGTTTGATTTGGGATCGCGCCGGCATGCAAACGGTCAAACGACCAAGATTGGCAAATGTGAAGACAGATCATGACCGTGTTGAAAATCAGGGGATCCCGTCATGAGTGACGCGAAAAGTTCAGAACCGGATCAACAGCCGGAAAAGCCCGACATCCGAACAGGCTGGGGCCGTTTTTCAATTATCTGGTTGGTGCCGCTGGTGGCCTTGATCGTCGGTGGTTGGCTGTTGTGGCGTGATATCGTCTCAAAAGGTCCTGAAATCACCGTTACGTTTGAAGCGGCCGAAGGTCTGTCTGCCGGTAAGACAGCCGTGCGTTATCGCGATGTCGATGTCGGTCAGGTAACAGCCATAAATCTTGCCGACGATATGGAACATGTTGTTCTGACGATCCGGATGAACGCAGATTTCAGCGATTACCTGACAGATAAAACGCGGTTCTGGGTTGTGCGTCCACGCGTGAGTGCGCGCGGTATTACCGGCTTGGAAACGATTGTTTCCGGGGCCTACATTGAAGTGATACCAGACAAGTCGGGTGAAAAGGCACGCCAATTTGTTGGTGAGGAAGAGCCGCAATTTATACCTGATGAAGAAAACGGCACGCGGTTTGTCCTGACCGCAGAAGAACTTGGTTCCCTGGGCGAGGGGACACCGGTCCTGCTGCGCGGGATCGAGGTCGGAGAGGTGCTTGATACCGAACTGGATGCCAATGCGGATGGTGTTTCAATCCCCATATTTATCCGCAAACCTTTCGATGCCCTTGTTAAACGCCAATCCAGATTTTGGGATTCAAGCGGGATTGCCCTTGATCTGAATGCCGAAGGCTTTTCTGTACGCGCGCAGTCTGTTCGTTCTGTTTTGGCGGGCGGGATCAACTTTTATACGCCACCCGCAAATGAAAACGATGAAATGGCGACCGCAGATACGGTATTCCGACTGCATGAAAGCCTTGAGAAAGCCGAGTTGCTTGCCGAGGGATACAGCCAGCGCTACATGCTTTATTTCGATTCCTCGGTTCGCGGGCTTTCGCGCGGTGCACCTGTGGAATTCAACGGTATCCGTGTCGGGACAGTCGAAAGTGTCGATCTGGAATATGTCGTTACACAGCACGCCTTCCGTGTGCCGGTTGAAGTTACACTTGAACCCGAACGGGTAAGCATCGTCGGTGGGCGCCTGGGGGATGTTGACCCGCAGGAAACCATTGAAACCCTGATTGATAATGGCCTGCGTGCCCGCCTCAAGACAGGAAGTTTCATTACAGGCCAGTTGTTTGTTGATCTGTCTATGCATCCGGTTTCGCCGGCGCGCTATCTTGGCAATCAAGAGGGCAATTTGCCGGAACTTCCGACATTGCCGCAAAAGCTGGACGAAATTGCCAATTCGCTAACCAGTCTTCTTGAAAAGGTCGAAACCTTCCCGATCGAAGAAATCGGAATTCGCCTGCTTGGGACCGTGGAGGGCATGGAAAATATCGTCACGTCGCCAGCATTGAATAACGGGATGATCAGCCTGCAACAGGCCGCAGCGGGCATAAACACGCTTGTTACCAACTTGGATGCGAGTGTATTGCCCGCAACCCAGACCGCACTGGATGCAGCACGCGAGGCACTTGGCGGTGTTCGCGATGTCACGGCGCCAACATCACCTGTGCGATACAATCTTGAACAAGCCCTGAAAGAACTCGGTGCAACGGCGCGTTCCCTGCGTGAACTGACCGATTTCCTCGAACAGAACCCGAGTGCCCTTATCCTTGGCAAGAGCGGCCCGGAGGAGAATAAATGATGCGACAGACAGTCCGAAAAATGATCTCCAGATGGGTGTTGCTGCTGGTCGCACCACTTTTGGCCGCCTGCGCGTCACCATCGGTTCCTGACCAATATTATTTGCTGTCACCAATGGTACAGCCGGTGTCGCCAGCCCCCGGTGAAACGACGGTCATTGGTGTTGGGCCGGTGACAATTCCGAGCTATCTCGACCGATCGACGATCGTCACGCGTAGTGCCGCCAATCGGCCGGAGGTCAATTCCGGATACCGCTGGGCCGAACCGCTGGGCGAGAACATCAATCGTGTTCTTATGGATAACCTCGACAGGACTGGGGTTGCAGCGCGGCTGGAAGTGTTTCCGTGGAACTCACGGGATATGGTGGAATGGCAGGTGGTTGTCGATATCGACCGTTTTGAACGGCAGGCCGATGGCAATGTTAACCTTACAGCCCGCTGGAAGCTTGTGCATTTCCAAAGTGGGGAAATCGTTACAGCAGCCAAGTATGACAAGGTCAGCACACCTGTCGATCAAACACTCGATAACACCGTTATCGCCATGAGCAGTCTACTGGCCGATTTGACGGCCGAAATTGCGGCGCGGATACCGTGATTCGTCGCAAAAGGACGGTTCACGGCCAAATACGCAGTTTGATTTTCAGAATTTCCCAGCTCCAAGGGCAGGGGAATTTAGGAAATTCTAAAGAAATACCCGAAAGTATATAAAACATCTGCATCGAACTATTGTTTTAGGAACCCGATTAGCAGTATAAGTAAGAATAAATATAAAAATTGGGACACGCGCCTGACTAGTTAAACGGCAGACTTATGCCGCCCAAACAGGAAGTTAGGGAGCCAGAGCGCGTCATGTCGGATACGACATTTGAAGTTATGGTCCAGCGTGGGGATCGCTGGATAATCCATTCGACATTTGATGTCGAACAGGAGGCGGTTACAGAAGCTGAAAAGCTTGTGAAAACCAAGATCTCTGCCGTGCGCGTTATTCGTAACTGGGAACGCGGCGACGGTCGTCATATTGAAAAGGTACTTCTCGAAAAACAAGGTGCGGGCGAGGACCAGGACGATGACGTTCGGGTAACTTCGATCGACGAAGCGCCGTTGTGCGAGACGGATAACGACCTTTTGCAGAAAGAAAGCCGCGCGACCATCAACCGGTTGCTGCGCAAATATTTTGAACAGGAAATTCTGACGCCTTGCGAGGTAATGTACAATTACCAGAACCTTCGCAAGCTGATGTTCCATGACACCTTGATGCCGACTGCGGTTGACAAGGTTGCCGGGCTTCATGCCAAGGCGACTGACGGCGATCACATTGAGGCGATGAACAACCTTCATGGCGCGATTGAGCAGCTCTCTGCGCGTGCCCGCGAAGTTGAAAAAGTCGATCTGCCGGCATTCGAAGACGCCACCATTTCGGAAGTGCGTGACGAAATCCGGCGCCTCAATCTTGCGGAAGATACTGACTTCCTGACCATGGTCGCGCTGACGCGTGTGCTGTCCTCGACCCGTAACTGGGTCGGGAAGCTTGACCTCGCGCTCAAGGTCAAGGGCGATGAAAAGGACGAAGCCGCCCGCAAGATGATTGATGACGTGATCGCCGATATTCTCGGTTCTCCCGTCGCACTCAAGGAACTGCTTGGCGGTTCCCGCAGCTTTGGCGAAGCGGTGACCCTGCACATTGATCTTGCACTTGGCCGCGCAAAGGGCAATCGCGGTGCTGCCGATGACATTCTGGAACTTCTGAACCCGCTGTTTGGGTCTGGTCTTTTGGCCAACAGTCAGGAAGCGATGTTTGATTACATCGTTCGCGAACTGCGCAGTGCCAATAGCCTGCAACGCCACGAAAGCGATCCGGATCCGCTCGACGGGATCCTTGAACGTCTGATCACAGAGCAGGGCGTGATTTATGGCACGCCCATGGTCAGCGCGATTGCCGAACGTGGTGCTCGGTTGCGCAATGTTGGCGGCCCAAGGGCCCTGATCGAAGGTGTTGCAGAAATCAACAGTCGCCTGATCCCCAACTTCCGGAAACTGACCTGGCTTATCGCGGTTGCCAATAGCGGGATCGTCGAAGACTTTGCCGACGAACTTTACGAAATGATGCGCGACGCTGTCGGTGATATGCGTGCTTTGCGCGCGTTCTGTGAGCCGGACGCCAAGCCACGCGACAAAATGGCGACCGTCAAACATATGAATGACGTGCTTGCGGCATCAAACGTTCCTGATGAGCAGAAGGCGGAAATCGGCGCCAAGCTTGATGACGGGCTGGCAGAGTATCTTGTCCGCGAGAAGGTGATTGAACGCATTGATAATCCGAGCCTGCATTTGCGCAAACGCGCCTATATGCTGGTTCAATTCTGTTCAAGCGGTGTTCTGATTGAGGGCAAATCGGCTGCCATGGCCCGTAAAAGGGTGGTCGGGTATCTGAAACAGCCCAACTTTACCGACAAATTGGTCGATGACATCAAGGACATGACGACCAAGGAAGGCACGATCCGCGATTTCTATGCATTGTTGCAACGAAGCGGATTCTGAGCCGAAGAATTCTTTTGGCGTTGAATGATCAAAACACCCCACGAAAGCCGGTTGGCAAGAATCGTGGGGTGTTTGTCATTGTTGCCACATACGGGATTTGGCATGATGTATCTCTGACAAGGAGCTACGATGATGTCCAACTCACCCCACACCCCAAAATTAGTCGCCTGCCACGCCTTTGACGGTGTCATGAGCCTTGATGTCATCGGACCGCTTCAGGTGTTCGGCTCGGCAAATGACGAACTTTCCGCGCTGGGACGGCCACAAGGATACGAAGGGATCGTTGTCGCCGGGGCGAGTGGGCAGGTAAGGACATCCTGTGGTGTGCGAATATATGCCGATATGGCGTGGCGTGACCTTGATCTGGACACGGTCGATACTCTGCTGGTGCCAGGTGGTGTCGGTGTTCTGACAGAATGCAAAGAACCGCAAATCCTTGATTGGGTCAGAAAGGCCGAAGGCATCGTACCACGGCTAGGCTCGATCTGTTCAGGTGCGCTTATTCTGGCAGAGGCCGGGGTGCTTGATGGCAAAATGGCCACAACTCACTGGTCGCGTTGCGAACAAATGGCAAGGGATTACCCGGCAATCCAAATGATGGGGGATCGGCTGCACAGCTATGATCCCGCGGGCCTCGATGGCGATCCACATGTTTTCACATCGGCTGGCGTCACCGCCGGGATTGATCTGGCACTGGCGATTGTCGAGGCCGATTTTGGGCGTGCCTTGGCCTTGTCCGTTGCGCGCAGGCTTGTGATGTTCCTCAAACGGCCCGGCGGGCAGGCACAGTTCAGTGCCTACCTGATCCCTGAAACAGGTGCCACAGCACGGCTTGCAAATCTGCTTGAATGGTTGCCTGGCAATATCGCCAAGGATTTGTCACTTGAAACGCTGGCCGAACGTGCCGGGATGACACCACGCACTTTTTCACGGGTGTTTGCGCGCGATTTGGGGATGAGCCCGGCACGTTATGTCGAACGTGTCCGGGTAGAAGCCGCCCGCGCGCTGTTGCAGGACGAAGCCCTTGCGATTGGGCAGGTTGCCGAGTTGTGTGGCTTCCGGCATCCGGAAACGCTGCGCCGGGCATTTCAGCGACATCTTTCTGTCAGTCCCCAGGAATATGCGGAGCGCTTTGCCCGCAAATCATTAGTCACCGCAAACTAGCGACGGTTTGACGGCTTTCATCACAGTTTGAATTTCAGGAGTTGGAAACATGTTGTTGCTGACCAATGGATCATTGCGTCTGCTTTTCTTCGCACAGGCGCTGTATTGGTCCTGTTCACTGATCGGCATTACCCTGACATCGCTTGTCGGTGTATCGCTTGCGCCCGCGCCATCCATGGCAACTTTGCCACTTGGAATGCTTATGGTCGGTAATCTCGTATCTGTTCATCCACTTGCCATGTTGATGCAGCGTCGTGGACGACGTGTTGGGTTGTTTGTCGGGGCACTCTTTGGGGTTTTGGGTGGCCTGATGGTGGCTTACGGCATCTATATCGGTTCGTTCTGGCTGATGACGCTTGCCGCCGCACTGATTGGCACCTATCAGGCGTCGGCTATGTATTATCGTTACGCCGCGCTGGAAACTGTCGCGCCATCCGAAAAGGGGCGTGCTGCCGCCCTTGTTCTGGGCGGGGGTGTTGTTGCCGCGCTAATTGCCCCTGAGATTGCTGTTGCCAGCCAAGGCATGTTTCCGGTTCCGTTTGCCGGGGCCTATGTGGCGCTGGCAGGTCTGGCGGCCCTGGGCGCATCCTTGATGATCATGTTGCCAGACGGTGGCATTCCGCAACGTGCCGGGTCGAGCAGGGCAGTCATGTCCGATCTGTTGCGTCGCCCAGTCATTCGCGGGGCAATCGCCATCAGTGCCGCCGGGCAGGGTATTATGGTCCTGGTCATGACAGCGACGCCGCTTGCGATGAAGTATTGTGGCTTTGATGTGGATGTTTCGGCCAACGTGATCCGCTGGCATTTAATCGGAATGTTCTTGCCGGCCTTCGTTGCCGGGCCAATGATCGACCGGTTTGGGCCACGCCGGGTCGCATCATTCGGGGCGTTTGCACTGGTAATAAGTGTTGGTGTTGCCGTCTCGGGCATTTCGGTTGCCGCTTTTCTGATCAGTTCGTTCCTTCTGGGGATTGGCTGGAACATGATGCTTTTGGCGGGGACGACGATGCTAGGCGAGGGGCATGATGCGGCGGAACGCGGGCATGCTCAAAGCCTGATGGAGCTTGGCAACAGTGGGACGGCGACAGTCGCCACAATTGCCAGCGGTGCATTGATCGCCGGTGCCGGCTGGAGCCCGATCAACTTTGGTGTGTTGCCGGTTTTGGGTGTTGCACTGATTTTGATGTGGCGGGGATATGCCGGAAAGCAAGCAACCGCAGGCGTATGAAATCAAAAGAAACCGCCGGTCAAGACGACCGGCGGTGAAGTTGCAGGGCGAACGGGGATCGTCGCCCCGGCGCGACTGAAGTCGCTTGCACCCTAAACCGTTCGTGATGGACGAGAACGGGCTAGGTGCATGTGTAAAGGCAATAAAAAACCGGCCATCAGGCCGGTTGGGATACCAAACTTGTCGCATTGCCTGCGACGAATTCCTTGATCTTCTGCAAAACGAAATCGCGTGAACTGTTTTCGCGGGTACGGAACAGGACTTCTCGGTCCTGAATGACCAGCCCCATGTAAACAGGGTCGTTATGACCTTCCTTGGTCATTTTGAGGGCGCGAAGGGTATGACCGAGATCATCCGTGCTTTGATAGATCGTACGCATTTTTCTCCAACCAGCATTTACGTCAAAAGACGGTGAAAAACCAATCGACCACACCGTTATGACAGCTGTTTTTTTCTGTCCGATGACAGCCGTGTGATGGTTTGAAGACTCTTTTCCCAATCAACCGGGAAATGCAGTGAGCAATGCAGGCAAAAAGCTGCTGGTTTTATTTGGCAGGACTGTTAAAAAGAAAACGACCTTAACGCCGGTTTCGGGCATTGACATGGGCCATGGCGATGTTTAAGAAAGGCGTCGTTCCGCAGGGAACACCAAGGACATAAAGGGCAAGTGGCCGAGTGGCTGAAGGCGCTCCCCTGCTAAGGGAGTATAGGGTCAAAAGCCCTATCGAGGGTTCGAATCCCTCCTTGCCCGCCATTGATTAAAGCACCCCAAAAGGGTGCTTTTTTCGTTTCGAGCCCACGCATTTGGGCCGTGGCCGACGCGATTGTTCATGGTGAGGCCAGATCGGTTCCCAAATCAGGTTGGCTCATCGCAAGAGATCAAAAATTACAACTGTTTAGTACATAGTGCCACCGGCGCAGCCAGCTTGATTTCGTCTGTTTCCTATGATCTATCTGACAAGCTCCAAGCCGAAGGTGGAACAGAAAAAAGGCTTGAGCGTTCTGGTGTGCAGCAAAACAAGAAAACAGACGGGGCCGGAATGACGAGCCAATTAAGCTATCTGAGCATTGATCGACGAGATGATCTGAGCCGGGAAGAATTTATTGACCAGTATCTTAAGCCCAAACGTCCCGTCATCATGCGCAGTTTCGCCGCAAACTGGCCTGCATTGGAAAAATGGTCTTATGACTACCTGAAGCAGGGCTGTGGCGATGTCGAGGTGCCGCTTTACAGCGAGGCATTTGCGAACTCGGACAACGACTATCTCGATTCAACCCAAAGCATGCCGTTTGGCGAATATCTTGATCTTATTCAGGCGGGGCCGACACCACTTCGCATGTTTTTGTTCAATGTGTTCAAGCATATGCCGCAACTGCGCGAGGATTTTTCATATCCAGACCTGGGCGTCACGTTCCTGAAAAATCATCCATTCCTCTTTGTTGGTGGTCAGGATGCGTATGTCGATATTCATTACGATCTGGATCACAGCCATGTTTTCCTGACGCAGATGACCGGCACCAAACGTGTGATCCTGTATGGAAGCGAAAACGGACGGCACCTGTATCAGCATCCGCTGACTGTTTCGTGCAATATCGATTTTCGAAACCCGGATCTGGAACGCTATCCCAAGCTTAAGGATATCCACGGCTATGAGTGCATTCTGGAGCCTGGGGATACCATCTTTATCCCCAGCCGCTGGTGGCATTTTATCGAATACAGCACGGCTGGCATCAGCCTGACATTGCGCGCCTTGCCTGAAACCTGGCCTGCGCGTGCGGCGGGTCTTGCCAGCATCTTCAAGCTTAAGGTCATTGACCAGTATCTCGGCAAGATGATTGGCGAAAAGAAGTGGTATCAGATGAAGGAAGACTGGGCACACGCCCGGGCGCGCAAAGCGTAAACTTGCCTAGGCCTTTTTTAGGATGATGTCATAGCCGTTTTGAACCCCGGCATGAGCCCATCGCGTCAGTTCCTTGCGGTTGTCAAATTCGGATACCGCACGGCTTGGGCTGAAATGGACTTTGACGGTACAGCCCGACGTTGCCATGAACCGCCAGAAATGGAAGGCAAGGGTTGTGTCGTCAAACCAGGGGTAAAGAACCGTTTCCGGTTCTGGCGAAGATCCACCCGCGCTGTCTTTCAGGCATAAAACGGTTATCGGCTGAACGTGGCAAACTTCAGCGATCTTTTCATCAAACACAAATTCCATCAGCGACGATTTGAACGGCAGGACGACAGTACCATCCGTACTTGTCCCTTCGGCAAACAGAACCAGCCGACGGTCTGGCAGGATCTTGTCGCGCAGAATCTTGATTTGTTCGTGCGACTTGATGGCCCGACGTTCAACGAAAATGGTTTGGCAACAACGCGCAAGGAACCCGATCCCCGGCCAGCCGCGAACTTCGGACTTGGCGATGAAATTTACGGTGAACAGCGCATTGATCACCGGAATGTCGAGGTAAGACGTATGGTTCCCCAACAGCAGCAAAGGAAGGGTTTCGTTTGGCGATCCGGTGACTTCGACCTTGATGCCGGTGATCTTGCGGGCACCAAGATGCCAGATGCGGACAATCTGGGAACTGGCCCGGAGCTTCAGACCTTCAAGGATCAGAAAAGGGATCAGCATCGCAAACAGCCACACCATCAGCGTCGTGAATTTGAGCCCTGCCTTCACGTGCTGTGCTGGTGTGATCGGTGCAGTGATGTGGGGTGTTGCCATCTGGTCCAAAGCGCTTGAAAACCCTTGTTTGACGTCACGGATGTCTCTTCTAACAGTAATCGCACTCACGCGTTTAGAGGTGTGAGATCAAGGCGATCAGCCTGCTTTTTGTAGAACCTGTAGTATTGGTCGGGAACCTTGGCGACATCTACCGTAATCAATACATCAAGCGTCTTGAAATCGGGATCAAGTGCGACGCCATCGCCAACAACGCCACCCAGCGACAAGTAGGCTTTGATCAGGGGGGGTAATTTCGCAAGGGCCTCGTCCGGATCAATGTCGTCTTTTGCCATGCGTTCCATCGACTGATAATCGAGTGCGCGCGCAATATGAGGTTCATCATCCAGCCGGTAGTGATGCAGGTATGACAGTTCGTAGGCGATCTTGTCGATATCGGTCGCATGGAAGCTTGCGCAGCCGAACAGATAGCGGATGTCATGATTGAAAATCAGCTTGGTGATACCGCGCCACAGAAGCTGAATGGCCTTGCCATCGCGATAGTCCTTGTGAACACAGGATCGGCCGACTTCCATGCAGTTGTCTCTCACAGCGCCAAGCAGGGGAATAGAGAACTCTTCCTGCGCGATGTATGAGAGATCTGCGGGTTTCTGTTGCGAGAGCAGCAATCTGGTGGTGGCGATGACTTTCTTGTCATTTTCATTATCCACGACCAGCAGGTGTTCGCAGAACGCGTCGAATTTATCGCTATCAAGGCCGGCCGAGTGTTGCTCGGTCATGGCTTTGGCGTGAAATTCGCCAAAGAAGACCTCAAAGCGAAGTTCTTGCGCCGCTTTCAGGTCTTGTTTGGTCTTGGCCAGATGAACAGAAAATCTACCGGATGCCATATTGGAAATTAATTCTGTTGTTCTAATGAAACTTGGTTACCGTCGCTTTTCGCGATGACAGAGTGATTTGTATCACATAATGAACTGTCTATGAAAACAATATGATAGCGTGAAATCGACCAGTGTTTTCGGGTGAATACCGTCGCGAATTGAAAAGCCCAAGGCGTATTGATGACAAGGTCAAATGCATCATTTGGTATTGCCGCGATCTGCCCAGTGACCAATCCAGAAAAATATTCTCTGCAGTATGGCATAAAGGTGGCCGGTGAAACGTTATCCTTACTGGGCTTGTCGCAATTTTGGGCAAAGTCCCCACATGAGTTTGGATATTTTTCACGATGACAGAGGTCGCCATGCCGTTCACAACCAGCTGGGTCAAAGCAATTACGACCGGTTTTGTTCTTGTCGGTGCCAGTCTTGCCCTGACAACACCTGTACAGTCACATCCGGCTAATCAGGAACATGATCACACTGTTGTCGAACTTGCCCAAGGTGGCGGTATTTTCAGTGATGAAGAACGGCGCATTATTCGCGATGTGCTTGATATTGCGACCGGGCAGACTGACCAAGATAGCGATAAAAAGAACAAGGGTAACAAGGGTAAAGGCAACAAAGGCTTGCCGCCTGGTATTGCCATGAAGCTTGAGCGCGGCGGCACGTTACCGCCCGGTATTGCCAAACGCGATTTGCCCGACAACCTGATTTCACGACTTCCTGCGCGCACGGACGGCGCGCTGCGTCAGATCGTTGGCGACGATGTTGTGCTGATCGAAAAGGGGACCGAGATCATTCTTGATGTGATCCGGGATGTTGCCAGGAACTAAGTGGCGTTGCCTGCATCCGACAGAAAGAAAGCGGCGCCTGATTGGCGCCGCTTTTGGTTCTGCAAGCGTGTTTGTCGGCCGTTTGCCCCTCAGGTGAAGGCGTTAAAGGTAATGATGGTCTGCGTATCCTTGATATGAGGCAGCTTGTGGATACTTTCGTTCACATAGCGCCCGATATCCTGTCCGTCATCAATATATACCTTGACCAACAATTCAAACGGGCCGGAGATGGAATAGACTTCGGAAACGCCTTCGACCTCTTCAACAAGCGCTGCTGCGACGTCATAGGCTTTGCCAAGTTCACATTTCACAAAGATGAAAAACGGATGCATCGGATCGGCTCCGGTTTGAAGTTGAATTCAGGACAAGCTACCTGCGTTGCATGATCCATGCAATCATCAAGCAGGATCTTGGTTTGGCCCCTTTGGGTCAAAGGACCTTGCTTTCGGCCTTTGCCGCGCGTTCCGTGACCGCGTCGAGCGTTAGATCCCAAACGGTGGTGCCTTCGGTTTCTGCCGTCAGGCTCGCCATCGCGAGGCCCGATGCTATTGCATCGTCAAAGCTCGTATGTGGTTTCGAGTAAGCCGACAGAAAACCGGAATAGAAGGCATCACCCGCACCATTGACGTCCTTGACCTTGGTGGGCAACGGATGCCAGAACGCCGTCCCCGATGCTGACGAGGACACAACCCCCTGGGCACCAAGCGTGATCACGACATCGGGGATACCCTTGCCGCGCAAAAGCTCGACCGCGACCTTCGCCTGCGCAAGATCGTTGATCTCGATACCCGTCAGGATGCGTGTTTCAGCACGGTTGGCAATCAGCAGGTCCAGTTTATCAAGCACCGGCTTGAACCTTACTGCCTTGCTGGGGGAAACAGTGGCTGCACAGAATTTTGTCGTCTGTTTGTTTTCGGCAAGCCAAATGATGCTTTCGGTCGGCAGGTTCGCATCAACCAACCACCATGGCCGTGCCTGAAGGTTTGCCAGATGCGGTTCAAGGCGATCAATGGTCAGCAGGTTATAGACCTCGGCATTCATCATGCCGAGCGCAAGTTCGCCGGTTTCATCAAGAAGGGCCGTGTAACCGGCCGTTGCCATGCCACTGATCTTCATCAGATGGCGGGTATCGATCCCAAGTTCGGACAGCGCCTCGATCACCTGATCGCCATCCCCGTCATCCCCGACAGCACCCAGCATCGCGACATTATTGCCCAGAAGCCGCAGATGCACCGCAATGTTGCGGCTGACACCGCCAGGTTTGCGATGCAAGGTCCGAACCGGGTTCGAGGCAGCGGGAACAAAAGTCTCGGTACATTGCAGGGTGCGGTCGAAATGGGCGGCACCAAAGCAAAGAATGTTGGCATTAGGCGTCATAGACAACGGGTGCTCTTTGTCGTGGGACGTCACGCAGGTGACGGTCATGTGCTGTAAGCGATGTTGATAAGCCTCAAGCGCGCATGAAGGCAAGGAAAACAAAAAAGGCAGTCCGTTACAGACTGCCTTTCGGTCGTTTGATCACGCAGAAAACCTGTTTATTTCAGGTTGATGCGACCCTTGGTCGTCGGGGTCAGTGGCGAATTAAGCCCGATATAGTCGGCAACAGCCTGTTCAAGGTTCGGTCCGAAGTCATAAACATCGGTGGCATTATCCCGGAACAGGGCGTAACCATCACCGCCATTACGCATGAAGTCGTTGGAAACAACTCCATACATTTTGCCGGTCTCGATCGGTACGAAGCCGTTGCCATCAGCAACCATGACGTTTGAAACACGCGATCCGGCAGGTTGCGACAGATCAAGGTCAAATTTCAGGCCCGCAACCTGCGGAAACTGGCCTTTGCCTTCCTCGACAAGCGATACACCATGTTCAAGCGATGCAACGATATCCGCACCGGAAAGCTTGAAGGTTGCCAAGGCGTTCTGGAACGGCAGAACCGTTAGGACTTCACCCATGGTAACCGTGCCTTCATCGATGCTTGCACGCACACCGCCGCCGTTCTGAATGGCGATCTGATATTCATCACCAGCCTTCCAAAGCATCGCATCGGCAACCAACGAACCCATGGAACATTCCATCTTGCGGCAGATTTCGCGCGACCCATCTGCACGTGCCGTGAAGCTACCAACTTCAAGGGTGCGAACGGCATCAACCTGACCGCTGGCTTCAGAGATAACGGCAAGAACGTCCTCGGCCGGTTTGATGCTGGCATCAAGGGCGATCGGATCACCCGACCATGCGGTTGCCACACCGGCATCATCAAATGTGACGTTCAGGTCGCCAAGGTAACGGCTATAGGCATAAGCTTGGACGATCAGAACAGGTTTGCCATCGGCACCATTTTTGACGACCGGGTAGGGATGGGATGCCTTGTCATCACTGTTGGAAAACAGAAGATGGTCATGACCGCCGACAATCACGTCAACACCAGTGACATCGTTGACATACTCAAAATCGGCGTATGAGCCCGAATGGCTGAGAGCGACAATTTTGTTGATGCCCTGGGTGGTCAAGCGATCGACTGAGCTTTGCAGTGATTGTGCAAGGTCGTTGAACTTGACGTTCGGACCCGCACTTGAAATATCGGCCGTTTCCGGTGTTGTCAGCCCGACGATACCAATACGTTCACCGCCAACCGTGATGATGGTTTCAGGTTTGATCAGTTCATTCAGACCATCCGTGGTGGCTTCGATGTTGGCCGACAGAATAGGGGTAAGGCTTTTTCTGATGAAGCTTGCCAGGACATCCGGGCCATCATCAAACTCATGGTTGCCAACCGCCATTGCATCATAATCAACAAGGTTCATCAGCTCAGCCGTCAGCGAACCCTTGTAGGTCGAATAGTAAAGGGATCCCTGGAACTGATCGCCTGCATCGACAACCAGAACATTGCCACCTTCGGCACGGGCGTCACGAATGGCCGTGGCAAGACGGCCATAGCCGCCAAAGCACTTGCCTTCGGCGTCGTCCTCGGCACTGCAGGTGTTATTGTATTTTGTGACCGATTCAACGCGGTCATGGACGTCATTGGTATGGATCAGACGCAAATCATAATCGGCCAACGCGCTTCCGGCACCAAGGCTGAGCATGGTGCAGGCCGACAGCAGCCCTGCAATTGTTCTTTTCATTCCTGTTCTCCAACAATAATCCACTCTTCCTGTCCCGATCGGGAGGGAAAGTATGAAAACGCAAATTTGTGGGTCGGAAAATCTTTGCCCCGCGGAATGCTAGCACCAAACTTTCGTGAACGGTATGTCCGGTTGTTGACGGTGTGGTTAAAATTACACATCGGTTGTGGTCGTAAATCCGCGCCGGTTCATTTATGTCGGGAAGAATCGGAAGCGCACCAATTTCAATCATTCGAGATTCAATCGTCCCAATTTGGTGCCATTTGCGCGCATCGACAAAGATAAATTACCGTGCAGAAAAGGATGCTTCAGGTTTGAGCCTGATCGGCCCAAAAGTAAGGGAAACCCCGCAGATATGCGATTTGAAGTTCCGGTTGTAGTGCATTGGTGCTGACCAAGTGGACAGGTCTGTGCAACGTGTTGCGTGCTCAGCTATTTACAGGGCACTATATTTTGTAGTTACCATGAGCATTCGCAGCATGCCAAACCGCGCTGCATTGGTCCTCGACCAACGCCGCTTTGCTTATGTTGCGAGACATGTGTTTTCGATGAGGGAGTTCCGCCAAACAAGATGGGCATTGGCGGAAAGATAATCAGAATTCAAACAAAGAAGGGCATCGGAATGAAAAAGCTTCTGACCTCGGTGGTCGCGGCTGTTGCTTGCTATGCAGGCGTTGCTTCGGCTGCAGAAATCAATCCGGCTGTGGTTTACGATCTTGGTGGTCGTTTTGACCGCTCATTCAACCAAGCGGCATACACGGGTGCCGAGAAGTACAAGGAAGATACCGGTACTGAGTATCGTGACTTCGAAATCCAGAACGATTCACAGCGCGAGCAGGCAATGCGCAACTTTGCGCGCCGCGGCATGAGTCCGATTGTTGCGATTGGTTTTTCCCAGGCTTCTGCACTTGAAAAAGTCGCTAAAGAATTCCCTGAAACCAAATTTACCATTGTTGACATGGTTGTAGACCTGCCGAACGTTCAGTCGGTGGTTTTCAAGGAACATGAAGGTTCGTTCCTTGTCGGTGTTCTGGCGGCTATGGCATCTGAAACCGGCAAGGTCGGTTTCGTCGGTGGTATGGACATTCCGCTTATCCGCAAATTCGCCTGCGGTTACGCACAGGGCGTAAAATATTCGAATGGCGATGCCGAAGTCTTCCAGAACATGACTGGCACTACCGGTGCGGCCTGGAACGATCCGGTAAAGGGTGGTGAGCTTGCAAAATCGCAGTTCGACCGTGGTGCTGATGTTGTTTACCATGCTGCAGGTGGTACTGGCGTTGGTGTGCTTCAGGCTGCTGCAGATGCCGGTAAACTCGGTATTGGTGTGGACTCCAACCAGAACGGCCTGCATCCGGGTTCGGTTCTGACGTCTATGCTGAAACGCGTTGACGTTGCTGTTTACGAAGCGTTCGAGGCTGCTGCCAACGATACCTGGGAGCCGGGCCTTACCATTCTGGGTCTTGCAGAAGGCGGCGTTGATTGGGCACTTGATGAAAACAACGAAAGCCTGATCACCGACGAGATGAAAGCAGCCGTTGCCGAGGCCAAGGAAGCAATCATTTCCGGGAACCTTGAAGTACACGATTACATGAGCGATAGCGCCTGCCCAATGTAAGGCAGACGTCAAAGCAAATCGGGGATTTGTCGTGTCGGATACGATGCATCAAATGCACGGCGCCGGGGAAACCGGTGCCGTGCAACCCGCTATTGAACTGCGCGGTATAGACAAGCGGTTCGGTGCGGTACATGCCAATAAAGAAATCGACCTGAAGGTCGACAAGGGAACTATCCACGGAATCGTGGGCGAAAATGGGGCTGGTAAATCGACCCTGATGAGTATTCTGTACGGCTTTTATCAGGCCGATGCAGGAACCATTCACGTCGATGGCAAGCTCTGTGAAATCAACGGATCAGAAGACGCGATCGCGGTCGGGATCGGCATGGTTCACCAGCATTTCATGTTGGTTGAGACGTTCTCGGTGCTTGAGAACGTTATTCTTGGCGTCGAAGGCGGTGCTGTTCTGCGCGACGGTGTTGAAAAGGCACGCGAAGAACTCAAGCGTCTTGAACGCGAATATTCGCTCAATATCGATCCGGACGCCACGGTGGGTGATCTTTCGGTCGGGCTCCAGCAACGTGTGGAAATCCTGAAAGCCCTCTATCGCGGGGCGGAAATTCTTATTCTGGATGAGCCGACCGGTGTTTTGACACCGCAGGAAGCTGATCACCTTTTCAGAATTCTTGATACCCTGAAAGAACAGGGCAAGACGGTTGTTCTGATTACCCACAAACTGCGCGAAATCATGGCCGCAACGGACAACGTATCCGTGATGCGCCAGGGCGCAATGGTGGCGCATCGCAAGACAGCCGAAACCAGCCCGGAAGAACTGTCGGAATTAATGGTCGGCCGTAAGGTATTGCTACGCCTTGAAAAAGGTGAATCCAATCCGGCTGCGACCGTGCTTAAAGTCGATAATCTTTGTGTTGATAATGCGCAGGGCGTTCGTAAGGTCAAAAATGCGACCTTCACCGTGCGCGCAGGCGAAATCGTCGGCATTGCCGGGGTATCTGGTAACGGACAAAGTGAGCTACTTGAAGCGCTTGGTGGTATCAGATCTGCCAGCGAAGGGACCGTGGAACTAAACGGGCAGGATGTAACGCCGGGCAAAGGTGTTGATGCCGCAGAGCTCCGTCGTCGCGGTGTCGCGCATGTGCCCGAGGATCGCCATCGCATGGCGATGGTCACGGCCTTTTCAGCCAAAGAGGCGGCCATTCTTGGCTATGAAGATGATCCTGGCTATCAAAAGGGCGGGCTTCTGGATTGGGATGCTATTTCAGCTGCCACAGCCAATATGATGTCGGAATTTGACGTTCGTCCGGACAATCCGGATTTGAAAGCTGCCAATTTCTCGGGCGGCAATCAGCAAAAGCTTGTTCTGGCGCGTGAAATCATGCGTGACCCGGAATTGCTTCTGGTGGGTCAGCCGACCCGTGGTGTCGATATCGGTGCCATTGAATTCATTCATAAACGTATTGTCGCCATGCGGGATGCAGGCAAAGCCGTCCTTCTGGTGTCAGTGGAGCTTGACGAGATTATGTCGCTTGCCGACCGCATTCTGGTGATGTGCGATGGGGCCATCATTGGTGAAGTTGCCGCGTCTGAGGCCAACGAACGCGTGCTTGGTTTGATGATGGCGGGCGTTGACCCAAATGAAGCCAAGGCAGCGGAGGGGCAGGCATGAGCAAGACTGTCGAACTGCCACGCTGGATTGATGTTGGCGCCTTGCCTTTGCTGAATCTGCTGTCGGCCCTCGTTGTGTCCGGGCTTGTGGTTTTGGCGATTGGTGAAAACCCGGTTCAGGTGGTTGAAATCCTGCTTTATGGCGCGTTTGGCTATGAAGAGGCATGGGGTTATACGCTTTATTACACCACCAACTTTATCTTTACCGGCCTTGCCTTTGCCGTCGCGTTCCATTGCGGGCTGTTTAACATTGGCGCCGAGGGGCAGGCCTATATCGGTGGCCTTGGTGTGACGTTGGCCGCCCTTTATCTCGATTTCCTGCCATTCCCGATCATGCTGGTTGTGGCGATGTTGGCGGCGATGATTTTTGGCGCGGCGTGGGCGTATATCCCGGCCTACTTGCAGGCGCGGCGCGGATCGCACGTCGTTATTACGACGATCATGTTCAACTTCATCGCCTCATCGCTGATGGTGTATCTGTTGGTCAATGTGCTTCGTCCGGAAGGATCGATGACGCCCGAAAGCGAACAGATCGCCGAACATTTGCGGTTGCCATTTATTCATGACATTGCGGGTGCGCTTGGCGTTGATATGGCGTCAAGCCCACTGAACCTGTCATTTGTTTATGCAATCGTCATCAGCGTCATGGTCTGGCTGTTTATCTGGCACACCCGTTGGGGCTATGCCATCCGGACAGTTGGTGCCAATGCTGTGGCGGCAACCTATGCCGGGCTTGAGCCCGGGCGTTTTATCATCATCGCGATGATGATCTCAGGTGCGCTGTCATCCTTCGTGGCGCTAAACGAAGTCATGGGTGTTCAGCACCGCCTGCTGATTGATTTCACCGCCGGGTATGGCTTTGTTGGCATTGCTGTGGCGCTGATGGGGCGCAACCATCCATTTGGCATCTTCCTTGCGGCTTTGCTATTCGGGATGCTCTATCAGGGTGGGGCAGAGCTTTCATTTGAAATTCCGACCATCTCGAATGACATGGTCGTGGTTATTCAGGGGCTTGTCATCCTGTTTACCGGCGCGATGGAACACATGTTCCGTCCGCGTGTGACGAAGATCTATACAGCCTGGCGTCTGCGCCATGATGCCGGGGAGGCCGCATAATGGATACATTTCAGCTGATTATCCTGTTGCTTGATGCAACGCTGCGAACCTCGACACCGCTTATTCTTGCGGCCTTGGCCGGGATGTTTTCCGAACGGTCCGGGACGATTAACCTTGCCCTTGAAGGCATGATGCTGGGCGGTGCGTTTTCGGCTGCTGCGGTTGCATTCTATGTCGGTAGCCCGTGGGTCGGGCTACTGGCCGCGATTGCAACCACGATTGCGCTTTCGCTTCTGCATGGTTTTGCATGCATCACGCACAAGGGCAACCAAGTGGTTTCGGGCATGGCGATCAATATCCTGATGTCGGGTCTGACCGCCCTTGTCGGGATTGCACTTTTTGCACAGGGCGGCAAAACGCCAGCGCTTGATAAAGGATCACGTTTCCAGCCGATTACGTTCCCAGGTGCCGACGCCGTTCAGGACGTTCCGGTTATGGGCCTGATTTATTCGGAACTGCTAAGCGGTCATAATATACTGGTTTATGTTGCCTTCCTCGCCGTTCCGGCAGCCTGGTGGGTGATGTATCGCACCCGGTTTGGCTTGCGTCTGCGCGCGGTTGGTGAAAACCCGGGGGCTGTTGATACGGCCGGCATTGGCGTTGTTGCGATGCGCTATCGCGCCGTGATTTGCAGTGGTGTGCTTGTTGGCATGTCAGGCGCCTATCTTTCAACTGCACAGGGCGCATCCTTCCTGCAGGACATGACCGCAGGCAAAGGCTATATCGCGCTAGCGGCCATGGTGTTTGGCAAGTGGCGTCCGTTCCCGGCATTGGCAGCTTGCCTGCTGTTTGGCTTCCTTGATGCGGCAGCCACACGTTTGCAGGGTGTCGTTCTGCCCGGTATTGGCGAAGTTCCGGTCCAGTTGGTGCAGGCATTGCCCTATATTCTGACGGTCATTCTTCTGGCCGGGTTTATTGGCCGGGCCATTCCGCCAAAGGCGCTTGGTCGGGCATACGTCAAGGAACGCTAAGGTTTTCGTGGTTCGGGTCTCGGCCTATGATACAGGCAGTCCCGAACCACTTTTCCAGAAATGTGCGCTTTGGTCAGGCGCGATAGGTAATCAAAACAGGATCAAACAAATGGTTGCTCATAAACAGGCTCCGCGCGATCTGATTGACGCGGCTCTTGCGGCTCGTGACAAGGCATATGCGCCTTATTCGAACTTCTTTGTCGGTGCTGCGTTGCGCACGACTGAGGGTAAGGTCATTTCAGGCTGCAATGTTGAAAATGCGGCATATCCCGAAGGCGTCTGTGCCGAGGCCGGCGCGATTTCGGCAATGGTACTGTCAGGGGAAACCCGTTTTGACGAGATCGTCGTTGTCGGGCTGGGCGATATCGCCTGTACCCCGTGTGGTGGGTGCCGCCAGAAGATCCGCGAATTTACCGGTCTGGATGCGACCATCTTTATCATCAATGATGCCGGTGAAACGCTTCTGACGCTCAGCCGTGAAGAACTTATTCCCCATTCCTTCGGGCCGGAGAACCTCAAATGAGCAATGTAAAAGCAGCGCTTGATGTCATTGCCGCCAAGGCACCGGGTTTCAAGGCGGAAGTCGCATTGGTTCTTGGCAGCGGACTTGGCGGTGTGGTTGACGCCGTAAGTGATGCGATCAGCATCGCCTACGAAGAATTGCCGGGCTTCCCGCGCCCCACCGTGGTTGGCCATGGCGGGACACTCGTTCTTGGCCGTATTGGCGGTGTGTCGGTCGCTGTGATGCAGGGGCGGGCGCATTATTATGAACATGGCCGATCGGATTTGATGGCTGAGCCGCTTGAAATTATGCGCGAACTTGGCGCAGAACGTCTGCTTTTGACTAATGCTGCCGGTTCACTGATCCCTGAGGCTGTGCCGGGCAGTCTGATGCTGATTACTGATCATATCAGCCTGTTTGGTCCCAATCCGTTGATCGGCTTTCACGGTAATGACCGTTTCGTCGGCATGGATGTGCCTTATGATCCTGAAATCGGGTCTGGGCTGCATGGCGCGGCGGCCAAGCTTGGCATAAAACTGTTCGAGGGAACCTATTGCTGGTGCACCGGGCCAAGCTTTGAGACGCCAGCGGAAATCCGCGCGCTCAAGATCCTTGGCGCGGATGCGGTCGGTATGTCGACCGTGCCGGAAAACATTCTGGCCCGCCGTCTTGGATTCAAGGTGGCCGCGGTTTCAAACATCACCAATCTGGCCGCCGGCATGAGTGCGACACCGCTTAGCCACGAGCAGACATTGGAAATGTCGAAAGCCGGTTCGGCCAATCTTATCAAGATATTGCTGCAATACTTTTCAAGCGCTTCCTGAAGTCGAATGACTTCAAAGCGTCTTATTTGAATTAACGACACGTGCGCAGGAGACAGCACATGCTGCCCCAAGAAATCATTCGCCGTAAACGCGAAGGCGAAGTTCTGACAGACGCTGAGATCGCCTTTTTCGTCAAGGGCATTACCGATAACAGCATCAGCGAAGGGCAGGTTGCCGCCCTTGCCATGGCAGTGTTCTTTAATGGCATGACCATGGACGAGCGCGCGGCCCTTACCCGCAACATGCGCGATAGCGGTACGGTTTTGGACTGGAAGGCACTTGGCCTTGATGGACCTGTGGTGGACAAGCATTCGACCGGTGGCGTTGGTGACAAAGTAAGCCTGATGCTGGGTCCGATTGTTGGTGCCTGCGGGGCGTTCGTGCCGATGATTTCCGGCCGCGGCCTTGGCCATACCGGCGGGACGCTGGACAAGTTTGACTCCATTCCGGGCTATCGCACCACACCAAGTCTTGACGAATTCGCCAAGGTCACCCGTGAAGTCGGCTGTGCCATTATCGGGCAGACAGCCGATCTGGCACCGGCCGATAAACGGTTTTATGGCATTCGCGACGTGACTGCGACGGTTGAGAGCATCCCGTTGATCACGGCGTCCATCCTGTCAAAGAAACTGGCAGCCGGGCTTGATAGCCTTGTCATGGATGTGAAATTCGGCTCTGGCGCCTTTATGAACGAGTATGAGCGCGCCCGTGAACTGGCCGAAAGCATTACCGAAGTTGCCACCCGCAACGGTGTTCCCACGGTCGCACTTTTGACCGATATGGAGCAGGTGCTGGGTGACACAGTTGGCAATGCACTCGAAATGCAGGAAGCAATCAACTTTCTGACCGGCAAGCATCAGGAACAACGTGTCTATGACGTCACCATGGCGCTGGCGGCAGAAATGCTGACCGTTAGTGGTGTGGCAGCCGATGTTTCCGATGGCCTGCGTATGGCAACAGAGGCGCTTGAGAGCGGCAAGGCAGTCGAGACCTTTGGCAAGATGGTATCAAGTCTTGGTGGTCCTGCGGACTTTGTCGAAAACACCAACAAGTATCTTGAAGCCGCCCCGATGATAAATACGGTCACAGCCGCCAAGACCGGCCGTGTTCTCTCGATGGATGCCAGAAAGGTCGGTCTTGCGCTGGTGTCGCTTAAAGGCGGGCGCACGCGGGCAGACCAGAAGATCGACTTTGCTGTCGGCTTTACCGATTTCATCAAGGTTGGACAGCCGGTATCGGCCGAAACACCAATTTGCCTGGCCCATACCCGTGACGATGCACAGCTTGAAGAAGCAACCGCCTTGCTGCGTGAAGCTATCGTGATCGGCGAGGGGGATGTCGATCCGACAGGTACCGAACCAGCTGTACGGGAACGGATCGTGGCACGCAAAAAGGCGTGATCGTTACCAAGTCAAAAGCAAAAAGCCGGGGATGAAACCCGGCTTTTTTGTTTTCTGCGCTTATCGAAGTTCGCCGTCAGCTTTCTGCGCGCATTTGCTTTCGACGGACAAGGCTTGCCAAATGGCTCAAGAGAAAGCATTTTGATCAGGAATGAAAATTTTCCAATAAAGATGAAAATTGAAAACAGAAGGAGAGAGGCATGGGGAAACTGGATCGGCGTCGTAGAGAGATTTTGGAGCTTGTCGCCTCCAACAGCTTTATGACCATTGATACCCTTGCCGAACATTTTTCTGTCACGCCACAAACCATCCGACGCGACATCAATGAAATGGCCGAAGAAGGCCTGATTGCCCGCTATCACGGCGGGGCTGCCAGTGTCTCGACCACCGAAAATACCGCCTATACCGACCGTCAAGTTCTAAACCTTGGCAGCAAGCGTGAGATCGCAAAGCTGGTGGCGCAACATATCCCCGAAGGCGCGTCTCTGTTTATCAATATCGGAACAACCAACGAAGAAGTCGCACATGCGCTTCTGGGCCATAAAAGTCTTAAGATCATTACCAATAACCTGCATGTTGCAGAAATCTGTGCTGCCAATCAGGGATTTGAAGTGATTATTGCCGGTGGCGTTGTGCGACAGCGCGATTTCGGTGTCATCGGCGAGGCCACCATTGATTTCATCAACCAGTTCAAGGTTGATTATGCGATTGTCGGGATTTCCGGTGTCGATGAAGATGGCAGCCTGATGGATTTTGATTATCGTGAAGTGCGCGTCGCGCGGGCGATTATTTCCAACGCCCGCCAAACATTCCTGTGCACGGATGCATCGAAATTCGGCCGTCGTGCGATGGTGCGCCTGGGACATCTTTCCGAAATCGACGCTCTGTTTACAGACCGTCATCCGGGGCCGGTTTGGGCCGATGTGATCCGCGAAGCCGATGTTTCGGTCTATACAGCCAACTAGAACCGCCAAGGGGCAGGGTGATTATCCGGTTAGCTATAGACGTGATCTTCGCGTTTGCCGGTTCGCATGGTGATCGGGCCCTGTGACGATCCGTTCAGCATCTGGGTCAGATGCGCATTATGTGCATCATCGATATCTTTGGTTTTGCCCGCCCAATAGACTTTGCCGTCATGCATCATCATCAGGTTCTGATAGCGGGTGCGGGCAATCTGCATGTCGTTGGTGATTGATATCACCGTGGTCCCGCGTTGTTCCGCAATCTTGCCAATCATGCGTTCGATATGGTTCGACAAAACCGGATCAAGCCCGGCGGTCGGATTGTCGAGCAACAGGATCGCCGGATCGGTGGAAATCGCCCGTGCGACACCAACGCGTTTTTGCATGCCGCCAGACAGGTCACTTGGTGTTAAATCCGCACTTTCCGATGCCAGACCGACAAGGCCCAACAGATCAAGGGCACGTTCCCTGGCCTCCTTGCGGCTGAGAGTGCCGGTTTCAATCTGACGAAAGCAGATGTTCTCCCAAACCTTCAAACTGTCAAACAGGGCATTTTGTTGAAACAGCATGCCGATGCGTTCCGCCCATGCGGCGCGTTTGGGCGCATTGGTTTGGCTAACATCATCGCCATCCAAAAGGATCTTGCCTGCATCGGCGCCGTAAATCCCAACCAGACATTTCATCAGAACACTTTTGCCTGCGGCAGACGGACCAATAATGGCCATGGTTTCGCCCTTGGGAAGATGCAAGCTGACATCATCAAGGGCAAGTTTGTCGCCAAACCGTTTGCTGAGATTTTCAACCGAGATAAAGGCCGGATGGGTCGCGGAGCTGGTTTCAGGCGTGGTCATTGGCAATCCGGATGATGAACGTGTTGGGCCGAGTTTCGGCAATTGCGCGGGTCTGGGCAAGGATCATTTTTACAAAAATGAAAACGGCCCCGCAAATGGGGGCCGTTTTGCAAAGATCGGGTGTTTGATAGCCGATTAATGCGACAGGATCTGGCTGAGGAACAGCTTTGTACGATCGCTTTTCGGGTTATCAAAGAACTCCTTCGGACCAGCCATTTCGACGATCTGGCCTGCATCCATAAAGATCACACGGTCAGCGACCTCTTTGGCGAAGCCCATCTCGTGGGTCACGCAAAGCATGGTCATACCTTCCTTGGCGAGTTCGACCATCACGTCGAGAACTTCCTTGACCATTTCCGGGTCAAGCGCCGAGGTCGGTTCATCAAACAGCATAATTTTCGGCTGCATGCAGAGCGAACGGGCAATCGCCACACGCTGCTGCTGACCGCCGGAAAGCTGACCCGGGAATTTGTGGGCCTGCTCGGCAATTCGCACACGCTCAAGGTAATGCATGGCCAGTTCGTTGGCTTGCTTCTTGGGCATCTTGCGAACCCAGATCGGGGCCAGCGTCAGGTTTTCCAGCACGGTCATGTGCGGGAAAAGGTTGAAGTGCTGGAACACCATGCAGACTTCGCGGCGCACGGCTTCGATGTTTTTTACATCGTCACCAAGCAAAATGCCATCGACGTAGACTTCACCGCTTTGATAGGTTTCAAGGCGGTTCAGGGTGCGGATCAGCGTCGATTTACCTGAGCCGGACGGGCCGCAGATAACGATACGCTCACCTTTGCGAACAGACAGGTCAATATCCTGAAGAACATGGAAATTGCCATACCATTTGTTCATCTTGTTGACGGTGATGACATCCTCTTTGGACGGAGGAGGCACAGCGCCGGTAGTGGGTTCAGTTGCTACAGTCATTGTTTTTTCCTCACTCCTTACCTTTGTTCGCCTTTGCGAAGCTCTTTTTCAAGATAGGCGGAATATTTCGCCATCGAGAAACAGATCAGGAAGAATATTGCCGCGGCGAAGGCATAACCTTCGACGTAATATTTGGTCCAGGCCGGGTCACTGCGCAGTGCCAGCTTTACCGTGCCAAGGAAGTCAAACAGGCCGATAATCACGACCAGTGTGGTGTCCTTGAACATGGAGATAAAGCTGTTGACGGTCGGCGGGATCACCAGACGCAGTGCCTGCGGTAAAATGATCAAACGCATCGACTGCCAATAAGACAGCGCAAGACTGTCACCAGCCTCAAACTGACCACGCGGAACGGCTTGCAGACCACCACGGAATACCTCGGCGAGGTAGGCGGCGGTAAACAGGATAATACCGATCTGCGCGCGCAGCAGCTTGTCGATGGTAACCCCATCTGGCAGGAACAGCGGGAACATGACGGATGCCATGAACAGAACCGTAATCAGCGGCACACCACGAATGACTTCGATGTACACCACGGAAACGGTTTTGATGGCCGGCATGTGCGACTGACGACCAAGTGCTAGCAGCAGCCCGAACGGGAAGGCAAAGATCACACCGATCGAGGACAGGATCAGGGTCAGCGGCAAGCCACCCCAATAGCTGTTCTGGACATAGGTAAGGCCAAACACACCACCCCACATGAGGATGGCAATAATCGGCACACCAATGACCCACATCGGAATGATTGCCTTGCGCAGGCTCGGATACTTAACCGCACCCAGACTGCCGCAAATAATGCCCATAAGAAGGATCATGGCAAGAAGCGGCCGCCATTGTTCTTCAAACGGGTAGGTGCCAAACAGAATCAGTCGTAAATTGGCATTAACGAACCCCCAGCAGGCACCTGTCGCTTCCGCGCAGGCCTCAATTGATGGCGCCAACGTCGCATTGATGATGGCCCACTCGACGATTGGCGGAATCAGCCAAACGAGGAATGCGATCGAACCAAGGGTCAGGAGGGTGTTGAACCATCCATCAAACAGGTTCTTTTTCGACCATGCCACGGCACGCTCGGAAAAGGTGCCGGTCGGAAGAGGAGGTAATTTTGCGTTTTCTGACATGTTACCTCTCCACCAGTGCCATTTTCTTGTTGAACCAGTTCATAAAGAGCGAGGTCAACAAGGACAAACCAAGATAGATCGACATGAAGATCGAGATTGCCTCGATCGCCTGACCTGTCTGGTTCATGGTCGTGTTGGAAACAGAAACCAGATCCGGATAACCGACGGCAACAGCCAATGAGCTGTTCTTGGTCAGGTTAAGATACTGGTTGGTCAGTGGCGGGATCGCGACACGCATGGATTGCGGCAGGATCACCTTGCGAAGCGCAATAGAACGGCGAATGCCCAAACTGTCGGCAGCTTCCCACTGGCCATTCGGAACAGCCTGAATACCGGAACGAACAACCTCGGCAACATAGGTCGAGGTGTAAACCGTAAGCCCGATCAGAACCGCCATGAATTCAGGCGAAATGTTGTAGCCACCCTGAATGTTAAAGCCTTTGAGGGCCGGCATGCTCATGTCGGTCGGTGCGCCACCTGCCAGATAGGCAGCCAGGACGAGACCAACGAAAATACCAATCCCGGCAAGAAGCATCGGGAAGGGCTGACCTGTGGCGTCCTGGCGTTTCTTGGCCCATTTCTTGACGAAATAGATCACAACGCAGGCAATCACGGCCGCAATGGTCATAAGGGTATAGGCGTTATCAGGTTCCGGCACCGGCAAATACATACCGCGCGACGTCAGCAAAACACCGGGCAGAGGCTCCAGCGCGTCGCGTGGATGCGGGAAAGCGCTTGGAATAAGTGCGTACCAGAAGAACAGTTGCAACAGGACCGGAATGTTCCGGAACGTTTCAACATACACAGTCGCAAGTTTGCGAACGATCCAGTTCGAGGACAGGCGCGCAATGCCAAAGATTGTCCCGATAATCGTACACAAAATGATCCCAAGCAGTGACACCTTCACAGTGTTAAGAAGACCGACCATCAACGCCGTCGCATAGTCGCTTTGGGCGCTGTAATCGATCATGGTTTCGCTGATCTCGAAGGAAGCTTCAAGATCAAGGAACCCGTAACCGGTTGAGATGTTCTGTTGTTCAAGGTTGTACAAGGTGTTGGACACCAGGTACCAGCCCGCAAGAACGATCAGTCCAATTGCGACGACTTGATAAAGCACCGCACGGACGTTTTCGTCATTGAGATAATCAACGAGGCCCTTGGAACGAACATCCCCCGGGGCATTTTGAGGCTTACTCATATGACCCTCAGGTGTAGATTGTATCCAAAATCAGCAAGCACCTAACGAAAAGCTCCGCCCATGCGTTCAGGCAGTGGGGCGGAGCTTCGTAGGTTTAGGCAGTCGGTTTGCTAGCGATTAGCGAACCGGCCATGCGTACTGCAGGCCACCATCGGTCCACAGAGCGTTCAGACCACGCTCAAGACCGAGCTTGGCGGTAACGTTTTTCTCATAGCTTTCGCCATAGTTACCGACCTGCTTGATGATGTTGTATGCCCAAGCTTCGTCAAGACCAAGAGCTTCACCCATGCCCGGCGAAACGCCAAGAAGACGCTGGATACCCGGGTTGGTGCTGTTTGCTTTCATGTCGTCAACATTTTCCATGGTGACGCCATACTCTTCTGCTTCAACCATTGCAGCAAAAGCCCAGCGAACGATGTCCGACCACTGTTCGTCGCCCTGGGCGACAACCGGGCCGAGCGGTTCTTTGGAGATGATTTCCGGCAGGATCACATAGTCAGCCGGATTTTCTGCCATCTGGGTACGGATGGAAGCAAGACCCGAAGCATCGGTGGTGTAAACGTCGCAACGACCAGAGAAGAAGGCAGCGGTTGCTTCGTTGATGTTCTCGATAACGACCGGCTCGAAGGACATGCCTTTGGCGCGGAAGTAGTCAGCGAGGTTCAGCTCGGTCGTGGTGCCCGGCTCAACGCAGACGGTCGCACCGTCAAGCTCGGTTGCGCTGGAAACGCCGAGAGCTTTCGGGATCAGGAAGCCCTGACCGTCATAGTAGTTGATGCCGACAAAGGTCAGACCCAGTTTCGCATCACGGGTGGTGGTTGCAGTGGTGTTACGCGACAGGATGTCGATTTCACCGGACTGCAGAGCCGTGAAGCGCTGTGCTGCGGTCAGCGGGGTGTATTGAACAGCGTTTGCGTCGCCAAGAAGTGCAGCAGCGGTTGCACGGCAGACGTCAACGTCAATACCTTCCCATTTACCTTCGGCATTGGCAGCGGAGAAACCCGGAAGACCGGTGTTCACGCCGCACTGAACGAAACCTTTGGCCTTGATGCCGTCAAGCACGGCACCTGCCTGTGCGTTCTGTGCGGCAACGGCTGCAACGGTCATTGCGCCAGCGGCAAGGATCGTCTGGATTTTCATAAGATAGCTCCCTTGTTAGCAAAGCATTGTTTTTAGCTTTTGTGCCACCCTGGATATGCACAGCCGCATATCCATCTGTCCGAAGAAGATCGGACCGCCAAATTAAGAAATTTTAGGCCGCCTTGTGTCAAGTGTGAAAAAATTTTGGCAACATTAGAACCTACGGTGCTGGCTAAAAATTGAGGCTTTTTCTGCGGTTATATCGCGCGGAGATACGATCACATAAAATATACGAAACTTTGTTTGTCTCATATATTCAATAACCTAGTGGTAGTTTCGTTCTGATCACCGGCAAGACCGAAAATTGCACGAACTTTTTTTCACCAAACAATCAGCCATGATCAAAAAAAGTGCATCAGTTCACGCTGTTTAAAAAATACGCATCGTTGCACTGCGGAATCGGGAGCGGCATTCGTTAACCAGCCCGGTCGAGTATCTTGCAAAACAGGATCGACACGAAAAAGCCCCGCTTTGAGATGCGGGGCTTGTCTTGATCAGGTTTTCAGTTCCGACAGGTTGGAAAACAGTTCCAATGCCGTCGGGTTGGCCAAGGCTTCCTGATTTTTTACCGGCCGTCCGTGAACAACATCACGAACAGCAAGTTCGGTAATTTTCCCCGATTTTGTCCGCGGGATATCGGCAACCGCAAGCACCTTGGCGGGGACGTGGCGTGGGGTGCAGTTGTTGCGGATCTGCTTCTTGATCTTGTCGATCAGTGCGGTATCCAATTCGTAATTGTCGCGGAGCACAACAAACAGGATCACCCGAACGTCATTATCCCAGTCCTGGCCGATCACAATCGATTCCTGAATTTCAGGTAGTTTTTCTACCTGGCGATAAATCTCTGCCGTGCCGATACGAACGCCGCCGGGGTTAAGGGTCGCATCCGAGCGGCCATAAATGACCATGCCGCCATCATCATCAAGCTCGACATAGTCGCCATGGCACCAGATGTTATCAAACCGGTCAAAATAGGCGCTGTGATACCGCGAACCATCCGGATCGTTCCAAAAGCCGACCGGCATCGATGGGAATGGTTTGGTGCAGACCAGTTCACCTTTTTCGTTCCGCACGGAGTTGCCATCGTCATCAAACACGTCGACAGCAACACCAAGGGCACGGGTCTGGATGACGCCACGTTTGACTGGCAGGACAGGGCAGGCCAGCACAAAGCAGCCAAGGATATCTGTGCCGCCTGAGATGGACGCCAGATGGATGTCTTCCTTGATGTCGCGATAAACGTAATCGAAGCTTTCCGGGGCAAGCGGCGAGCCGGTTGACGTCATCGCACGCACAGTGGCCAGATCGTGTGTTTCGCGCGGTTTGAGTTCGGCCTTGGCCAACGCATCGATATATTTGGCAGATGTGCCAAACAGCGTCATGCCTTCTGCATCGGCATAGTCAAACAGGATATTGCCGCTCGGATAGAAGGGCGAGCCATCATAAAGCAGAAGCGTTGCGCCGGCCGCAAGACCAGCCATCAACCAGTTCCACATCATCCAGCCACAAGTGGTGAAATAGAAAACGCGATCACCGGGCGCGACATCACAATGCAGGATATGTTCTGAAACCTGTTTCAGCAGGGTTCCGCCCGTGCCGTGAACAATGCATTTCGGCTTGCCCGTCGTGCCAGACGAGAACATCACATAAAGCGGGTGATTGAACTCGACCTGCTCAAAGACGATCTTTTCGGTCCGGAAGGGGGCAATGAAGTCGTCATAGGTGACGGCGTTGCGGATATCCGTCGTGTTGGCGCCGTCAAAGGCATAGGGCACGATGACGACCTTTTTCAGGCTGTCGATCCGCTCTACAACATCGTGAACCTTTTCGCGGATGTCGTGTTGCTTGCCGTTATAGTGATAACCGTCAACGGTGATCATCACGGTTGGTTCGATCTGGCCAAAGCGGTCTACAACACCCTGAACGCCGAAATCAGGGGAGGCGGAGGACCAGGTTGCCCCGATGGCTGCCGTCGCCAGCATCGCAATCACGGTTTCAGACATATTTGGCATATAGCCGCATACGCGATCACCCTTGCCAACGCCCTCTGCGCGAAGGGCCTGCGAGAATTTTGATACCGCAATATTAAGTTCCGCCCAGGATAGGCGGCTTTTGACCTTGTCTTCACCCCAGAAGATCAGGGCGTCGGTGTCGTCATCACGGACCAGAAGGTTCTCGGCAAAGTTCAGGCGCGCATCCGGGAAGAATTGGGCGCCCGGCATTTTGTTGCCGTCGATCAGGACACGGTCGCCCCATGTTTCCGCCCTCAAATCGGCATATTCGATAAGAGCAGGCCAGAAACGCTCAATCTCGGCAACGGACCAGTCATAGAGTTCGGTGAAACTCTGAAGGTTAAGCGCATGCTTTTCATTCACCCAGTCGCGAAAGCGGGTGACGTTTGCATTTTCAACGCGTTCTTTCGTCGGTTGCCAAAGAAAGTCGCTCATCATGAGTCCTCTGTTTCCTGCCGAACGTTTCGATCTCGTCGGCGCATCCTTTGAGGGCGCCAAATTGGTAGTCCTTTACCGCTTTTCTAGGCGGAAAAAAGCGGACCAGCAAGTGAAGTAACGCAGATATCCTTTATTGGTAATACCAATTGACTTGTTTTTCATCATATATAAGGCGAGGTGTGGTCCTTAAGTATCTGTAGTTACTGTATAATTATCTAACGTTTTGACGTGCAAAAATATTGTGAGTTGGAGCTTAAAAATAGCCCGTAAGGCTAATAAAATATCAAATGGCGGACGGTTTTTGTTCTATCGTGATTCGTTAGGTTGCGATGCCAGCGTTTCTTGCACGTGAAAACGCTTGCACGCCTGTCTGGGCATATTAGGTTGACACAGCATTTCATGAGACATGGAGATAACCGTGGCAGGTATTGACGAAAGCCAACCCTTTGTATCGATCAATATTGCCGTATTGACTGTCAGCGATACGCGCGATCTCCATAACGACACCTCGGGCGAGGTTCTTTGTGAACGCATCATCGCCAAGGGCCATCACGTTTATGAACGCAAAATCCTGAAAGACGATCAATTGGCCTTGCGCAAGCAGCTAGGTGCTTGGTGCTCAAACCCGGATGTCGATGTGATCATTACCACCGGCGGCACAGGTGTTACCGGGCGCGACGTGACGGTGGAAGCCCACCGGGCAATCTACGAAAAGGAAATCCCGGGCTTCGGCGAACTGTTCCGTTGGATATCATATCAAAAAATTGGCACATCCACCGTGCAATCACGGGCGACTGCGGGGGTGTGTATGGGAACCTATTTGTTTGCGCTACCCGGATCGACCGGGGCATGCAAGGATGCCTGGGACGAAATTCTGACCTATCAGCTTGATATCCGCCATCGGCCGTGCAACTTCGTCGAGCTCATGCCACGTCTGCTTGAAGAATAAAGGCGCACGCCGTTCATATCCGTTGCCCGCGATCCCTGAATTCCCCCATTAACAAGGACTTCCGATGGAATTTATCTCGGATCCGTTTTTCTATGTTGTCGGCATTCCCGCCGTTTTAATCGCCGGTGTCTCAAAAAGCGGCTTTGGCGGCGGGCTCGGTGTTGTGGCTGTGCCTTTGATGGCGTTGGCGGTATCGCCACAGGCCGCCGCGGCGATCATGCTTCCCATTCTGTGCCTGATGGACCTTGCAAATGTCTGGGCCTATCGCAACCGCTGGGATCGCCGGAACATGAAGATCCTGGTGCCGGCCGCATTACTGGGCATTCTTGTCGGGACATTGTCTTTCAGCTACCTGAACGAGGCAGCCGTCAAACTGATCATCGCAATGATCGCGATCATCTTTACCCTTGATCATTGGCTTCGTGGCCGGAAGGAAACCGGTGCACCGGGCAGGGCAACGATTGGCAAGGGTACAGTTCTTGGTGCACTGGCTGGTTTCACCAGTTTCGTCGCCCACGCCGGCGGGCCACCGGTGTCGGTTTATCTGCTGCCGCAGCGAATGGACAAGTCGATCTTTGTCGGCACGACAGTCATGTTCTTCATTGTCGTCAATTACGTCAAACTGATCCCGTATGCGCTGCTTGGGCAATTCGATGCATCCAACCTTGGAACATCACTTTTGTTTGTGCCGATCGCGTTGTTCGGGACGTGGCTTGGCTTGTGGGCGCATGACAAAGTCAGCGTTAAATTGTTCTACCGGGTTTGCTACAGCTTGTTGTTCCTGACCGGGATTAAGCTGCTTGCAGATTCTATCCTCGAATTTGCAGCCTGAAGATCGCATCGGTTTGCGCGGTACTTTAAGGCACCGCGTCAACTGTCGGCGTAGCAAGTAATGGTTTTGATGTTAGATAGCCGCTCTCTTCTGGGTGGAAATGGCATAAGCCAATGAGATAGCCGTGCGGTACGAGTATAATCCTGTATTTACGTAATGGTATAAGTGGCTTATTAGATATCAGTGCTGCAAAGACAAGCAGAATGGATGGCGAATAAAAGCACGCGATCAGCAGCCAGGAGGAAACCTGATGCGCATATGGGAGCTTTATTTAAATGCCAGAAAGAATTCTGCAGGTTGCGACAGCAATTTCCGGGCAAGCCAATGATAAAATTACCGAAATCAAGGCCGTTACACGGGCAACACGAACCCTTGCACTGAATGCGTTGATCGAGGCCGCACGCGCTGGCGAAGTCGGCCGTGGGTTTGGTGTTGTTGCCAACGAGGTCAAGGAAATCTCGCAACGTGTCAACGTGATTACCGAAGAACTTGAAGACATGTTTCTGACGCTTGCCTCCGATCTGGAGAAAACAGCGCAGACGGTTCGTGGTGATCGTTTTGCCGACCTTGCCCGCTATTCTGTCGAACTGATGGATCGCAACCTGTACGAACGATCTTGCGATGTGCGTTGGTGGGCAACCGACGCAGCCGTGGTCGATGTTTGCGAAAATCTGCAAGACCCTGCGTTGGCGTCGCGTGCATCGGAACGGCTCGGTGTGATCCTTGATTCCTATACTGTGTATCTTGATCTTTGGGTGGCGGACCGGAACGGGAACGTTATTGCCAACGGACGCCCGGACTCCTATCGCGTGATGGGGCAAAATGTTTCTGGTCAGGGCTGGTTTCAGGAGGCGTTGCGCTGTCGGGATGGTGGACACTATGCCGTTGCGGATGTAGCATCCAATTCACTGTTAAACAACGCCGCAACCCCGACTTATGCGACCGCCGTGCGCAGGGGCGGTTCTGTTGATGGCGATGTGATCGGTGTTTTAGGGGTTTTCTTTGACTGGGAGAGCCAGGCACCGATGATCGTCAAATCGCTGAACTTCAACGCGGAAGAACGTGAACGTACCCGGGTGATGTTGATCGACGCAAAAAATCGGGTCCTTGCTGCTTCCGATGACCACGGTGTGCTCAGCGAAACATTTAATCTGCGTGTCGATGATCCTGCCCGCGGGGCCTATCTGCTCGAAGACGGATCCCTTGTGGCCTACGCCTTGACACCAGGTTACGAAACCTATCAAGGGCTGGGCTGGCGTGGGGTTATCGTGCAAACACCACGAGCGGAAAATGCTGCCGCCTGAACGTCGACGTCCAGGCAAACGGCGATGTCTATCTGCTAAACGAAGACGGGCACCTTATGTTGGTGTCCGTCTTCTTTTGTTTTGTATTCAGGTGTTTGCGCTTGCCCCTTGGTGTGAAAAGAGATAACGATGCTGTCACTTTATTGATAAAATGTCATCGTAACTGCCTTGAAGGATGAAAGCTGTTGGAACTGATCCTTGCCAAAATTGCCGTGTCAATCGGAACGGTGCTGGGGCTTTCGATGCTTGCAGAACGGGCAGGGCCACGTGTCGCCGGCGTGTTGTCAGGTTACCCGTTGGGAACGGCCATCCTTTTGTATTTCATTGCAATCGAGCAGGGTGTTGCCTTCGCAAGTGAAAGCGCGGTGTACGCTTTGCCCGGCCTGATTGCGACCTTAACCTTCCTCTATGCCTATTTCATTGTGTCGCGCCAATGCGTCCGGCTGCCTGTCTTTCCACAGATTCTTCTCAGCTCGCTCGGGGCGTTTGTCACTTATCTGTCTGTCTCATGGTTGTTTCAGCTCGCTCCGATGAGCTTGACGCAGGCGGCGGTAATTTTGCTGGTTGCGATCGTTGTCGCACTCATCCTTTTCCGCAAGATCGAGAATGTCCGTATTCTCAATCGGGTTCGCCTGACCAAGCGGGTTGTTTTGCTTCGTGCTTCACTGGCGGCAATCATCGTTCTGGTCATCAGCGGCATGGCGGCATGGATTGGTCCGCGCTGGGCAGGATTGTTGTCAGGTTTCCCCGTAACACTCTATCCCATGATGCTGATCCTTCATTTCACCTATGGGGCAGAACCGGTGCATACGGTTATTCGAAACTTTCCGAGGGGAATGGGGGCGCTCTGGGTTTATATCCTTGCCGTAACCCTTGGTTATCCTGTTCTTGGGCTTGGCTTGGGCACGCTGTGTGCCTTCGGGGCTGCCACCGTCTATTTGGTCGGGTACACCACTTTCGTCTGGGTCCGCCAAAAGTCCGTGCAAGCAGCGCAATGATCTCCTAACATTCAGAGAACACGACAATGATGGTCGGTCAAATCGACCGCACACAGGGAGTAGTCGCTGAATGCAGCAAGTCCAGTCACTGGTAAGGGCGTTAAGTATCCTCAACGCGCTTGCCGAAAGCGAAGACGGGATGACCCTGACCGAAATTTCCCATCAGGTGAAATTGCCGCCCTCGACAGCACACCGGTTGCTGACCACCATGCAGCACGAACGCTATGTGTCGTTCGAGGGGGAGCGCACACTCTGGTTCGTCGGGGTTCAGGCTTTCAGCGTCGGCAATTCGTTTACCAAAAATCGCAATCTCAGCCAGATCGCGCGCCCCTATATGCGCGCACTCATGGAAGACAGCGGTGAAACGGTCAATCTTGCTGTCGCAGACGGTGGGGAGGTCATCTTCCTGTCGCAGGTGGAATGCCGCAAAATGATGCGCGCACTCGTCACACCCGGCCGGCGGGCCTTGATGCACTGCTCGGGCGTTGGCAAGGCCTTGCTTGCCTTTTTGCCGGAAGAAGAACTGCATTCGGTCGTGGCAAAGCACGGGTTGCCAAAGATTACCGAACGAACCCTGATAACCCAGGACGCTCTTGAAAAGGATCTGGAGCGTTGCCGCCAGCGCGGTTATGCCCTTGATGATGAAGAGCACGCGGTTGGTCTGCGTTGTGTTGCGGGCGTTGTCCGTGATGAAACGGGTTTGCCAATCGCGGCATTATCACTTTCGGGGCCCGCGGCCCGTATTCCAAACGACCATATCGAGCAATTAGGGCTTAAAATACGCCGTGTCTGCGCCGACCTGAGCCGTGAATATGGAGGAAAGCCGGTCTAAAGACCGGCGTTCTTCCACGGACCAAAGCGATCCTGCTCAGTCGGATTGCTGTTTACATACCCGGGCAGGAAACGCCAGTGCCGCCGAGCCCGCAATAGCCATCAGGATTCTTGTGAAGGTATTGCTGATGGAAGTCCTCGGCATAAAAGAATTCCGGTGCCTCGGTGACTTCGGTTGTCACGTCGGCTTGACCTGCTTCTTTCAGTGCGGCGTTGTAGTCCTGACGTGACTGAACAGCCGCTTGCTGTTGTTCAGGCGTAAAGGTGTAGATGACGGACCGGTATTGTGTGCCAATGTCGTTGCCCTGACGCATCCCCTGAGTCGGGTCGTGGTTTTCCCAAAACAGCTTCAAAAGCGCTGAATAGGACGTTACGGCAGGATCAAAGACGACCAACACCACTTCGGCATGGCCTGTCATGCCGCTGCAAACTTCACGATAGGTCGGGTTCTTGGTGAAGCCACCGGCATAGCCGACAGCAGTGCTGTAAACGCCTTCAGCTTTCCAGAACAGGCGTTCCGCCCCCCAGAAGCATCCCATGCCAAAGACGGCAATTTCCAGATGATCCGGGAAGGGGCCCTTCATCGGATTGCCTGTGACGATATTGGCATCGGCAACCGGCAGTGCTTCGTCGCGCCCCGGAAGCGCAGTGTCAGCGGTTGGCATTTTGGGTTTGTCTGATTTCAGCACGGAGAACATGTCTTGATTTCCCGAAGAAGAATTTGCGTTCATGCCTGCAATGTACTCCAGAAGCGCACAATAGCAATTCCCGTCTTGATCAAATGTCTTTGAACATTCTTTTGGCCGCACCCGCGATCACGCGGATAATCCGCACCAAAAGTCCATGGAACTGCATAATGGAATGGCTTTGCACAGGTTCAAGCATTTGAAATCGACAGCTTTGATGCTTTTGGGGGCGTTCAGTTTGCTGGTTGGGCTTCTATTCCTGCCTTTGCCGCCACCATTTTTTGGCATGGTGTTTATTGCGCTTGGTATTCCGTTGCTGGCAGCGGGATCAAAACAAACGCGGCGATTTATCCAGCATCTGCGCTGGCGGTATTACCGGCACAACGCCAAGATCGAATATTTTTTGGGAAAGATGCCCGGGTTCGTTCGAAGACACGGTCGGAAAACCCGCCCGGATGGCTTGATGCGGTCTGAGAAGATGGCGGCATCCGCCCGACAGAGGTCTACGGACTAACGCGTCGAACCAGGCAATCCGTCCCGGCAGATTTCAAGCTGTTGCAAGCCTGTGTTGCATCAGCGGAGGAAGCATACATTCCGGTTAGCAGTCGGAAGAACAGACCTTTGCCTTCAATCGCGATGCTGACAACTTCATGGTCTGCTGCCGCCAGCATGCCATGCGATGCGCTTTGGAACTTCGTCCATGCATCTTCCGCACGTCCGCGCGAACGATACGCTGCAAGTTGAACCGAGTAGTAGGGGCTATCACTTTGCGTGGTTTGGCTGGTCGCAGTTTCCGCTGGCGCCGAGTTTTCGGTTGATGGCGCCACCACGTTTTGTGTTGCTACCGGCTCTGTCGAGGTGATCGGAAGTTCGATCATGGGTGCTTCGGGTTTAGGGTCAACAATATCAAGTTCGCCCTGTTCAGTCGGGCGCGCGTTTGAGGTGACCATTGCACCCTTATGTTCTGTTGATGCTGCGTCGCCGGCAATCGTCGGCGCAGCAATAACGCGAACCGGTGCCGCGGTTTGCACTGACTGACTGGGCACCGGCGCAGGGGCGGCAACCGGGGCAAGTTTTGAAACTGCCGTTTCTGTTCCACTGGTCGCCGGCCCGTCGGTTCTATTAGGGGCGGGGACAGGCGTTGCTGCAGGCGTCGTGTTTGGTGCGGCGGCCTGTCGGTCAACCCGTGTCAGTCGCGCCGTGTTTTCACTGACCTCCATCTCCATCTGAACGACGGGACTGGTGGGCGCTTCGGGTTCTGCCTCTACCACGCCACCGGTTTCATAAAACCGGCGATCGCGTTCGACCTGCGGCGGATTGGGTAACTCTGGACCTGGCGCAACGGTGGCGGATGCGACAACGGCATCTATTTCTTTGGATCGCGCATATTCCGGGGATGATGCATCAAGCGTGACAAGCCGTCGTTGCGCGAGGCTGTTGATGCTGCCTGAAAGCCGCACACCTTGGCCGCAATCGAGATCAATCTTGGCGTCGGGCGGCGTCGCGGTCAGCCAAACATAAAGCTTGCGCGCACTTTCATAGTTGCCGTCCATGTCATATGAAATCGCCTGCAGGAAGTTATCCACGGGGCTTCGGTCAAGTGAAATCGGTTCGGATGGGGTGGAGCCATCCTTGTGCATTTCGGTGCCGGTGGAAGCCGTGTGGCCGAAAAACAAACCACATGCGGCCCGGTTGAAGCTTGTTTTTTCCGCTGCAGGCAATTGTTCGTTCGATGGGGAACTCAGTTCTTGCGACGTGGGCGACGAACCGAACCAAAGACCGGAAAAATCAGAGGTGCTGCAAGCAGTCAGGAGCGGCAGGAGAGCTGCGGCAGTTATTCTTCCCCAGTTGCGTCGAAGGGGAGTGTTTGTTGTCGCAAACCTGATTTTCACGCTTCACCTGACCATCGCTGTATTACAGAAAGTTATATCTTTCATCGCCAGCAAAAACAACTCCTGCTAATGCAACGATGATGATCAGCTGTCTTTGGAAATCAGGGACATAGCAAGCAAGCGGTATCGCATTCAGAAGGGTGGCACAGAGCAGACAGGTAAATCACCGCATGGCCAATGGAACCATGATCCCGATAAGCAGGATCAGCACGGTTACGGCGATGACGATATTTATGATGCCTTTTGTTGCCTTGTTTGCCGTTTCACGCGTCATGCCACGGCTTTGAGAAGATCGGCCGGAGGCACCCATTGCGCCGCCCGCGTTATCGGACGTCAAAATCTTGATGACCTGCTTCTTTTCCTTGCGGGTATCTTGGTCGTACTTGTTTTCAACGATCCGTACTTCAGAATTGCCTTTGCTGCTGATCGCATCCTTGGCAGTCTTTAGAGCAGAACTGTAGTCGGATACCGGCTCGAGCTCCATCAGGTTCCCTGTCTTGCGCAGGCAAACCACAGTATAACTTTTGCTAAGTGCCGCGTCGGCCATCTTTATTCCTGTTTTTTGTGTACAACTTTGACAGACATATGGCGTGTTCGCACAAAAATAAGAACCTATCCTAAAGAATAGGTTCTATTGGCGACCAAACGGGAGAGGTCAATTCGTAATGCTGCTGGCCAGCGTTTTGTACTCTTCGCAGTCCATGCCACAAAGCTGTTCCAGTCGCGCAAGGTTTTCCTGAGCCATTTCAGGTTTCCCGGTCTGAAGGAAAAGTTCGCCCTGATACTCAAGAGCGCCGACATGTTCAGGGTCAATCATCAGGGCGCGTTCATAGTTTTGCGCCGCACTGTCAAAGTCACCCATCTTGCGCTGGCTGTAGGCCAGGTAATTGTACAGATCGGCATTTTCCGGATCTTCTTCGAGCATGGTTTCAATCTTGTCGATCGCCATGTCGTACATACCGGTATCAACAAGCTCCGTAACAGCGGAAAGGTCGGTGCCTTCCGAGCTCCAGCTGTCCGAACTGCCCATTGCAAAAGCGTTGCCTGCCAGAAGCGGGGTGGCAAGCATCATCATAACAGCACATGCCTTGATCATTTTTGGGGTTTCACCGTTACGGTCCATCGTCGTACCTTTCTGTGATCTGGTTTGGCATTAATACGTGTGTCGGGATGCGCTGAAAGTGTGATTTATCACAACTGAACGTTTTTCCTGTTCACTTGTTGGTGAGAATTATGGCTTTGAAAGGGCGGAATCTGTGGGGGTAATTGAAACTCTTGCGTTGGGAATGGGCGGGGCCTGGGCCAGTGGTGTAAACCTCTATGGCACAGTGGTTATTCTTGGTCTTCTGAACAATTTCGGGCTGCTTGATTTGCCGCCGGAGCTTCAGGTTCTGGGAAGCTGGTGGGTGCTGGCACTCGCCATGTTCCTTTATCTGATCGAATTTGTGGCCGACAAGATCCCGATCGTCGATAGCGTCTGGGATGCCATTCATACCTTCATCAGGATTCCTGCCGGCGCACTCCTTGCCGCAGGCGCCATGAGCGGCCTTGATACCGGCATGGGCGACGGCCTTCAAACTGCAATTGCCTTGCTGGTCGGCGGGACGGTGGCGGCTGGGAGCCACTTTACAAAGGCCGGCAGCCGCGCGGCAATCAATACATCGCCTGAACCGTTTAGCAACAGCATCGCCTCAGTCGCCGAGGATGTCGCCGTATTTGGCGCACTTTACACAGTCGCTTTCCATCCAGTAGTTTTCTTTGTGCTGTTTGCCCTGTTTGTTCTGCTTCTGGTCTGGCTGGTGCCAAAGATCTGGCGGTTCATCGGACAGGTGTTTGGCAACGCGCGTCATCCATCCGTGGCCTATGCCCAAACGCGTGCGCAACAAGCAAGCGGCGGTACGGGGCTGCCAAAACTCAATCTTTCAGGGGCAGGCGGTTCAGCTTTGCCTCCATCGGGTAAACCGAAACTTCCACCTGAATAGGATGGTGTTGAGCCAAAAGAAAAGCCCGCAAGTATCTGACTTGCGGGCTTTATTGGTTGTGTTTCTGACGTCAATCAGAAGTCGGCTTCGATCACGCGATCACGGATTTCGGCCGCCATTGCATCACCAAGTTCATCAATGCCAAACGTCTTCTGGTGCTTGAACCCAATGCGACGGACCGAAGCAGTTTTTTCTTCGGCTTCGCGTTTGCCAAGCGCAAGGATCATCGGAACCTTTGCATGGCTGTGTTCGCGGACCTTGTAGTTGATTTTCTCGTTACGGGTATCGAGCTCAACATTCAGGCCCTTGGCTTCAAGTGCTGCCTTAACTTCATGGGCATAGTCGTCGGCATCATTGGTAATGGTGCAGACAACCGCATGAACCGGTGACAGCCATAGCGGTAAACGACCGGCATAGTTTTCGATCAGAATACCGATAAAGCGTTCAAGCGATCCAAGGATCGCACGGTGCAGCATGACCGGGCGGTGTTTTTCACCGTCTTCACCCATATAGGATGCGTCAAGACGTTCCGGCAGAACGAAGTCAGCCTGAAGCGTACCGCACTGCCAGTCACGGCCGATGGCATCCCGAAGCACGAACTCAAGCTTCGGCCCATAGAACGCGCCTTCACCCGGATTGACTTCAAGTGCCAGACCCGCTTCCTCAGCTGCTTCGCGAAGGGCTGCTTCGGCCTTGTCCCAAATCTCGTCAGAACCCGCACGCACTTCCGGACGGTCGGAGAACTTCACAAGAATGTCGGTAAAGCCGAAATCCTTGTAGACCGATTTCAGAAGGTCACAGAAAATCTTGGTTTCCGAGACAATCTGGTCTTCGGTGCAGAAGATATGGGCGTCATCCTGAATGAACTGACGGACACGCATGATGCCATGCAGACCACCAGACGGTTCATTGCGGTGACAGCAGCCAAATTCTGCCATACGCAGCGGCAGGTCACGATACGACTTGCTGCCAAGACGGAAGATCTGCACGTGACACGGGCAGTTCATCGGCTTAAGCGCCAGAACCTTCTCGGGATCATCTTCATCCGGGGTGGTGGTGAACATGTTCTCGCGGAACTTTTCCCAGTGACCGGATTTTTCCCAAAGCACGCGGTCGACCAACTGCGGCGTACGCACTTCCTGATACCCGGCGGCATCGAGGCGATCACGGATATAGGTTTCGACCTTGCGATAAAGCTTCAGACCCTTGTCATGCCAGAAGACAGAACCCTGGGCCTCTTCCTGCATGTGGAAAAGGTCCATTTCACGGCCAAGGCGACGGTGATCGCGCTTTTCGGCTTCTTCAAGCATGTGCAGATACGCATCCAGGTCTTCCTTGCTTTCCCAGCAGGTGCCATAGATACGCTGCAGCATCTCGTTATCCGAATTGCCACGCCAATAGGCGCCGGCAACCTTCATCAGCTTGAAGGCCTTGCCGATCTTGCCGGTCGACGGTGCATGCGGCCCACGGCACAGGTCGATGAAATCGCCCTGGCGATAGCAGGTAATGGTCTCGGTTTCAGGAAGATCACGGATGATCTCGGCTTTGTATTTCTCACCTTTATCAAGGAAGAACTTGATCGCCTCGTTGCGGTCCCAGACCTCACGCACGATCGGTTCGTTGCGTTCGATGATCTTGTGCATCTGTTTTTCGATCTTCACAAGATCGTCGGGCGTAAACGGCGTTTCGCGGGCGAAATCATAATAGAAACCGTTCTCGATCGACGGGCCAATCGTGACCTGCGTATCGGGATAAAGTTCCTGGACGGCTTCGGCCATGACATGCGCACAATCGTGACGGATCAGCGGCAGAACTTCCGCATGGCCCTTGGTCACGATTTCGATAGTCGCGTCAGTGTCAATCTCGCGCGCGAGGTCGCGCACTTCACCGTTGACGATGATGGCAAAGGACTTCTTTGCCAGCGAAGAACTGATTCTTTTGGCGACATCGAAACCCGATACCGGGCCGTCAAATTCGCGTACGGCACCATCGGGAAGGGTCAGGGCAATCATGGTTGGCTCAACTCTGCTTTATCTGCGGGCATAATTTTGGAATGCACATATAGGACCCGCATGTTTACGCGGGGTAAATGCACAAGAAAAGGAATTTCAGGATGAGGTCAAGTTCGCTCTTTGAAAAAAGCGACTTTCGGGACAGCACGAACCGCCGCAACGCCAATCAGGCGTGCAGTGTTTTTGGCGGTATTCAACTTTTTGTCGGCAAAGCCGTGCATTGATACTATCCCGTAAGGTGAAGACTTAATATAACAGGACAAACTTGTAGAGCAAGACGCAAGCCTTTGCCAAAGGCAGGTTTTGTTCAACACATTATTACGGCGCCACCAACGCCATCGAAGGGAGCCCCAAATGTCGAGCCCGGAAGTTCGCCGGAACATCATGATTTTGAGTCTGTGCGTCGCGTTGTCTGCCAGCGCGATGTCGTTGATTTTCACGGTCGCCGCTGTGATCGGCTTTTCGCTGGCCAGTGACAAATCCCTTTCAACCCTGCCAGTCGCCTTCATGATGATTGCCATGATGGCGATGACGGCCCCGTCGGCGGTTGTCATGGCCAAGATGGGCCGGAAATTCGGGTTCTGGATGGGGGCGACCATTGCCATGATGGGCGCCGTGTCCGGTATGGGCGCTGTCTACTACGCCAATTTCTGGCTGCTTTGTGTGGCATGTGCCTGCATTGGTGCTGGCAATGCCATCGCCATGCAATACCGCTTTGCTGCCGCAGAAGCCGCACCGGTCGAATTTCGTGCGCGTGCGATTTCCTACACCATGCTGGGCGGGCTTGCCTCGGCCTTTATCGGGCCGAACCTGGCAAGCTTTGCGCGGGACTGGTTCGAGACGATCCCGTTTCTTGGCACCTTCGTTGCCCTGATCGGCTTGCAGTTCCTGTTGGTGATTGCCATTGGTCAACTGCGTTTACCCGACATGCGCGGGCACAAGCATCCTGAACCGGCACGCCCGTTATCAACGGTGATGGGGCAACCCGCCGTTATTGTTGCGATCATTGCAGGTGCGCTTGGCTATGCGGTCATGAGCTTTGTGATGACGGCGACACCGCTTGCGATCCTTGATTGCGATTACGCGTTCGGTGATGCCGCCTTTATCATTCAGTGGCATGTGGTGGGCATGTATGCGCCCGGCTTCATTACCGGCAACCTGATCAAGCGATTTGGCGCGCTTAAGGTCATTCAGGCCGGTGCAATCCTGAACTTTGCCTGTCTTGCGGTTGGTCTTGCGGGACAGGACTTGATCGGCAATTTCTGGGTGTCGTTGGTACTTCTCGGCGTTGGCTGGAACTTCATGTTTGTCGGTGCGACGACGTTCCTGACCGAAAACTACCGTCCGTCCGAACAGGCGCGGGTGCAGGCGATCAACGAATTTTGCGTATTTGGCACCGTTGCGGTTGCATCGCTGTCGGCAGGCACGATCTATGCCGGGTCGGGATGGGGCACGCTGCTTTACAGTGCCGCTTTGCCGGTTGGTCTGGTGTTGCTGATCGTTGCGACCTTCGCGATCCGCCGCAAGGCACAAGCGGCCTGAAGGCAGGACTTTGATAGATAAAGGAAAGGGCCGCACATGCGGCCCTTTTTCGTTGCGGTGACGATCAGTGATGACCGCTCAGGATATCGAGCGCGTGCGATCGGAATTCCCGATTATAGAGAACCAACGTCACCCAGGTTGCACAAACAATGAAGGCAAGGGGATGATAGAACCAGCCCAATGCCGAGAGCGCAAAGAAATAGGCGCGAATTCCGCGGTTGAAGTTGTGGGCCGACATCATGCTCATGCGTGATGCCCGTGCTGCCGCGCGGGCGGCATCGGGCGCGTCGGCTTCTGGGGCGGCACCGATCAGGATGGAACAATAGTTCGATAACCGAAACGCCCACGTGAATTTGAAGAAGGCATAAATAAAGATCACGATCAGCAACACCACCTTGCATTCCCAGACCGCCGGCGTGGTGACAGCGGCAAAGGGCAGGGCAGAAACAGTTTCAATCGCCTTGTCGGTATAACCCAGGAGCGCCATCAGACCGATCAGGACCAGAATGGTGGTCGAGGAAAAGAAACTGATGCCGGTGATCAGGTTGCTGGCGATTGATGTATCCACCATCCGGATATCGCGTTTGAGCATCTGTTCCATCCAGCGATGGCGATTGCGTGCCATATGTGCCGAGATGGAGTTGCGGCGTCGCGAACTGGCATCGGCAAAAATCGTATAACCAACCCACCAGGCAAACGCCCAACAAATTGCGACAACATCAAGAAGCGTGAAGGTGGGCATAACGGGTTCCATTCAAAGCCGTTCCATCAGATTTATTCTAATCCTAGTGATAATGCGCTATCGTTCGCAATATTGTTTGCCACGCAATGTGATGGATGCATAGCAGATGGTCATGTCACCAGTCCGGGTTGAGTTTTCCCGTAATCCAGAGTATCAGCAGCGCAAATTTTGATTGGAGAGCGACATGAGCGATCTTGAAAACGATCTTGGCGACGACATCGACTTCGAAGAATTCGAAGCCCATACCGAAAAGCTGCTGGAAGACGGTCGCACCAAAGACGACCTGTTCGAGTTCATCGGTTTCATGAACATCAACGAAGTCGGCACGCACATGATCGCGGCCGAAATGGTGCTTGATGAAGATGCCATCGACCAGATGAGCAAAAACCTGCGCAAACTTGAAATCGATCTTTCACCCCTTGGCGAGCTTACCGGAGGCCTTAAAGGCGGCGAAGACGTCAAACGCGCCCTTGGTGCCCTGTTCCTGGAACTGGTCGAGCTTTGCGAAATTGATGAAGATGACGAAGACGCGGGCGAGCTTTCCGAAGAAGCACTGCTGCTGTTGAACTTCATCAAACGCTTCAATCCGCAGATGCGCCGCCTGACGGTTGCGCTGACCGACACCGATGATGACGATGTGTCCTGCGAATATGAAGTGACCAACTGGTAAGCCAAGGCTTGCCGATCAGGCAAAAATTAATGTAGCTAAAGGCAGGGCATCGTTCCCTGCCTTTTTCTGTTTCGGAGCCACCACCGTGACCGCCTTGCGATCGACCGCTGCTGCCCAACGTCTTCAATCCTATCAGGACCGCTTTGCAAATGGCGAGGAACCGATGCCAGAAGCCGCAAGCCTGCGTGCCTGGATCGATGAGAACCGAGATGTTTTTCACTCTGTCATGGAATGCGACCTCAAGACATGTGCGAAGATCGTCTACGACTTTTCTTCAAACGGCGATGTGGTGATTGGTGGCGAAAGCGATCCGGCACGCCAGACCGAAATCATGTGGCAGCAACTGGCCGATGCCAATGCCCCGGTTGGCATTGGGCGTTATCGCGAGGACCGGATTTGTTATCAATCCGAACAGTTCAAAAACGATGGCGAGGCCCGCAGTCAGCACCTTGGCATCGATCTGTTCGCACCGGCATATACGCCGGTATTTGCGCCATTGGACGGTGTTGTGCACAGCTTTGCCGATAACAACCTGCATCTGGATTATGGGCCGACCATTATCTTGCAGCATGAACCGGCGGAAGGCATCAGGTTCTATACGCTCTATGGTCATCTCAGCCGCGAATCCCTGGAAGGGCTTTACAAGGGCAAGGAAATCAACGCCGGTGACCTTCTGTGTCGGTTTGGCGATTTCCCGATCAATGGCGACTGGATCCCGCATCTGCATTTCCAGATCATCTTTGACATGCTGGGGCGGGAAGGGGACTTCTTTGGTGCCGCCAAGCCGTCTGAATGGGATATCTGGGAAAGTATCTGCCCCAACCCGAACCTGATCCTGCAAATGCCCGAAAACGTGACCGCGTCACGGGAAGGGGTATAGATGCAACCGCGTCTAAAAGCCGGGTTGTGGGTGCGCGCGCAGATCGCGATTTGCCAGTCGAACCTGATTACGGCGATGGTGGCCCACATGGGCAACGAAGATGCCGGGGCCGTGCTTGTGAAGCTCAACCGGTTTGACGCAGGATGCTTTGTCTATTCACGTGTGACGACACTTGATGGAGAACTGGGTTGGATGCTGGTGGCCGGTGGCCCGGATGGGGGCCGCGAAACCGAGTTTGCCTGCGATGAATACTGGCGCAAGCAAATTGGCTATGATCCGGATGTCTGGGTGCTGGAGATCGAAGATCACAAGGGGCAATACGAACTTGATGCCCCGATTGTTGATTTCTGACAGGCGCGTCTGAAAAAGAAAAGGCTGGCAATCAAATGCCAGCCTTTACGTTTTGCATCATGTGCAAGCGATTGCTTATGCGGTGCGCTGCAGCAGGTGGTAACCGAAATCGGTCTCAACCACGTCAGACGTCGAACCAACTTCCATGCTGAACGCAGCGGCATCGAATTCCGGAACCATCATGCCACGGCCAAAGAAGCCAAGGTCGCCGCCCTGCTGGCCGGACGGGCAATCGGAGTTGGCTTTTGCCAGTTCTGCGAAATCGGAACCGTTTGCGATCTGGTCTTTCAGCGCGTTGATTTCGGTCAGGGCTTCGTCTTTGGTGCGGGTGGCGGTCGAACGTGCCGAACCGGCATACATCAGAAGAATGTGCGACGCGCGAACTTGTTCACTCATAATGGGTCCTTTCATCCGTCAAAACTTGCAACCGACGGATTTTCTGCAAGATTAGAAGTTTATGGATAACGCTAAGGGTCCAAATCCATGTACAGGCGTATACTCCTGTACATAGGGTTGGACCCTAGACATTGCCCATGCCTTGTGGCTTGTTACGACAAATCGAACCGAGATGAAAGAGAAGAGGCAGATTGATGCTTGCTGTTGTGTCCCCGGCCAAGAAGCTGGATTTCGAAACAGACGTCCCGGAAATGTCTGTTTCTCAACCCGCATTTCTGGACGACACCGAACAACTTGTTGATGTCGCGCGCAAAAAAAGCCGCAGCGATCTGATGAAGCTCATGGGCATCAGCGAAAACCTTGCCGATCTGAACTATCAGCGTTTTCAGCATTTTTCGCGTCCGTTTGATCGTACCAACGCCAAACCGGCGATTTTTGCATTCCGCGGTGATACCTATGTCGGCCTTGATGCCGATACCATGAAGGCCGAAGACATCGACTGGGCAGAGGATCATTTTCGGATGCTCTCGGGCCTTTATGGCCTCCTGAAGCCGCGCGATTTGATGCAGCCATATCGTTTGGAAATGGGAACGCGCCTTTCCAACCCGCGGGGCAAGGACCTTTACGCGTTCTGGGATGATAAGCTTTCAAAAGAAATCAACGAGATTACCAAAGGTCACAAGGACCGTAGTCTGATCAATCTCGCCTCGAACGAGTATTTCAAATCGATCAAGACCAAGGTCCTTGATGGCCCGGTAATTACGCCTGTGTTTAAGGAAGTGAAGGGCGGTACGGCCAAGGTTGTCGGCTTCTCGGCCAAGCGTGCGCGTGGCATGATGGCACGCTATATGATTGACAATCGGCTCGAAGACCCGCAAGAGCTCAAGAAGTTTAATGTTGATGGCTATCGCTATCAGGATGACCTCTCGACCGAGACAGAGTGGGTCTTCACACGTATTCACGATCAGTAACACCAACTATTCCGGTGAAACCATATGACCGACGAGCATCTTGAACAGCTCGAGGATGAGAATGTCTTACCAGAGGCGCATCCGTTTTCTGGCTATCTCCGCACGTTCTTCCGTGGGCCGGGCCGTTCGCGCAGTCTGACCCGCGAGGAGGCATTTGATGCCTTCTCGATGATCCTGCGCGACGAGGTCGAACCGATCCAGCTTGGCGCATTCCTTTTGATGCTGCGCTACCGTGCTGAGACGCCCGAAGAACTGGCCGGCATGATCGAAGCTGTGCGCAAGGCCGCGCGTCTTGAACCGGATGAAGACAGCAAAGATGACGCGCTTATGCGTCCTGCGCTGGATTGGCCATCCTATGCGGCCGGTCGGACCCGTGGTCTGCCCTGGTTTGTGCTGTCGGCGCTTCTGCTGTCGCAGAATAATGTTCCGGTGCTGATGCATGGCTATAACTCGCATCTGGTCAACGGGATCAGCACAGAAGTTGCCATCAAGGCGCTTAAGCTTCCGATTGCCATGTCTGCAGAAGAAGCGCGTTCTGATATCGCATCGAAGGGCTTTGCGTATCTGCCGCTGCGTCATATGCATCCCAAGCTGCAGGAGCTGATTGGATTGCGTCCACTTCTTGGATTACGCAGTCCAGTCAATACGTTACTGCGTTTGCTTAATCCTCTGCATGCGCGTGCAGCCTTCCTTGGTGTGTTTCATCCGGCGTTTCTTGATGTCCATCGTGAAACCGGCAAGCTTTTGGAACTTCCACGCATCGGTGTGATCAAGGGCGGTGGCGGCGAAGCCGAAAGAACACCCTATAAGCATGTCGATCTGCGCATGCTTGATAATGGTGAGCTCAATGATGTTCGCTGGCCGGCATTGCTGTCAAAAACCGAAAAGGATGGCGAAGACCAAAGCCCTGTATCGCTGAAGCACTTTCTGGCGGTCTGGCGTGGCGAGGTGGAAGATATTCCGGCCGAAGCCAAGATCAAGGGCAGTGCCGCCATGGCAGCCTTCCTTGCCGGCAAGGCGGATTACATGGATGAGGCAGAAAGCCTTGTGCAGGGCTGGTGGGATAATCGCGACCGTGATGTTGGCTGATGTTCCGCGATCAAGTGAGATGAAATGAAAGGGACGGGAAACCGTCCCTTTTTTAATGCTCAGAACGATGATCCGGGCTCTTTGAGAAACGCCACTTCCTCTGGCGTCGATGGACGGCCCAGTATTTCATTGCGGTGTGGATAGCGGCCAAACCGGTCAATGATCTTTTTGTGTTTCAGCTCGAACTCGTAATTGTTCTCAAGGCCGGGCTGTGAAAACAGGTCAACCGCCACTTCATGGATGATTTCGGATTCCGAGTGCATATACGGCATATACAGGAATGCCTGTTCCTGCGGTGTGACCAGTTTGCGATCCAGCTTCAAGGAAACAGCCTCCTGCGCCAGCACCAATGCCATTGGATCTGATGCAAAGGACTGTGGCTGATCGCGGTACATATTGCGTGAAAACTGATCAAGAACGATGATTTCGGCAAGTCGTCCATGGGCGGTTTTGCGCCAGTTAAAAAGCTCTCCGGCCGTGGCGGCGGCGTGAAAATCGGCAAAGCGTTCCGCGATATGGCGATCCAGGGCTTCATCCTTGATAAACCACTGTTTTTCTTCGAGTTCCTTGAACCAGAAAACAAGAACCGTTTCAGGTTTCATAATGTTTCCACCCATCTGATTGCAGGCTTTCGGGGCCCGTCGGCAAAATTGCGCGTGATCTTCGCGCCCGGTTTAAAGCGCGTCAAGCCATCCGCAAAAAGATTGTCACGGACCTTGGGGCAGGGAGTTGACAGCAATCCGTCCGACGTGGATTATGACATTGTCTTTGGTGTTGATCCGATTGGACCAACTTAAAAGGGAACGTGGTGCGTCATGCATGACAAAGCCACGGCTGCCCCCGCAACTGTAAGCGGTCAGAGCATTGCATATGCCACTGGTGCAAACCGGGAAGGCGCATTGCTTTTTAAACCGTGAGCCAGGAGACCTGCCTTTGACTGCCGGGTGCCGATTGCCCGGTATGAAACTGTTGGACGCCGGGGTGAGCGTCAGGTTGCAGGGGTACAAACGGTCTTTTGAAGATCCGCAATCTTGCTTCCAGCCATCCTATCGTTCTTTGTCCTGACCCTGTGCGCTGGGCCTTTGGCCTGCGTGCATCGTTTGAGAAAGAGACGATTATATGTTTAAGACCCTTGGCAGGCTTGCGATTGCAAGCGCCTGTGTGCTGTCGGCGGCCATGCCGGCGCATGCGCATTTTCAATTAGCCTATACGCCGGACGTGAACGTGACCAAGGCCGGGGATCAGCCGGTTAAGCTGATTTTCTGGCACCCGTTTGAAAACGGTCATGTCATGGATATGGCCGAGCCGCTTGAATTTTATGCGGTTAATCGCGGTGAGAAACTTGATCTCAAATCAACGCTTACGCCGATTACTTTCACCGGAATTGCCAACTCGGCAGCGGCCTTTGACGCAACTTTGACTCTGCGCCGCAGCGGTGATTACGTCATGGTGGTGGTCCCCGCACCGTATTATGAAGAAAGCGAAGATATCTTCATCCAGCAGATCACGAAGTCCTATGTAAACCGCAATGAAATTCCGACCGACTGGATGGAACCGCAAGGTCTTAAAACCGAAATCCTGCCGCTTAATCGACCAACCAACATCATTGCCGGTTCGACCTTTACTGGCCGAGTGTTAAGCGAAGGCCAACCTGTGGCCGGTGTTGAAGTCGAAATCGAATACATGGCCGCAGAACCCGATATGGCCAGCAACACACCCAAAGGGCCAACGGCATCGCCAATGCCCGGTGGTGCGGTTGTGGTCATTTCCGATCAAAACGGGTATTTCACTTTTGGTGTCCCCAAGGCAGGTTTTTGGGGATTTGCAGCACTTGGCAGCGGCCCTGACAAAGAATTTCAGGGCAAGGAACTTTCACAGGATGCAGTCCTGTGGGTTCGCGCCTATGATGTGAAATAGGCGAGGGACAAAACAGATGCATATTGTTGATGGTGCGCTGGCACCGGAAGTCTTGATTGGCGGGGGTATTCTTGCAATTGCCGGACTTGGCCTTGGACTGCGGAAACTGCCAATCGATAAAATTCCTGCAACCGGGGTTTTGTCGGCAACATTCTTTGTTGCCTCGCTTATTCATGTGCCGGTGGGACCATCCAGTGTGCATCTGATCATGAGCGGTCTTGCCGGGCTCGTGCTTGGCTGGACCGCGTTTCCGGCACTTTTTGTCGGTCTCCTGCTTCAGGCCGTTTTCTTTGGCTTTGGCGGTTTGACGGTTCTTGGCGTCAATACGGTCAATATCGCCTTTCCGGCTGTGCTGGCGGGCCTTTTGTTCCGGGGAATGGTGTCGCGCAGCAGCCCGGTCACGGCGGCCGTGCTTGGTGGATGTGCTGGTGCGTTTTCCATCGCGCTGACAACGGTGTTTGTCGCGATTTCGCTTGCACTCAGTGGTGATGCATTTGTTCCGGCGGCCAAGCTGGTCTTCTTTGCCCACATTCCGATCATGGTGGTCGAAGGGTTGGTGTCAGCGGCATCGGTGTATCTGATCGCCAAGGTCAAACCGGCCTTGCTGCAACCCGCCGATCAGACATCCGGTTTTGAGATGCAGGCGACAGCATCCTTGCGTGCAAAGCAGGCGGGCGAGGCATCCAATGGCTAGATCACTCATGCTGGTCTGTGCCCTTGGCATGCTTGTGTATGGCGCAGCACCTGCACAGGCGCACAAGGTTATCGCATCCCTGTTTCCAAGTGGTTCAAACATCGAAGGTGAAATCGGTTTCTCCAACGGTGTCATGGCCGAAAACACGCTTGTTGAGATCTTTGATCTTGATGGCAACAAGATTGATGAAGTTACCACCGACGGCGACGGTTTTTTTGTCTACACGCCAAGCCAACAGATTGATCTGCGTTTTCGGGCCGATCTCGGGGCAGGGCACGTTGCCGAGGCAACCTTTGCCATTGCGGACCTGACGGATGTTGATGCGGCTGTACAAACAGCATCGTCAAAGGCGCCGACTGCATCGAGGGCAGGATCAAACGCTGGGCCTGCAATTTCCCGCGAACAGGAAGAAATCATCGCGACCATCGTGCGTGACGAATTGCGTCCTCTCAGGCGCGAGCTCACCGCCTATAAGGAAAAGAATGATCTTCAATCGATTCTGGGCGGCATTGGCTATATATTCGGTGCCTTCGGGATCATTTATTACATCGCTGCGCGACGGCTAAGAGCAAAAGCACCCAACGCATGAGCCACCTTTTCGGACATGACCAACCCCTGAGCGTTCAGGCACATGGCGGACAATCACCGTCATTCGTCGGGACGTTCGATCCAAGGGTACGTGTGGTCGCGGCCTGTGTTTTTGCAATTGTCGTGGTGGCCCTGCATCAGATCGAATTTGCACTGGGTGCCCTGATATTTGCCGCCATTACCATGAGCCTGACGGACTTGCCGCTGCGCGTAACCCTGAAACGCATGGCAGCCATGGACGGGTTTATCATCGTCATGTTGATAATGTTGCCGTTTACGACCCCCGGAACACCGATGTTTTCGGTGCTTGGGGCAGAGGCCAGCAAGGAAGGCCTGATGCATGCCATCCTTGCTGGCATACGGGCCAATGCGGTTGTCCTGATGATGCTTAGCCTTTTGTCGGGTATGACGCCGGTGACACTTGGCCACACGCTATATCGTTTGAAATGTCCGCCGGTTCTGGTGCATCTGATGATGTTTACGGTGCGCTATATTTCGGTGCTTCATGACGAATATCATCGTCTTCGCATGGCGATGAAACTTCGCGGGTTTAAGGCACGCAATAATGCCCATACCTACCGGTCTTTTGGCTATTTGTTTGGCATGTTGGTGGTGCGGTCGCTTGAACGGGCCGAACGTGTGCTGGAAGCCATGAAGTGCCGCGGATTTAGTGGTCATTTCCCGATGATAGATGATCTGGCATTCAAGCGTCGTGACGGTGCATTTGCCGTTTTCTTCCTTGCCCTGATTATTGCCCTTGTCGTGATGGATCGCATGTATGTCGTCGCTTATTGAATTGAATGATATTTCCTATGGTTATCGGGCAGGGCAGAATGTGCTCGATCGCGTCAGTCTGACGCTTGATCCGGGTGAACGACTGTTCCTTGCAGGGCCGAATGGGGCTGGTAAAAGCACGCTTTTGCGTATTCTTGTCGGCCTGATTAAGCCGCATGCGGGTGAAATCCGTGCCTTTGGCACCCCGCGGGTTACCGATGCCGAATTTCACGATTTGCGCTGCCGGGTTGGTTTTATCGTGCAGGATCCCGATGACCAGCTGTTCTGCCCAACCGTGATCGAGGACATCGCTTTTGGTCCGCTAAACCTCGGTGCCAGTCGCGAAGAAGCCCTTGCGATCGTGGATGGGGTCCTGGATCAACTGCATCTCAAACACCTGCGCGAACGGATTACCCATGAGCTTTCCGGCGGTGAGAAACGGCTTGTTTCGGTGGCAGCTGTCCTTGCCATGAAGCCCGATGTGTTGCTGCTTGATGAGCCGACAAACGCGCTTGATGAAGAAAACCTGCGACGGCTTGAAGAAATCCTGCTGGGGCTGCCACAAGCCATGATCCTTGTGTCGCACGATCCGCATTTCAGACGGAAACTTGCAACGCGGATCATTGAATTGCGCACCGGAAAAGTGCTTCAGTTGCCAGACAAGAAATGCACGGCCAGTGAACGCACCAACCAGGCCGAGGCCACATCCTGAGGGTCCTGTGCCTCGGACGAGCATGAAAGGGCGGTGATGACAACAAACCTATCCCCGTTTTCGCAACCGGCCTTTCGCCATCTGTTTTCCGCCCAGATTACGTCCCTGATCGGGACCGGGCTGACGACGGTGGCGCTATCGCTGTTGGCTTATGATCTTGCCGGTGACGACGCTGGTCGGGTGCTTGGCTCCATCCTTGTTTTGAAAATGGTGGCCTATCTCGTGATCGCGCCGGTGGCTGGGGGCATGGCCCATCTGTTGCCGCGTCGGATGTGGCTGGTCGGGTTGGATGTGTTGCGCGCCGGGATCGTGCTTTGTCTGCCCTTTGTTGATCAGGTCTGGCAGATTTTCGTTCTGGTGTTTGTTGTAAACGCGGCCTCGGCCGCCTTTACCCCTGTGTTTCAGGCAATCATCCCGGAAATTCTCCCGGATGAAAAGGCGTATACCAAGGGGCTTTCTTACGCGCGGCTGGCCTATGACCTTGAAAATCTGGCCAGCCCGGCCTTGGCCGCGGCCCTTTTGGTTGTGTGGTCGTTTGACAGTCTGTTTTTGGCCAATAGCCTGACCTTTGCGATCTCGGCTTTGCTGATCATGACAGCACAGATCCCGCAGGCCGCACCGACGGATCGGACTGGCGGCATTTATGCCAATACGGTGTTTGGCATTGTGGCTTATCTGAAGACGCCGCGTTTGCGCGGGCTTCTGGCCGTTTACTTTGCCGTCTCATCGGTTGGGGCAATGATCATTGTCAATACCGTGGTTCTGACCCGCGGCATTCTTGGTGGGGCAGAGTTGCTGACGACAAGCTTTTTGGCTTGTGCCGGCGCCGGATCAATGTGTGCGGCATTCCTGATCCCGCGGCTGATCGAACGCGTCGGCGAACGCCATCTGATGTTGTTCGGTATTGTCGCCGCGGCGGTCGCAATGCTCTTGGGCGGCGCTTTGATGATTTCAGATTTTGGGTCGGTCATCGCTTTCGCAGTTCTGTGGCTGATTGCCGGGGCAGGTACAACATTTGCCCAGACCCCCGGCGGACGGCTTGTGCAACGGTCTGCCGGGGACGGGGATCGTTCTGCGTTTTTTGCGGCCAACTTCGCGCTTTCGCATGGCGGGTGGTTGTTTGCGTATGGCATCGTTGGCTGGCTGGGAAGTTTGGCGGATCTGTCAGTTGCTTTTCTGGCATCAGGCGGCATGGCAATCGGTTCTGTGCTTGTTGCTGTCATGCTCTGGCCGAAGGAAGACAGACTTGAAATCAAACACAGTCATCCGGGGTTTTGGCACGAACATCCGCACGACCACAATGACCCGCATCACGTCCATGTTCATGAACATGCGGCCGAAACAGACAAGCATCGTCATCGGCACTTCCACCCGCCAGTAACCCACAAGCATCGCTTTGTCATCGACAGCCACCATACAAAATGGCCGATGGAAAGCGGCGATCGGGTCTAGGGAATGGGGCCAAAACCCGAATGTGAGGAAAGCTCACTTTTGCGTTTTGCACGGTACGTGGTGACATTTCAAAAAGTATGAGGATATGAATTCGGGTGTCTTCACCGCGCACCTGAAACAACAGACTTGGCCTCCGGTTGTTTTGCGTTAAGGTTTTGCAATCCAAACAGGGAGGGCGGTTTATGGAAGTTGTATATGTATCAGAAGACGGGCAAGAACATTGGATTGATGCCAAAATCCGCCCGACATTAACCCTTGATCAGGCGATTGCGCAAAGTCGGCCCGGGCAAATGATCCGCATGATCGCGGGGGATTATTGCTTTGCTGAACCCTTGCATTTCCCGCGCAGTGGAACGGCTGATCAACCGATCATTGTCCGTGGCGAACCCGATGCGATAATCGACGCGGCAAAGCTTCCTGATCCTTCCGTTTCGGCAAGCAATCCGGGACGCGATGGTTATGCCGTCTTCCAATTGATTGATGTCGCCCATATCCGGCTTGAGCTTTTTACCATCAAGCGGGCTTGGCCAAGCGCGGTTTATATTGAAAACAGTCATCATCTGGCGTTTAGCGACCTTGATATCACCGAGGGCACCTATGCGTTTTATGCCAACGGCGAACAAACCCGCGGCATCTCGATCACGGGTTGCCGTTGGGTCCAAAACCCCGATATCTGGCGTCAGATTCGCTGGGATGAAATTCATGACGGCAAGGACGAAGACGGCAATGTGATCGAGGTTGAATATCGCTACCTGAACGGGGCGTTCTTCGGGGCTGATGATATTATCGGGGATGTCGAAATCATCCGAAACGATATCTGTGATTGTTATAACGGCGTTCGGATGGATGTATCCCAGCATAATCTGGATGCACCCGTAGGCAGCTTTAACCGCGACGTCCGGATATTTGACAACCGGTTCAGATATATCCGCGATAACCCGATAGAGCCCGAAGCAACCGCCGTTGGCTGGTGGATCGGCCGCAACCGGTTTTATAACTGCCATAAGCTGTTCTCGCAGGACGGTGTGCGTGGCGGATTCTGGTATTATTTTGGCAATATCTGCTGGTTTGACAGCCGACCGGGCCCAGAAGGGGACGAGAATAACGGCGGCGCTGTTTTCAAACTGGGCAAGGGCGGATCGGTGGCCCAGCCGGATTATATTTCCGTCTGCCTGCACAACAGCTTTTTCCTGCGCCAGAAATACATCAAGAAGGGCACGACGCGTGGCCTGATCAATGCCCGCAATGCGATTGAACATGCCGATCCAGCAAAACTTCCCGACGACCTGATGCCATTTGATCAGACATTCTTTGGTCCGGCCGACAAACTTTCGCTGTCGGCGGATGGTCCATTGCCTGTTTCGTTTGAAGGCGATCTTGCCAACCATCCGACATATCCGGCGGTGTTTGCGCCCTATGATGGTGTTTTGCGTGATCCGCGCGTTTCCGATGACCCGTTGTTCGAAGATGGGCTGTCCGGGCGGTTTGATCTTCGTGCGCAACATCGCGAGGGGTATTGCGACACACTAAGCATCCCGATGCCAGATGGCGGGACATGGTTGTCTCACCGTGCATTCTGGCCTGGTGCTTTGACAGATGGGGAGATCTTCGAGGGGCCGGACTATGTTCCCGTCGATCTGGATTACGTTCGAAGTTTGCCTGTTTACAGTGATTGAAAGGACGTCTTCGTAACGCCCGGCACGCGGTGTTATGGCCTTACGTATGCGTAAATCAGTTGACTGGGCTGTCGGAATGTTGCGATGGTGACGCACCGCATTCAACAAACAAGAAAAAACATGAACGATAAGCTTTATAGCATTACCGAGCTGGCCGAAGAATTCGACATCACGCCACGCGCGATCCGGTTTTACGAAACAAAGAACCTGCTTGCACCACAGCGTGCCGGTGCGACGCGCGTATATAATTACCGTGACCGGGCGCGGCTGATGCTGGTGCTGCGTGGCAAGCGTCTTGGTTTCTCGCTTGAGGATATCAAGGAATATATCGATCTCTATGACGCAGACCGCAGTCGGACGGAACAGCTTGCGCATCTGATGCTGGTCGGGCGTCGCCGGATCGAAGAGCTTGAACAGCAGCTCGAAGACGTGCAAACGACCTTGCAGGAATTGCGCACGATTGAGAATGAAGCAATTGATTCGCTTCGTGAAAAGGGCATCGATCCGGAAAAGGCCGTTGCCGATATCAAGGCCAAGCTTGTCGCAGAAACCGCCTGAATTTATTGAAACTCATGCCTGAAACGAAAAAGCCCGGTATTTCACCGGGCTTTTGTTGTTTGGTCATGATGGTGCGGTTTATTCCGGCTCACGCTGCAAGGGCAGGGTGACTTCAAACACCTCTTCATCCGGGATGAATTTGCGGCTGAAGCCAAGGCTTTCGCAAAGGGTCAACATCCGACGGTTATTTGGCAGAACCTGGCCGATGAAGGTTTCTGTGCCCTTGCGACGGCAGAATTCGATCATCTTTTCCATCAGAATACGGCCAAGGCCGCGGCCCTTGATATCGGATCGCACCATAATGGCGTATTCGGCTTTCTCGTTGTTCGGATCAATCACGACCTGAACGATACCGTGAATTTCGCCTTCCTGGTCACCGTTTGGTAGAATGGCAAGGAAAGCCATGTCGCGATCGTAATCAAGCTGCGTCTGACGGGCCATTTCCGAATGCGGCAATTCACGGACTGAGCCGAAGAAGCGGAAGTGAATATCTTCCGGGGTTAATCGCGACATAAATTCGTAGTGGGCCGGTTCATCTTCGGGCTTGATCGGGCGCAGCAAATAGGTCGTCCCATCATCCATCACCACCTTTTCCTTCAAGTGGCGCGGGTAGGGATGAATGGCCAGGCGCTGTTCATCGCTTACAACCTTTGGCGTTACCTTGATCCGGGCATCGAGCGCAATCACACCTTCACGGTCGGCCAGAAGCGGGTTCATATCAAGTTCGACAACTTCGCCCAACTGCACAACCAACTGCGAAAGCCGCACTAAGGTCATGTAAAGTTCTTCGAGGTTGACCGCCGGGACATCACGGTAACCTTGCAGAAGTTTATGAATGCGTGTGCCTTCAACCAGTTCACGGGCAAGCTTCATGTTCAGCGGCGGCAACGCCATGGCGCGGTCGCGGACAACTTCGACTTCGACACCGCCATGCCCGAACAGGATCACCGGGCCAAAGATCGGGTCGGTGGTCATGCCAACAATCAATTCACGCGCGCCGTCACGTTTGACCATTTCCTGAACGGTGAAACCGCGCAGGCGGGCTTCCGGGAATTTCTTGCCAATAACGCGCTGCATTTTTTCCGCCGCAGCACGAACTTCCTCACCGTTTTCAAGGTTCAGGATAACGCCGCCGACATCGGACTTGTGGCTGATGTCGTCCGACAGGATCTTGAGTGCGACCGGGCGGCCGATCTTTTCTGCCTTGCGAACGGCATCTTCAACATCAAGGGCGGCATAGGTTTTGACCGTATTGATGCCAAAGCATTCCAGAACCGATTTTGCTTCCGGTTCGGTCAGCATGTGACGTCCGGCATGAATTGCGGCGTGTATGATGCTGCGTGCCTTGTCTACATCAGGTGTGTAATCGTGCGGTACCGAAGGCGGTGTTTCCATCAAGAGCTCTTGCAGCTTGCGGAAATTGACCATGTGCTGGAAGGCGGCAACAGCATTTTCAGGCGTACGGTAGGTCGGAATACCAGCCGCATAGAACATATTGCGGGCTTCGGCCACGGTGGCCTCGCCAACCCAGTTGGTCAGGATGTTTTTCTTGCTGTTCTTGATGGTGTCAATCACACCCTGTGCGACTTCGACCGGATCGGTGATGGCCGTCGGGGCATGCATCACCAGCAAGCTGTCGATATTTTTGTCCTTCAGGACAACTTCAATGGTCTTGGCATAACGTTCACCCGGTGCATCCCCGATGATATCAACCGGGTTGGCGTGGGACCAGGTCGGCGGCAGGACTTCATCAAGGGCTGCTATGGTTTCGTCGTCAAGGTGGGCCAACTGGCCATGTCTTTCGATCAGGGCGTCAACCGCAAGCACCCCGATCCCGCCACCGTTTGTCACGATACCAAGCTTGTCACCACGGAACGGGCGCATCCGCGATAGTGTTTCGGCAGCCGAGAACATTTCACTGACCGTGTACACGCGCAAAACACCGGCACGTTTGATGGCAGCATCGAAAACATCATCGGCACCGGCAAGCGCACCGGTGTGAGACGCGGCCGCAGCTGCACCCTCGGCAAAGCGACCGGATTTGATGCACAGGATCGGTTTGTTACGTGATGCGGCTCGGGCGGCCGAGATAAAGCTTCGGCGTTCGTGAATGGACTCAATATAAAGCATGATCGCCCGGGTATCGGGATCAGAACCCAGATAGTCGATGACATCGCCAAAATCGACGTCATCGCATTCACCCAGCGAAATAAAGTGGGAAAAGCCGATTCCACGAGCAGCAGCCCAGTCGAGAACTGCGGTACACAGGGCACCTGATTGCGAAACAAAGGCAATCTTGCCATTGCCAATGCTTTGATGGCTGAAGCTGGCATTCAGGCCAATGCCCGGCACCATCAGGCCAAGGCAATTCGGACCCAGCAGACGCATCTTCTTGGAGGCCGCAATATCAAGCATCGCCTGTTTGACCGTGCGGTTGTCATCATATTGTTCCGCACTCAGACCTGCTGTCAGGACAATCGCGGCAAGGCAGCCTTTTTCGGCCAGGCATTCCATAACCGGAACGACACCTTTGGGCGGAACACAGATCACGGCAAGCTCTGGCACCACCGGCAGACTGTTGACGTCGGGGTAGGCCAGAACGCCACCGATTGACTGACTGCGTGGGTTAACCGGCATGATCGGCCCGTCAAATCCACCGGCAAGCAGGTTCTTCATAATCACGCTGCCGACGGAGTGCGGCCGATTGGAAGCGCCAATCACGGCGACCGATTTCGGTTTGAACAGATGATCGAGATTGATTGTACTCATCGCCAGTTTGCGCCTTGTCCTGTGTGGGCAGACCTGATTTCGGCCAACTCGCCCTATATGGTGATGCATGCGCTGTTTTTTCAGCGCACCATCATGATGCGGTGCGATATTTTAGAGCGATGCCAATTATATTGATTTGCTGTGCATCAATAAAGCGCTGCAAACACGAAGTTTTTATGGCAGTGCGATGCGGCAGGCTATGGGAAGCGTGAAGTGCGGAGATCTTGCGTCACGATTAATGCACGTGACCATGATGCCCATCGTCAAATCGCTCGGACTCTTCAAGCCAGGCTTCCACTTCGTCCTGTGAGCTCATGGCGAGCGCGATTTCAAGGTCGGCTTGGACATGCGCCAGACTGTCGAACATCGGGCACCAGCCAAACGCCTGTATCCGGGCATCGGTTGTCGACGAGATCGTGAACAGATCCCCGTCAATCGGGTGCACCAAGCCATGAATGACCCCGCCTTCGCCCGTGATCAACCATCCGCGGGTCGGTCCGGAAAGGGTGGCGAGTTCAACTTCGCGAAGGTCGATTTTGATGGTTTTCATGGGGTAAACATCCGTGTTTTGACGTTCAAAAGCAAAAGGGACCGAACATTACGTTCGGTCCCTTTTTAATTGGCTCCGGCAGCAGGACTCGAACCTGCGACCCAATGATTAACAGTCATTTGCTCTACCAACTGAGCTATGCCGGATCAGGTACTGCGCGTCTTTCGATGCGCGTGGCAGGTGTATAATCAAACAGCCCGAGGCCCGCAAGACCTTTTTTGAGAAAATCCGGCCAAAATCGCGTCTTTTTTCAACATGGTCGCGACAGGTTATCGGCAGGCGCGATAATGATGGAAACCATTTCCCAACTGGTTGAATTGGATCGCGTAAAGCGCATCGTGTTCTGTGATCGGGAAGGGGCAAATTACACTTGGAATAACTGCGGAGTTATATTGGCCCGGAAAGCAAAAACCCCCGGAACAGAGTTCCAGGGGTTTATGGCTCCGGCAGCAGGACTCGAACCTGCGACCCAATGATTAACAGTCATTTGCTCTACCAACTGAGCTATGCCGGATCAGTGGAGGCGCGAGCCGGAATCGAACCGGCGTGCAAGGATTTGCAGTCCTCTGCGTAACCACTCCGCCATCGCGCCTTCGCGTTGGCTGGAGCGGTGTATAGCCTCAACAAACGCACCCCGTCAAGCACCCAATTTTACATTTTTCTGAAGGCTTGGGGATTAGTGCTACGAAAAAGAAAAAACGCCCGGGAAAACTCCCCGGGCGATCTTTAAAGATGGATAAGTCAGTGAAGCGACAATGGCGTGCTGTTACCCGGCCATCTTCCCAAAGCGCTTTTCAAGCCAAGGGCGCAGACGTTCTTCACGAAGACTGCTTGGGGCGAAATCAAGGTTTGCGATGGTGTCTAGGACGTGTTCGACTTCGAACGGAATGGTCGTATTCGGACCCTCGATGGTGATCTCGCCTTTCGCGCCCTGCATGACTGGTTCGGGCAGGGAGACCTTCGCGCCACCGACAGAGATGTCGATTGTCTGACCAGCGATAGATTTACCGCCAATTTTGACGGTTACCTTGATCTGCGCATCATAACGCGGATCCTTGCGGCGGTTTACTTCCGGGGTTGCGGTTCGAACGATTCGTACAAGACTTTTACGAAGTTCTGCGATGCTTACATCCACTTCTTCGGCAATTTTGTTCATGTCAGCCGCACGGATGAGGTTGTCTTGCGCCTCGGAGGCAACATGACCGATCTTTTCGGTTACTTCGTTCGATGCTTCTGCTGTCTGAACCACGTTACGGGCGATTTCTTGGGTTGCATCGTCCTGCTGGCGCACGCTGATCGCAACGTTGGACGCAACCTCGTCAACGCGACGGATACTTGCGGTCATCTGCTGAACAGTGGAGACAACAGTGCCGGTAACATTCTGGATTTCGCCCAGCTGACGGGTAATTTCTTCGGTCGATTTGGCTGTCTGGTTGGCAAGGTTTTTGACTTCTTGGGCAACAACGGCAAAGCCTTTGCCTGCATCACCTGCGCGCGCGGCTTCGATGGTTGCGTTTAGAGCCAAAAGGTTGGTCTGTGCTGCAATGTCGCCAATAAGCTCTGCAACTTCACCGATGCGATCAACACTGTCTTTAAGCGACGTCACAGTGCTTTCGGCACTTTGGCCTGCCTTGTTGGCTTCGGCCGTTAGGTTAGTGGCTTCTTCGATCTGGCGGGTAATTTCACGGATCGAAGCGGCTAGTTCCTCGGACGCACCAGATACCGTCTCCGCATTTGCCAGTGCTTCATGTGCAGCTGCTGCCACACTTTCAGAGTTTTCAGAGACACGTTCGGACGAGCCGGCCATATCGCCAGCAGCCGCATTCAGACGACTTGTCTGATCAATAATCGACTGCACAACCTTTTGCAGTTCTTTTTCGACGGTCTCAGCCAACCCACGCAAGGCCCCAATACGCTGGTTGTTTGCTTTGGCTTCATTCTCATCACGTTCCAGGCGGTTATAGGCCAGCTTGGCGTGCAAGGCACGAAGTTGCTGGGTAAGTGATTTAAAGTCTGGCATATCCGGAAGCGGGATAAAGTAGGAAGAGTCGTTCCTCGCAATAGCTTCAAAGTGCTGTTCCATCACCACAAGAGGTTTGCGGAATTTACGAACAAGCCAAATGCCGTAGACAACGGTCAGAATACTCGCCAGCAAGAACAACCCAGTATCAATCGCAACCGTAACAAAGAACTCGGATCGAGCGTCTGTAACCTGCTTGCCGACAATATCATTCTGAACGATAGAAAGATTACCAATCTGCTCGGTAAGGGGGTCGATGGTTTGATAGAGTTCGTCCTTGACGAGCGCATCAAGTTCAGCGGTGTCCTCTTCGAGGAAAACTGTACGCAGGCGCCCAATCAGTTCATCTGCCGGAGGAATTAAGTCGCGAACCTTTTGCACGATATCGGCTTCTTCCGGGTCAATTTGGCGTGCAAAATAGATATCGAGGTTGTCCTTGATGCGTTTTTCCGCAATATCAATGCTTTCAAGGCCTTCCTGCCAGGTAAAGTTGCCATTGCGTACCTTGTGTGATGCATCGACCACAAACACAGCGTAGTCATCAGATACCTGCTTAAGAAGGTTTAGCGGCTTCACGCGGTTTTCATATACGCTTTCAAGTCGCTGTTCGGTTTGGAACTCGCCATAGAGTGCATATCCACCTATCAACAGCATCAGGAACACCATCGTGCCAAAGGCAACGGTCAGGCTTCCCTTGATGCTGGCAAGGAAGTTTTTGAATTTCGCAGAAGCACTTGTGTCGACAATTTCACCATACTCAAGCCCGACGTTTTGGGCAGCACCAGAGCGCATGTCGTAATAAACGCGTTCTGCTTTGTTCTTCTCACCCTCAGTCGGTTTTGTACGGATTGAGATAAAGCCGCCGATTTCGCCGTTATCGATGGTTGGCGTGATATTGGCGCGTACCCAATAGTGATCGCCGTTTTTTGCGCGGTTCTTAACCAAACCTTGCCAAGGCAAACCGGCCTTGATGGTTTCCCACAAATTGGCGAAGGCTTCCTTCGGCATATCCGGGTGACGAACAATGTTGTGTGCGGAGCCTGTAAGCTCTTCTTCACTATAGCCGCTGATATCAACGAACGCTTGGTTCGAAAACTGTATACGCCCACCAATGTCCGTCTTCGAGACAAGGATATCCTCGTCTTTCATTTGAATTTCGCGATTGGTAACAGGACCATTATCACGCATGTCAGTAGATCCCTAAAGTAAGGCGTGGTATGCCACGCCGCGCGCGGTTGTGGGAGGGTAGTTTTGCAGGTAATGCTTGTAGTTAGATTATGAACATATACTTATGTATGGTATCCTCATTTGGGGATGTATTAGTCTGTTTCCAAGATTTTTTTATGCTTCGTTTGCAAAAGCCTGGCGCTGATCTGTTTCAAAGGCCCCAAAAAAAATGTTGCGATGTGACGCCAACGCCAGAAAAGAGCAGAAAATACACGCCCAAAGAGGAGGTTGAGCTTGATCCGTGGTTGTCAGGTGCTTAAGTGCTGACTATAAACAGGGCAATTGCCGCAGCCGTCTTTGGGGACAACAAGAGGACTGTGGTCTGTTTCTCGCGAGAATTTTCAGGTCAGATAATCATGGATTACCAAATCGCGCGCCATAACATGGTGGAAAATCAGGTTCGGACCAACAAGGTTACCGATCCGCTGGTCATTGCAGCGATGGAAGGGGTTCCGCGCGAACTGTTCCTGCCGGAAGCCAAGCGCGGCGTTGCCTATATCGACGAGGATATCGCTGTGGGCGCCGGGCGTTTTGCCATGGAGCCGATGGTGATTGCGCGCCTTATGCAAAATGCCGAGATTGCTGAAACGGATGTTGCTCTGGTGATTGGTGCCGGGTACGGCTATTCCAGCGCGCTGATCTCGCGCGTGGCAGAAACTGTGGTATCTGTCGAAAGCGACAAGGATATGGCTGCCGCAGCCGAGGCCACCTTCCAGAAGCTCAACTATGACAATGTCATTGTTGTCGAAGGTGATCTTGCATCAGGGTATGCCAAACAGGCTCCTTACAACGTCATCGTCTTCGATGGTGCTGTTGCAGAAGTTCCGGCGGGCATCCTTGAACAGGTTTCCGAAGGTGGTCGTTTGCTCGCCGTGGTTCGTGAGCCAGGCAAGGTAGGCGTTGCACGCCTTTACGAGCGTGAAAACGGTGTCATCGGGCATCGCGATCTGTTTGATGCGAACATTCCGTATCTTCCGGGATTTGAGCCGGCAGAAAGCTTTGTATTCTGATTGAGGTTTGACGGTGCTCGACATCAGTTGTGCTGAACTTGCGTCACGGCTTGATGCGAATGCACCGATTGCCTTGCTTGATGTCCGCGAAGATTGGGAACTTGAAATCTGCGCGATAGATCAGGCGCTCCATATCCCTCTTTCCCAACTATCGGGAAGGTTGGATGAATTGGCGCCTGATATGCCTTTGGCGATCATTTGTCATCATGGCGTTCGCAGTCGCCATGCGGGCCTGTTGCTTGAGGATCATGGATTTAAAGAGCTTTTTAATGTTCGCGGCGGTATAGATGCATGGGCGCTTGAAGTTGAGCGCGATATGAGCCGCTACGATTGAAAACGGCGATGACGGAGAAACGGGGCAAATTACTTTTTTTTGATGCAAATGCCTCTTTTCTTGGAAAATTTTCCTTCCGTCGTTACCATACGTGAAACTGCGCCGGGGTCGGGACTTGGTGTAGGATTTTACAAGGGTAGATAAATGATCAAACGGTTCTTGCTGACCTGCAGTATTCTGGCGACCGGCGGCATTGTTGCCAGCGGCGCTTCTGCAGAAAGCCTGGAAGACGCACTTATCAAGGCGTACCAGAGCAACCCGACACTCGAAGCCGGTCGTGCGGCACTTCGTTCGACCGATGAAGAAATTTCCTCGGCATTGTCAAACTGGCGGCCGAGTGTAAGCCTTTCAGGTAGCGCTGGCGTTCGTGATACGGAAACAGAAGTCAACGGTACGAAAACAGATAACAGCCTGACGCCTTATACGGTTGGCCTCAACGTTACGCAGCCGCTTTATCGTGGCGGCCGTACCACGGCAGAAACCGAACGTGCAGAGGCCCGCATCAAGGCTGCCCGCGCGTCGCTGCGCTCGACCGAGCAGGATGTCATGCTTCAGGTGGCAACGGCGTATTTCAACGTTCTGCGTGATACTGCGGTTGTTGAGCTTAATCAGAACAACGTGCGTGTTCTGGAGCGTCAGCTTGAAGCAACCCGTGATCGTTTTGATGTCGGCGAGGTGACCCGGACAGACGTGTCCCAGGCCGAAGCACGCCTTGCAGGTGCAAAGGCCAATTTGATCTCGGCACAGGGTGCCTTGGCCAATACCCGGGCGCAATACGAGCGCCTTGTCGGGAATCCGCCAAGCGATCTTGAAATTCCCAATGCGCTCTCGGGACTTCCGACAAGCATTTCCGATGTTCTGACGATTGCACAGGGTCAGCACCCTGACGTCTTGCAGGCAATTTACAGCGAAGAAGCTGCTCAGTCCGACATTCGTCTGAGCGAAGGTTCGCTTTATCCGGAAGTAAGCCTTGCTGCCGGGGTTGAGCGTCAGCATGAAGCCTCGAACGATGATTTCACGTCTGATACGGCGGACATTATCGCGTCAGTCTCGATACCGCTGTACCAGCAGGGTGCTGTTTTCTCGAACGTGCGTTCGGCAAAGCAGACCGCCGGTCAGGCCCGGATCCAGATTGATGAAGCGCGCCGTTCAGTAATCGAAAATGCAACCAGTGCTTGGGAGACGCTTGTTACAGCACGTGCAAGCATCGAATCGCAGCAGGCACAGGTATCATCGGCTGAAGTCGCCCTTGATGGCGTTCAGCGTGAAGCATCGGTTGGTTCGCGTACCGTTCTTGATGTTCTTGATCAGGAACAGGAACTGTTGCAGGCCCGTGTGGATCTTGTGGGGTCGCGCCGTGACGCTGCGGTTGCCGAGTTTCAGGTTAAGGCTGCCATGGGAGCGCTTAATGCGCAGGTCCTTGGTCTGCCGGTCGAAATTTATGACACTGAGTCCAACTATAACAAGGTCAAGGACCAGTGGTGGGGAACGGATTGATTGGTTGATGGTCGGGGCAGGTTGGCGACATCCTGCCTTCGAACTTGCGTCGGATCGGTCTGGTTAAATGACACTAGTGCGGAAGTTTAATTATGAGTGACGGGCAACAAGAACCTTCCATGGAGGATATCCTCCAGTCCATCCGCAAGATTCTTGCCGATGAGGGGGATGAAGAAAAACAGGAAGCTGCTCCTGAACCCGAACCGACGCCGGAACCGGAGCCAGAACCTGAGCCCGAGCCGGAACCAGAACCCGAGCCTGAAGAAGAAATCGACGAACTTGTGCTTGACGAAGAGCCTGAGGAACTTGAGTTCGAGGAAGAACCCGAGGAACTGGAGCTCGACGAGCCCGAAGAAGAGGAAGAACTCGAACTCGACGATATGCTCGATTTCGATGAAACACCTCTGGAAGAAGAATTCGACGAGCCGGAACCGGAACCAGAGCCCGAACCGGCAATGCCAGCCCTTTACGATGATGAAGACGACGAACCGCTGATTTCGAATTTGACGGAATCGACGGCCACCGGAACCATCTCGGAACTGGCGCAAGCTGTTGCAAAGAAACGCGCAGTTGCCCTTGGCATTAACGCGGGTCACGCAACCCTTGAGGATCTGGTGCGCGATATGCTGCGTCCGTTGCTTAAGGAATGGCTTGACGAAAACCTTCCCTATATGATCGAACGCCTTGTGAAAAAGGAAATCGAGCGGATTGTGAACCGCGCCGAAGACCTGTAGGCGAGCCGATTTTGACATTCGAGCGGCGCGCCAACGGTGCGCCGCTTTTTCTTTGGATAAACAATTAAACCCGCAGCGGATCAAAAGACCATGTTGGAGAAGACCTACAACCCGGCCGATGTTGAAGGCAGACTTTACGATAAATGGGAAAAAGCAGGGGCATTTGCCGCTGATCCGGCATCGAGTGCCGATCCCTATGTCATCATGATGCCGCCGCCCAACGTGACCGGTAGCCTCCACATGGGGCATGCACTGACCTTCACGCTTCAGGATATCCTGGTCCGCTATAACCGGATGAAGGGCAAGGATACCCTTTGGCAACCGGGCACCGACCACGCCGGTATCGCGACCCAGATGGTCGTTGAACGCCAGCTTAGCGAACAGAACGTCACACGCCATGACCTTGGCCGTGAAAAGTTCGTCGAGAAGGTCTGGGAGTGGAAAGAGAAATCCGGCGGGACTATCACCAATCAGCTGCGCCGTCTGGGCGCGTCGCCCGATTGGCCGCGTGAGCGCTTTACCATGGATGATGGCTTGTCGGCTGCGGTCCGCAAGGTGTTCGTTAAGCTGCACAAGGATGGCCTGATTTACCGTGACAAGCGTCTGGTGAACTGGGATCCGAAACTTCTGACCGCGATTTCCGACCTTGAAGTCGTTCAGAAAGAAGTCAAAGGCCATTACTGGCACTTCAAATATCCGATCGAAGGCCGTGACGGCGAGTTCATCACCGTTGCAACCACCCGTCCCGAGACGATGCTGGGCGATACCGGCGTTGCCGTCCACCCGGATGACGAACGCTATCAGGACCTGATCGGGAAATACTGCATTCTTCCGATTGTTGGACGCCGCATCAAGATCGTCGCGGACGATTACGCCGATCCGGAAAAAGGGTCGGGTGCTGTTAAGATCACACCGGCGCATGATTTCAATGACTTTGAAGTCGGCAAACGTGCTGGTCTCGAAAAGATCAACATCCTGGATGATTATGCGCGCATCAATGATGAAGCGCCCGAGGAATACCGTGGCCTTGATCGTTTTGAAGCCCGTAAACTGATCGTTACGAAGATGGACGAACTCGGTCTTCTGGAAAAGATCGAGGATACCGTTCACATGGTTCCATACGGCGATCGTTCGAACGTCGTGATTGAGCCGTATCTGACCGATCAGTGGTTTGTTAACGCCGAGGTTCTTGCCAAGCCCGCCACCGAGGCGGTTGAAGATGGCCGCATTCGCTTTGTGCCGAAGAACTGGGAAAACACCTATTTCGAATGGATGCGCAACATCCAGCCATGGTGTATTTCCCGTCAGCTTTGGTGGGGGCATCGTATTCCGGCATGGTTTGGCCCCGACGGCGAATTCTTCGTTGAAGAAACCGAGGAAGAGGCCATGGCCGCCGCCAAGGCTCATTATGGCAAGGATGTCGAGCTGACCCAGGAAACCGACGTTCTTGATACCTGGTTCTCATCTGGTCTCTGGCCGTATTCGACGCTGGGTTGGCCGGAAAAGACCCCGGAACTTGCCAAATATTATCCGGGCGATGTTCTGGTCACCGGGTTTGACATCATCTTCTTCTGGGTTGCCCGGATGATCATGATGAGCATGTATTTCATGGACGGCAAAGTCCCGTTCCGTGACGTTTACATTCATGCGCTGGTGCGTGATGAGCACGGCCAGAAGATGTCAAAATCCAAGGGCAACGTTATCGATCCGCTTGAGATCATTGACGAATATGGCTGTGATGCGCTGCGCTTTACCCTGACGGCATTGGCAGCCCAGGGCCGTGATATCAAGCTTGCCGCATCCCGTGTTGAAGGCTATCGCAACTTCGCGACCAAGCTTTGGAATGCGGCCCGCTTTGCCGAAATGAATGAATGCAAGCCGGTTGATGGCTTTGATCCGGCGAACGTGAAATCGACCCTTGGTCGCTGGATCGTTGGCAAAACGGTTGAAGCGGCCAAGGCCGTCGGCACCGGTATTGAGACCTATCGGTTCAACGATGCCGCAAGCAGTGCCTATCAGTTTGTTTGGGGTTCTTTCTGTGACTGGTATCTGGAACTGGCGAAACCGGTTCTGATGGGCAGTGACGAGGAAGCCAAGGCGGAAATTCGTGCGGTTACCGCGTGGGTTCTTGACCAGATCCTGTTGATCTTGCATCCGGTCATGCCGTTCATCACCGAAGAGCTTTGGGAAAAGACCGCCGATAGTCGTGCAAAAATGCTGATCGCCGAAGGGTATCCGCAGTTTGACGACGCGCTGATTGATCGTGAAGCTGAGGCCGAGGTCGATCTGGCCATCCGCCTGATTGGGGATATCCGTGGTGTCCGTTCTGAAATGAATGTGCCGCCGGCGGCCGAAGTTCCGATCTATCTGGTTGATGCCACCGACGCGATGAAGGCGGCTGTCACGGCACAGGAAGCACAGGTCAAGCGCCTTGCGCGCGTTGCAGATGTTGCCTTTAAGGGGCAGGGCGATGTCGAGGCGATTGCCAAAGGTGCGATCCAGACTGTGGTTGATGGCGTGACGGTCTTTGTTTCGGTTGCCGATTTCATTGATGTTGCCGCTGAAAAAGCGCGTCTCGAAAAGGAAATTCAGGACAAGACGAAATACATCAAGGCCCAGGAAGGCAAGCTTTCGAACGAGAAGTTCGTCAGCCGCGCGCCTGAGCACATCGTCACGGCCGAAAAAGCCAAGCTTGAAGAAGCACGTGATACGCTTGCCAAGCTCAACGAAGCTTTCGCGCGTATTGCAGCGATGTAAGGTTTCGAACCAATCTGCGAGAAAGGCCAGCCATCTTTGGTTGGCCTTTTTTGTTCTGGGTTCAATTGAACTGTCGTAATGTCGCAAAAATCTTCACCCGATCATGCAGAATCGCTTAGATTGGCGTCGCCCGTTCCTGTGAGCGACAAGAACCCCCATGGAATGACGATTTTCGTCACGTCCAGTCGATAAGAATGCGCCGGCCCAATGCTGATTGAAGAATGCCCCTATATCGAACCCGTTGATGCCTATGGCGCGTTTGCGCCATTTGCCGATAGCCATTTTTTGGATTCTGGTGACCGTGACCGGTTCTCCTACATTGTCGTGTCGCCGCTGCATAAATTGACGGCGAAGAACGGGCAGGCGGTGCTGGATGGCTTTGAAATTCCGGGAAACCCGTTTGACGTCCTTGGCGATCTGTTGGCGCGCTATCAGGTCGAAGCGAAACCAGACTTGCCGCCGTTTCAGGGCGGTGCTGTCGGCTATTTTGGCTATGAGTTGGTACATCAGACAGAATTGTTGCCCACAGCACCGGAGGACTGGCTTTCAATGCCGGACATGGCCGTCGGGATTTATGATCTTGTGATCGCATTTGATCAGATTGACCGGCGGATGTGGCTTATTTCCACCGGCATTCCAGAGACCGAAGGTCCAAAGCGCAACCAGCGCGCAAACGATCGTATGGCCTTGATCCGCAAGTATCTAAGACTTGCACGACCTCTGATTGATACGCCTGCTGTTCCACATGTACCAAACGTTTCGAACTGGCAGTCAAACTTTGATCGCGCCAGCTACAAGGCCGCCGTACAGCGCGTAATTGACTACATCTTTGCCGGTGACATCTTTCAGGCCAACCAGTCACAAAGCTTCCGCGCAGAATATGCAAGTGATGCCATACCAAAGCGGTTTGATCTTTATCGCCGGTTGCGTGACATTAGTTCGGCGCCCTTCGGCGCATTCCTGAATTTCGGGGATGTGGCGGTGCTGTCAAATTCGCCAGAACGGTTCCTTAGGGTCAGAAACCGGCAGGTCGAAACCAAGCCGATCAAGGGCACAAGGCCGCGTGGCGAAACACCGTTAAGCGATGCTGAACTGGCACAGGAGTTAATGTTATCGCCAAAGGATCGCGCAGAAAACGTTATGATCGTTGATCTTTTGCGCAACGACCTTTCAAAGGTGAGTAATCCTCACACCGTGAAAACACCAGTGATCTGCGCGTTGGAAAGCTACGCCAATGTGCATCATCTGGTGTCCACCGTGACAGGCGAACTGCGAGAAAACAAAACGGCTGTTGATGCATTGCGCGCATGTTTCCCCGGTGGGTCGATCACTGGTGCGCCGAAGATCCGTGCGATGGAGATCATCACCGAACTCGAAAAAACAACGCGCGGTGCCTATTGCGGTGCCATTGGCTATATCGGTTTTGATGGGGCGATGGACACAAACATTGCCATCAGAACGCTTAGCGTAAATGGCGGCAAGATGGCCTTTAATGTGGGCGGCGGGATCGTTGCTGACAGCGACCCGGCGGCGGAATACGAGGAAACGCTTGTTAAAGCCGCCAAGATGTTTGAGTTGTTCGGAATAAGTGCCGGGGATCTGCTATGATCCTGCTGATTGATAATTATGATTCGTTCGTTTTCAATCTTGCCCGCTATCTTGAGGAACTTGGACATACGGTCAAGGTCGTGCGAAACGATGAGATCACGGCGGCAGACGTTCGTGCCCTTAATCCGTTAGCGATCGTCTTTTCGCCGGGCCCCTGCGGACCGGATGAGGCGGGAAACAGTCTGGACCTGATCAACGCGCTAAAAGCCGAGTTTCCGATGCTTGGCGTTTGCCTTGGGCATCAGTCTATCGCCCAGGCATTCGGTGGAACGGTCAAGCGCGCGAAACGGCCGGTTCACGGGATGACATCATCAATCCGGCATAGCGGAGACGATTTGTTTGCCGGATTAAACAATCCTTTGCAAGTCACGCGATATCACTCGTTAATCGTTGATTTGCCAAATGATGGCACTTTGATCGAGACAGCAACAGGCCCCGACGGAGAAGTCATGGCATTTGCCCATGCGACCTTGCCGATTTACGGTGTTCAGTTCCATCCCGAAGCCGTGCTTACGGAACAGGGCCACGCACTGTTGGCGAATTTTCTAAAACGCGCTTCCGGACAGGGAGCTGATAACGATTAAAAGGGACCGGGCTATGCAGGTGTGGATGAATGGCAGCTTTCTTGATCTTGCTGATGCGTCCATTCCGGTAACGGATCGTGGCTTCCTGCTGGGAGATGGTTTCTTTGAAACCATGCGTGCGCACGAAGGGAAAATTGCCTGGCTGGAAGCCCATATGGATCGGCTTGACCATCATGCCGAGCTGATCGAGTTCCCGCTTGACCTGTTGCCCGAGACAGAAGAAGTCGCAGAAATCGTTGCCAAGCTGTTTGAGCAAATTCACCGCAAGGATGCGGTTGTTCGTATGACGGTGTCACGCGGCCCGGGCGAACGTGGATTGTTGCCACCGGGTTCGCCGGATCCGACCATCCTGATTACCGCAGAGCCCTTTGATCCGCTTGACCCGAATATCGGGCTGACCCTGGCGACGTCGCAGAAAGTGCGCCGAAACCCGCATTCGGTCGCGGGCAGCATCAAAAGCACCAACTATATGGACAACATCGCGGCTAAACAGGAAGTACAGAAATACGGTGCACAAGACGCGCTTATTCTGTCGGCTGACGGCCATGTGGCAGAAACGACGGTTGCCAATCTGTTCGGGATCACCGGGGAAACCCTTTGGACGCCGGATGAGGATACCGGGATCCTTTGCGGGCTTGCCCGCGATTACGTGCTGCAAGTTGCCGAAGAATCCGAGATTGAGGTGACTTTCGAGCCGAAGGCACCAGAAGAGCTCAAAGAGTTCGATGCCGTGTTTACCGCCAATGCACTGCAAGGATTGCGTGTTGTTGACCGAATTGATGGCTATGTTGTCGGTGTGCCGGCGAAGACGTTCTTTACCGACCTTGCCCTAAGGGTGGAGGCGGAACTATGCGATGGTATAGTAATTTAGGTTGAATTCACCACTTTAGTGACGTATGTTCAGCTGCAATTCAAACTGGAATGCATATGAACGCGCACACCACCAAACCACCTGTCACGATCAATCGCTTTGTCGAAAGCCTGCGTAAAAACGCGGCCAAAGGCAAAGCGATTTCGTTTGGGATCCTGAATATTCCGGCTGACTTGCGTCTTGGCACCGATGACTATCAGGCCATTACCCGGGATGCTTTCCACAATCTCCCCGAGAACACCAAGGTCCATCGCCTGGAAAACGGCATGGTGGCTTTTGTACATGCAGGATCGTGGACAAACGACGACAACACCTTTGTCGAGCATATCCGAGAAATTCTGACCGATGTCCTGAACCGTCAGGGCCTTGGCCATATTCCAACCAATCTCTGGAACCGCTTTGAATGGCCCAAAGATCAGGAGAAGCTGGCAGATTTACTCGGCATCACACTTGCAGAAAGACCAAGTAGTGACATTTCCGTGCGTTTCGATATGGCTGATATGCTGCGTGGCGCGATCACCACAGAGGCTGTCTTTGACTCATGTCGGCGCCAGGCCATCGTCTGTTTTGATGACACCCGACGCGAGGTGTTAGGCCACGAAATCTATTGTTCGCTTGATTACCTGCGCCAAAACCATCTTGCCAGTTTCCTGTTGGAAGGGCCGGGCGAGATCGAAATCCTGTCGCGTGTTCTCGATGAAAAAGTCATGGATGTTACGGCAGCACTGGCACCGTCCATTTTGCCAGACCGACTGCATTTGAACATGCAAATCCAGACGGTTCACAGCGACAAGTTTACCGATTTCATCGCCGAACATGACGGTAAACTGATCGAAAACATGGCCATCGAGTTTTCCATGGAGAACGCGATCGCAAACTGGTGGGAATTTGAAGACGCTTGCGAATTCCTGCATTCCTTGGGGATACAGGTTGGTCTGGACCGTATCACGTTGCCAGCACTCGAATTTTTGTCGCCACGCAAAATGAATGTCGATTTCATCAAGGTCATATGGGACCAGAATATCGTCGGATCGCGTCGCGCGGAAGTCGCCGAACGACTGCGGGAGTTTGCTGTTTTGTTTGCCGACCGCAGCCTGATCCTTACGCGTTGCGACAGCCGAACGGCGTTACGCATGGGCCGCAGTCTGGGTGTGGATGTCTTTGAAGGCAGCTATATCGACGCGATGCTTGGCGGCTATCTTCATCGGGAATGTAAATTCAAAAGCAGATCATCGGACAAAAAATGTGCCGTTTGCCAATGGGCGCCGCGCGAAGCCCGCAATAACGGATGCGATTTCCATTTCCGTGCAGGCAAATTGCTTTCAGACATTTAAACCACAAGGTTTTAAGGGTTTTATGGCGTTTGACAACACTGGCGCGCTTTCATAAAGTGCGCGTGTTGATCAATTGTGGTTAACGTTTGTCGTTGAAACACGGCGCTTATTCTCAGGGCAGGGTGAAAATCCCGACCGGCGGTAAACCAGTTTTGGTAAGCCCGCGAGCGCCCACAGGTCGCAAGACTTTTGGGGTCAGCAGATCCGGTGAGATTCCGGAGCCGACGGTAACAGTCCGGATGGGAGAGGATAAAGCGTGACGGTCGTGACAGTAACGCCTTGGCGTGACTGGTATGCCGTCTGCCTGCGACCGCATTGTGACATTTGTCGCAAAGCGGGCCTTTCTTTGTTGCCCTGGTTCGTAAGCCCCATCCGTAGAGGACGGTTATGAATCAGAGTATTGAAAAACAATCCGATCTTTCGATCTTTGGCGATCCGCATGCGCGCATGGAACGTGCGCTTGATGATCTGCGCCAGGGAAAAGGTGTTCTGGTTGTTGACGATGAAGATCGCGAAAATGAAGGCGATCTGATCTTTTCAGCAGAAAATCTGACCAATGAACAAATGGCGATGCTCATCCGCGATTGTAGCGGTATCGTCTGCCTTTGCCTGACCGACGAGAAGGCAACTGAACTTGAACTGCCGCCCATGGTTGCTGACAACACATCCAGCATGGGGACCGGTTTCACGGTTACCATCGAAGCCAAGGTTGGTGTCACAACCGGTGTATCGGCCGCAGATCGTGTCACCACGGTAAAAACGGCCATCGCCGATGATGTCAAACCGGACGATCTGGCGCGTCCGGGCCATGTCTTCCCGCTGCGCGCCCGGCCGGGTGGTGTTCTGGAACGTCGCGGCCATACCGAAGGCACGGTTGATCTGATGCGCCTGGCAGGGTTCAAGCCCGCTGGTGTGCTGTGTGAAGTCACCAATCCGGATGGCACAATGGCGCGGCTGCCGGAACTGATCGAATATGCCAAGACCAACGATATGGTCGTAATCAGCATCGAAGATATCGTCGCCTATCGCATGGCGATGAAGCAGGCGGCTGAATAAAGCCAATCTGTTGCCATTGATAAAAGAAAAGGGCCGCATCCTGATAGGTGCGGCCCTTTTGCTGTTTTGGTGATCGAACGCGATCAGTCGTCAATCATGCACCAGACTGGTGTGTGATCAGATGCCTTTTCCTTGCCGCGTGGCTCCCGGTCGATATCCGATGCGCTCAGTCGGTCTGCCGCCGCCGGGGTCAGAAGGAGGTGGTCAATACGAAGACCGTTATCCTTGTTCCACGCACCGGCACGATAGTCCCACCAGCTATATTGATGACCTTTCGGGTTGAAGGTCCGGAACGCGTCGGTAAAGCCCATATTCATCATGGTGCGCAAACGTTTACGTTCAACCGTCGTGCACAGCACCGTTTCGCGCAGTTTCACGGGGTCATAAACGTCCATGTCGTCGGGGGCGATGTTGTAGTCCCCGCCCATGACCGCAGCGTCACCACTGGCACGAATTTTCTCAAACCGGGTGATCAGGCGATCCAGGAAGTTCAGTTTGTAATCAAACTTCTCGTCGCCAACGGCTGTTCCCATTGGAACATAGATCGATGCAACCCGGATCGGACGATTGGATCCGATGGTTGCCTCGATATAGCGGGCTTGTTCGTCATCATCATTGCCGGGCAGGCCGCGTTCGACATCTTCGATCGGGAATTTGGAAAGGATCGCAACGCCGTTATAAGTCTTTTGACCGTGAATGGCGATGTTGTAGCCAAGGTCCTCGATCTCCATCGCCGGAAACGCATCATCAACCGTCTTGGTTTCCTGTAACAGGACCACTTCGGGTTTCCCGTCCTGCAGCCAGTCAAGAATGTTTGGCAGGCGTGCCTTGATCGAGTTGACATTCCAGGTGGCGATTTTCATTCGGGCCTCGGTTTTTTTGGGGTGTTTGGTCAAACAAAACGGGGTTCGCCAATAACGAACCCCGTTTTATAAATCGGTTTGTCGATCCGGATCAAATCGAGAAACTTGATCCGCAGCCGCATGAAGAGGTGGCATTCGGATTATTTACACGAAAAGCTGAGCCAACCAACTCACGCACGAAATCGATCTCTGCACCGCCGAGAAGATCCAGCGATACTTCATCAATCACCATTTTCGCACCGTGGTTTTCGAAGATACGATCTTCGTCAGTGGTGTCTGAATCGAGCGAGAACTCATACTGGAACCCACTGCAACCGCCGCCAGACACCTGCAAACGCAGCATGGTGTTCGCAGCACCTTCGCTGGCAATCAGTTCCTGAATGCGTTTTGCAGCACTTTCAGTCATTTGAACTTGCCGAGAAGAATCGGTCATTCAACACTCCTTGGTCTTGTCCTGCCGGGGCAGGTGTGTTTGCGATCCTTGATCACATCATAGCATGATCCGAACGCAGTATTTGAGTCAGTATTTAGCGCGCATGGCTGAAATGTCAAAACCTGTAATGTCTCTAAATACGGGTGACTTGCGTTTTGAGGTGAAATGGCTCAAAACAGGCGCCAGTCAATTGGCCGGTCCGGTCAGAACCAGAAATTACAAAGTTCCAAGTCATGAATGTTTTCAGCCTGTTGAAAAGCGACATCGAGAACCAGATTCTCGCCCTTGAAAAAGACGGTGTTCTCCCTGCGGGAATAGACACTTCGCGTGTCACGGTGGAGCCGCCGCGCGATGCGTCTCATGGGGATGCCGCAACAAATGCGGCGATGTTGCTTTCAAAGGCTGCTGGCATGAAGCCACGTGATCTAGCGGAAAAGCTGGCTGAAAAACTGCGTGGCCTTGATCACATTGAAGAAGTCGAAATTGCTGGCCCGGGTTTCATCAATCTGCGGATGGCCGAGCGGTTCTGGCTTTCACAAATCAGCCAGATCCTTGAAGTCGGCACTGCCTATGGCAATAGTGACCTTGGCAAAGGCGAAAAGATCAACGTCGAATATGTTTCGGCAAACCCGACCGGCCCGATGCATGTTGGCCATTGCCGCGGGGCGGTTGTTGGTGACGTACTTGCCAACTTGCTTGCAAAGGCGGGCTACGCCGTTACCAAGGAATATTACACCAATGATGCCGGTGCGCAGGTGGATGTGCTCGCACGCTCGCTTCATTTGCGCTATCGCGAAGCTCTTGGCGAAGAGATCAGTGAAATTCCGCAAGGCCTGTATCCGGGTGATTATCTTGTCGCGCCGGGCAAAAAGCTGGCGGAACGCGATGGTAACAAGTGGCTGAATGCCCCGGAAGATGAATGGCTTGAAGAGTTTCGTGCTTTCGCCATCGTCGAAATGATGGCCCTGATCAAGGAAGACCTTCGTCTTCTTGGTGTTTCCCATGATGTCTTCACATCCGAAGACGGCTTGGTTAAGGCGGGCAAGGTCCAGTCGGCCTTTGAACATCTTGAGAAAAAAGGCGACATCTATGTCGGCGTTCTGGAACCGCCAAAAGGCAAGAAGCCTGATGACTGGGAACCGCGCCCGCAAACCTTGTTCCGTGCAACAGAATTTGGCGATGATGTCGACCGGCCTTTGAAGAAGTCCGACGGTAGCTGGACCTATTTTGCGTCCGACATTGCCTATCACTTTGATAAGTACGAACGCGGCTTTAACCTGATGATCGACATCTTCGGTGCCGACCATGGTGGCTATGTCAAACGCATGAAGGCGGCCACCAAGGCGATCACGCACGGCGAGGGCGACCTTGATGTCAAGCTTTGCCAGCTGGTCAGCCTGTTTGACAATGGTGAACCGGTCAAAATGTCGAAACGTGCCGGAACGTTCGTCACCCTGCGTGATGTGGTTGAACGCGTTGGCAAGGATGTCGTGCGTTTCATCATGCTGACCCGCAAAAATGATGCCGCGCTTGAATTCGATTTTGCCAAAGTGACCGAGCAGTCCAAGGACAACCCGGTTTTCTATGTTCAGTATGCGCATGCACGCGTGAATTCAGTCTTCCGTCAGGCCGCAGAAGCCTTCCCGGGACAGGATCTGTCGGAGAAAACGCTGGCGACCGCGGACCTGTCACTGCTGAGTTCGGAAGATGAAAAGCTTCTGGTGCGCCGTATGGCCGAATGGCCGCGGATTATCGAACAGGCGGCCGTTGCCCATGAACCGCATCGCATTGCCTTTTTCCTGACAGAAATTGCCGCAGAATTCCATGCATTGTGGAACAAGGGACGTGACAACACCGCGCTGCGCTTCATCATTGCCGATGATTTGCCTGCGACTCTGGCACGTCTTGCGATGATCCGTGCCGTTGCCACGGTCATTGCTTCCGGTCTTGAGGTTGTGGGCGTTAAGCCTGTCGAGGAGATGTAAGAGATGAGCGAAGAACACGGTGCCGACCTTCATGCAGAGCGTGCAGATCACTATGGATCAGAAAAGCCCGCCAGCAAGAGCATGATCAAAGGGCTGGCTACCGTGTTTCTTGGCGTTGTCGTGGTTGGTGGCGCGCTGGGCGGGGCAGGTTACTGGTTTTACAATCAGGGCCAACCCATTCAGGACGATGGCAATTTGCCGATCCTGCTTCCTGATCCATCACCGATCAAAATTCGCCCGGAAGATCCGGGCGGAATGGAAGTACCCCACCGTGAGACGACAGTCTACGACCAGCTAAGCGACGTTGATCCGGATGCAAATGTCGTGTTGCAGGAACTTCCCGATATGCCGCGCGCACCGGAAGTCTCCGCAACGCCCAAGGCAACCCAGCCAAATCCAACGGCCGAGGCGCCGGCAGATGCGGGCGCAACCGAAACAGCGGATGCACGGCAAAACGCCGAATCTGACGGCAATGCAGAGCCTGCTGTTAAAGCACCGGAAATTGCAGCTCCTGAATTGACTGACGCCGAGAAGGCGGTTGCCGCTGCTGAAAACCGCACGGCCGAAGCCCCGGCCAAGGAACAAGCAGCAGCCGAACCGGCGCCAGCACCGCAAACGACGACCGCACCAGCCGCGTCTGGCGCGTTCCGTGTCCAGCTGGCCTCTGTCCGCGAAGAAAGCGGCGCGGCAGCAGAATGGAAACGGTTGTCATCGAAAAACAAAGACTTGCTTGGCAATCTTGAGATGTTTGTGCAACGTATTGAGATCGAAGGCAAAGGTGTCTTCTATCGGTTGCAGGCAGGCCCACTTGGTGATGCCGGGGCTGCCGAAAAGCTTTGTGCGGATTTGAAAGAACGCAATGTGGGGTGCCTCATTGTCCGGCCTTGAAGTCAAAAAGCCACGTGCCTGCATTCTTGGTGTTTCGGGAACGGAACTCAGCAATTGGGAAAAAGGCTTCTTGCGTGAAGCCGATCCGTTCGGGTTTATCCTGTTTGCCCGCAACATCGAAAACCGTAATCAGGTCCGTGCCCTGACCAACGCACTGCGCGAAACCGTTGGCAACACCAATGTGCCGATTCTGGTCGATCAGGAAGGCGGCCGCGTGATGCGTTTAAAACCGCCACATTGGCGCAGCATTGCGCCGGCAGGTGTGTTTGGTGATCTGTTTGATCGAAACCCGGATGATGCACGCGAGGCGGCCTATACCAGTGCGCGGTTGATGGCCATGGACCTGCGCGAAGCCGGTTTTAATACAACCTGCGCCCCTGTTCTTGATCTTCGTCTGCCGGGTATGAGTGACGTGATCGGTGACCGGTCATACGGGGCAGAGGTCGGCAAGGTCGTGATGCTGGCCAGTGCCGTGGCCGCAGGCCTTCTGGATGGCGGTATTGCACCGATCATCAAGCATATCCCGGGACATGGCCGCGCGACGGTAGACAGTCACAAGGACCTGCCGATTGTCACCGTATCGCACGAGACACTGTCCGAGTTCGATTTTGCGCCCTTTGCGCACATGAAGGACGTGCTGGCGGCAATGTCGGCCCACCTGCTGTTTACCGCCATCGATGATCAACGGCCCGGCACAGTTTCCTCGACTGTTATTCAGGACATTATTCGTGGCGAGATCGGCTTTGAGAACCTGCTGATCAGTGATGATCTGTCCATGGAAGCGCTGGGTGGGTCCATCGCCAGCCGGACGCATGAATGTCTGCGTGCCGGGTGTGATATTGCGCTTCATTGCAATGGCAAACGCACCGAGATGGAAGAGGTGGTCTCAATGGCAACGCTTTTGACCGGTACGTCCTTGCAGCGCGCACAGAGCTTTACCAATCAAATTGCCACCTTCAAACACGACGCGCCAAGCAGCACCCAGATTACCGATTGGCAGGCCCGGCTTGCCGATCTTCTGGCGCCGGTTTGGTCCGCAGGAGATGATCAGAAGTGAATGACACCATTGACCTGATCGTTTCGGCGACAACCTGGATCATTCCGGTTTTGCTTGCTGTGACGTTGCACGAAGCAGCCCACGGTTTCGCAGCCAAGCTGTTCGGTGATGATACGGCCCAACGCATGGGGCGGCTCAGCCTGAACCCGATCCGTCATATTGACCCGGTCGGCACCATCCTGATCCCGGGTTTGCTTTTGATAACGGCTGCACCGTTCCTGTTTGGCTATGCCAAGCCGGTGCCCGTGGCGTTTCACCGCCTGCATCCGCAGCGTTTGGGCGTGATTGGTGTTGCGATTGCAGGTCCGGCGACCAACGTGGCACTCGCCATTGTATCAATCCTGCTTCTGGTGTGGCTGCCAAGCTTCTCGCCAGCGGTCAATGACTGGCTTGCGACCATGCTTAATCAGTCACTTTGGCTGAATTGCATTCTGGCGGTGTTTAACATGTTGCCGATCCCGCCACTTGACGGTGGGCGGGTTCTGACCGCAATTTCACCGATTCCGATTGCACGGGTCTTGGCGCGTATGGAAAAAACCGGCATGATCATATTGATCGGATTGGTCTTTCTGTTGCCCTATGTCACGACGCAACTTGGTATAGACCTGCCGGTGTTCCAGTGGTTGGTGCTTGAACCGGCCAATGCACTGGTCAGGCTTCTGGCAGATATCTTTGCCTGAACGCCGACAGACGCGGGGGATAGTCGGGGATAGATGGCAGACCAGTTCGAATTCGAAATTCCAGATGATGTGTTTGACAAGAAGCCGGTCGATGAAGAACCGAGCCTTGCCGAACGCCTGATTCTTGATCTGGACGGGTTCGAGGGGCCGCTTGATGTCTTGCTTGAACTGGCACGCGACCAAAAGGTCGATATCATCAAGATTTCCATTCTCGATCTTGCCGAGCAATATCTTGAATTCATCAATACCGCACAGGGTTTGCGCCTTGAACTGGCGGCTGATTATCTGGTGATGGCCGCCTGGCTTGCTTACCTGAAATCCCGCCTATTGCTTCCAAAACAGGAAAGTGACGAGGAAGAACTCAGTGCCGAGGAAATGGCAGAACTTCTTGCCTTCCAGCTAAAGCGCCTTGAGGCGATGAAAGCGGCCGGTGAGAAACTACTGGAACGCCCCAACTTGGGACGTGATTTCTTTGGTCGCGGCGATCCTGAGGAAGTCCGCGTTACAACGGCGTCTGTCTATGACGCGTCGCTTTATGACCTGCTGAAGGCTTATGCGCGGATCATGCTGACATCGGAAAGCAAAACGCTTGAGATCGAGGCATTTGATCTTTACGCGATGGATGACGCCATCCAACGATTGCGCGATTTGTTTGGCCGTCGCGTGGTGCCGACATGGACACGGCTGCTTGAATTCATGCCGCGCGGACTTGGAACGCCGCTTAAGGCACGCTCGGCACTGGCGGCACACTTTGTTGCCAGTCTTGAAATGTGCCGCGATGGCGAACTGGAAATCTCACAAGAAGAGACCTTTGGGCCGATTCTGCTGCGATCACCACAGACTGTGCGGGAAGGGGATCTGCCGCGCAATTATGACTACGACGCAGACACGTTTAAGAAATAAGTTGGGCAGGGGCACGCAATGAGCGAAGAAACGCAGCTTGAAATCGAAGGCGTCGAATCCGGTCCGGAGATTGACTTTCAACATATTCGCATTGTTGAGGCCGTTTTGTTCGCCTCTGCCGAACCGGTCAGTGAACGGGTGATTGCCGCGCGCTTGCCCGAGGGCACGGATGTTGGCGCCATCATGCACGCGCTTGCCGAAACCTATGAGCCGCGTGGCGTCAACCTTAAACAGATTGGCGACAAGTGGGCATTTCGTACCGCGATGGACCTGGCTGGGGACCTTCATATCGAGGTCGAAAAGGCCAAGAAACTGACGCGTGCGACATTGGAAACCCTTGCCATCATTGCCTATCACGAACCGGTCACAAGATCTGAGATCGAGGAAATCCGTGGAGTTGCGCTGTCCAAGGGGACACTTGATATCCTGCTTGAATCCAAATGGATCCGTCCGCGCGGGCGCAAACGGGTGCCGGGGCGGCCGGTTCTTTGGGCGACAACAGATAACTTCCTTGATCACTTTGGGCTTGAAAGCCGTGACGACCTACCGGGGCTGGCGGATCTCAAGGCGGCAGGGCTGCTTGATAGTCGACCGGGTATGGGCCGTTATGGTGCAAGTTCGGATGATGAAGCCTTGCCCGACCTGATTGACGATGGTGAGGTCACCGATTCTGTCGTCGAAGAGGCCCTGACCACCCGCAATCTCGAAGATCTGGATGAAACCATCTATTCAGACAATCCGAACCTGTATGACGATGATGAACAGGTGCCGGGCAGGGCACGTCAAAGCGACTTTGAGGACCTTGGGGACGACGAAGACGCCCCAATGAGCGATCACGATCACGAAACCAGTTGATCCATCTTCTTGCATCACACGGGCGCTGACCTTAAGTTCCACGAAAGATTTCGCAAATCATTTGCACCTGCGGGTGCCCGATCCCTGTTGTAAGAAGAGTTTTCGATGACCGACGGCCTGAAGATGTCGCATGTTTCTCACCTTTTCGGCGAGAACCGCGTTTTGCGCGATATCAGCTTTGATGTCGCCCCCGGCGAGTTGGTGTGTCTACTTGGCCCGTCGGGGTGCGGCAAGACCACAGCACTTCGTTTGGCTGCGGGCCTTGAAAAGCTTCAGGTTGGTGCGATTTCCGTAGATGATCAGATTGTCGCCCAGCCGGGTGGCTATGTAGAGCCAGAAAAGCGCGGTGTTGGCATGGTCTTTCAGGACTATGCCCTGTTCCCGCATTTGAATGTGGCGAAGAATATCGGCTTTGGCCTGCGTCATTTCAGCGAAACCGATCGCATGAGTGCAATCAAGGCCGCACTCGAACAGGTCGGCATGTCCGAATACCTGAATGCCTATCCGCACGAGCTTTCTGGCGGTCAGCAGCAGCGCATCGCCTTGGCGCGTGCGCTTGCGCCGAAGCCGCGGATCATGCTGCTTGATGAACCTTTTTCCGGTCTTGATGTCGCACGACGCGCAGATTTGCGCGATACCACCTTGCACGTTCTGAAGGATGCCGGGATCGCCACTGTGATGGTCACCCACGATCCGCAGGAAGCCATGTATATGGCCGACCGGATCATCATCATGAATGAAGGGCAGATCATGCAGGACGGATCGCCGGAAACACTGTATTTCCGGCCAGAAAACCGTTTCGTTGCCTCATTCTTTGGTGAGGTAAACCGTTTCCCGGGGACAGTTGTGGATGGCAAGGTTGCAACACCGTTTGGTGATGTCGATAGCCAAAGCATCGAAAACGGCACTGAGGTGGAAGTCCTGATCCGGCCAGAAGGCCTGCATATCGGCGAAGCGCTGAACGGGCATGACGTTCTGGCGCATGTCGATGCGGTGCGGGTCCTAGGTGAAGTCAATCTGGTTCACCTGACACTTGAGGCAGGTGCGCACATTCACGCGCGTGTCCCGCGACGCTTTTCACCGATTAATCAGCCATCTGTCGCTATTACGCTTGATCCCGACATGGCCTTCGTGTTTCCTATGACCTGATGCGTCGTCGCGGACCGGGTTTCGGCCTGGTTCGACAGACAGAAAGACGCACATTAAACAGGTATTTTGCACTGCATGGTTATTAACCAACCGTCGCATTGCACAGTGGGGGGCTTTCTGCCATTATCCGGGCAAGTCGCCGGCAGGCAGAATGGATCTTTGGAGATTTAAGTTATGGGTATTGGCGTTTGGCAAATCGTTCTGATTCTTGCGATTGTCCTGATCATCTTCGGCGCAGGCAAGCTTCCGAAAGTGATGGGTGACATGGGCAAAGGCATCAAGAGCTTCAAAGCGGGCATCAACGAAAAAGAAGAAGATGCGGGCGCTTCGGCCAAGACCATCGAAAACACGACCTCTGCTTCGGTTTCCTCCGAGAGCAAGGACAATGAAAAGGATTCTGTGAAATCCTGATCGTCTGTCGGATTTCCTTCAGATAGGCGTGTCATATGTTTGATATCGGCTGGACCGAAATGGCTCTTGTGGCCGTCGTCGCACTGTTTGTCGTCGGCCCCAAAGAGTTACCGCATCTGCTGTACAAATTGGCGGGCTACTGGAAAAAAGTGCGCGGTATGGCGCGCGAATTCCAGAGCGGAATTGATGACATCATCCGTGAAGCGGAACTTGATGATCTGCGCAAGCAGGTCAACAGTTCGCATAGCAATCCGACCGATTTTCTGGAAAACAAAATCTCAAGCCCCAAAAGCGACGGCAAAAAGACCGAGTCCAAGCCGAAAGCAGAGAAACCGGCCGAAAAGGCTGATACCCCTGCTGCAAAACCGGCAACGACAACGGGTGCGCCCGCAGATGACAGCAAGAAAAAAGATCAGCCGGAGAGCCAGGCGTGAACATGCAATCGCATGACAAACAGATGCCGATCATGGAGCATCTGATCGAGCTGAGAAACCGCCTGACTTGGGCGGTTCTTGCTTTGTTTATTACCTTTGGTGTCTGCTATTACTTTGTCGAGGATATCTACGGGTTCCTCGTCCAGCCGCTTGCAGAAATCATGGGGCCCGACAGGCGCATGATTTATACCGCCTTGACCGAAGTGTTCTTCACTTACGTCAAGGTATCATTCTTTGCGGCCTGTTTTGTCTCTGCACCAGTATTCCTCGGACAGTTTTGGGCGTTTGTCGCGCCGGGTCTTTACAAGAATGAACGTTCGGCGTTCATGCCGTTCATCTTTGCGACCCCGATCCTGTTCCTGATGGGCGGCGCACTGGTCTATTACCTGATCATGCCGCTGGCTTGGAAGTTCTTCCTTAGTTTCGAACAGGCGGGTGGCGCGTCAAACCTTGCGATCCAGCTTGAAGCCAAGGTGGGTGAATACCTGTCACTGGTCATGAAGCTCATTTTTGCGTTCGGGCTTTGCTTCCAGCTGCCGGTACTGCTGACGTTGATGGCGCGTGCTGGCATCGTCACCGCGGATGGTCTTGCACGGCGCCGGAAATACGCAATCGTCATTGCATTCGGGTTTGCCGCTGTTCTGACCCCGCCGGATCTGATTTCCCAGATCGGGTTGGGCATTCCGATTATCATTCTTTATGAAATCTCGATCATCATGGCGCGCATTTCCGAGCGCAAGCGTGCGAAAGCCGCCGCGGACGATGACGCGGATGAGGATGACGAGACGGACTCAGATGATGACGACGGAGAGGCAGAGGCCGGAACCGCAGTCGCAACGGCGCAAGACGGTGTCGACGCACAAGGTGAGGCGGCTGCATCCTATGATGACGGTCAGACTTCCTTGACCCGATCCTCTGACGATGAGGGGGATGCGCCCAAGCTGTCCGGACCGTCTAACAATGATGACGGCGAGGATGATTTCAACAACGCCCGTTGATTGAAATCCCCCGCCTAAACCGTCCGATTTGACGGGGTGGACCTTGTGTCCACCCCATCGTATAAAGCCACAAACAGATAGACTGACAGGGTGCTCTTCGATGCACGACATTAAATGGATTCGGGACAATCCCGAGGCTTTTGACGCAGCAATGACTGCGCGTAAACAGGACGTTACCGCACAGCGTCTGATCGATATCGACGTTGAACGCCGCAAACTGATGACTGAACATCAGGAAATGCTGGCCCGCCGCAAGACGATCTCTGGTGAAATCGGCAAATTGCGCAAGAATGGCGAAAATGCCGACGACCTGATGGCCGAAATGGGCACGCTCAAGGACAAGATCAAGGAAGCCGAAGACGGTCAGGCATCCCTGAACGATCAGCTTGATCTTTTGCTGTCGTCTTTCCCGAACATTCTTGATCCCGAAGTCCCGGTTGGCGAAGACGAAAACGACAATGTCGAAGTCAATCGTTGGGGCACGCCGGGTGAGTTTGATTTCCAGCCGCTCGAACATTTCGAGATCGGCGAGAAACTTGGCATGATGGATTTCGAAACCGCAGCCAAACTGTCTGGTTCGCGGTTCGTCATTCTGCGTGGCGGTCTGGCCAAGCTCGAACGTGCGCTTGCACAGTTCATGCTGGATCTGCACACAGGCGAACATGGTTACCAGGAAACCATCACGCCGATGCTGGTCCGCGATGATGCCATGTTTGGTACCGGCCAGTTGCCGAAATTCGCCGAGGATTCGTTTAAAACCACCAATGATTATTGGTTGATCCCGACGTCAGAAGTAACCCTGACCAATCAGGTTGCCGGTGACATTATCGATCAGGCAAAACTGCCGCTGCGCTATACGGCATTGACCCAGTGTTTCCGTTCTGAAGCGGGTTCGGCAGGGCGTGATACACGCGGCATGATCCGCCAGCACCAGTTTTCCAAGGTGGAAATGGTTTCGGTGGTCGAAGCAGAGAAATCTGACGAGGAACTGACCCGCAAGACGCGCTGTGCGGAAACAGTCCTTGAACGTCTTGGCCTGCCGTATCGCACGGTTATTCTTTGCACCGGCGATATCGGGTTTTCGGCAGCAAAAACCTATGACATCGAAGTCTGGTTGCCGGGACAGGGCAAGTATCGCGAAATCTCGTCATGCTCGAACACGCGTGATTTCCAGGCGCGCCGCATGAACGCACGTTATCGTGCCGCCGGTGACAAAAAGACCCAGTTTGTTCACACCCTCAACGGGTCTGGCCTTGCCGTTGGTCGTTGCCTGATTGCCGTGATGGAAAACTATCAGCAGCCGGATGGCTCGATCCGTGTTCCTGATGCGCTCAAACCTTATATGGGCGGGTTAGAGGTAATCTCGGCGGGCTAGGACGATACCGACATGATGGATCTCACCAAAGCACGCATCCTGATCAGTAATGATGATGGCATTGACGCGCCCGGGATCAAGATATTGGAACAGCTCGCACGCGAGTTTTCAGATGATGTGTGGGTGATTGCACCGTCGATGGAACAAAGCGGGGCGGGGCATTCCCTGACCCTGCGCCGTCCATTGCGTATTCATAAACGTGATGAACGGCACTTTGCTGTAGATGGTACGCCAACCGATTGCATTCTGCTTGGCTTGCAGCAGGTCATGCGCGACAACCCGCCAGATATTGTGCTTTCGGGGATCAACCGGGGTGGCAACCTTGGTGAAGACGTGACTTACTCGGGGACGGTTGCCGCCGCCATGGAGGCAACATTGCTTAATGTGCCTGCGGTCGCGTTTTCACAGTATTTTTCTGGCGACATGATCGACTGGACGATTGCCGAGAAATACCTAAAGGATGTTCTGGCAACTTTGGTCACGACAACTTGGCCCAAAGGCGTTCTGATCAACGTCAATTTCCCGGATCACGAAGCCAATGGCGGTGCTGAGATAAAAATCTCAAGGCAAGGGCAGCGCAAGATCGGTGATCACATCGCCGAACGCCTTGATCCGCGCGGAGAGCCATATTACTGGATCGGGGCTATTCAGTCTGAACTGCCAGAAGACAAAAAGTCTGATCTGCGCGTGATCGAGCAGGGCAACGTTTCTGTCACCCCGATCAGCCTTGATTTCACCCATTACGATACGTTTGAAAAACTGACGAAGGCCTTTCCGTGAACGAGCCGGTGATTACGCGCGAAACCGCCATAGCCAATCTGTTGCAGATCCTTCGTGATGATGGCATTCACGATGAAGCCGTGCTGTCTGCACTGGCCGACATCCCGCGTGAGATCTTTGTCGCCGACCCATTCGTCAGCCGTGCCTGGGAAAACGTCGCATTGCCGATCAGCAAGGGCCAAACGATTTCACAGCCCTATATCGTGGCCCTGATGACACAGGCGCTTGAGCTTAATGATCGTATGAAGGTGCTGGAAGTCGGCACAGGTTCTGGTTATCAGGCGGCGATTCTGGCCAAGCTCGCCCGGCGTGTTTATACCCTTGAGCGTCACAAGCCACTGCTGCGCGAGGCCGAGGACAAGTTTCGCGAGTTGGGCCTGCACACCATTTCGACATTGCATGCCGATGGCGGACTTGGGTGGAAAGCACAGGCACCGTTTGATCGGATTATTGTCACGGCTGCGGCACAGGACGTTCCGCCGGTGCTTGTCGATCAGCTTGCGGTCGGTGGCATCATGGTCGTGCCAGTGGGGGAAGTATCCCACACACAGCTATTATTGCGTGTCTTGCGGACGCCCAGTGGTGTCGATGTTACCGAACTGATGCCAGTCCGGTTCGTTCCCATGCTTCCGGGCACCGAGGAATTCTGACACCTGTCAGGCCATTTAAATCCATCCTGAACGCCTTGATGCTTACTGATTGTTAACCGCTGATCGGAGACAATCAGAAACATGATGGAAAATTGTGTCAAAAGCGCTGTTTATCACGGAAAACGCCTGTTGCTTGTTTGTGCAGCAAGTGCGGCGCTTGGTGGCTGTTTGCTCAATTCCGTGCCGGTACCGGTGGTTTATGGCGATGGGGCGAGCTACAGCCCCTATAGCATGCCAAAGCTCAAGAACGGGGAACGGGTCATCACGGTCGAGCCGGGCGACACAGTTTCGCAGCTTGCCGTGCGCTATCACATGGACTTTATGCAGTTCACCCGCCGCAATGACCTTCGCGAACCGTATGTGATCTACCCGGGGCAGCGACTTGTCCTGCCGCCGTGGACACCGAATTACGACAGCCTGCCACCAGACACAGCGGTTGCGTCGAGATCTAGCACGCCGACCAAAACCGTCACGATTGGCGGCAGACGTCAGGTCGTAAGCGTTCCGGCGAAAGCAACCAGCGCACCAATACAGACTGCGCGGCCTACGGCGACGGTCGCACGCGTTTCACCACGCAATGGCGGAAGCATTCCGACACCCGGACTGAAGCCACAGGACTATGCCGCCGCTGCCGAACGTCAGATGGCCTCCGCCCGCAGCTGGCAGACGGACAGCAAATCGACACCGATTGCCGGGCAGGGCAGCTCTGTGCGTCAGAATGTCACCTTGGCAGATCCATCTGCACGTAAAGGGTTCATCTGGCCGGTTCAGGGCCAGGTTGTTCTGAAATATGGTGCTGGGACCGGTGGGCTGTTTAATGACGGTATCAACATTCAGGCCAATCGCGGTACGCCCATACTTGCCGCCGACAACGGTGTTGTGACCTATGTCGGCAACGAGTTGCGCGGTTTCGGCAACCTGATCCTGATCAAGCATGCCGATAATTTTGTTACTGCCTATGCACACACCGAAAGCCCGCTGGTCGCCCGTGGTGATGTTGTGACGCGTGGTCAAAAGATCTCGACGGTTGGCACGACTGGGGCCGTGACCTTCCCGCAGCTTCACTTCGAAGTCCGCCAGGGTCGCAAATCATCCGACCCGATCAAGTTCCTGCCAAGCGTGATGGTGTCGCGCTAACAAAAACACCCGGACAATTGGCCCGGGTGTTTTCCGTTCTTGCGCTGTTTCAGTGTTGGCTAATCGATCGATTTGCCAAGTTCGCCAGCGACTTCCTGAATAAACTGCCAGGCAACACGGCCCGAACGGCTGCCGCGTGTAACGGTCCATTCCTTGGCACGTGCATGCAGCTCTTCGGTCGGGATATCGATCCCGAATTCCTTGGCATAGCCTTCGATAATCTCGAAATAGACGTCTTGCGAGATATTGTGGAAGCCAAGCCAAAGACCGAACCTGTCCGATAGGGAGACCTTTTCCTCGACCGCCTCGGACGGGTTGATCGCCGTGGAGCGTTCATTTTCAATCATGTCACGCGCCATCAGGTGGCGGCGGTTTGACGTCGCATAGAAGATCACATTCTTTGGACGGCCTTCAATACCGCCATCAAGGACCGCCTTCAGTGACTTGTAGCTTTCATCATGCATGTCAAATGACAGGTCATCGCAGAACAAAATCGTGCGGCGACCGCCTTCTTGCAGGATGTGCAAAAGGTCGGGCAGGGTCGGAATATCTTCACGATGAATTTCGACCAGTGCCAGCGATGCTGGGCTTTCGGCATTGATCTTGGCATGCATCGCCTTGACGATGGAGCTTTTACCGGTTCCACGCGCGCCCCAAAGCAATGCGTTGTTGGCAGGCAGGCCATCGGCAAAGCGCTTGGTGTTGTTATACAGGATTTCCTTTTGCTGCCCGATACCCTGAAGAAGCCCGATATCGACCCGGTTCACGTTCCGAACCGGTTGCAAGTAGCTTGTTCGTGCCTGCCAGACAAAGGCATCGGCAGCGCTCAGATCATTTTTGGCGCGCGCGGGCGGTGCCATGCGTTCAAGCGCTGTGGCAATTCGTTCGAGTGTGGGCAAAAGTTTATCGAAATCGCTACTCATCGGGGCCTCTTGGGTGTTTCTTTTTTCCGGTGACGTTTTTTGTTGGCCGGAAAGCTAGCACATTAGGATGCCAATGGAAGTGTTTGTTCTAAGGGCCTTCGTGCAACACAAGGTGAACAAAAGCACACAAGTGCCGATTTTACCGCTTTGAAACCGGTTCTCCCTTGCTTTGGCGTAACACCCCGTTATATTCCGGCAGTTGATATTTTTTGTTCTGAGGAATTAGGAGTTCCTAATGTTTATTTCGACGGCTTACGCTCAGGCCGCTGGTGGTGCAGATGGTGCTGGTGCACTGATGCAGTTTGCGCCGCTGATCCTGATTTTTGTTGTTTTCTATTTCCTGCTTATTCGTCCTCAGCAGAAAAAGCAGAAAGAACATAAGGCAATGCTTGAGGCGATCCGTCGTGGCGACAAGATCGTCACCGCTGGTGGCCTGATTGGTACCGTTGCCAAGGTTGTTGGCGACGATGAACTGTCGGTCGAGATCGCCGAAGGTGTGAAAGTCAAAGTCGCACGTGGCATGGTTTCAACGGTTCTTTCAAAAACCGAACCGGCCAAAAGCGATGCCAAAGACGAAAAAGAAGAAAAAGCAGAAGAGACCAAGAAAGACTAATCTCTTCGTATCAAGTGAGGCGGGGCAGTTGGCTCCGCCTTCTTGCTTTTTGCCGGTGGCCTGAAGCGGTACCAAATACCCGTTGTTCCAAGAACCTTGGAACCAGACCAAGGTTGACCCTGACAGATCCGGTCACAAACACATGCTTTATTTTACCAAATGGAAAGCAGCACTGGTCCTTCTGGTGTGTGCTTTGGGCGCAATCTACGCTGCGCCAAACTTCCTGCCGGCGGGCACTCTGGCGACTGAATCCAGTTACCTGCCGGGCAAACAGATCAATCTCGGCCTCGATCTTCGTGGCGGCTCGCACATGCTGCTTGAAGTCGACACCGACAGTGTCCTGCGCGAACGTTATGACGCGCTTGCCGATGCGATCCGCACTGAACTGCGTCAGGAACAAATCCGTAACCGTCCGCGTGAAGCCACGGCCAACGGTGCCGAGATTACCATTCTGCGGGCCGATGACGTTGAAAAAGCGCGTGAAATCGCGCGCACCGCGGAACCGAATACCGAACTAAGCGGCGAGGGGAACAACATCGTTGTGACCTATAACGAAGTCGCTTATCGCGAACTGATTGACCGTGCGATTGCACAGTCGCTGGAGGTTGTCCGTCGTCGCGTTGACGAACTGGGCACCACCGAGCCATCCATCCAGCGCCAGGGCGAAAACCGCATCGTTGTTCAGGTTCCGGGTCTTGATGATCCGTCGCGCCTGCGCGACATCCTGGGCCGTACGGCAAAGATGAACTTCCATCTTGTGAATAACGAAAAAACGGCAGCCGATGCACGTGCGACCGGCCTTCCGCCGGGAACCATGATCCTGCCGTCTGCAGATGAAGGCGATGGTATCCGTGAATATCTGATTGATCGTCGTATCGTTGTCTCAGGTGACAACCTTGTCGACTCTCAGCCGACCTTCAGTGACGGCCGCCCGGTTGTTTCCTTCCGCTTTGATGCGGCGGGTGGCGCGCGATTTGGCGATATCACAAGCAAAAATGCCGGTCGCGGTCTTGCCATCGTTCTTGATGGTGAAGTCATTTCAGCACCGCGCATTAACGAACCGATCCTTGGCGGTAATGGTATCATTACCGGCCAGTTCAGCGTGCAGGAAGCCAACGACCTTTCCCTGCTTCTGCGTGCTGGTGCATTGCCTGCACCGATGCAGATCCTTGAAGAACGCTCGGTTGGTCCTGGCCTTGGTCAGGATTCGGTCGAGGCCGGCGAATTTGCTGCCGTGCTTGGTCTGGTCTTTGTGATTGCCTTCATGGTGATCAGCTATGGCCGGTTTGGCGTCTATGCCGACATCGCGCTTATGATGAACCTGATCCTTGTTCTGGCGGTGATGTCTGTTCTTCAGGCGACCCTGACCTTGCCGGGGATTGCGGGTATCGTTCTGACCGTCGGTATGGCGGTTGATGCCAACGTGCTGATCTTTGAACGCATCCGCGAGGAACGCCGCAACGGCCGTACAATCATCAATGCGATCGATGCCGGTTATCGCAGCGCCATGTCGACCATTCTAGATGCCAACATCACGACGCTGATTGCAGCCCTTGTGCTGTTTAGCTTCGGGTCTGGTCCGATCAAGGGCTTTGCCGTGACACTGGCCATCGGCATTATCACCTCAATGTTCTCGGCGATCTGGCTGACCCGACTGCTCATCGCAGCATGGGTAAAACGCAGCCGTCCGACCGAGTTGGTCATTTAAGGAAGGGAACAGGGAAGATATGAAACCTTTACATCTTATCCCGGATGACGTGAATATCCCGTTCCTTAAATTCCGGAAGATATTCTATATCGCGTCTTTGCTGATGGTGCTGGCCTCGGTCGGTTTGTTCTTCACCAAGGGCCTTAACTTCGGGATCGATTTCCGGGGCGGCATTCTGGTTGAAATCAAGACCAATGGTCCGGCCGATATCAACGCACTGCGTGACAATCTTGGTAGCCTCGGCCTTGGCGATGTTTCCATTCAGGAATTCGGCGAGCCGGATGATGTCCTGATCCAGTTGCAGCGGCAGGATGGGGATGAAGAAGCCCAGATGGCGGCCCTTGCGGCTGTCACCAACGCACTTGGTGATGACGTCACCATTCGCCGTAGTGAACTTGTCGGTCCGAAAGTCGGTGGCGAGCTCAAGGAAGCCGGATTCTATTCGGTCGTGATCTCGTTGTTCCTGATCATGGTCTATATCTGGGTTCGGTTTGAATGGCAGTTCGCTGTCGCATCGGTTGCAGCCTTGCTGCATGACGTCCTGATCACCATTGGTTTCTTTGTGATTACCGGTGTTCAGTTCGATCTTGCGACCTTGGCAGCGGTTCTGACGGTGGCGGGTTATTCCATTAACGATACGGTTGTTGTGTTTGACCGTATCCGCGAATACCTGCGCAAGTTCCGCAAGATGGAAATACCGGATTTGCTGGATCTGTCGATCAACTCGACGCTTTCGCGCACGACCATGACGTCGTTTACGACGTTGTTGGCACTCATTGCCTTGTTCGTGTTCGGCGGCGAAGCGATCCGTGGTTTCACCATGGCGTTGATATTTGGCATCGTGATCGGGACCTATTCATCGATCTGTGTCGCGTCACCGCTACTGATTGTGCTTCGCCTCAAACGTAAAATTCCCGAGGCAGAGGAAGGCCAGGAAGCTGGCGCCTGATCCACCGGGTTGGATTTATAGACATTTACACTATGGCCGGGTTTGTGAGAAAACAAACCCGGCCATTTCTTTGCGGGATTTGATCGTTTGCGGTCTTTCGTTTCCGTGCCTAGAGAGCCGATAAAAAGTCCACTAAGAACTGGCTGCAACCGATGAAACCCCATATCGCATCAACTCCCGAACATCGCGCAAATTTGATCGGTAGCATCTGGATGATGGCTGCTATGGTGGCGTTTTCCTTTGAGGATGCGTTTGTTAAGGCTGTTTCGGAAACCCATGCCGTCGGTCAGGTCCTGGTTGTGTTTGGGGTCGGTGGGGCGCTGCTGTTTGCAGTTGTCGCGCGGATCAACAAACAGCGCTTGCTTAATCCTGACGTGCTGTCGCGTGCGATGGGCATACGGATCGTTTTTGAAGTTATTGGCCGGTTGTTTTATGTCCTCGCACTGGCATTAACGCCGCTTTCATCGACGACCGCAATTCTTCAGGCAACGCCGATTATTGTCGTTCTTGGAGCCGCCGTTCTGTTTGGCGAAAAGGTGGGCTGGAGAAGATGGACGGCAATCATCGTCGGATTGATTGGCGTTTTGATTATTTTGCGTCCGACAGCTGACAGCTTTTCTGCGTTATCCCTGCTTGCCGTGATTGGCACGATTGGCTTTGCCGGGCGTGATCTTGCCAGCCGTGCCGCTCCTGTATCACTAAGCACCTCCATCCTCGGTTTCTATGGCTTTGTGGCCATTATCCTGGCTGGCATCGTGTTTTCATTGTGGGATGGAAAAGCGTTCACATGGATGAATCCGCAAAGTGCTCTGTATTTCGTTGGCGCAATCCTGATGGGGGCGTTTGCCTACGCCGCCTTAATGAAAGCGATGCGCAGTGGCGATGTTTCCGCAGTTACGCCATTTAGGTACACCCGCTTGTTGTTTGGTATTGCATTGGGCATGATCCTGTTTGGCGAGGAACTGGACATGCTGATGATGATCGGTTGCGGTATCGTCGTTTTATCCGGATTGTTCATTCTTTGGCGTAGAAAAATTACCGAAGAGCACCTCGACACTCCGTGAAATCCAGACTAAGTCCAATTCAGATTAATCGAACAACCGCAAATGGGGCCAGCATGTCTCTTGAAGTAAGTACCTTGGTCGCCGAAGGCAGTAAAATGGTCACCAGCTATGGCGACGGCATTTTTCGATTTGGCGAAGAAACGGTTACGGGATCAATCCTGCTGTTTCCTGAAGCCGTCTATTCATGGAACGTCACGACAAAGGACGACATCACGCCGGAATCTTTTTCCCGGGTGATCGAAAGGGCCGACGAAATCGAGATCCTGTTGCTTGGCATGGGGACACGTCTAACACCTGTCCCGCTTGAGTGGCGTCAGGTGCTCAAGCCGCATGGCATTGTCATTGAGCCAATGGATACCGGTGCTGCTTGCCGGACCTACAATGTTCTGGTGTCTGAAGCACGCCGCGTTGCAGCGGCCATGATTGCTGTCTGACGCTTACGCAAAGAACTTCTGCAGTTCATGGCGGATATCAAGCACGCTTGAAAAAAGTGCCGCCGGCCCCGGGGCCTGATCAATTGGGAAGACATCCCCACACAGAAATACGTTTTTCCATGGTGCTCGTAGTTGCTGTCGGCTGGCAGCCATTCCCGGCGTCATTTCAGGAAACGGAGCTTCGGCGTTGATGAACAAGTGGTTGGGATGCAGTGCATTGTCCGCATTATCCGATCGCGTTTGCAAATCAAGATTAAGGTACTGGTCGCAGAGCCAAACACAACGTTGCCAGACAAGCTGTGCAAATTGATCGGCGTTCTGGGTATCTTGCAGCTGCAAGCTGCTGTTCAGGCTTACCTGAAGATGACGACGATTGCAGTAGATCGCACGCACGATATCATCACTGACCAACAGAGCTTGTGGCTCAGCAAATGGTTTTCGCATTTCAAACGTCATGCAGCGCCGATGCGCAGGTGCGGGAGATATCCCGATATCGGGCACCGCATCGCATAATGGTTTGGGGTGCAGGGCCAGAACAACGGCATCATCAGGGTTCAGAACAATCTGACTGTCATCTTCGAACAGCAAATCGGTCGCGTAGTCCGAAGTGCTGTCAATATCGCCGAGTTTTGTTCGACTTTTGATGGTCCCACCCGCAGCAAGGAACCGTTCACGCAGGGCAGGCAGGGCGATATCGTTAAGGATAATCGGATCAATCGCCGCAAACACCGGTTCATGATGGCGCGCCAGCATCCCGCGCAACCTTGGCACCAGAACCCGTGCCAACAGGGACTTTGAACATCGATGGGCAGGCATGGAAAACAGAACTTCGGCCAGAACAGTAAGCGCATCACGATGATAGGTGCCGGGCTGATGGGCTTTGTCGTCAGAGTCAAATGCACCCGATGAGAACGTGCTGTCGAGCCGGTTTTCTTCACTGGCAGATCGTTGTTGCCAAAGTGTCAGTGCGGTATAGGCACGCGCCGCAATGCTTATACGCCGGGAAATCAGCGCCCGCGATATACCCTGGTCAAGCGACACAATAGCGGGTTTGCGACGCCCCCGTTTCAATCCCATCACACAATGGGCCGGTCTGATCAGTTTTGCGGGGATTTCCGGGTAGCCCGCAAAGAAGTCGGCGACCAGCCCCGACGGATCATAAAATATCTCTGGCTCTGCTGTTTTGTGGCTTTCGGGTGCTGTATGCATGCCGCGCGTCCAGCGGCTTTCAAATGGTTCGGCTTCATCATACAGCGTTACGCCAAAGCCGCCCTCGGCCATGCAGGTGGCAAGTGCCGAACCTGCCAGACCGCCGCCGATAATGTGTAAGCTTCCGGACGCAAATGATGCCATATGCCTGAGCCAATTTAGTTGTTATACAGAGGCCAGAGAACGATGTGCTACATAGTCGTACCAAGTCAGAAGTCATAATAACCTTAACATCAGAACAGCTTACAAGCCATGGATGAAATCACGACCGAACTTGACAACCTGAACGAAGAGGTGATCGGCCACATGAATTCGTGGGTCGATATGCTTGGCGGCGGGGAGATCGGAAGGCTTGTTGGAGCTGCCTTGGTGCTGCTTGTTTTCTTTATCTTCAAGCGGGTTCTGGTGCGTGGTGCGCTTGCTATCTTGCGTCGGATTGCACACCAGCGTTCAGAAAGCATGATGGGCAATGTGCTTGATGCCTTTGCCCTGCCTTTGCAGGCTTTGTTCATGCTGCTTGGCGTTTATTTCGCGACCGAGGTGCTAACACTCCCCGAAGAAATTGATGCCTTTGCTGTTGAGGCTATTTCAGTCGCGGCTGGTTTCTGTGTCTTTTGGGCGCTGTTTCGCGCTGTTGAGCCGTTGGGGGTATCGTTAAATCGGCTGGTCGGCCGGTTTGGTGCCGGGCTTGGCGATGATCTCAGGCAATTCTTCATCCGTGGGGTAAAGACCCTGATCGTCGTTATTGGCGGCGTTATCATTCTTGAAAACTGGGGCATTGATGTTTCAGCGTTCCTGGGTGGTCTTGGTCTTGCCGGGATGGCGGTTGCGTTGGCGGCAAAGGATTCCGTGGCCAATATTTTTGGTGGGCTGACGATTTTCGCCGACAACCTGTATAAGCGCGGCGACTGGATCGAAACACCGCACTTCGAAGGAACGGTTGAGGTTGTGGGCCTGCGGGCGACCAAGGTACGTACCTTTGCCAAGGCCTTGGTTACGATGCCGAACGCCCAGATCGTTGATTCGCCCGTGATCAACTGGTCGCGCATGACACATCGTCGGATCAAGATGGTGATTGGTCTGGAATACCGAACGACCGCCAAACAAATGGAGGCGATCGTCGACAAGCTGCGCGATTTTCTGAAGAACGATGAAGATGTCGCCCAGACCGATGTCGCCCAAATGGTGCATTTGTCTGACTTTGGTGCCAGTTCGATCAATATTGATCTTTATTACTTCACCACAACCACCGACTGGGTGACATGGCGCGATATCCGCAATCGTCATATCATTGCTTTCAAACGTATTGTCGAGGAAGAGGACGCAGCTTTCGCATTCCCGTCGCAATCGCTATATGTCGAAAGCATGCCGGAGATCATCAACAGCCAAAAAGACGATCAACGTTCAGAACGTAAGATCGGTTAGGATAAATGCCCGATACGCCAAAGCTTTCCCACTGTGCCGACTATGTCAGGCGCCATGACCGGGACCGTTTCCTGTGTGCGCTGTTTGCGGCGCCGGAAAAACGGGAATCACTGTTCACGCTGTACGCCTTTAATCAGGAAGTCTCCAAAACGCGCGAGATGGTCAGTGAAGTCATGCTGGGCCATATCCGCTTGCAATGGTGGCGTGACACCCTGACCGAATTGGGCGAGGGGCAGGTGCGCAAGCACGAAGTTGTTGAGCCACTGGCTGATCTGGTGAAGGACGGGCATCTTGCGATTGCCGACCTTGAGGCGATTGTTGCCGCGCGCGAGTTTGATCTTGAAGATCGCCAACCTGCCACACAGCAGGAACTTGATCGCTATATTGATCAAACGTCCGGGCAGATCAGTGTTCTGGCGTCAAGGCTGCTTGGGGCAGGTGGCGACGATGCAGACCATGCGGCACGGCTTGCAGGCAATGCGTATGGCCTGGTCGGCATCATGCGGGCCATCGTGTTCCATGGCCGATCAAAACGCCTTTATCTGCCCAAGGATCGGATGGAGCATCACGAAGTCGCGCAAGGCGACGTTTTCGAGTTCCGTAAAAAACAGGAAATTCGGGAATTCATTCGCGAACTGGCTGAATTGGCGCGTGCCCGCATTGCCGAAGCCCGCAAACATCGCAGCGCGTTGCCAAAACAGGCCCACGCCGCCGCATTGCCGGTTGTTCTAGCCGACGGGTACCTCCGCAAGCTTGCCAAATCCGGATATGATCCGTTTTCTGCCGAATTCGGTTTGGCGCGACCGGCAAGTCTTCGGTTGACCCTTAACGGGATGCTCAAGAGATATTGATCCGATATCGCTTGTCTCATGACCATTGTATAAATATCTCTTAGAGTGACAACAAAGGTCAGGACAGCACTGAACTGTACGTGGTAGCGTTGGTAACCCTTTGATATCTGGCGCAAGATGCGGGCATGCCCGACATGAGGACCAAGATGGCACATTTGATAAAAAAGACCCGGAAACGGTGGTTTAGCGGCCTGATGTTTGTCGGGATGCTGTGCCTGTCTGTCATGATTGTTTCTCAGGCCCGTGCCGCAAGTATTGAGCCGTTCGTGGGTTCCTATCATGGCACGACCATCGAGCATGCTGAAAACGAGCTTCAAGCCCGTGATCTTGATGTGGTCATCAAGGAGACCGAACGCGGCTTTATCGTCGATTGGTCAACGGTCATCCACAAGCCAGACGGACGTGAAAAAACCGTCTCTCTGGATGTCGAGTTTTACGCAACCGAGCGTGCTGACATCTATGGCAGCGCCATGCGTTCGGGGCTGTTCGGAAAACGCATTCCCAATGACCCGCTCAAAGGCGAACCATTTTTCTGGGCACGGATTGTTGATAAGACCCTGACCATTCACGCGCTTTATATCAATGATGAAGGCGGATATGAGATGCAGGTCTACAAGCGCACGCTCGACGATGATGGCAATCTTGATCTGATCTTTCGCCGGTTCCGTGACGGGGAACAAATCCGCGATGTTACGGGCAAGCTGACACGCCAACCTGATCGCTATTGATCGCTCCTGTCGGGTCGAAGAAAAAAAAGCCGCATCGAAAGTGATGCGGCTTTTTTGATTTTCAGGCGGCGTTCACCGTGCTGAGCCACTCATCAAACAGCGGAATGGCACGATCACTATAAAGCTTTTTACGATCACGGCCCTTGACCCGTTTCTTGAGATCAAGATCCGGGAAGAGGCCGAAATTCACATTCATCGGCTGGAAGGTGCTTTCATCGGCACCGCCGGTGATGTGGTTCAATAGGGCGCCCATGGCGGTTGCAAGCGGCGGCGTCGGGATGGTTTTTCCTGCTTTTTCGGCTGCGGTAAACCGTCCAACCATCAGACCGACGGCTGCACTTTCAACATATCCTTCACAGCCTGTAATCTGACCGGCAAAGCGGAGATCAGGACGTGATTTAAGGCGCAGATTCCCATCCAAAAGTCGTGGCGAGTTCAGGAAGGTGTTGCGGTGAATGCCACCAAGACGGGCGAATTCGGCATTTTCCAGCCCCGGAATGGTGCGGAAGACTTCAACCTGTGCGCCGTATTTCAGTTTGGTCTGGAAACCGACCATATTGTAAAGCGTGCCAAGCGCGTTGTCCTGACGCAGCTGAACGATTGCGCGTGGCTTTTCTTTCGGATTATGCGGGTTGGTCAGGCCAACCGGTTTCATCGGGCCGTGACGCAGCGTTTCGCGCCCACGTTCCGCCATGACTTCGATCGGAAGGCATCCATCGAAATAGGGGGTGTCTTTTTCCCAGTCCTTGAATTCGGTTTTTTCGCCCTCGATCAGGGCATCGATAAAGCGGTTATACTCATCTTCATACATCGGGCAGTTGATGTAGTCCTTGCCGTCGCCCTTGTCATACCGCGACTGGAACCATGCCTTCTCGAAATCAATACTGTCCTTGTAGACAATCGGTGCGATCGCATCGAAGAAGGCAAGGCTTTCCTCGCCGGTTGCCTTGCGAATGGCATCGGCAAGCGCACCGGATGTCAGCGGTCCGGTCGCAATGATGGTATGTTCCCATTCTTCTGGCGGCAGACCATCAATTTCGCCGCGCTCCATCGTGATCAAAGGATGGTTTTCAAGCGCGTTTGTGACGGCCTCGGAAAAACCTTCGCGGTCAACGGCCAGTGCACCACCGGCAGGTACCTTATGCTGATCAGCGCACCGCATGATGATCGACCCGGCACGGCGCATTTCATCATGGATCAGGCCGACAGCATTGTATTCCTTATCATCGGAGCGGAATGAATTCGAACAGACCAGCTCAGCACATTTGTCGGTATGGTGTGCATCGGTCGGGCGCGTCGGGCGCATTTCATGCAGGATGACGGGCACACCGGCTTCTGCCAATTGCCAGGCGGCTTCGCTGCCTGCCAGACCGGCGCCAATAATATGAACAGGCTTGACCGTATTCACGTGTGCGAACTCCTTGCCATAGTGGGTTTTGATAACGTGGCACACACATAGCGGTCCATGGGGGCAGATTTCAAGTCAATTGCACCGCAAGCAGAGCAAACCTGTTCACATTGTCCTGCATAACCGAAATTTTCACACCACCACATCCCAACCGTCTTACAGGACAGAGCCGTTCTGTCCCGATAACGTGAAGATGGCATTCCATGAGCTACCCGCATCATCCCTATGGCTACGAACCTACCCATTGTCCGGTGATCGGCCTTGTGCCGCGTCGACGGCACGTCATGGATGCAGAGTTTGTCGGGGGCACAAAAGAGCCCGAGAGCAGCGATGGTGACGCGCACAGCGATCACAAGGAAAGACGTCTTGGATTTCCATTCGGCGGCGCGGGCGAGGGCGCATTTGGCCCCGCCGATATCGAAGGCATGATCGAATATGTGGTTGCCACCCGTCAGGGATGGCGATCCTCGATGGTGATCCGGTCTTTCCTGCGTTGGTGGCGCGAAGATGATGATGCCGATACCAGGGCCGCACAGGATAGAAAGCAATCAGATGCCATCATCATGCTTTTGGCTTTGAACCAGGGCCGAGATGGTTTCGTGCAGGGATATCTAAACGATCTCAAACACGAACAGCTTGATCGGCCCAGGTTGGTGCCACCGGCAAATCCGGTTGAGGTGGCCTTTAACAAAAGTCTGCGTATCGCCGCCCTTGCCTTGGCACTTTCGCCGATTGTCCTTGTCTTCGCGGTCCTGTTTTTTGTGCAGGTCGACAACCTTATCAGCACCGGTAATGGCAAAGTGTTTGGTTTCAGCTACGACCTGTTGTTCGTGGTCGGCAGTTTTGGTGCCATCGGCGCCCTGACCAGCATGATGATGCGCCTTGGCAAGGATGTGCCGTGGGGGGAAATGGAACCGGCTTCGGTATTCTTTAATTTCTTGTTCCGGCCCTGTATGGGGTTCTGCTTTGCGATCATCGTCCTTCTGGCGCTTAGGGCCGGGATGTTGCCAATCCCCCTTGATGAGCTGCACAAGATTGATGATCTCGACCAAATCAGCCAATCAGCCGCCGCAGGTCAGCAGATATCCATCGTGCTTGTCTTTGCCTTCCTGTCGGGATTTAGCGAACGGCTGAGTACTGCGCTGGTCAAGCGGGTTGAAGACAGGGTCACGAATTCGGGCTAAGCCAAAACGAAAAGGGCAGCTTTATGCTGCCCTTATGTCTTATTCCAGTCCGAGATGGCGTTTTAGATAGCGCCCTGTGTAACTGCGTTCATTGCCCATAATGTCTTCCGGTGTTCCGGCACCGACCAGTTGGCCGCCGCCATCACCCCCCTCAGGGCCGATATCAATAATCCAGTCCGCAGTCTTGATAACATCAAGGTTGTGTTCGATCACGACAACCGTATTGCCCTGATCGACAAGCGTATGCAGCACTTCCAGAAGTTTGCGGATATCATGGAAATGAAGCCCAGTTGTCGGCTCATCAAGGATATAGATCGTCCGGCCAGTCGCCCGTTTTGACAGTTCCTTGGCAAGCTTCACACGTTGGGCTTCGCCACCCGACAGGGTCGTGGCCTGCTGCCCCAGATGGATATAGGAAAGCCCGACCTGTTTAAGGGTTTCCATCTTGTCACGGATGGACGGAACGGCCTTGAAGAAATCGGCACCTTCTTCGACTGTCATATCAAGGACGTCGGATATCGATTTGCCTTTAAACGATATTTCCAATGTTTCGCGGTTGTAGCGATGGCCTTTGCACTGGTCACATTCGACATAAACGTCGGGCAGGAAGTGCATTTCAATTTTGATGACGCCATCGCCCTGGCATGCTTCGCAGCGTCCGCCCTTGACGTTGAATGAAAAACGACCGGGCTTGTAGCCGCGTGTTTTTGCCTCTGGCAATTGGGCGAACCATTCACGGATGGGTGTGAACGCACCGGTATAGGTCACCGGGTTGGAACGCGGGGTTCTGCCAATCGGGCTTTGGTCAATATCAATGATCTTGTCGATCAGCTCGACACCCTTGATCTCGTCATGCGCGCCAGGGTGATGGCGGGCATTATGCATCCGCTTGGCCAGCGCCTTATACAGCGTCTCAATCACAAGGCTTGATTTACCGCCGCCCGAAACCCCGGTCACGCAGATGAACTTGCCGAGTGGGAAATCTACATCAATGCCCTGCAGGTTGTTGGCAGTCGCCCCTTTGATGGTAATCGCCTTGCCATTGCCCTTGCGGCGTTCCTTTGGAACTGCGATCTGCTCAACACCAACAAGGTATTTACCCGTCAGGCTGTCTGGGTTTTGCTGGATCTGTTCCGGGGTACCTTCGGCAACGATACGGCCGCCATGAATACCCGCACCCGGGCCCATATCCACAACATAGTCGGCCGCCCGAATGGCGTCTTCGTCATGTTCAACGACAAGAACCGTGTTGCCAAGGTCGCGCAACCGTTTCAGCGTTTCAAGCAGGCGGTCATTGTCGCGCTGATGCAGACCTATTGAAGGCTCATCAAGCACATACAAAACACCTGTCAGGCCCGAACCGATCTGGGACGCCAGCCGGATACGCTGGCTTTCGCCGCCGGAAAGGGTGCCGGATGTGCGCGACATCGATAAGTAATCCAGGCCGACATCGCGCAGGAATCGCAGACGATCATTGATTTCGCGAAGGATACGACGCGCAATCTCGGTTTCTTTTGCGTTCAGCTTATCTTCGAGTGCCAGGAACCAATCGGCGGCCTTGGCAATCGAAAGATCCGTGACCTGCGAAATGTCGCAGCCATCAACCTTTACCGCCAGTGCTTCGGGTTTCAGGCGTTTGCCCGCACAGGTCGGGCAGTGCGATACCATCTGGTATTTGGACAGTTCATCACGGGCCCACTGACTGTCGGTTTCACGCCAGCGTCGCGACATATTGGGAATGACACCTTCAAACGGACGCGAAACCTTATAGCTGCGTGATCCGTCATCATAGGTGACAGTCACTTCTTCGTCGCCAGATCCATGCAGGATGATGTCCTGTGCTTTCTTGGGCAGTTTTTCCCACGGCACATTGGTTTTGAAGTCGAAGTGCTTGGCGACCGATTTCAGGGTCTGGAGATAGTATTTCGATGTTGTGCTGGCCCATGGGGCCACAGCGCCGCCTTCAAGTGTTTTGCTTTCATCTGGCACGACCAGCATCGGGTCGAATTCCATTTGGGTTCCGAGGCCATCACAGGCCGGGCAGGCACCAAACGGGTTGTTGAATGAAAACAGTCGCGGTTCGATTTCCTCGATGGTGAAGCCGGATACCGGGCAGGCGAACTTTGCCGAAAAAACAGTGGTTTCGCCGGTTTTGGCATCTTCGGTCAAAACGATACCGTCGGTAAGTTCAAGCGCTGTTTCAAAACTGTCCGCCAGACGGGTTGAAATGCCATCCTTGACGATCAGGCGATCAACCACGATTGAAATATCGTGTTTGAGCTTCTTGTTCAGTTCTGGAGCTTCGTCGATGTCATACATTTCGCCATCGATTTTGACACGCTGGAAGCCGCGCGCGCGAAGTTCACGCAGTTCTTTTTTGTATTCACCTTTACGGCCACGCACGATCGGGGCCAGAAGGTAAAGACGCGTACCTTCCTCCATCTCCATCACGCGGTCGACCATTTGCGAAACGGTCTGACTGACAATCGGCAGACCTGTGGCGGGCGAATAGGGGATACCGACACGCGCCCACAACAGACGCATATAGTCATAAATCTCAGTCACGGTGCCGACGGTCGAACGCGGGTTTTTCGAGGTCGTCTTTTGTTCGATAGAAATGGCTGGTGACAGCCCGTCGATATATTCGACATCGGGCTTTTGCATTAGCTCAAGGAACTGGCGGGCATAGGCCGACAGGCTTTCGACATAGCGGCGCTGACCTTCGGCATAGATCGTATCAAAGGCCAGAGAACTTTTGCCTGATCCCGACAGACCGGTAATCACCACAAGGGAATCGCGCGGCAGTTCAACATCAATGTTCTGAAGGTTGTGTTCTTTCGCACCGCGAACCGAGATTTTCGTCAGCATGTCGGGCCTTTTGTTCCTGAATTGTTCGGAAAGTGTATAGAGGAGCCGTAAGCTATACGCAAGCGCACCCCTGACAGTTCCTGTCAGTATTTGTCAGGAGATCCGCAATTAACAACCCGATGCATGACAAAGCCACGAAAAAGCCCGCCGAACAAGACCGGCGGGCTTCATAAATCCTGTGACCGGAACGGTCAGGTTTTTGATCTGGCTTAGCCTTTGGTAACCGTACGACCGGTTGCACCGAGATCCTTGAAAGCTTCTTCGAGGCGTGCTGCCATCGACAGTTCAGCTTCGCGGATCCAGACGCGCGGATCATACTGTTTTTTGTAGGGCTGATCGGTTTCCGGGTCGACCTGATACTGGAACGCACGTGCGTTGGCTTCGACATACTCGCCAACCGGGCGGGCATAGGCGAACTGGGTATCGGTATCGATATTCATCTTGAAGCAGCCATAGCTGACAGCTTCTTCGATTTTCTCTTTTTCCGAACCGGAACCGCCATGGAATACGAAGTCGAGCGGGCGATCACCCAGACCGTGCTTTTCAGCCACGTATTTCTGGCTTTCCAGAAGGATCTCTGGGCGGAGCTTCACGTTGCCCGGCTTGTAAACGCCGTGCACGTTGCCAAACGCCGCCGCGACCGAGAAGTGACCAAGCGGCGAGAGACGACGATAAGCTTCTTCGACTTCTTCCGGGCGGGTGTAAAGGCGCGGATCGATTTCCTCAACCGAGGTATCAAGCTCATGCCCGATACCGTCTTCTTCTCCACCGGTGACGCCCAGTTCGATCTCAAGGCTCATCTCGATGGCGGACATCCGTTTCAGGAAGGTCTCGCAGGTCGCAAGGTTGTCTTCGACGGATTCTTCGGACAGATCCAGCATATGAGAGCTGTATAGCGCCTTGCCAGTTTCGGCATAGGCCTTTTCGCTCCATTTCAGCATTTCATCGACCCATGGCACAAACTTGCGGTTTGCGTGGTCGGTATGCATTACAACAGCAACGCCGTAATGTTCGGCCAGAAGCTGTGCATGACGCGCAGCAGATACGGCGCCGAGAACACGGGCCGCAGCAGCGTCCTTGATGCCCTTGCCGGCAAAGAACTGTGCACCACCATTCGAAAGCTGAATGATAATGTCAGAACCGGCATTTGCAGCAGCTTCAAGGGCTGCGTTCATCGTGCTTGAAGACGTAATATTGACGGCGGGAAGGGCGTAACCGTCCTGCTTGCAGGCAGAAACGAGTTCGCGATAGGCAGCACCGGTAACAACACCGGGTTTAACGGAAGGCATGTGGGTACTCCTCCTGGGGGTCAGAGTAAAAACAGATCAGCAGCAAAATCACCTGAAGACCCTGCATACAAACTGTTACAGAGCCCAATGCATCTTCGAAATGCTGTCTCAGGTCAAGGCTTTCCGTCATAGACTTTCGGAAAATATTGCGTTTGCTCAGGCGTAACTCTGTTGCACGCCCTTGATCCAGCTTCGCGTCACATTGAACTGATCATCAAACAAGATCATATCGGCCTGATAGCCAGGTGCCAAGCGCCCGAGAATATGACCAAGCCCCAGGAACTCCGCTGGATAAAGCGACGCCATGCGAAGTGCTTCACCAAGCCCGATTTCGGCCATTTCCATGCAATTGCGCACAGCTGAAATCATATCAAGGTCCGAACCCGCCAACGTCCCATCCGCAAGCGCGCACCGCCCATTAACTGCGATGATTTCCTCATCACCCAGCTTGAAGCGTTTATCGGTGGCGCCAACCGTTGGCATGGCGTCGGTGACCAACATCATCTTGCCCTTGGCTTTGGCACGTACGGCGGTTTTTATTACGGCAGGATGGACGTGAAACCCATCCGCAATCAGGCCACACCATGTACGATCATCAGAAAGGGCTGCACCGACAACACCCGGCTCCCGATGGCTCAGGGGGCTCATGGCATTAAATAGATGCGTAAAACCCTGCATGCCTTCATCGATTGCCGACATGATATCGTCGTAGGTGCCCGCGGTGTGTCCGGCGCAAACACGAACATCGCGGGCAACGAGCTTTGCGATTACACCTTTATCAAGCAGTTCCGGCGCAAGGGTTACCAAAGTGCATCCATTCCGAAGCCGGGAGACGAGTTCGATTGCATCAGGCTCCATCGGCCTGATCTGGTCGACCGAATGCACACCACGGCGCTTTAGATTAAGATACGGTCCCTCAAGGTGAATACCGATGACACCGGCAGCGCCGTTATCCAGCGCGCCTTGAACGGCGGCAATCGCGGCCTCCATCGTGTCACGAGAATCGGTAATCAGGGTTGGTAGCATGGATGTCGTGCCAAACCGGCGATGCGCAGCGACCATGGTTTTAATGGTTTCAAAATCGGGTGCATCATTCAGCAAGACACCGCCGCCGCCATTAACCTGCAGATCAATCAGACCGGGGGAGAGGGTTTGGCCACTGCCATCTATTGTTTTGATACCAGCTGGTAGATCGCTATCCGCAATAATTGCGTCGATCTTGCCATTCGCGACCAGAACAGAATGCCCGGACAGGAAGCGTGTTCCGTCAAAGAGTCGGGCATTTGATATGGCAAAGTCACTCACGCCTGGGTCTCCGGTTGCTGCGTATCCAAGTACGGTGGTCGCAGGATCAGCCCTGCGGTCGTGGACGGTTGGGCATCGTAATTGGATGATTTGATAGCGGCAACGACCTTAACGAACAATTGTGAAGAAGTCGTCTGCACCGCCCATTTTCGCGGACCGGCGAAATATTCGAACACGAACATTCCATACAACAAGGTTAACCATAAGCGTCGCTGGACGATCTTCATGGTTTGGTCGCAAAACTTTCACTTGTCTGCAACACTCGGCGTCTGGTGCATCTCTCTATTTCACGGCACTTTCGCTGCCTGGTTGCCGGAACACCAGGCAAACACTGGATCTTTGATCTTTTCAAAACTGCGCCCGCGATGAGCTTCATAGTGAACATATACGATGTTCACTTGATCATTTATTGGCGAGTTTTGTGTCATTTCGCCGCCCATTCGCACATCAAAAGTAAGTTTCCGAAAACTGTCACTTGAGCAAAACGGTCCTCAAGAACAAAACGAACGCCTAGCCGGTCGCCGAATTACGGGCGGCGTTCCGTGCCAAGTTTTCAATAGGGAGTTACTTGACCATGTTCCGCAAAACACTGATGGCTGCTGCTGCCGTGTTTGCCATTGGCAACACTGCACAGGCTGCAACCGAGATCACCTGGTGGCATGCAATGGACGGCGCACTTGGCGACGTTGTCAACCAGATCACCGAAGACTTCAACGCGAGCCAGGATGAATACAAACTCGTATCCATCAACAAGGGCGGCTACGAAGACACCATGACGGCCGGCATCGCAGCGTTCCGCGCGAAGAACCAGCCGAACATCATCCAGATCTTCGACGCAGGTGCTGCAACCATCATTAACGCCAAAGGCGCTGTTAAGCCGGTTCAGGATTTGCTTGAAGCAAACAACGTCAATTTCGACATCAATGATTACATCCCGGGTGTTCGTTACTTCTATGCCGATTCAGACGGCAAGATGATCGGCATGCCGTTCAACAGCTCGACCCCGCTTCTGTATTACAACAAAGAAGCGCTGGACAAAGCAGGTGTTGATGTTCCGAAAACCTGGCAGGAATTCGAAGCTGCTGCTCCGAAGCTGAAAGAAGCTGGTTACACCGCGCTTGCGCAGTCGCACAGCCCGTGGATCTTCTTCGAAAACTTCATGTCGCGTCACAACCTGCAGATGGCAACCGCCAACAACGGTTATGACAGCACCGATGTTGAAATCCTTTATAACAATGACGCTCTGAAAGATCACTGGCAGCACGTCAAGGATTGGAAAGACGCGGGTTACTATGGCTATTATGGCCGCGCATGGGGTGCGAACCAGGACGCGTTCGTGCAGCAGCAGGTCGCAATGTGGATCGGTTCTTCCGGTTCGTTTGGTGGCCTTCGCAAGTCCGCACAGTTTGACTTTGGCGCATCGACCCTTCCGTATTGGGAAGGTACCGGCGATGCACCGAAATCGACCTTTATCGGTGGTGCAGCACTGTTCGCATTCTCCGGTCATGATGCCGCGCAGGATGCCGGCGTTGCCGAATTCTTCAAATTCCTGACCAAGCCGGAAACCCAGTACTACTGGCACAAAGAAACCGGTTATGTCCCGATCACCAATGCCGCCTATGAGCTGGCCAAAGAAGATGGCTACTACAAGGAAAGCCCGGATGCAGAAGTCGGCATCACCCAGCTTTCTGAAGAAGGTGGCGAATGGACCAAGGGTTACCGTCTTGGCTTCTATGTTCAGATCCGCGAAGTGATTTATCGTGAAGTCGACAAGATCATGAACGGCGAAGAAACCGTTGATGCTGCCTTTGCGACCATCGAAGAAGAAGCAAACGGTCTGCTGAAGCGCTTCAACGATACCTACTCGAACTAATCTGCTTTTCGCCAAAGCGGGGCGGCCGATGATTTGGCCGCCCTGTTTTGCATTTTCTGATTTTGCTCTGAGGTTGCGTTCCCGATGAAGCGCGTACAATTTGAACACAGCGCGGTGCCATACCTATTTATCGCACCCCAAATTCTGATTATTTCCATATTTTTCCTGTGGCCTGCGGCCCAGGCGCTGTATCAGTCGTTTTTGCTTGAAGACGCCTTTGGCATGTCTTCGCAGTTCGTCTGGTTCCGCAATTTTGAAGATGTGCTGACAAGCAGTTCGTGGACACGATCTGCCATCTTTACCGTCGTGTTTTCCGTTCTTGTCTCCGTGCTTTCGATCGCGATTTCACTGTTTCTCGCAGTGCGTGCCGACGAGGCCATCCGCGGGGCAAAATCCTATAAAACGCTTCTGATGTGGGGCTATGCCATTGCGCCGCCGGTGGCGGGCCTTCTTGGCATCATGATGTTCAACCCGTTGATGGGGGACCTCTATAAGGCCTTCAACAGTTTCGGGTTTGAATTCAACCACATCGAAAACGCCAATGACGCGGCCTTCATCGTCATTCTGATCGCGGTCTGGAAACAGGTCAGTGTGAACTTCATCTTCTTCCTCTCAGGCCTTCAGGGGATTCCGAAGTCGGTTCAGGAAGCAGCGACCATTGACTGCAAGAGTCCTGAGCGTCGCTTCTGGACCATCACATTCCCGCTTCTGGCACCGACGACCTTCTTCCTGCTGGTGATCAACCTGACTTACGCTTTTTTCGAAACGTTCGGCATTATCGATGTTTCAACGAAAGGTGCCCCGGGTGGTTCAACCGCTACCCTTGTTTACAAGGTGTATGTCGATGGCTTCCTTGGCGCGGATATGGGCGGCAGTGCTGCGCAGTCAGTCTTGCTGATGATCATGGTCAGTGTCCTGACCGTGTTCCAGTTCCGCTTCATCGAACGCAAAGTGCATTATTAAGGGGGAACGTCATCATGTATCAGTCCAAATGGCGTATTTTTACCAACCACACCATTCTGGTGCTTGGCTCACTTTTCATGATCCTTCCGGTCTGGATCGCCTTTGCGTCATCAACCCACACCCGCGAGTATATCTTCCAGAATGGCCTGCAATTCTTGCCAGGTGGGGAGTTCTTTACCAACTATGGCGCGATCCTGTTTGATGCAGAGGCGACAAAGGGCAGGGTGACGGCGCTTGAGATGCTGTTTAACAGTATGGTGCTTGGACTTGGCTTTGCGATCGGCAAAGTCATCATTTCGATGATGGCGGCCTATGCGATTGTCTATTTCCGCTTCAAGCTGGCTGTGCCGCTGTTCTGGATTATTTTCTCAACACTTCTGTTGCCGCTCGAAGTGCGCATCGTCCCGTCCTATGAGGTCGTGGCGAACCTTGGGCTGCTCAACACCTATACCGGTCTGATCCTGCCGCTGATTGCGTCCGCAACTGGAACGTTCTTTTTCCGGCAGTTTTATCGGTCGGTCCCGGACGAACTTCTTGAAGCAGCAAGGCTGGACGGGGCAGGGCCGATCAGGTTCTTCATCGACATTTTGGTTCCCCTGTCGGTGACCATGATTGCTGCGATCTTCATCATCATGTTTGTGGTTGGCTGGAACCAGTATCTTTGGCCGCTCCTGATGACTACCGATGATCAGCTCTATACCATCGTGATCGGGATCAAGCAGGTATACAATTCGCTGTATGAGGGCGGACAGATACCTCAGTTCCCCAAGGCATTCGCACTGACAATCATGGCATCGGTCCCACCCGTACTGGTGGTGGTCATCTTCCAGCGCATGTTCGTCAAGGGTCTGGTTGAGACGGAAAAATAACCGGTCTTCCCTGATCCCTGCATTGAAAATAATTGATCCGAATACAGGATAACCAAGATGGCAACTGTAACGCTTAATCAGGCCCAGAAAACCTACCCGAACGGCTTCAAGGCCATTCACGGCATTGACCTTAAAATCGAACATGGCGAGTTCACCGTCCTTGTCGGGCCGTCTGGCTGTGGCAAATCGACACTGCTGCGCATGATCGCCGGTCTGGAAGGGATTTCGGATGGCGAAATCATCATTGATGATAAGGTCGTTAACACCGTCGCACCCGCAGATCGCGACATCGCCATGGTGTTCCAGAACTACGCGCTTTATCCGCACATGAACAACTACGACAACATGGCCTATGGCCTGAAAAACCGCGGCTATAGCAAGGCAGAAATCGATGCCAAGGTCCGCGAAGCCGCCCGCATTCTTCAGCTGGAAGATCATCTTGAGCGCAAACCGCGCCAACTATCTGGTGGTCAGCGCCAGCGCGTTGCCATGGGCCGCGCGATTGTTCGTCAACCCAAAGTCTTCCTGTTTGACGAGCCGCTTTCAAACCTTGATGCCAAACTGCGTGTCGATATGCGCCTCGAAATCAAGAACCTGCAACAGCGGCTTGGTATCACATCGGTCTATGTCACCCACGACCAGGTAGAAGCCATGACCCTTGCCGATCGTCTGATCGTCATGAATGGCGGCGTTGCGGAGCAGATCGGAACCCCGATTGATATCTACGAAAAGCCGGCCAGCCAGTTTGTCGCAGGTTTCATCGGCTCGCCCGCGATGAACTTCCTGAAGGGCAAAGTGTCTGATGACAAAAAACACGTCACGGTGGGGGATGGCGTGATGCTTGATCTTGATCATGACGTCGAGGCTGGTCGCGATGTCACGGTTGGCATTCGCCCGGAACATCTGGAACTTCTCAAAGACGGGGAAGGGCGGATTAATGCCGGTGTGCGCATGGTGGAGTCTCTTGGCGCAGAAACGCTGGCTTATCTCGATTTCGGGGCCAATGCAGACAATGTCACGTTGCGTTTGCAGGGAACACACAAGTTCGAAAAGGGTGAAAAATTAAGCCTTTCGGTTCCTGCGTCGCAAATCCATCTGTTTGACATCGAAAGCGGTCAGCGCATCTGATTAAACCAGATCAGCTAACACCAAACGCCTCTGACAAATTCAGACTGTCAGAGGCGTTTTTGTTTTCGGATTGGGGCACTTTACCCTTGTCTCACACAGGGTGAACGGGGTAGTTCCTATGCGCGAAAGTTAAGGGAGTTTGATGTGCAGACCGACCAGAAAAAGGCGCTTTACGAAGAAGCGCAAAAAGAACTGATCAGCATCACCGAAGGCGAAACCAACGTTCCCGCCCTGATGGCGACCGTATCGTGCGTCTTATCGCAAAAGTTCGACTATTACTTCTGGACGGGCTTCTATAATGTTGATCCGGAAAAGGAAAACGAACTTGTCGTCGGGCCTTATCAGGGCACGCTTGGCTGTCTTCGTATCCCGTTTGGTCGCGGTGTTTGTGGTGCAGCCGCATCAACCCGCGAAACGCAGGTGGTCGCGGACGTTCACGCTTTTCCTGGTCATATTGCGTGCGACAGCCGGACCAATTCCGAGATTGTCGTGCCGGTGATCAATGCGGATGGACAGTTGATCGCCGTGCTTGACGTCGATAGTGTCGAGCACAATTCGTTCGATGAAACGGATCGCATTGCACTTGAAACTTTAATGCAGCGCATTTTTGCGCAATGATAACCCACAAGTCCCGACCAATCGGGACAGCGGACAACACAAACTTTGGAAGATAACCCATGGCTGGCAGTGTCAATAAAGTCATTCTCGTCGGGAACCTTGGCCGCGATCCTGAAATCCGGTTTACCCAGGCTGGCAAAAAGATCGCCAATTTCAGCATCGCAACCTCCGAACAGTGGCGTGACCGTCAGTCCGGTGAGCGCCGCGAGCGCACCGAATGGCATCGCATCGTTGTTTTCAACGAAGGCCTTGCCGATGTCGTTGAGCGCTTTGTGAAAAAAGGCAGCAAGCTGTATATCGAAGGCCAGCTTCGTACCCGCAAATGGCAGGGGCAGGATGGCAAAGACAACTACACCACCGAAGTTGTGCTTGAAGGCTTCAACTCCAACCTGACCATGCTTGATAACCGCGGCGAAGGCGGCGGCATGGGTGGCGGTTCATCCTCTGGTGGTGGCTATGGCGGCGGCCAGGATAGTGGTGGCGGCTACGGCGGCGGTTCTGACGCTGGTTGGGGCAATGGTGGTTCTTCCGGTGGTGGATCCGCACCGGCTGGTGCCCCGGACCTCGATGACGAGATCCCGTTCTAAGCAATCGCTTAATGATATCGATCTAAAATCCCTCCGAAACGCTGGTTGTTTTGGGGGGATTTGTTTTGGTGAGGTTCTTCGTGTAACCATCCCGACGCGTCCATCACAAAATCACCTGAAGTTGGTCTACAAGACTATAACCAAGCGATAAAATCTGATTTAAGAACGAGAATTCAGCCAATCGCGAAACAAGGAAGACCTGTTGACCGGTCCAATATTTGGAACCCCGCGCGTGGGGCAAAGCTATAACGTACAGGACTGTGTCTATGCCGTGATCAAACGCGAAAACGGCGACGTTGCCGTTGCGCGCACCCCCAAGGGTATTGTTCTTCTTGGCGGCGGCGTTGAAAACGGTGAAAGCGAACAGGACGCGCTTTGTCGTGAAGCCTATGAAGAATCGGGTTATCGGGCGCGCATCATCTCGCGGCTCGGTTTTGCGTCGCAATATGTCAATAACCCGGCCAAGGATCGATATCGCCTTAAGCGTGCTACCTTTTTCCTGTGCGAATTAACTGAAAAGCTTGGTCCTCCGGTCGATCAGGATCACGAACTGGTCTGGATGCCATACAAAGAAGCCCATGAAAGCTTACTTCGGCCATTTCATCAATGGGCACTGGAATTTGTGGGCTAGCCGCAGCATTTTTTGAATTTTTTGCCCGATCCACAAGGGCAGGGATCATTTCGACCGGCTTTGACTGACGACGCGTTGCTTTGGCTCACGCCCGGAAATATCCCGTCAACATAGAACCACTTGCCGTCACGACGTTCGAAATTGGATCGCTCGTGCAGTTGGTGTTGTTTGCCGTTCTCATCAAAATGGGCAACGAATTCCACGATTCCGGTTTGATCAAGAATATCGCCAGCAACGCATTCAATGATGTCCAATCCAGTCCAGCGCGTTGTGTCCTGCGCAATACTTTCTGCATCAAAGCCGGAACGATTTTCCTCTGCAAGCGTTGATAATAGGTAGTCCCCATTGCGCAGCACGAAGGCAGAGTAGCGTGATCGCATCAATTTTTCGGCCGTTTCGGCACTTGCCGTCCCGGAATGATACTTCTCACAGCAGACGCCGTACTGTTTTAGGCTGCCACAGGGGCATAAAGTGTCTGCTGGTAAGGTTGGCATGATGAACTCCGGTCAAATGGCATTTTGAAGTCACAATACAGCAGGGGCCACTGGCACGCCACTTTGCCAAGCCCCGGAATTTCGCCTTGAACCTTTACACATGCACAAATTGCCTTTGTTTCGCCGTATATCGATCCTAGCGTGAAGGATCGGCATTTTACTTACCCGACTGTTTTTGTCGGTTATAATTGCTAGGATGCTGATATTGAGTGATTAATATAACTGAAACACTGGTCAGAAGTTCTTGACGAATTTGGTCGGGTTTAGATATATTAATAAATGCGGGTGGGGGCCCAAAGGCACCGCCGGATCAACGTCCGGCCAATTGGCGGACATGTAAATTGTCGATTTGCTTCGAGTAAGGATGAGACACGATGAATGAACTTCTTATATGCGTCTACTGTCCTCTTCCATAGGTGACCTTGGAATGAGTTACGACCGGACCACGCTTCTTTTCTGACAAAATCCGGTCGTCCACGTGAATTAATTCACAACCGATAGTGTTTGCACGTCATCTAGCTTCTGACGGACTCCGTATTAAGAATAGATGCCGACGTGTAAACCTCTCAGGAGGACATAGAATGAGCGCCATTAAATTACCTGCCGTTTCCCAGGAAGAGGGTTTCTCGGGCTATCTCCGTGAAGTCTGGAAATTCCCGATGCTTACGGCGGACGAAGAATATATGCTGGCCCACCGTTATCAGGACCATGATGACACCGAGGCCGCCCACAAACTTGTTACCAGTCACCTGCGTCTTGTTGCCAAGATCGCGTTTGGTTATCGCGGTTATGGTCTGCCGATGGCGGACCTTGTCGCAGAGGGCAATACCGGCCTGATGCGTGCGGTGCAGAAGTTCGATCCGGAACGTGGTTTCCGCCTCTCGACCTATGCGATGTGGTGGATCCGTGCTGCGGTGACTGAATACATCCTGCAAAGCTGGTCGATGGTCAAACTCGGCACCATGGCAGCACAGAAGAAACTGTTCTTTAGCCTGCGTAAAGCCAAGCGTCAGCTTAACATTTATGACAATGGTGAACTTTCGCCAGAGGAAGCTGATCAGGTTGCCGAAAAACTTGGTGTGACCGGTCGTGAAGCGCTTGAAATGAACCGCCGTCTTGCGGCGCGCGATTTCTCGCTCAATACGCCGATGCCGAAAGACGAGGGGATGGAATATCTTGATACCCTGTCGTCTGACGCACCGAGCCCGGAAGCACTGGTTGCCGATGCCGAAGAACGTGTTCTTCATAACGGCATGCTGAAAAACGCACTTGGCGAATTGCCTGAACGTGAACAGGAAATCATCAAGGCCCGTTTCCTCAGCGATGATCCGATCACGCTGGAAAAGCTTGGTGAACGTTTCGGCGTCAGCCGTGAACGCGTCCGTCAGCTTGAAGCACGCGCCTTCAAGAAAATTCAGGAAAGCGTCCTGACGCAGCATTCAGCAGCGTAACAAAGCTTAAATAGACCAAATCAAAAGGCGGCATCCTAGTGGGTGCCGCCTTTTTCTCATTCCGTTCGTCTTGCTCAGCTTTTCAGCGGGTCATCCGGATGAGAGCACATCACGTGATTTCGCAATAACTTCAATGGTCTTGTTCCAAAGCGCGTATTTGGTCACTTCCTTGACGCTGACCCACTTGGCGTCAGCCGCATCACCCCCAAGCGTGATATCGGGATTAAGCGCCACCGCGACAAAATCAATCAGCGTGTAGTGATATTCGACCTTGTCGTCATCATTGGTGGAAATCATGTCTACCGCATCGACCAGGATCGGGCTTGAGATTTTGACCCCGGTTTCTTCCAGAACTTCGCGGCAAACGGCGTCGCGCACCGTTTCGCCCAGCTCCTGCGCACCGCCCGGAAGGCTCCAGGTGCCGGCATGCGGTTCCTTGCCGCGCTGGATCAAAAGAACATGGTCCTTGTGCCAGACAACGGCACCAACACCGACAAGAGGACGCGGTAAAAAGGTTCGCTGATCAAGTTCAGTAATCGTCATCGTCTTCTTCCAAATCATCGTCCGGGTCAGGGACCTCATGTACGACCTTGCCGGTCATTTCTCGGGCACGAATACCGGGTGTTCCAAGAAACTGTTCTTCTGACTCCGGATGGAGTGACATCACAAAATCTTTCGATGGCGCGTCACCGATGGCGAACTGCCGCGCGGTTTCGTAATCAGGAGCACGAACCTTGGCCGTCTTTATCCCGACCGAACCTTCATCATCGTAAATATATTCAACAATCCAGACCTGCAAAACGTCTCCACAACAATTCTGATCTGCAAATTACGGTTTGTTGGTTGCACCGCAAACTTGAATACTGCTATCACTTTAATAAGCGGGAATAACCCGGCTTTAAGTCCCAGCTTTGCCATATTCTCACGTACAATGACCAAAAGCCAAAGACTAATCTCAAGTTTCGGCTTTTGACATTTGGCTCTTCTGCACAGGTGCTCAATGAACGCCAAGCGCGACGATAACGATGATCCGGAAAACAAAGGTTCGGAGCATGTCCTCCCAAGCCCTGGTATGTTTGCCCGGATAAGAGCCTATTTCCTTACTGGTGTGCTGGTCAGCGCGCCTCTTGCGATTACCTTCGGGCTTGCCTGGTGGTTTATTGAATTCGTCGACAGCAAAGTCATCCCGCTGATCCCGGCGCACTACAATCCGGAATCCTATCTTCCCGTCGGTTATCAGGAATACGGGATCCCAGGCTTTGGCCTGTTGGTCATTATCGTTTTCATCACCGTAGTTGGCTGGTTCACGACAAACTTTGCCGGTCGGGCGTTAATCAAGCTTTATGAACGGATTCTTGGCCGCATTCCGGCGGTACGCAGCATCTATGGTGCGGTTAAGCAGATCCTCGAAACGGTTCTAGCCAACCAGTCGAATGCTTTTCGTCAGGCGGTGCTTCTGGAATACCCACGCCGCGGGATGTGGGCGATTGGCTTTATCACCGGCGAGACCACAGGTGAGGTGCAAAACCTGACCGAAGACAAGGTCATCAACATCTTCCTGCCGACCACGCCAAACCCGACATCGGGCTTTTTGTTGTTCGTTCCGCGCCGGGATGTTGTCATCCTTGATATGACGGTCGAAGAGGCCATTAAAATGGTGATGTCAGGCGGTATCGTAACCCCGCCGGATCGTCGCCCGGCCGAACAACGCAATCATCCGCAGGTCGCCGCCAAGACCTACGAGGATGTCGATACGTTGCGTGAAAAGGAAAATGTTCCGATTCTGGTATCGCGTGACATTCCGGCACGGATGGAAACATCCAAAACGTCCGAGCCGAAGTCAAAGGACGGTAAAACGCCCGAAGACGCGTGATACCGCTGCCTCTAATGGCTTGAAACTTAAAAGGGCGCATCCAACCGGTGCGCCCTTCGTCTTTGTTATCCGGACCGGAAATATCGAACCGCTTCATCGCGTTCAAACAGATACAACAACAGACGCAATGCATCGCCGCGCGCCTTCTGTAGATCGGGATCACGTTCAACGATCAGGCGCGCATCATCACGCGCAATCGCCAGCAAATCACCATGCAGCTCAAGATTGGCCAGCCGGTATTCCTGAAGGCCGCTTTGACGGGTGCCAAGAACCTCGCCCGCGCCGCGGAGTTTCAGGTCTTCCTCGGCAATGACGAAGCCGTCTTCGGTTTCACGCATGATCTTGAGGCGCGCCTTGGAAACCTGTCCAAGCGGGCTGCCATACAGCAACAAACAGGTCGATGCCGCATCCCCACGGCCAATCCGCCCGCGAAGCTGATGAAGCTGGGCAAGGCCAAAGCGTTCAGCATGTTCAATCACCATAATCGTTGCTTCGGGCACATTCACCCCGACCTCGATCACAGTGGTTGCAACCAGGATGGACGTATCGCCATGGGCGAACTTTTCCATCACCTCGTCCTTTTCCTTGCCCTTCATCTTGCCATGGACAAGGCCAACACGATCCTGACCAAACAGTTCTGCCAGCACCCGGTGCCGTTCATCGGCGGCTTGCAGGTCCAGAACCTCGGAATCCTCGACCAATGGACAGACCCAATAAATCTTGGTGCCGCTGCGCATCGCACGCCCGATACCGGAAATGACATCATCTACCTTGTCGATCGGCAGTACGCGGGTATCAACCGGTTTACGCCCCGGTGGCTTTTCATCCAGCCTTGAAACTTCCATATCGCCAAAGGCGGTCAGGGTCAGCGTGCGTGGAATAGGTGTCGCGGTCATGACCAACACATCAACCGCCTGACCTTTGCCTGCTAGCATAAGGCGCTGGTGCACGCCAAAGCGATGCTGTTCATCGACAACCGCAAAGGCAAGATCGTGGAACATCACGTCATCCTGAAACAGGGCGTGCGTTCCGACCGCAATCTGGACGTCCCCATTGGCAAAGCCTTCAAGCGCGGTCTTGCGCGACTTGCCCTTATCGCGGCCTGTCAGAATGGCGCATTTGATGCCAATTTTCTCCAAAAGCGGCGAAATCGTTTCAAAATGCTGGCGGGCCAGAATTTCTGTCGGCGCCATAAGGGCGGCCTGACGTCCGCATTCAACGGCATTTAACATCGCCATCAAGGCCACCACGGTCTTGCCCGATCCAACGTCGCCCTGCAACAGGCGGAGCATGCGGCCTTCGCTTGCCATATCGTCATAGATATCGCCAAGTGCGCGTTGCTGCGCGCTCGTCATGGCAAAGGGTAGGTGGTCACCAAGTGCTGCACGCAGGCGTCCATCCCCCTTGGTCACACGCCCGCCAAGTTTGCGCATCTTTGCCCGGATCAATGTCAGCGCCAGTTGATTGGCCAGCAACTCGTCATAGGCAAGCCGCTTGCGGGCAGGATGATCGGGTGACAGGTCAGTTTCATCTTGCGGATTGTGGATGGTATATAGTGCGGTTTTCAAATCGGGCCATTTATGGCGCGCAACCAGTGCCTGGTCATGCCATTCTGGCAAATCGGGAAGCGTTTCAAGCGCACCGCGCACCGCCTTGGTCAGCGTCTTGCCCGTAACCCCGGCCGACATCGGATAGATCGGCTCAACCGTCTGGATTTCAGCACGCTCGGCCTCTGTACCAATCCGGTCGGGATGGGTGATCTGATATTCCCCGCGATAATGATCGATCTTACCCGAAACAATCCGCTTCTCACCAACCGGCAAAACGTCATTGAGGTATTTGGCTCGCGCATTGAAAAACGCCAAAACAAGCGTGCCGCTTTGCGTTTTGCAGATCACGCGATAGGGGCGACGACGATTGGGGGCGGGCTCATGGCATTCGACCCAGACATCCACGGTGACGACCGACCCGTCGATGGTGTCGGAAAGATCCGGCGAAAACCGGCGATCAATAATGCCCGATGGCAAATGCCAAAGCAGATCTGCTACATGTTCCCCGCCAATCAGGCGCGATACCAGCGGCTTTAGCCGCGGACCGATACCGGCCAGCGTGTCAATTTCAGCAAAAAGCGGGAACAGAATTTCCGGGCGCATGTCGGTTTTCGTTGAAACTTTCGATGAGAACGTTAACAGAACAATTGCGTTTATGGCACGGGTATACAACAAAACTATCCCGCCACAACCATCAAGTCATCATTTGATACAAAATGACCCGATCACGGCATGGACCCGTAGGAGATTTTGCCGTACAAACCATGCCACAGAACAGGCTGCAGTGGCCGCCCGCAAGGCGCTGCACAGGAAGTCAGGAGATCGAAGAATGACCGACACCGTATCGGACCTTGAAATGCGCCGTAAGAAGCTGCTGTTCCGTGGAAGCCATCGTGGCACCAAGGAGAACGATATCCTGATGGGGCGTTTCATGGACAAGCATCTGGCGACCCTGACGGCAGAACAACTTGATAGATTTGAAATCCTGATCAACGAAGTACCGGATGCCGATTTCTTCAAATGGGCAACCGGCAAGGAAGCGGCACCTGCACAGTATGACACGGATGTCCTGCGCATGATCCGGGACCTGAGCAACGCCTGACAAGACATTGAACAAACTCAAAGAAATCATATCGACCAATGGTCGCAAACGGGTAGGCGGTGTGCCGGAAGGCGCAGACGCCCTGATCCTGCGTGAACTGCTTGATAGTGCGGGCAAGAACAAGACCGTTCTTCATGTGGCGCGCGATGACAAGCGCATGGCTCAACTGGCCGAAGCATTGCAATTCTTCGCCGGTGAAATCGAAGTCCTGACGCTGCCGGCGTGGGATTGCCTGCCTTATGACCGCGTTTCACCGATTTCGGAAGTCACCGCACGGCGCGTCGAAACGCTGACAACCCTTGCCGACAGCAAGGAATCCGCTGCCGGAAATGGCCGTATTGTTCTGACAACCGCCGCCGCGGCAATGCAGCGTGTCCCGACCGTTGAGGTTATGCGCAAGGGGAAGTTGGCGTTCAAGGCTGGCAGTGAATACGACCGCGCCGAGCTGACCGCCTATTTCGAGCGCATGGGTTATAACCGCGCAGAACAGGTGATGGAGCCCGGCGACTACGCCGTCCGTGGTGATATTGTCGATATCTTTGCCCCGGGCATGAAGGAACCGGTGCGGCTTGATTTCTTTGGTGACGAGATCGAAAGCATCCGTCGCTTTGATGTCGAAACCCAGCGCACCGTTGGCAAGGTTAAGGAAATTTCCCTTTTACCCGTGGGCGAGGTCTATCTTGACCCGGATAGCATTTCGCGGTTCCGAAGCAGCTATCGCGAGCTGTTTGGCGCGGTGTCGCAGACCGATCCACTTTATGAATCAATTTCCAATGGCCTGAAATATGGCGGGATGGAACATTGGCTGCCGCTGTTTCATGACGGGTTGGATACGATATTCGCCTATGTGCCCGAAACCATCGTCAGCCTTGATTATCAATATGGCGAGGTCATCGAAAATCGCCTTGAGATGATCGATGATTATTATCAGGCACGTCTCAATATCAAGGGCGGCGGGCTATCGGGTGACAACGTCTATAAACCGGTGCCGCCAGAACGGCTTTATCTTGATCAGGCAGAGTTTGACCGCATGCTGTCAGACCGCCCGGTTCTGGAATTCTCGCCCTATTACGATGATGAAAACCCCGAACGCGGCATTTACGATCTTGGTGCGCGGGCAGGGCGTGATTTCGGCGATGTGCGTGCGCGTGCGGACGTCAATCTGTATGACGAACTGCGTGATTTCATCACCACACAGCGCGGCAAGGAAAATCAGGTTGTTATCGCGGCCTATTCCGATGGATCGCGTGATCGCATCGTGTCATTGTTGCGTGAACATGGCGTGGGCAAAGTCGTTACCTGCGAATGCTGGGAAGACGTTACCGACGATCTGACCTTTGAACATGTCGGCGTGGTGATCCTTGATATTGAACGCGGATTCCGGCGCAAGGGTCTTTGGTTTGTTACCGAGCAGGATATCCTTGGCGACCGCATGAGCCGCCCGGGTGGACGCCGTCGCAAGGCCGACAATTTCCTGCGCGAAGCGTCCGAGATTTCCGAAGGCGACCTTGTTGTCCACCTTGAACACGGTATCGGGCGCTATTTGGGCCTGAAAACCGTGACGGCCGGCGGCGCCCCGCATGATTGTCTTGAGCTTGAATATGACGGCGGCGACAAACTGTTTGTTCCAGTCGAGAATATCGAGGTGCTGTCGCGTTATGGATCGGACGAAGGCATCTCGATCCTTGATAAGTTGGGTGGTGTTGCCTGGCAGGCGCGTAAGGCCAAGCTGCGCGAACGCATCCGTGACATGGCAGGCAAGCTGATCAAGGTTGCCGCCGAACGTCATCTGCGCAAGGGCGCCATGCTTCAGGCACCTGAGGGCGCCTATGACGAATTCTGCGCCGGCTTCCCGTTTGCCGAGACCGAGGATCAGGCACGCGCCATCCGCGATACCCTTGATGACCTGTCGGCCGGAAAGCCGATGGATCGTCTTGTTTGCGGCGATGTTGGCTTTGGCAAGACGGAGGTCGCCATGCGCGCGGCCTTTGCCGCCGTGATGTCGGGCAAACAGGTGGCTGTGGTGGCGCCGACGACCCTTTTGTGTCGGCAGCATTACCTGAATTTCAAGGAACGCTTTGAAGGCCTGCCGGTTCGGGTTGAACAGCTGTCGCGCCTTGTCACCGGCAAGAACGCCAAACTGGTCAAGGAGAACCTAGAAAGCGGCCATGTCGATATCGTCTGTGGCACCCATGCACTTTTGGGTACGGGTGTGCATTTCAAGGATCTTGGTCTTCTGATCGTTGACGAGGAACAGCATTTCGGCGTCAAGCACAAGGAACGCCTGAAGGAACTGAAATCCGATGTGCATGTCCTGACCCTGACCGCGACACCGATCCCGCGGACCTTGCAACTGGCCCTGACCGGGGTGAAGGAACTTTCGATCATTGCCACACCGCCGGTCGACCGTCTGGCGGTCCGGACCTATATCACGCCCTACGACCCGGTTGTCGTGCGCGAGGCCATCTTGCGCGAACGCCACCGTGGTGGTCAGATTTTCTATGTTTGCCCAAGGGTCAATGAACTTGACCGGGTTGCCAAGGAACTTCAAAACCTTGTGCCGGAAATCAAGTTTGATGTGGCGCACGGCCAGATGGGCGCGCGTGACCTTGAACAGGTCATGACCGATTTCACCGACCGTAAGTTTGATCTGCTGCTTGCGACCAACATTATTGAGTCCGGTATTGATGTTCCAAACGCCAACACGATGATCATTCACCGGTCCGACATGTTCGGCTTGGCGCAGCTTTATCAGTTGCGTGGCCGTATCGGTCGCTCCAAGCAGCGTGCCTATGCTTACCTGACCTTGCCCAATGGCAAGAAACTGACGGCAACAGCACTCAAGCGACTGGAAGTCATGCAGACCCTTGATAGTCTGGGTGCCGGGTTCAATCTGGCGAGCCACGATCTTGATATTCGCGGGGCAGGTAACCTGCTTGGTGAAGAGCAATCTGGCCATATCAAGGAAGTCGGGATCGAGCTTTATCAGCAGATGATCGAAGAAGCCGTGGCTGAGGCCAAGGGCGAAATTGATGCATCCGAAGAGGCAAGCTTCGTCCCGCAGATTAATATCGGTATGCCGGTTCTGATCCCGGATCGCTACGTGCCGGATCTTGGTGTGCGGCTTGGGCTTTATCGCCGTATTTCCGAATTGCGATCCCGTGAAGAGGTCGACCAGTTTGCCGCCGAAATGATTGACCGGTTTGGCAAATTGCCCAAGGAAGTCGAAAACCTTCTCGATGTTGTGACCATCAAACAATGGTGTCGGGTTGCCAATATCGAGAAGCTTGATGCAGGCCCGAAAGGGGCACTCATCACGCTACGAAACAACGAGTTCCCGAACCCGGCCGGGTTGATTGGGTTTATCCAGCAGCAGGTTGGCGTCGCCCGACTGCGCCCGGATCACAAGATCGTCTATTCCGCAGGCTGGGATGGCCCGACCGACCGGCTTGAAGGCCTCAAACGATTGATGAAACGGCTTTCGGATATCGCAGAAAACGCATAAAGAAAAGGCGGGTAACAAATTGTTATTCCGCCTTTTTTAATTCTCAGTGGGGTCTTGTTTAGACCGGAATTTCTTCCTGTCGCGCCAGTCGGATCATACGCTGAAGGATATCGGGTTCCTGTGCGCCGGACAGGGCATGGCGGCTGTTAAACAGGAAGCACGGTACACCGGTCACACCCATCTGATGCGCGACCCGGTTTTCCTGAGTGACAAATTCCCGATCCATATCTCCAGCAAGATATTCAAGAATTTCGTTTCTGTCTTCGCCATGGCGAACTGCGATGTCGGCCAGAAGTTCATGATTGCCGATATCCTGACCTTCAAGGAAATAGGCCACAAACAGATCTTCGACCAAATCATTGCCAACGGCGGGCCGTTCTGCGCACACCTTGTAGATCAGGCGATGAGAGTCCGTTGAATCCGGCGTCACGTTGATCAGATCAAACCTGAACGGGATACCGACTACTGCCCCGGCATCCTCGATCGCCTTGTAAACCCGTTCGGCACTTTCGCTTCCGCCGAACTTTGCGGATAGATAAAGTTTGCGATCAATGCCGCCGCTCGGCATATCCGGGTTAAGCAGGAAAGGGCGCCAATGAATGATCAGGTTATCAAGCTTTTCGCGTGACAACGCTTTTTCAAGGCGCTTCTTGCCGATATAGCACCACGGACAAATCGTATCGACAATCGCCTCGATCCTGATCGGCGAATTTGAAGCTTCACTTTGTCCGAACTGCCAGTTCATTCCACTTTATCCATTCAAGAAAGACGTTCCCGTCGCCAGCGGCGCAATCCCAAGATGGTCGGCAACCGTTTGCCCGATATCGGCAAAGGTTTCACGCATCCCGCATGGCCCGGGGGCAATCGCCGGCCCAAAGGCGAGGATCGGAACAAATTCGCGTGTATGGTCATTGCCGCGCCACGTCGGGTCACACCCGTGATCGGCGGTAATGATCACCAGATCACCGGGCTGTAACGCGGCACGTAGTTCCGGAATTCGTTCATCAAATTCCTCAAGCGCGTTTGCATACCCGGCGACATCACGACGGTGACCGAATTCCATGTCGAAGTCCACCAGGTTGGTGAACACAATGCTGTTATCCGGGGCTTCGGCGATTTCTTTCATCATGGCATCAAACAGCGCCATATTCCCCGACGCCTTGACCTTTTTGGCAATCCCGCGATGCGCATAGATATCGGCGATTTTACCAACCGAAATCACCTTGCCACCGGATTTGCTGAACAGATCAAGCAGCGTTGGTTTATGGGGCGGAACAGCAAGATCACGACGGTTTGAGGTCCGCTTGAAATCAGCAGGCGTTTCACCAACAAATGGGCGGGCAATTACACGCCCGATATTGTAGGGTTCAACCAGTTTGAAGGCGATTTCACAGACTTCATACAGGCGATCGAGACCAAAATGTTCCTCGTGGGCGGCAATCTGAAACACACTGTCGGCCGAGGTATAGCAAATCGGTTTACCGGTTTTGATATGCTCTTCGCCAAGCTCTGCGATGATTGTCGTGCCCGATGCATGGCAGTTGCCAAGAATGCCTGGCAATTTGGCCTGTTCGATCAGGGCATCGGTCAGTTCCGCCGGGAAGGTCGGGACGGTCAGGGGAAAATAACCCCAGTCGAAATCCACCGGCACACCGGCAATTTCCCAATGACCGCTTGGCGTATCCTTGCCGCGTGATAGTTCCTTGGCATGGCCAAATGCGCCGATCATTGCACCGCCATGATCAAGCCCAGGCGGGACACGACCAGTCGCATCCTTGGCGGCCTCGCCAAGACCAAGTGCGACCATGTTCGGCACATTCAGCGGACCACTGCGCTTGTCGCTATCGGCAAGGCCTTTGGCGCATTGTTCTGCAATGTGGCCAAGGGTATCAGAACCCTGATCACCAAATTTTGCCGCGTCCGGTGCCGAACCGATCCCGAAGCTGTCCGCCACGATAATGATGGCACGTGCCATTGATGTCTTCCTTCAAACCTTATCCGGGCAATGCGATGCCCAGCAGATAGTCATAAATTCTAGTAGTTGCCAGTCGCAGCCGGTGCATCACCCGGTTTGGAACCACAGGTTTCAAGCAACGCGGTCAAAACGCCACTTGCCCCGAAACGGAAGGTTTCCGGCTTTGCCCAGCCATCGCCCATGATGTGATCGGCAATTGCCAGATAAAGGGCGGCGTCCTCGGTGGACTTAACTCCGCCAGATGCCTTGAAGCCGGCATCAATACCATCCTCGTCGCGGGCATCACGAATGGCCGTCAGCATCGCAACCGCGGCTTCGGGCGTTGCGCCGACAGATACCTTTCCGGTTGATGTCTTGACGAAATTTGCACCATGCTTGATAGCAAGCCGGGCGGCGTCGTAAAGTTTGCCAAGGTCATCAAACTCGCCGCTTTCAAGGATGACCTTCATGGTGGTCATGGTCCCACACGCCGTGCGCGTGGCATCGACAACATCCGTTGCGGTCGCGACATCGCCTTCAAGAAACGCCTTGTAGGGAAAGACAAGATCGATCTCGTCGGCACCCTTGGAGACGCAATTTGCGGTCTCGTCGGCGACACGCTGGGCATTGGTGCCGCCTTCGGGGAAGTTCACCACAGTTGCGGTTTTCACACCTGACTGGCCCAGTGCCCGCCAAGAGGTTTCAATAAACGGGGCATAGACGCAAACAGCTGCTGTGTTTCCCTCGGGCGTTTGCGCGCGTTTGCACAGGGCTTCGATGATCTGTTCATTGTCATCATCATTCAGACTGGTCAAATCCAGAACAGAAATCGCGCGACGCGCCGTCTCGGCGTCTGCCAAGGCCTTGTTCTTAGCAACTGAAATGACTTCTGAAACAGTTTTCGGATCGAACATCAAACATTCCTTGCAACGCGCACTGCGCGGTTCGTCAATATCGGCAAAATCGGTGACCATCTGGCCCGAATGAGAAAGACGGATCAACGACGGCCTGAAGGGTATCCAACCTTCATTCGGCAATCAATCGATCCGTCTCAAAATACAGTTTCAATCAGAACGCGGAAACGTCAAAGGCCCTCTATTTCGACAGAAGAAGCTGACCTTCGCGTCCTTCAAGCGGCTTCTCACCCGCGACCGAGCACAGATATCCGCCCGGAACGACAAGCCGAATACCAATACGGGAATACAGCACCCCGTCGGTTCGGCTGGTGAACGGGGTTTTTTCGCCGGTTTCACAATCAAGAACATAACCAAGCTCCTGACCGGCTTTGACTTTTGCGCCTGCCTCAACCGCGAAAACAACCATGCCACCATGTGACGCCATCACGCGATCCACACCGGCAAGCGGGGTTGCATCACATTTGGCGTCCGGCAGTGGGCCCGGGTCGCCGGAAATCAGGCCACGGCGCTGCAGGAACTTGAACAGATTGGCGGCGTCTGCGATTGCGTACTCATCATACACATCGCGATCACCGCGCAGCTCGATCGTGGTGGCCAGTGTCGCCATCGGGATCGGGAATTTGTCGCCATAGGCACGGCGAAGTTCGACCCAGGGGCGGCTGAATGCCTCGTCAAACGGGTTGTCACCACTGATTTCTGCGATCAGGCTGCATTCCGATCCAATCTGTGCCGAAAGATCCGCGGCATCCGGCCAGTTATGGTCGCTGATGTAAAGATGCATCGGCGCTTCCCAGTCGCAATGCAAGTCCATGACGTAATCGGCATCAATCGCAAGCTCTGCCAAGGTCAGACGCAAATCCTGCAGGTCTGTCAGCGGGCTGACATCCTTGCGGTGTTCCTTGATAAGGCGGCGCAACTCGGTCCGGATCAATTCAACGTTGTCCTCGGAATCCTGACCTAGTTTGCCGTCAACAGCATTGATAAGTGCCGCACTCAGATCCGGATAGTGACGGTTAAAGTTCTGACCACTGCGCATTTCAAACCGGCCAAGAGGCTTCATATCGACATACTGGGTAAAACCGATCGGATTGGCGAAGGGAACAACAACGATTTCACCGGTGATGTCGCCGTTGGCGTCGGCTTCTTTCAGAAGAGCCTCAAGATGGTGCAGCGTAATAACGCCGGGCAATTCATCGGCGTGCAGGGCAGCCTGAAAATAGGCCTTTGGACCTTGGCCGGGTTTGCCAAAGCGCCGCACAGTCAAAGCGCGCGATGTGCCCATTTGCGGGCGGACGAGTTCAATGCGTTCTTCTTGCATTTCGATATCCTGAAAGGTGGTGGCGTGGGGCGAATCAACCCGGCCGGATCAAAGCACCTTCGACGCCACGCCGACAGGTGCCTATCTCCGAATACCGGGTTTGATCGGGTATTTTTTAGGCCGAGGTTGCTGCTTTTGCTCTGCCTGTTTTGGGTTCGTTGCGCTGCTCACTGCGACGCAGATAGCGCTCGATCCCCTTGAAACCAAAGGTCAGAGAGTAAACGATAATCAAATAGATCACACCGGCCGATATGAACGCCTCATAGGGAAGGGCGGTACGGGCAACGATCTTACGCGCAGCACCGGTCAGTTCCATCATGGTCACGGTCGATGCCAGCGACGTCGCCTTTAGGGTAAAGATCACATCGTTGGTGTAGGCAGGCCAGATCATCTGCCACATGCGGGGAAAGATAATGCGCCGATAGGTAATCCACGGCGACATGCCGCATGCACGGGCGGCTTCGAGTTCACCATTGGGCACGTTCTGGATGCCACCACGCATGATTTCGGGAACATAGGCCGCCGTGTTCAGAACGAAGGTCAGCAGGCAGTACCAATACGGGTCGCGCAGATAGGTCCAGGTCCAGTGATCTTGAATGCCGTCGATGTTGGCAATCAGTTGCCCGACGCCATAATACATCATGAACAACTGCCCGATCAGCGGCGTTCCACGGAACACATAGATGAAGGCAAAGGGCAGGGCCTGTATCCATACCTTTTTCGAAACACGCGCCACAGCCAACGGAATGGCCAAAAGCGTGCCAAGCGTCACCGAAATCACCAGCAGCTCGATGGTCAGCAAAAAGCCGCGCCATAGCCAGGTATCGTACTTGCCAAGAACGTATATGAAATCTTCAAACATCTGCTACGCCCTCGCCACACCGCGGGCAGCCCGCTTTTCAAGATAGTTGAAGACCAGCAGCGAAACCGTTGTAAATGAAAGGAACATAAGCATCGCCACCAGATAGAAGGTAAACGGTGCCTTCTCTGTTCCGGCGCCAATGGCGGCCTTTCGCATGATTTCCTCGACACCGACAACCGAAATAAGCGCGGTGTCCTTGATCAGGACCTGAAACAGGTTGTTAAGCCCGGGCAGGGCGAAACGCCATAGTTGCGGTAGCTTGATGCGCATGAAAATCTGCATCGGTGTCATGCCGCACGCTGTCGCAGCCTCGATCTGACCAATGGGGATCGATTGCATCGCGGCACGGAAAACCTCGGATGCGAATGCGCCCTGAACCAGGGCCAAGGCAGCAACACCTGACCAGAATGCGGGAATATCCACGCGGGTTTCCTCACCGGAAATCGCTTCGGCAAGGCTTTGGACAGCAATGGTGCCGCCGAAATAAATCAACAAAATAACAAGCAGCTCGGGAATGCCGCGAATAAGAACGGTATAGCTTTCCCCGATCACACGCAGGGTGCGATAGCGCGACAGCTTTGCTGAGGCGCCCAATAAACCAATAACAATCATGAATGGCAAAACGGTTAGGCAAAGCTGAACTGTAACCAGTCCCCCTTCAAGCATCTGCCAGCCGCGACCGTATAAATCAAGCATGGTATCTCCAGCTTTCCTTGATGCTGAACGTGCTTATCACCCCTGATTAAAAGCAACAGCCAACAATAAGGGAGGGGCGGCGAACAATTCGCCGCCCCGGATAGATCAGGCAGATCAATTCGGATGCAGATCGATCGCCGGGAAGTATTTCTTGTTCAGTTCTTCGTAAGAACCGTTTTCAAGCATTTCAGCCAGGGCTTTGTTGAAGATTTCCTTCAGGTCCTGGTCTTCCTTGCGAATACCGATACCGGCACCTTCGCCAAACCATTCGCTTGGTGCGAACTGGTTGGAAACGAAGCCGTAACCGTTGCCTTCTTCGGAGTTTACCCATGCTTCGAGGGTGCCAGAGTCAGCAAGGGTCGCATCGACACGGCCAGCGGTCAGGTCAAGCAGGGCTTCGTCCTGGGTGCCGTACATGCGGATTTCGATACCCGGGAAGTTGTCTTCAAGGAAGTTTGCGTGCGTGGTCGAACGCTGAACACCGATCACCATGCCATCAAGCGCGTCTTCAATGACTTCGCCGTCTTTGTACGCGGTGATGCTCATGCCGTCCTTACCAACGAACACTGCCGGAGTGTTGCTGTAATAGTCTGAGAAATCGATGGAGCGCTTGCGCTCTTCGGTGATCGACATCTGAGCGATGATCGCGTCATATTTCTTGGCCAAAAGACCCGGGATCATGCCGTCCCAGTCCTGAGCAACGATTTCACATTCGATCTTTGCGGTTTCGCAAAGCTTGTTGGCGAAATCAACGTCGAAACCGATGAGGTTGCCATTGTCGTCCATCATGTTGAACGGAGGGTAGGCACCCTCGGTCGCGATAACGACTTTTTCCCAGGCAGCACTTGCTGCCGAAGCACTCAGTGCAATGCCAATTGCTGCGGCAGATGCAACCTTGATCCAGTTTTTCATTCATAGTCTCCCTTGTTGATTGGAATGGCGCGCAACGACGTGCTCCCATTCTTGCGGCCAGAGCCAACCAGGCCCTGGTCTGCCCAAATCAGAAATCGCGCTGAAGAAACTGCTTCATGCGTTCCGATTTTGGATTCTCGAATACATCGGTCGGATTGCCGAATTCCTCAACCCGTCCCTGATGTAAATACATCACATGACTTGATACACCGCGCGCAAAGCCCATCTCGTGGGTCACGACAAGCATCGTGCGGCCTTCTTCGGCAAGATCGGTCATAACCCTGAGAACTTCACCGACCAGTTCCGGATCAAGTGCCGATGTCGGCTCGTCAAACAGCAAAACGTCCGGTGAAATCGCAAGCGCGCGCGCAATGGCTGCACGCTGTTGCTGGCCGCCAGAAACATGACCGGGATAATAATCCCGACGTTCATACATCCCGACCTTTTGCAGCAACGCGTCTGCGTTTTCGATTGCTTCTTTTCTCGGAACACCAAGCACGTGGATCGGTGCTTCGATTACATTCTCGAGAATGGTCAGGTGGCTCCAAAGATTGAAGCTTTGAAACACCATCGCAAGCTTGGTGCGAATACGCTGTAGCTGCTTCTTATCGGCGGCTTCCTGAGAGCCATCCTTGAGCCTCTTCATGCGGATCAGTTCACCTTTGACGTGAACAGCGCCAGCATTGGGCGTTTCAAGCAGGTTGATACATCTCAGAAACGTACTTTTGCCCGAACCGGACGAGCCAATAATCGAAATCACGTCCCCGGTATTGGCCGTAAGATCAATTCCTTTAAGAACTTCATGGTCCCCAAAGCTTTTGAACATCCCTTCGACCTGTAGGGCGGGTATGTCTTTGCTCATAACGAGTTTAAATTATCCCTGTTGAGAGTCTTCATTCTTCGTTCGTCTTAGCATCCCAAATCGGATGCTCCCCCACAAGACACGCCAAAGCGCCTCTCATTCCGTCAATAATTGCCTGTCCAACGAGAGCATTTCCACTGATATTTTGCAGTTTTATGAAGAAAACTGCGGTTTCAGACGGTTACACATCACCATTAACGACCGCATTGCACAAATCGTGCAGCAGTAAGGGATTTTACGCAATAAAAAACTACATGGATTTTAGGGAGAAGATGCGCCCACGACGGAATCCGGCCGGTGGTTGGCAAAGACGACGGTTTCAAACCATGCAAACCAGTGACCGTTTATTACCTAGTCGTTGTCGCGAACAGATTTCAGGAAGCCGATAACTTCTTCCCTGAGACGCTGGGCGAGTTTTCGCAATTCTTGAGATGACGAAAGGAGCGAGTTGGCTTCCTCACTTACCATGTTGGCGGTATCAGAGACGGCCGACACATTTTGCGAGACTTCCTGTGTGCCCGATGCTGCACGTTGCACGCTGTCTGCAATCTCTTGTGTCGCAGCCCCTTGTTGCTCGACCGCGGCTGCAATGGCATTACAGAATTCGTTGATCCGCTCGATCGTTCCGGAAATAGACCTGATTTCCGATACCGAACGGTTCGACGATCCCTGAATACCATCTACCTGAACCTGAATATCGCCAGTAGCCTTGTCCGTCTGATTGGCAAGCGATTTCACCTCACCGGCAACGACGGCAAAGCCCTTACCAGCATCACCTGCACGTGCTGCTTCGATGGTTGCGTTCAGCGCCAGAAGGTTTGTTTGCCCGGCAATATCTTGAATGAGACCAACGACTTTTCCGATCCGCTCAGCGGCCTCGGCAAGCTCCGTGACCGTTGCAGAGGTACTGTTGACGCCAGAAACTGCCTCGGTCGCAACTTCGATTGATTGCGTAACCTGTGCACCAATTTCGCGAATGGCAGCAGAAAGCTCCTCGGTTGCGGACGCCACCGCCTGCACGTTTTCCGTTGTTATGTTCGCAGCACTCGAAACAGCGGCGGCACGGGCCGTCGATTCCTCTGCATTGGCAGATAGCTGAGTTGCAACCAACTGCGTTTTTTCGGCCGCGTCAGCCACTGTTTCCACTATGGAAAGAACACTCTTCTCGAAATTGTCTGCCATTTGTTCCATGGCGCGCCTGCGCGCCTCAGCCGCATGTCTGGTCGCAGCCTCGTTCTCGCTCGCCAGACGATCCACTTCTGCAGCGTTGTTCTTAAACACCAGAACAGCCGCGGCCATCGCGCCGATTTCGTCCTTGAGTTCCGTTCCCGGGACATCGACATCCCTTTGACCATTGGCGAGGCGGGTCATGGCCGACGTCATACTCATAACCGGCCGCGAAACCCAAATTCGAACCAGCAGCCCCATCAGGCCCATTATGGCCAGAATGGCAATGATGGCGGTAATAATCGCAGTGTAGCGAAACTCGGTAAGCGACGCATATGCGGCATCGCGATCAAGTGCAAAGCCGAGATACCAGTTTACAGAAGGCAAGCCATTGACGCGGAAAAAGGTGAACAACTGATCGCCTGTGCCATCAATGATGTTCTCCATGCCTTCCTTTACCGTTGGTGTGTCGTCAGGAAACACTTCCGGCAGGGGTTTAAGGGTGAATTCTGCACTTGGGTGGATCAGGACCGTTCCCTGATCATTAACCAGAAAGCCATATCCGATCCCGCCCAAATCGATACTGCGAACCAAGTCACCGAGGATACCAATATCGATATCACCGCCAACAACCCCAAGAAGGTTTGATCCATCAAAAACAGGTGTGGTCGCCGTAACAATGAGCTGACCGGTGGATGCATCGGTGTAGGGTTCGGTAAGGGTACTGTCACCGACAGAAACTGCATCTGCGTACCATGGGCGTTGGCGCGGGTCGTATTCGGGCGGCAGATCATCGGGTGGATACATTGTCATTACACCGTCAGCACTGCCGAAATATGAATAGATAAATGACTCGGCAAATGCCTCACCGCTTGCGACTTCAGAGACATTGGTGGGAGAACTGTCACGGGCAATATTGTTAGCAAGGCTCTCAACCAACAGGCGCCGGCCATCAAGCCAGTTTGAAATGCCGGCAGTGGCCAACGAACCACTCTCGGTCAATTTAGCCACAAGCGCATTCTGGATGTATGTTCGTTGCTGATAGTCGAAATAGAGGATGAATGCCGTGAACGTCGCAACAACGATCATTGCCGCAGCAAGCAATATCCGGCTACCAATATTGAGCGACATGCAGCAATCCTCCGGAAGAAGTACATTACATTTAACAAATGTGGTTGCGTAACGCGATTACAAGCACTTGCCGCCGCGAACATTCAGGCTTTTGAAAAACTGATCCATCAGAATGTCTTCTCATTGCGGGATGCAACTAAAGTAGCACCCGACAAGAGATCGACATCACTATGAAATCTCTTTGTTTTCGGTATTGATTAAGAACCACATTGCTATCAACTTTGAGTTTCCCCATATGAGGAAATGACTTGTAGCGAACTCTCACAAAATACCGATAAACGGAGGAAATTAATGAAACGCGCATTATTTGCAGGGATGGCGGTCGCGTTCGCGTTCGGGAGCACTGCTGCCGTAGCGCAGGATCGTTCTGACTGGCCGGAGAGCTTTACTGTTGGTACAGCTTCACAGGGCGGGACTTATTTCGCGTATGGTTCTGGCTGGGCGAACCTTGTGGCGGAAGAACTCGGCATCTCGGGTGGCGGTGAAGTCACCGGCGGCCCGATGCAGAACATGGCCCTTGTCCATACCGGTGAAGCCGCCTTTGGTATGACAACGATGGGTCCGGCAGCGGAATCACTCGCAGGTACCAACCCGATTGCACCGGGTCTTCAGATGACCAATGCCTGTGCAATGTTCCCGATGTATCAGACACCGTTCTCGATCACGGCTCTTTCTTCCTCGGGAATTACCTCGGTTGCTGACATTCCGGCTGGCGCCAAAATCGGCTTTGGTCCGGCAGGTTCAACCTCGGATACATATTTCCCGCGTATGCTAGAAGAACTCGGTGTTGACTTCGAACGTCGTAATGGTGGCTGGGCCGACCTTGGTGGCCAGCTGCAGGATGGCCTGCTTGACGTTATTGCGTTTGCCGCAGGTGTTCCGGTTCCGGCTGTCAGTCAGCTTGAAGTCCAGACTGACGTGAACATCATCGAATTCACCGAAGCTGAACAGAAACAGATCATGGATGCCTTCCCGGTATCCGAGTTCGACATTGCTGCAGACACATACACCACGCTAACCGAACCGGCGCGTTCGGTTTCGATGTGGAACTTCGCGATCGCCAACTGCGAGCTTCCGGAGAGCTTTGTTTATGCCGCGACCGACGTTGTGATGTCTGACAACGAGCGGATGGTTTCAATCCACCGCGCGGCCCGTTCGACTGTTCCGGCAAACTGGGACAAGAACAAGGTAATGAAGTGGCACCCGGGTGCTGCCAAGTGGTTCAACGAAAATGGCGCATCCATTCCAGCAGACATGATCTACTAATTTTTGTCTGTTAAACATCTTGAAGGCGGACTGTCCGGGCGGACGGTCCGCCATCTTTCAATTATCAGCTTGCCTGTGGCCAAAAACAAACTTGCGTGAGAGCGGGGGAACAGATGACAAACAAAAGCCAGGTGGAAGACGAACACCTTATTGCCGATGGTGTTGACGAAGAGCCGGTCGAACATAATCGACGTCTTTTCGAAGGCAGTGGCCTGACCTTTATCACGATTTCCGCTGCAATCTATGCAGCCTTCCACATGCTTGCACTGAATGGTGTCTCGCTCTCGGGTATGACCGGCGGGATTGTTAATCTGCCATTTCTTCCTGATTTTCCGCTTGAAACATGGAACTTCCGTATCGTTCACGTTGCGGGCGCGCTTGCGCTTGGTTTTCTGTGGTACTCAGCAAACAGTTTTAATGACAGCCCGGGCACAGGTACACCGCTTTTGGGGTATCTGTCATATGTTCTTCTCGTGCCGGCATTCATGGCCACCGGTATGGCGTTTAGCTTCGCGCTCGACATTCAGAACGGCGTGATGTGGAACGGCATTGATGCGACAATCAAGTTTAATGAAACCTGGCTATTCGGTACACCGCTTCTGGTGGCGACAGTCGGTGGTATTGTTTTGTCCTGGTTCCACAAAACATCGCGCGAAAAATATTCGGCCCCCGACTTTGTGCTGTGCGTCTGTGCCTTCGCTGTCGCTGTTTATCTGATCACGATTTATGGCACATTGATGCGCAACTCAACGGGTACACCCTTTGCGCCAATCGGGATTTCGATCGCTGCTGTTGCTGGCACATTGCTGATCATGGAATTGACCCGAAGGGTTGCCGGTTTGGCACTGGTGGTCATTGCGACCATCTTCCTGATCTACGTTTTCGTTGGTGAATTCCTGCCAGGGTTCCTGCAGTCGCCATCTGTTACATGGCAGCGTTTCTTTAGCCAAGTTTACACCGATGCAGGGATCCTCGGCCCGACGACGGCTGTTTCGTCGACCTACATCATTCTCTTCATCATTTTTGCAGCCTTCCTGCAGGCGTCCAAAGTTGGCGACTATTTCGTGAACTTTGCCTTCTCGGTCGCGGGTCGTGCCCGTGGTGGCCCGGCAAAGGTTGCGATCTTTGCATCCGGTTTGATGGGCATGATTAACGGTACGTCTGCCGGGAACGTGGTGGCCACCGGCTCGCTCACCATTCCGCTGATGAAAAAGGTCGGTTATCACAAAAAGACCGCTGGCGCGATTGAGGCTGCGGCCTCAACCGGCGGTCAGATCATGCCGCCGATTATGGGGGCAGGTGCCTTCATCATGGCCGAGATCACCGGCATTCCATATACCGAGATCGCGATTGCAGCCGTCATTCCGGCCATTCTTTACTTCGTGTCGATCTATTTCATGGTCGATTTTGAGGCCGCGAAACTTGGCATGCGCGGCATGCGCGAAGATGAATTGCCGCGCTTTGACGTAATGATCAAAAAGGTATTCCTGTTCCTTCCGATCATCATTCTGATCATTGCACTGTTCCTCGGCTATTCCGTGATCAGGGCAGGGACCCTTGCCACTGTTGCGGCAGTCGTTGTCAGTTGGTTAACGCCAAATCGCGTGGGGGCCCGATCGGTTGCCAAGGCCTTTGAGCTGGCAGGCGGTATGTCGATCCAGATCATCGCGGTCTGCGCCTGTGCGGGTATCATTGTCGGTGTGATTGCGCTCACCGGGGTTGGTGCACGCTTCTCCAACCTTCTGCTTGGTTTGGCCGAAGCCTCCCAGCTTCTGGCACTTGTATTTGCCATGCTGATTGCCATTTTGCTTGGTATGGGAATGCCAACAACGGCGGCATATGCGGTTGCGGCGTCTGTGGTAGCACCTGGCCTGATTGAGCTTGGAATTGAACCACTTACAGCACACTTCTTCGTGTTCTACTTTGCAGTGGTTTCGGCGATCACACCGCCGGTGGCGCTGGCATCCTATGCTGCGGCCGGGATATCCGGGGCCAACCCAATGGAAACCTCGGTTGCGTCATTCAAGATCGGTATTGCCGCCTTCATCGTACCGTTCATGTTCTTCTATAACTCTGCCATCCTCATGGACGGAACCTATCTTCAGATAGGTCAGGCGCTGATTACGGCCGTTGTGGGCGTATTCCTTCTATCGTCTGGCGTTCAGGGCTGGTTCCTTGGCCGTTCGGCGGTTTGGTTCTTGCGCGTTCTGCTCGTTATCGCAGCGTTGTTCATGATCTCCGGCGGTCTGATTACGGATCTGATCGGGGTGGGGATGGCAATCGGCACGCTCTTCATCCAGCGAATTTTGAAGCCGAAACCAGGAACGACATTCCGGACTGGCGGGGCTGACTAAGCTCTTAGACACAAATACCCATAAAAAGAAAAAGCGCACCACATTCGGTGCGCTTTTTTGCTTTTGGTCGAACTTGTATTCAGTTGCCTAGTCAACAACCTTCTTCACAAACTCCGATTTCAGCCCCATCTGACCGATCCCCGGGATTTTGCAATCGATATCGTGATCACCGTCAACAAGGCGAATGCCCTTAACCTTGGTGCCGACTTTGACGACAGATGACGAACCTTTGACCTTGAGGTCCTTGATTACTGAAACCGTATCGCCATCGGCAAGTGGGGTGCCATTGGAATCGCGAACAACATTTGAATCCGCCTGACCCGTTGCGAGCGACCATTCATGGGCGCATTCAGGACAGATCAACAAGTCACCGTCTTCGTAGGTGTAGGGGGATTCACATTTGGGGCAGGGTGGCAGTTCGCTCATATCAGTGGCCTTTCGACGATTATAAGGTTCTGACAGATACGGCTTGGCAGCACGCAGAGAACATCACTGTGCGACTACTGAACTGGCGTTTGCACTGTCTTGGAGTAAATGGCGGAGAGGGTGGGATTCGAACCCACGGTACCCGTAAAGGCACGGCGGTTTTCAAGACCGCTGCATTCAACCGCTCTGCCACCTCTCCGCAAAACTGGTTGGAGCGTTTCGCTCTGGGCGCTTTCAATAAATTGGGGAGAATGACCTGTCAATAGGGCAATCCAATATTGCAGCGAAAGCTGGTGATTTATCCTGATTTCAGTATGGTAATGACATTCGATAAACCAATTCTTTTTGGAATTTTCACACGTGTTCTACTTCCTGTCCAAAACGCTGAGTGTTCTGATCAATACAGCTTTCATGCATGGTCTTTTACTGGCCATTCTGTTTTGCCTGTTGACCATCAAGCGAACGCGCCGATTTGCGATAAGAGGGCTGGTTTTCGTGACTGGATTCTCTTTGCTAATTACGGTTATTCCTGTTGGCACAATCTTGTCACGCACACTTGAAACCCGCTTTGATAAACCTGTTCTTACAGAGCAGGAGTTTGCCGGAGCGATAACTCTGGCAGGTAGTCTTGATCCCGACAGTTACACTGAGCGTGGTGAAATGCATGTTGGTGGATCTGCAGACCGGATATTTGCGATGCTTCGATTTGCCAGCTTGTATCCTGACAAACCTGTCTTGTTTACTGGTGGGGATGGCAACCTGACAGAACGTGGATTTAGCGAAGCAGTCGTCCTTGAAAACTGGTTGGACGAATCGGGCCTGAAGACGTCGAACATGTATTTTGAAAAAAAATCTCGGAACACGCACGAGAACGCGACGAAATCTCTGGAGATGGTTTATCGCGACTGGCCTGAACTCGCCAAAAAGCCTTGGGTACTAATCACTTCGGCGCAACATATGCCAAGGGCGGTAGGTGTATTCCGTCAGGCCTGCTGGAATGTGATCCCGTATCCAGTCGACAGATTCACCTCAGATGACATCCATTTAGCAAGTCTTAACGTCTCTGACGGTATCAAATCGTTGGGCCGTGCTTTGCGGGAATGGGTTGGTTTGACCGCCTATTACTGGACCGGCCGCACAGACGCATGGTTCCCTGGGCCGAAAGATCCCGGGGCGGAAAACTGATTACATGATTGGATGAGGCTTAGATGAAATTCTGGAAACTACTGACTGCCGCCTCCGTCGTTGCTTTGATGGCGGCAAATGCACCGGCCTTTGCACAGACCGATGAAAAACTTCCAGAATTCACCACCGAGGGATTTGACGAATGGCTCGTTGAATTCAAAAAGGAAGCCGCAAGCAAAGGCATTTCCGATGCCACACTTGACGTTGCCTTTGCCAATACCAAACCGATCCCCAAAGTGATCGAATATGATCGCAGTCAGCCGGAATTCAAGCTGACCTTTGACCAATATCTTGATCGGGTTGTGCCGCAATCCCGCATCAATGAAGGTCGTAAGAAATACGCCGAAAATCGCGAAATCATTGACGCCGCGGCCAAAAAATACGGCGTGCCGGGCCATTATCTGACAGCGTTCTGGGGCATTGAAACCGGATTTGGGCGTTTCACCGGCGGCTATTCCGTTGTTGATTCACTTGCGACCTTGGCATTTGAGGGACGTCGTGCTGAATATTTCCGCAAGGAATTGATGAACGCGCTGACCATCATCGATGCGGGCCATATCGCGCCTGAAAACATGTCCGGTTCTTGGGCCGGCGCCATGGGGCAGGCGCAGTTTATGCCATCTACCTTCCTAAATTATGCACGCGACGGAAACGGAGATGGCAAGATTGATCTTTGGGGGGCCAAGGAAGACGTCTTTGCCTCTGCGGCAAACTATCTTTCCTCGGTCGGATGGCACGCCGACGAACGCTGGGGCCGCAAAATTTCGCTGCCGGAAAACTTCAATACCGAGCTTGAAGGTCGCGATATCCGCAAACCAATTTCTGAATGGCAGGAACTTGGCGTTCGCATGCCAAACGGTGCCGATTTGCCTGCGGCTGACATGGAAGCATCAATTGTCATCGTAAATGACGGTGAAGGTCCCGCATATATGGTTTATAACAATTTCCATACCATCATGCATTGGAACCGTTCGACTTACTTTGCGATTGCGGTTGGCACATTGGCCGATGCGATTGCCGGTCGTTAAAAACAACGTCCGGAAAACGGACATCATGTCTGAACGAGCATGGACAGAGCATCTACAAGCGGGGACACCTTGATGCCCAAACCACGAAAAAGTGCCTTCGCACATCTGCGAGCCAAATGCCACATCACCCTTGCGGTTGCTGCATTTGGCGTATTGCTGGCGGGCTGTGCTGAAACGCAACTGGCCGTCCATGGCGTCAAACGGCTTGGCGGTCAGTCACAACAACCTGCCCAAATCGGAAACTACAAGATCGGCAATCCATATGAGATTGCCGGCCAGTGGTATTATCCGGCCGTAGATTACGAATACACCGAAACCGGTATTGCATCCTGGTATGGCCCCAAATTCCATGGCAAGAAGACCGCCAACGGCGAGATTTTTGATCAATATGAGGTTTCGGCCGCCCATCGAACCTTGCCACTACCCAGCATCGTTCGGGTGACAAACCTTGAAAATGGCAAGTCGATCAAGGTTCGGGTCAATGACCGTGGACCATTCGCCCATGGGCGGATCATCGATATGTCGCGACGCGCAGCCCAACTTCTGGGGTTCGAGCGAAAAGGTACGGCGAAGGTTCTCGTCGAAGTGGTTGAAGCCGAAAGCCGTCAGGTCGCAGCAATAGCGCAAGGTAAAGCCGCCCCGCAAGTTACCTCGGCCGAACAAAGCACCGTTACGGCAGCACCGCGCGATGTTGTTGAAACTGTCCGCCTTGATGACGGCCCCATTACCGATGCAGGCGAACCCACCACTTCGAGTATCAAACTGACACCGCCGTCTTCCAGTGCCAGTGTGCAATCCGCACCATTTGATGGCGTGGTTGAAGAGGCCGCCGTGGTTGAAGTTGCGCCTGTCGCATCTTCTTCGATCTATGTCCAGGCAGGTGCCTTTTCCATTTATGACAATGCCTTAAACCTGCGCAATCGCCTGTATGATCTTGCGCCTAGCAAGATTGAGTCAATAGACGTCAAGGGCACGACCTTTTACCGCGTGCGGCTTGGTCCGTTAGAAACTGTCCCGGAAGCGGACATTCTGCTTGAACGGGTGATTGCAACCGGCCAAAACGGGGCAAAAGTTGTCGTTGAGTGTGCTGATGGCGGCTCGGCGACATCTGTCTGTTGATTGAAAAAAAGCCGGTTATGCGACCGCATTAGAATGCCGGATTTGTTGGTGTTGCACAATTCTGCCGAATTTGCGACATAAGCAAATCAGCGGATACACCGTTTCCCGGTGCATAGAGAAATTATTTTACAGGGTTAGAATGCCATGACTTTGATGCCGCCAGTTCCGTTCAAAAGCACTCTGAACCGGGTAGTGGCCGGAGCCTTAATTTTTGGCTCAGTCATGGCAATGTCGATGAGCTTTGCAAGCGCGCAGGCAATAGAGACCAGCGCACGTGAAGCTTTCATTATGGACTTCGATACTGGCGCAGTGCTGCTTGATAAAGAAGGGGACACCCTGACTGAGCCAGCTTCGATGACCAAAATGATGACCGTTCATATGCTGTTCAAGTATATCAAGGACGGTCGCGTTTCGATGGACGACACCTTCCACGTCAGCGAGAAAGCCTGGCGTAAGGGCGGATCGAAAATGTTTGTCGAGGTAAACTCCAACGTTTCGGTCTCTGACCTACTGCACGGTATTATCGTTCAGTCGGGAAATGACGCGGCAATCGTCGTCGCAGAGGGAATTGGTGGATCCGAAGAAGCCTTTGCCGAGGCAATGACCGAAGAAGCCCGCGCAATCGGCATGACCAAGTCCGTCTTTAAGAACGCCACCGGCTGGCCGGCGGACGGCCACCTTGTGACAGTTCATGATCTTGCCATCCTTGCGCGCGACACCATTCGCAGTTTCCCGGACCTTTACGAGCTCTATTCCGTCAAGGAATTCACCTATAACGGTATCCGTCAGCCCAACCGCAACCCGCTGCTGGGCACGAGTGCCGGTGTTGACGGCCTCAAAACCGGTCACACAGAAGCGGCCGGATACGGTCTTACGGCCTCGGCCGAGCGTGACGGGCGTCGGTTGATCCTTGTGGTCAACGGTCTGGATTCTGTACGTGAACGTCGCACGGAGTCCCAAAAGCTTCTGGATTGGGGCTTCCGCGAGTTTGACAACTACGATCTGTTCGCAGAGGGCGAAACCGTCAGTTCCGCTAATGTTTGGTTGGGTTCGGAAACCAAGGTTGATCTTGTCGCTGACAAGGAAATCCTTTTGACACTGCCGCGTAGTGCCAGCCGCGATATGAAGGTCACCGTCGTCTATGATGGTCCGGTGCCGGCCCCGATCAGTCAGGGCGATCAGATCGCAACACTTAAGGTCGAAGTCCCCGATCAGGACACCATCGAGTTCCCGCTTTATGCCGCCCATGATGTCGGACGCCTTGGATTTGTTGGCCGTATTGGCGCAGCCTTCAAATATCTTCTCTGGGGGGCAAACGGGTGAAGTCGAAGCCCGGTTTGTTCATCAGTTTCGAAGGCGGTGAAGGCAGCGGAAAGTCCACCCAGATCCACCATTTGGCAACCTGGTTCCGCGAGCAGGGCCGGGATGTTGTCGTCACGCGCGAACCCGGTGGCTCGCCGGGTGCCGAGGAAATCCGCAACCTTATTCTGACAGGCGATCCCGGTCGCTGGGACGCCGTAACCGAAGCGCTTCTGATGTTTGCGTCGCGTCGCGATCATGTTGAACGCACCATTCGTCCGGCCCTTGCCGAAGGCAAAGTCGTTCTTTGTGACAGGTTCGCAGACTCATCAGTTGTCTATCAAGGCTACGGCCATGGCCTTGGTGCAGACTATATCCGCAATCTTTGGAAACTGGCGATCGGCGATTTCAAACCTGATCTGACCGTAATTTTTGATCTGCCGCTTGAAGTTGGTCTTGACCGAGCTGGGGCACGTTTTGCCAATGTCAGTGCCGCTGAGGACCGCTATGAACGCATGGGACTTGCATTTCACGAGCGCATACGTGACGGTTACCGCGAAATTGCAGAAACTGAAAAAGACCGTTGTGTCGTCATTGACGCCAGTGGAGACATCGAAAGCGTAGGTGAACGTGTCATCGCCGCTGTTCAGGGGCGCATTGCCGGGCAGGGGACCTGATCATGGCCAAGGACGACCTTCCCGAAGAAGAAAACCCCTTTGACCCGCGACGCAATGATGCCCTTCTTGGCCACGAAGAGGCCGAGAAAGTCATTCTTGATGCCTGGAACAGCAAACGCATGCATCACGCTTGGCTGCTCTGTGGCCCCAAGGGCGTCGGCAAGGCAACGCTTGCCTATCGTATGGCACGTTTCATCCTATCCGGCGGCGGAAACAATGCCGGTGCCGGGCTCTTTGGCGACCAGAATGACGGTCTTTATGTCGATCCGGAAGACCCGGTAGCACGACGGATTGCCGGTGGCGGTCATGGTGATCTTAAGGTTATCGAGCGTCAGTACGACGACAAGAAGAAACGCCTGCAGGGCGAAATCACCGTAGCCAGCGTGCGGACGGTTGGAAATTTCATGTCGAAGACATCGGCAGAGGGCGGATGGCGGATCGTTATTGTTGATGCCGCCGATGAACTGAACCGCAATGCTGCCAACGCGATCCTCAAGGTTCTCGAAGAACCGCCAGCCAACGCCATGATGATCCTTGTTGCCCATCATCCGGGACGGTTGCTACCGACAATTCGGTCGCGCTGTCGGCGCCTTAATCTTGGCCCACTGCAAGATCATCAGGTTGTCGATCTTCTTGGGCGCTATTGCCCGGATATGGATCTTGGCGCACGTGACGCACTTTCGGGTCTCGCAGAAGGCAGCATCGGTCGTGCACTTCAACTCCATGAAGTGGGCGGGCTTGAGCTTTATACTGAACTTGTCGATATCATCGCCGCACTCCCCAATGCCGATGTAGCAGCCCAACACAAGTTTGCAGAGCGATTTTCACCTGCAGACAAAGACGCGGCCTTTGCAACAATCACCGAATTGATGCATTGGTGGCTTGCGCGAATGATCCGGTTTGCCGCCACAGGGCAGGCGCCCCGCGAAGTCGTTGACGGTGAATTGCCCGCCATGCAGCGCATGGCAGCCGCGCAACCGCTTGATCAATGGCTGGAGGTATGGGAAAAGATCAACGAATTGATGGGCGCGACCCGCGGTTTGCATCTTGATCGCAAGCAGGCCTTGCTGAATGCATTCTTCATGCTTGAAGAAACCATGCGAACCTGACATCACTGCCCACATGCCGAAATTTTGACCATCACGGCCCATTTCGGGCCGTTTTGTTTCACGACTTGCGCGAAGGATTTGCCACCATGACCGGGCACAAACAGCCCTATTACATCACGACACCGATCTATTACGTCAACGACAAGCCCCATATTGGCCATGCCTATACCACGCTTGCCTGTGACGTTCTGGCCCGCTTCAAGCGCCTGGACGGTTATGACGTGATGTTCCTGACCGGAACCGATGAACACGGTCAAAAGGTCGACAAATCGGCCGCAGCGAAGGGCATTGCCCCGCAGGCGTTTACAGACCAGGTTTCGCAAAACTTCCGCGATCTTGCCGTTCACATGAACTATTCCAACGATGACTTCATCCGCACCACGGAAGAACGTCACAAAAAGGCCTGTCAGGCGCTTTGGAATACGTTGCTTGAAAAGGGCGAGATTTATCTGGGCTCCTATGATGGCTGGTATTCGGTCCGTGACGAGGCGTTCTACGGCGAGAAGGAACTGATCGAAAAAGACGGCGAAAAACTCGCACCAACCGGCGCACCGGTGGAGTGGGTGTCTGAACCGAGTTATTTCTTCAAGCTGTCTGCTTGGGGTGATCGCCTGCTGGAGTTCTACGAACAGAACCCGGACTTCATCGCACCGCAATCACGCCGCAACGAAGTGATAAGCTTTGTGAAGGGTGGCATGCATGATCTCTCCGTATCACGCACCAGCTTCAAGTGGGGCGTTCCGGTGCCAGGTGACGAAGACCACGTCATGTATGTCTGGCTCGATGCCCTGACCAACTATCTGACCGCGATCGGTTACCCGGATGCAGATCCGGCCAAACTTGAAAAATACTGGCCCGCTGACCTGCATATGGTCGGCAAGGATATCCTGCGTTTCCATGCTGTTTACTGGCCTGCCTTCCTTCTGGCGGCCGGTATCACACCGCCGAAGCGAGTCTTTGCGCACGGATGGTGGACCAACGAAGGCCAGAAGATCTCCAAATCGATCGGTAATGTGATTGACCCGTATGACCTGACCGATAAATATGGTCTGGATCAGACGCGTTATTTCCTGATGCGTGAAGTGCCGTTTGGCAATGATGGTGACTTTTCCCATCGTTCCATGGTCAACCGCATGAATAGCGAACTGGCCAACGATCTTGGCAATATGTGCCAGCGTGTTCTGTCGATGATCCACAAGAACTGTAATGCTGCGATCCCGACACCGGGCGAGTTCACCGACGCAGACAAGGAAATCCTCGCCAAGGCACACGGCATGCTTGATACCGTGCGTCCGCTCTTTGACGAACAGGCGTTCAACAAGGGGCTGGAAGCGATCTGGAGCCTTGTGGGTGATGCCAACCGCTATGTCGATGAAATGGCGCCTTGGGGCCTGAAAAAGACCGATCCGGCGCGCATGGAGACGGTTTTGTATGTCCTGGCCGAGGTCATTCGCCACGTCGGCATCCTTGTACAGCCAATCATGCCGGACTCCGCGGCCAAAATCCTTGATCAGCTGGTGCTGGCCGATGATCAGCGCGGGTTTGATGCGCTTGGACCGAACAACGCCCTGAAACCGGGGTCGGAAATTCCGAAACCGGCTGGCGTTTTCCCGCGCTATGTCGAGACCGAGGATGAAGGAGAGAAGGCATGAATGTCGCCCTTGTCGACAGCCACTGCCATCTGGACTACCCGCAGTTTTCCGATGATCTGAGCGGAACCCTTGCGCGGGCCAAAAATGCCGGCGTTGGCATGATGGTCAGCATCGGCGTGAAACTTACGACCTTTGACAAGGTCCGCGCGGTTGCCGAACAATCTGATCATATCTATTGCACGATTGGAGTTCATCCACACGAAGCGGGCGAGGAGGGGCTTTCAAGCCCGGATGCCCTGATCGAAAAGGCATCCGACCCGAAAGTCATCGGCATCGGCGAAAGCGGTCTTGATTATTTCTATGACAATGCCCCGCGCGATGCGCAGCAGCAAAGCTTTCGTGCCCATATCGCGGCTTGCCGCGAAACGGGTTTGCCCTTGATCGTCCATACCCGTGATGCCGATGACGACACCATGGATATTCTGGAAGAAGAATATGAAAAGGGGCCGTTTACCGGCGTTATTCACTGCTTTTCGAGCTCCGCTGCTCTGGCGCAGCGCGCTCTGAAGATCGGGTTTTATATTTCTTGTTCAGGCATCATTACCTTTAATTCGGCCAAGGAAATTCGTGCCGCTGTTGAAGACGTACCGCTGGATCGGCTGCTGGTGGAAACCGACGCGCCGTATCTCGCACCAGTGCCCAAGCGCGGCAAACCGAACGAACCGAGCTACGTTGCCCATACGGCGGCGAAGCTAGCCGAAATCAAGGGTGTTGACATCGAAGAAATCACGCGAATAACGACGGATAACTTCTTCACACTGTTCACAAAAGCTGATCGGAAAAACCTGCTTGCGCTGGGAGCCGAATAACAGTGACGAAGGTAACCATCCTGGGCTGCGGCTCCTCAAATGGTGTGCCATCGGTTGGCCTTGGATGGGGAAAGTGCGACCCGAACAATCCGAAAAACCAACGTTTACGCAGCTCGATCCTGATCGAGGAAGCCGGGAAAAAGATCCTTGTCGACGTGACACCGGATTTTCGCCAGCAGGCGCTGACGCACGGGATCGACCACGTCGATGCCATCCTGTTTACCCATTCACATGCCGATCATGTGCATGGCATTGATGATGTTCGCTGGTTGAATGTCGCCATGGAGCGTCCGATTGATATCTATGCAAATGCACAGACAATCTCGGACATTGATCATCGCTTCAATTATGTCTTCACGCCACTGCCAGAAGGCGTTGAGTTCTATTTCAAGCCGGTATTGATCCCGCATGTCATCACGGGGCCAATCACGCCAGCAGGGGTTCCAATCACGGTGTTCAGCCAAGACCACGGCTATGGCGAGACCCTGGGTTTCAAGATAGGGAAGTTTGCCTATTCAACGGATGTGGTTGAGTTCCCTGAAGAATCCAAAGATCATCTCTATGATCTGGATGTCTGGATCGTGGATTGCTTGCGGCATCGTCCGCACAACACGCACGCACATCTCGAAAAACTTCTGGGCTGGGTCGAAGAGTTCAAGCCCAAGCAAGTCTACATGACGCACATGAGCATCCAGTTTGACTACGCACAGGCGATGGCAGACACGCCAGATCACGTCGAACCAGCTTATGATGGCTTGGTTATTGAGGTGAACTAAGCACCTAAGACTTCAGAGGTGAGGTCGAAATGCCCTAACGCGACACAGCACCGAATAGTTCTATAATATATATTATGACAAATTATCGATTTGAACTATCGCTGGGTTCTGACGCCCACACCAACATTCCGCTATACTGCGCCGGCACCGCCAAGGCACAAACGCACATCTCAGGCTGCTCGTTTCGAGCGGTAATGCCGGTCGCTTTAAACCGTGCCTCATAGAGACACCACTCATTATAAAATGCTCCTGCCGACAGTCCCACATCGGCCCAGCCAAGCGACCGGATCATACCCTCAATATTTCTGTCAGGTTCGTGAAACTCAACATCGATGCCAACCGCGATTTGTTCATCGCATCCGAGTGCGACGCAGACCAAATCTCGGCTATGGCTGATACTTGCCATCAGGGCTTTATCTGAAAGCCTGACTACCGGCCTGCCCGACGGCTCCTTGGACACCTCAAATGCCTGCGAAGGTCCTAAATGCTTCAGCGCGAGGTTACGCAGCATTGATTGCGCGGCACTTGACGATCGCAGGCGCTGTGCGCGACGGCTTGCGTTCGCCCCATGCTCCAATCGCAAAATGGACCATAAAACACTTCCATTTCCCGCAACATTAACGGGAACTGATGGGAAATTTTCGTCTGAAGGCCAAGTTTTGGTTGAATGGTTCATCATGGTTTCATTACACAATTAAGTATTGTTGTAACATGCAACAATCATCCGCATCGGATGCACAACATAATATCGAAAATTGGTAGGTTGGATATGCGCCGTTTAAAGTTTGCCGTCGTCGGTTTGTTGACACTTCTTGTCGCGGCCTGCCGTACGGCACCTATCGAAAATGTCACTCACCATGCATTCCCGGCCGGCACTGAAAAGCTCAGCCTTGCGCAAATTGAAGAAAGCATCATCAAAGCCGCGTCCGACCGTGACTGGATCATTACCCGTCAGGCGGACGGCGTACTGTTCGCCACCTACTCGCCACGCTCGCACATGGCAAAAGTTAGAATCGGCTTTGACAAAACCGAATTCTCCATCGTCTATGCCGATAGTACAAACCTGAACTATGACGGCACCTCGATCCATTACAATTACAATCGTTGGGTCAATAACCTGCGTCAGGATATCTTGCGTGAAGTGTCGGCCAAAGCCGCACTTGCCAACTGACCGCGCCACTTATGGCAGTGCAAGTCAGCTTTACAAACTGGGCGTTCTGGTGCGGGTCTAACGATCACGCTGATCTGAAATACGGAACGCCCGGGCTGCTTCAATCCAGCAAAACCGGGATCGGCAAGGCTGACTTGGCTGGCGGTTTGAAACCGGCATGGAAACGCCGACTGGATCTGTATGGCCGTGCCGCAGCAGAGGTCTTGGCGACAACCTTGCGCACAGACGACAATCCATACATCGTGTTTGCATCAAGACACGGAAATATTGAACGCACTGTAAAGCTTCTGCACCAGGTCATAACGGACGAAGCACTGTCTCCGGCCGACTTTGGCATGTCGGTTCACAATGCGCTGGTGGGCATCGCATCGATTAATTGGTCAATAACTGAAAGCCATACTGCCGTTGCCGCCGGGCCGGATAGCCTTATCGCCGGTATGACAGAGGCAATTTGTCAGATCAATGACACCAACCTGCCCGTCATACTGTGCTATATCGACCTGCCGCTGCCTGCTGTTTACAGACATCTTGAACAGGGTGACCAAACTGGAACCGCGCTGGCCGTGCGGCTCGAACCTTTATCACATGCCAGCCAATCCAACAGCTACACGGCCGAATTCGGCACGACTTCGGAAACGCCCCGGATATCGGCACCTCTCGAGGCAGAACGCTTTGTCGAGTTTTTGGAAAGCGGTCTAGGAAAACACACACTTTCCGGAACCAACGGCTGTTGGACCGTTACCAAAAATGACTGACAATATAGCTCAGCGGCCAGGACCTCAGCGCAAAGGCACCCAAAAAGGCTTTAACTGGTACTGGCGCCTTGTAGCCACGGGCTTTGCCTTTGCCAGTTTCGGGCTCGGCGGGCTTTTTATGGCGCTTACGATTTTTCCGGCCATGATGCTGGTACTTCAGGACCGCGAAAAGCGAAGGCGCTATGCGCAGCTCGTGATTTGTCGCGGTTTCCGAGTTTTTGCCAGAATGCTTGATGTAATTGGCGTCGCCTCGGTCGAAACCAAGAATATTGCGCAGCTTCGTGCAGCAAACGGGTCGATCATCATCGCCAACCACCCTACTCTGCTTGATGTTGTGATGATCCTGGCACAGCTTGATAAGTGCCAATGTGTCGTAAAGCACCAGCTGTTTCGGAATCCGTTTTTGTTCGGTGTCGTGCGGGCTGCAGGCTTTATTCGCAATGATGACAACCCGGAACACCTGATTAAACAGGCGAAACATCATCTGAGTGATGGTGCGTGCATCCTGATTTTCCCGGAGGGAACGCGCACGCCAAGCAACCAAACATTGGGGAAATTCCAACGTGGCGTTGCCAACATTGCGATAGAAACACAAGCCGACTTGATTCCGGTGGTTGTGCACTGTAATCACGATACTCTGAAAAAAGGGGTACCGTGGTATAGGATCGCACCATCGAAAATACGCTATCGTATCGTGGTGGATAAGCCGCTTGCATTTGGGGATTTGCATGATCCGGAACTCAGCCGTGCCAAACAGGCCCGGTATGTTACCCGGTTCATCAGGGATTATTTTGTGGACAGACTGAAGAATGACCGCGCTGGAAAACGAACTTAAAGCCTTTATTATCGAGACGCTTAACCTTGAAGACGTCACAGTCGAAGAAATTGACAGCGAAGAACCGCTTTTTGTCGAGGGACTTGGACTTGATTCCATTGATGCGCTCGAACTCGGGGTCGCCATTCAGAAGAAATATGACGTCCGTATTGATGCCAAGAACGAAGATGTCAAAACCCACTTCGCTTCGGTCCGCAACCTTGCGCGCTTCGTCGCGCAATCCGGCAAGGAGGGGTGATCATGCATAGCCGTGAAGACGTTTATCAGCAGCTCCACGATTACCTTGTCGATATGTTCGAAGTCCCGGCCGAGGACATCCAACCTGATGCCCGCTTGATGGAAGACCTTGATCTCGACAGTATTGATGCGGTTGATCTTATTGTGAGGTTTCAGGAAATTACCGGCAAGAAAATCCCGGCTATGGAATTCCGGTCGGTGCGTACGGTCGATGATGTGGTAGAGAAAATTCATGACCTGGTCAGTTCCTAGGAGGATTTTGACCATCGTTATTGCCCTGTTGGGCATAGCCTATCCGGTTATCGTGTATTTCGGTTTGGGCGTGATTTCGCCACGTGCCATCCTGATCGCGGCCATCATCTTTGTCATTGCACGCGGTGTGATGTTCTTCATCGCCAACAAATATGGTGCGGGACTGATCGCCGGCATTGTTGCCGTTATCCTGGGCGCAGCAGGCTTTGCCAGCGAGATCTTGGCTTTGCGTTTCTACCCGGTCATTATCAGTGCAACGCTTGCCCTGGTGTTTACGCTGTCGCTGTTCTCTGGAATGCCGATTATTGAGCGGTTCGCCCGCCTGCAAACACCGGAACTGGATACGTTCGGGGTGATTTACACCCGCAGACTGACCAAAGTATGGATCGCGTTTTTTATTGCGAATGGTCTGGTTGCCTTGTGGACCGCACTTTACGCAACACTTGAAATTTGGACCCTATATAACGGGTTGATTTCATATATTTTGATTGCAGTTTTGTTTGTCGGGGAATGGCCTGTTCGCCGCATCATCAAAGCCCGCCACCAACATCATATCAATGATCATCGAGTATGACCGGATTTTTGACAGCCCTTTACCAGACAGAAAGCCGCAATAGGCCCCAATGCATTGTTGGTGAACGGCTAATTACGCGTGCGGAGTTGATGAAGGATGCCATCACACTTGCAGCAAACCTTCCGGGTGAAAAACGCATCGCAGTTCACTGTCAATCTGCACATCTGTTCACGATTGCCCTGATGGCAATATGGCAGCGTGGCTCGACGGTAATCCTGCCTGCGACCGACAAACCCGCCTATCTCGGCACCATCGATGATCAGTTTGATCTTTTCCTTGATGACGCATCAATCGAAGATCTGATGAAAGCTGGTCAAGCAACCTGTCCTCAGCAACCAGACACAATACCGACTCCAACACGTTGTTTTGCCGTGTTTTTTACATCCGGCAGTACAGGCCTTCCGAAGCCCATCACGAAAACACTTGAACAGATTGAGCAAGAAGTCACCATTCAGGACCCGCTGTGGTCACCGATGATTTCACCAAGCGCACGGATTGTCGGGCTTGTTTCGCACCAGCATATTTACGGCCTGATCTTTCGTGTGATCTGGCCGGTTATGTCTGGCCGGATATTCACCGCTGACCCTGCGCCATTCTGGGAAATGATGCAGGGTGACCTCAATCAGGGAGATGTCCTGATCACCAGTCCCGCACATCTCAAAAACCTGCATCCGGGTCTGGCCGATATAGCACGACCATCTCTGATTTTCTCGTCCGGCGGACCACTTGACTACAAACATGCACAAGCGACGCGGGACATGTTCGGGACTTGCCCTATCGAAATATATGGCAGCACGGAAACCGGCGGCATTGCTTATCGACGCCAAACGTCCACTGAAACAGACTGGACGCCCCTGCCCGGCGTAAAACCGCGTCTGAATGATAAGAGATGCCTTGCGGTGCAGGGACCGCATATTGCCCAGTCAGACTGGTATCAAACCGAAGACAAAGCCGATATTGACCAGACTTCCGGGAAGTTTCGCTTGCTGGGGCGTGCCGACCGAATTGTAAAGGTTGAAGGAAAACGTGTTTCACTGAGTTCGGTGGAACAACATTTGATGGTCTCTGATCTGGTATCGGAGGCGGTTGTTTTACTTCCCGACGATAAGGATCGCCGACTTGGTGCGATCATTGTTCTTAGCGATGCGGGGGTTGCCCGGCACAAAGAATTGGGCACTTTTCGGATGGGCCGTTTGTTACGTCGTGAGATCGCCGACTTTGAAGAAGACGCCGCTCTGCCGCAGCGCTGGCGGTTTGTTGACCAGATCCCGACAGACAGCCAGGGCAAGCGCCCCTTTCATCTGTTACGCGCTGTTTTCACGCAAAGGCCAACAGAACCCGATATTCTCTACACTGTTCAAACCAACGATCAGGTCGCGCTCAAACTGAGACTGCGCGAAGACCTGATTTACTTTGCCGGTCATTTCCCGGACATGCCGATTTTACCAGGCGTCACCCAACTGCATTGGGCGACGTCATACGCGTCATCCATGTTCGGAACGCCGGAAACGACCTGTGAGGTTTCACAGCTTAAGTTCCGAAAACCGATGCTTCCGGGGCATGTTGTAAACTTGGAAATGCGCCTTGATGCAAATCGTCAGAAAGTAAAATTCCGTTACTTCTCGGACATTGATGGCGATCTGAGTTCAGGCATATTGAAGTATGGTGGTGACGCCGCATGAAGCTTTGTGCCGTTGTCCCCACCCATAACCATAGTTCCATACTGGAAAGTGTCGTAACGCGCATTCGTGCGCACGATATCCAGGTCTTTATCGTCGACGATGGTTCGGACACCGAAACCCGGAATGCCGTAAGCAGATTACATGCACCTGATGGCGGTATTTTCTGCCAACGGCTTGATGAAAATGCTGGCAAAGGCGTGGCCGTGATGACGGGTATGGCCGCGGCCAAGCGTCACGGTTTCACCCATGCCTTTCAGATTGATGCGGATGGTCAGCATGACCTTGATCGCATCGATGACATGGTCAAGCTTGCGCAACAATCCCCGAACGCCCTTATTACCGGACTTCCGATATATGATGACAGCATCCCCACCGGGCGCAAGATCGGCCGCTGGGTGACCCATGTCTGGGTGTGGATTGAAACACTGTCGCTTCAGATCCGCGACAGCATGTGCGGGTTTCGGGTCTATCCCATTGGCCCAAGCCTTGATATCTGGAAACGCCATGGCATCGGCCACAGGATGGACTTCGACACCGAGATCATGGTTCGCCTTTTCTGGCAGGGCCTGCCCGTAATCCATATGCCCATCAAGGTCACCTACCCGGTTGGAAACACGTCGAACTTCCGCATGTGGCGCGATAACGTTCTGATCAGCTGGATGCATACCCGACTGGTGTGCGGCATGCTTGCAAGGCTTCCACGCTTCATTGCCAAGGGCGGAAAGTTTGCGTCATCCACAAACGCAAACACCGAAAATCATTGGTCTGAAATCGATGAACGCGGCATTTATTGGGGCATGCGGTTTCTCGGGCAGGTTTATCGTTTTGGCGGACGAAAGCTCTGTCTGGCAGTGATGTCGCCGATCATTGCCTATTTCTTCGTGACTGGGCGCACGGCACGGGCGGCATCGCAAGACTTCCTTGAGCGCGTAGCAGCACATAATGGTCATCCCAAGCCGACCTGGCGTGACAGCTTTGGCCATTTCATGAAGTTCGGGGAATCTGCCCTTGATAAAATCGCTGCCTGGTGCGGCGAAATGAACATTGATGATCTTGATCTCCCCGAATATGCGGACAGTTTGTTTTCCTACATCCCCCGGGATCAGGCGGTAATCCTTTTTGTCTCACACTTTGGCAATATTGAGCTCGTTCGTGCCATTGCCAGCCGCGATCGTAACTTTCGGGTCAATGTGCTGCTTCATCAGAAAAACGCCGCCCGGTTCGGCCGCGTGCTTCAACAGCTTGCCCCGGAAAGCCAGGTTGACCTGATCGAGGTTAGCGATATCGGCCCGGATACCGCGATGCTTCTTCGTGAAAAGGCGGAACGTGGTGAATGGATTGTGATTGCTGCTGACCGTGTGGCTATTCGCGCCCGGGATAAAACGGTTTCTGTGCCCTTTATCGGCCAGAATGCCCCATTTCCTCAGGGGCCATTTATCCTTGCTCACCTTCTGCAGTGCCCGGTCTACATGGTCGCGGCCTGGCGAGATGGCAAACGTTTCAACATTTCTTGGGAAAAACTGGCCGAGCGCATAGACTTGCCGCGCAAGACACGCACGGCCACAATCACGAAATATGCAAAAACATATGCAAGCTGGCTGGAAAAGCTTGTTGTGAAACAACCGCTGCAATGGTTCAATTTTTACGATTTCTGGGCAGACAAGAAGGATAAAAATGAATAACCACCAGGAACACGCCATATGTGGCAATGAGGGCGTTTGATGATCAGCGCATCAGTCACAGAAATCGTACAGTTTTATCATCTCGACCCGATGAACGTGGTCTGGCATGGCAATTACGTTCAGTTCTTCGAGAATGCCCGGTGTGCCCTGCTCGACAAGATTGACTACAATTACCCGCAGATGGATGAGTCCGGCTTTGTCTGGCCAATCGTCGACATGCGTGTCAAATATGTCGCCCCCTGTCGCTTTGGTCAGGAAATCACAATCACGGCAACCCTGCGGGAATACGAAAATCGCCTGAAGATCGACTATCTGGTTACAGATGCGAAAACGGGCCAAAAACTGACCAAGGGATTTACCATTCAGGTCGCTGTTGAAAAAGACAGCGGCGAAATGCTGTATCGCAGCCCGGATTTCTTCATCGAAAAGATGGAGGCTCTCCTGTGATCCGCTGTTTTCTTGTTCTGATCACACTGTGCGCAATCGTCATTGTCGGTCTGTCGACTGGGCAGCGGGCATTGCATGCTGAGACAGTCAAACCTGCACCACTTGATGAGAACGAGTACCTTCACGGCACGTTTGAGCTTGCCCGTCATCTGGACGGATTTGAAAAGCCGCTGCTATCGCGTGGTGAATTCGTTATATCGCCTCAAAATGGTTTGATCTGGAAAACAACTTTCCCGTTTCCCGGAATAACCGTCCTTGAGGGTGATGGAATTTTTACGATTACCCCGAATGGTGACCGAAATGCGATGGCAAGCGGGTCAGAGACGCTACAGTTTGTCGGCATGATTTCTTCGGTTTTGTCAGGTAACTGGAACAACTTGCAAAGCCAGTTTGATATTACCGAAAACACCAAAAACTCAAACACATGGGAAGCCATCCTGACACCAAACACCAACAGCGCGGTCGCAACCCAGGTGAACAGGATCGCGGCGTCAGGCGATATCTTTGTGAAAACGGTGACGATTGAAAAACCATCATCTGATCGGGATGTCATTACGTTTGATGATCAGGTCGTTGGCATGCTTCCTCTTCCCCCTGAATTCGCCAAATTCTTTACAGACGGGATACCCGAATAATGCGCAGCGCATTCATTTGGACCATTTGTCTCGTCGTGATGGCCAGCTTCTCTGTTTGGCAGTTAACGACAGACCGGACCCAATTGGATGCTGACTTTCTGTCATTGATTGGCCAGGAACAGGAACGCAATCAGGATGGCATCAGCGATATTGATGCGGTACGCGCCCTGCTAAGGGAAAATGGTCGACAGGCGATTTTGATGCTGTCGCATACTGACCGGGATCAGCTAGAGACCCTTGCCGAACAGCTCAAAACTGAAATCTCGCAGATTGCTGGAACTGAAAACGTCACGCTCCCCGGACAAAGCGCCGGACGCCTTGAAGACGTGCGCGGCCTCTATGGCCCCTATGCCAGCGGGTTGTTGTCTGACAGTGACAGGACTGCACTTGCCAACGGGCAAGCAGATCTGCTGTATCAGCGCACACTTCAACAGCTTTATTCGCCTGCATCATCCTTCACCAGCACAACGTTAAAGCAGGATCCGTTCCTGTTGATGCCGGAATTTCTGACTGGTTTGGCGACCAAACTCGGCCCCGGGAATGACATCGTCACCAAAAATGATCGCAGTTATCTTCCATTGATTGTCTCACTGCAAAGTGGTCAATCGGGCCGCCATGCTCAAAACTGGGTCGATCAGATCAACCTGATCATCAGCGACGCGCACCAAAATTCCCCCGAACTGAATATCTTAAAAACCGGTCAGATATTCTTTGCCGTGAACGAAGCCGCCACAGCCAAAAGTGACGTTCAAACCATTGCTTTGATTGCGACACTTGGGATCGCAATCATGATCGGCCTGACCTTTTTTTCACCGTTACCACTTATCGGCGCGATTGTGGTTGTCGGAAGTGGACTGATTGCGGGTGCTGCAGCCCTGACTGCCTTTTTCGGCACCATTCATGCGATTGCCCTGGTGTTCGGCGCGACAATGATCGGGATTTCAATTGACTATGCCTTGCATTTTCTCGTGGTTCCGACGGGTAAAACGGGGTCCGATGATCGCTTTAAAGCAATCCGAAGCGGTCTTGGTTTGGGGCTTTTAACCTCGGTGATCGGCTTTATCGCGCTGGCACTGAGCCCCACCAGTTTGTTGCTGCAAATCGCCATCTATTCGATTGCCGGACTGCTTTCGGCCTATTGTTCGGTAAAATTCCTGCTTCCACTTTTCCCGGCCCGCAAAGTTCGGACTAACTCGCCGATAACGGTCATACACAACAACCTTATGGTCGCCTTGTCCTACGTTGTTGTTTCAGCACGGCTGCGGCTAATTGCGGCAGGCCTCCTGATCGCCGCCCTTCCCGTTACGGCTTATCTTGTTCCCGGCCATGATGACATACGCGCACTTGGCCAAAGCAATCCGACCCTGGTTTCAGACGCCGGGACCATATCCGAAACCCTTGGCTTGGGCGGAAGTCCGGCATTTATCCGGATTGACGGTGACAAAGCGCAGGAGCGCCTTGAGACATCCGAGGCGGTTCGCCAAGCCATCTCACCGCTGATCGCCGACGGGAAAATTCAGGGTGCTATGGCATTATCAGATTTTGTCCCCTCCATTGCGCGCCAGAAAGCCAACAGAGAACTGGTTCGAAACAACCTTTACCAACCATTCGCCCCAGAACTGGTCGAAGCTTTGCAAATTTCCATCAACACCCCGGATTTGGACGATCCGTACCTTACTGCAGACAAGGTAGGCAATGCCTTGCCAGAGGTAACAAATCTTCAAACTGGTACATCCGATATCATCCGGTTGCGTGGTGTTTCAGATGGTTGCGCAGTCGCCAAGGTCCTTGAGCCTTTTGACGATGCCCGCCTGATCAGCCCGACGGAAACGATCAGCACGCAATTCGCGGAATACCGCTATTGGGCTTATGTTGCACTTGGCTCGGTTCTGCTGATTGCGCTGTTTCTTGCCTCGATCCGCTATGGCGTTAAAAAAGGTATCCGTATCTTTTCCGCCCCTGCCGGCGCAATCTTGTTTGCGCTCCTTGGCGGGACTGTGTTGGGTGTTTCGATCAGTTTCTTTACAACGATGGCAATGTTCCTCGTCTTTGCGATTGGCGCGGATTACGTCCTTTTCCTCAGTGAAGGAAATGACGGGGAACACGCATCAAATACCCAGCTTGCGGTCTTTCTGTCGCTGATTAGCAGCGTTCTCGCATTCGGCCTTTTGGCGACCAGTTCAGTCCCGTTGGTTAGCGATATAGGCACTGTGATAGCAATCGGGTTGGTTGGCGCCTGGTTTCTTGCCTTCTGGATGACAGCACCAAACAAGCTCACCACAAAAACAGGACGTGGAAATTGAGACAGGATTGCGATATCGCCGTCATTGGCGCCGGTCCCGCTGGCAGCACAGTGGCAAAACTGCTTCACGATGCAGGACTTCATGTCACAGTGCTCGAGGCACAGGAATTTCCACGCTTCGTCATCGGCGAGAGTCTGCTGCCCAATTGCATGAATGTGCTTGAACGTGCCGGTTTCCTGCCCGCCCTTGAAAAAGCAGGTTTCCAGCACAAAAACGGCGCTGTCTTTGAGTGTGGCAAAAAACATCGCACTATTGATTTCCGCCAGAATTTCGAGACCACTGGTTGGGGCACAACCTATCAGGTAAAGCGTGCCGAATTTGACCATATCCTTGCCAACGAGGCTGCACGCGCTGGCGTTGACCTTCGATTTGGTCATACGGTCACAGCAGTACAGACCTCAGATGGTGATTGTCTCATCACCTATCAGGACAAAGTGGGCGCAACATCCCAATTACGGGCTGGTTTTATTGTCGATGCCAGCGGCTATGGCCGTGTTTTACCAAAACTTTTGGGACTTGCCCGTGCACCGCAATCAATTGCCCGGCGTGCATTGTTTACCCATGTAACCGACCGCATTGACGACCCTTGCTATGACCGTGACAAAATCCTGATCACTGTTCATCCCGATCGTCGCGATATCTGGTATTGGCTGATTCCGTTTTCAGATGGCACCGCATCCGTTGGGGTTATTTATCCGGATGGTGACCCTCAATTTGCCGGTATGGGTGAACAGGATATCTTTGACCGGTTGATATCCGAAACCCGTCTTGGTCATTTGCTGGTCAATGCGAAACAAACCCGACAATTGCAATCAATCGCCGGATATAGTGCAGAGTCTGAAAAGCTGTACGGCGATGGGTATGCATTGCTTGGCAATGCTGCCGGTTTCCTTGATCCGGTATTCTCGTCAGGTGTTACAATTGCCCTTCATTCTGCGGAATTGGCTGCGGATATGTTGATCGCGCGCCATCAGGGACGCACGGACATCGACTGGGAAACGGGCTTTGCCAAGCCATTGATCCAAGGCGTGCAAACCTTCAGATCGTATGTTGATGCATGGTATGACGGCCGTTTGCAGACAATTATTTTTGAACAACCAGATGATGATTCCCAACTGAAACGTATGGTCGTTTCCATCCTGGCAGGTTATGCATGGAACATGGAAAATCCACTGGTTGCCAAAACCGACCGTTATCTTGAGATGTTGCACGACCTATGCACTCCCGCATCCTGAAATCCGCAATGATCTTGGCCTGCATGATCGGCCTGTCGGCGTGCGAGACAATGAACCTGCCTCAGGTAGCCCTGCCAGAAGTGTTTTCAGGCAATGCTGGGCATAAGGTTGCCTTGGCTGACGGGCTTGAATTCACGCTGCCCGCTGCCCCTTGGGATGAAGATGAGACAATTGATGTTGTCCAACAGGTTGAAGCAACCTGGAACAATCAAACCCAGTCCGGAACCACAACCTTTCAGGGACGCATCAATATTCAATCCGATCGCGCGCAAATTGTCCTGATTGATGATCTTGGCCGTCGTGCTGTTGAAATCGACTGGACCGCTCAGGAAATCGTAATCCAGAATGCGAATTGGCTACCGCAAGAATTTGATACCAAAAGACTTCTTGCGGACATTGTCATGACCTATTGGCCACTTGATGCTGTTGAAGATGCCCTGCCCGATAATATGTCGGTTCATGAGGGATTTGGTGAACGAACCATTCGGCTTGACGATACGGGCCGTAAATACGCCACCATCGAACACCCGATCAAAGACGTCTGGCAAGGTCAGGCCATTCTGGAAAACCAGCAATTCAACTATCGCATCAAGATCAATTCGATACGGACCGGGAATTAAGTATGGCCCGGCATCCATTCTATCTGTCATCGCTTGGCATCATTTCCGCGTTGGGAAGTGGCAAGGCAGAGACCGCGGCGACACTTGCCGGACGCAGACCGGCAGACATGATAAAACGCAGCGTTTTTTTACCGGACCGTGACGCCATTCTTGGCTCTGTTACGGCAGACCTGCCTGCCCTGCCGCCGCAATTATCCGCACATGACACCCGCAATAACCGTCTTCTTTGGGCCGCTACAAGCCAGATCGGGGATGAGATTGAAGAGCTGATTGCCACCTATGGCCGGCAACGGATTGGCGTTCTGATCGGGACCAGCACCTCCGGGATTGAAGAAGGCACCAAATACTATCAGCATCGCGTCGAAACCGGCGCGTTTCCTGATACATTCCGCTATGAACATCAGGAAATAGGATCCCCGTCCTCATTTTTACGGGATGCCTTTCGGCTTGGGGGCCCCGCTTATTCTGTTTCTACGGCCTGCTCATCGAGTGCGAAGGCTTTTGCGTCGGGCATGCGATTACTAAAGGCGGATATCTGCGATGCCGTTATTGTTGGGGGCGTTGACAGTCTGTGTCGGCTGACCGTTGGCGGGTTTGATACGTTGCAATCGCTGTCCATGTCGATTTGCAACCCGATGAGCCGGAACCGCGACGGCATCAATATTGGTGAAGGTGCCGCCCTTTTTATTCTGCGCAAGGATGCTGGCGATATCGAATTGCTTGGTGTTGGTGAAAGCTCGGACGCCTATCACCCCAATGCCCCGCACCCGGATGGCGTTGGTGCGGCACGTGCCATGCGCACCGCCTTGGCGCATGCAGGCCTGACAGCGGACGACATCGGCTATATCAACCTTCATGGCACGGCAACGCCACTTAATGATGTTATGGAGGCCAAGGCCGTTACAGAAGTTCTGGGGTCAGACGTATCCGCCAGTTCGACCAAACCACTGACCGGGCATAGCTTGGGGGCAGCTGGCGCAATCGAGGCCGCAATTCTTTGGCTTTCGCTGAGCGAAAACAAGACTGGTGCACCGCTCCCGCAGCATCGCTGGGATGGCGAACGGGATGATGACATTCCGGAGTTGAACCTTGTGGCTGCACAGCAATCCCTGGCGCCGGCAGATCGCCTGGCAATGATGAGCAACTCATTTGCCTTTGGCGGCAGCAATGTCTCTGTCATCCTTGGAAAAGGATGGACAACTTCATGACCAACATGCCACAGCGCCATAATCATGCCCTGCCCCCGATCAGTGAACTGGTTATGCATGCCAAGCCGATGCTGTTGATTGATCGGGCCATGTCCGCTGACGAAACCTCAATGACCGCCGAAGTCGACATCACGGTCAACAGCATGTTCTGCGTTCCCAACAAAGGTGTGCCGAGCTATGTGGGCATTGAATACATTGCGCAGACTGTTGCCGCCTATAGCGGCTGGCGCGCAAAAAACACTGATCCTGACGCGACACCACGTGTCGGATACCTTTTGGGATCGCGTAAGGTCACGCTGTCACGCAACTGGTTCCCTATCGGCCGCACCCTGTCGGTTCACATAAGCAACATCTTTGAAGATGGTGAAATGGGTGTGTTTGACGGGGAAATCCGTTTGGGCGAGGAAATACTTGTCGCCGCACGTATCAATGTATATCAGCCCAAAGACAATGAAACTTCTTTAACATCACCTTCGGACAACAACCAAGAAACAACAGACCAATGACCAGGACCATATTGGTAACAGGCGCCAGCAAAGGCATAGGTGCCGCAACGGCACGACGTCTTGCACGGGACGGCTTTGACATCGTTCTTCATTATAACTCTGATCGTGATGGTGCTGAATCTGTCGCTAAAGATGTTCTGGCATCCGGGGTTCAAGCCCGCCTGGTGCAGTTTGATATCTCTGATCGGGACGCGACACGCGAAGCCTTGGAAAACGATATCGCCGAACATGGCGCACCATATGGCATTATTCTGAATGCGGGTGTCACTCGGGATGGTCCATTTCCCGCCCTTGAAGACGACGACTGGGACAGCGTCATTCACACCAACCTTGACGGGTTTTACAACGTTATCAAGCCGCTATTGATGCCTATTATTCAGCAGCGCAAAGGTGGCCGCATCGTGGCCCTGACATCAATTGCAGGAATTGCTGGCAACCGCGGCCAGGTGAATTATTCGGCGTCCAAGGCCGGGATCATTGGGGCGGTAAAGTCCCTCGCCCTTGAACTCGCGAAACGTAAAATCACCGTCAATGCTGTGGCACCGGGGATCATCGAAACACAGATGACCAAAGACCTCCCCGAAGATGAGGTCAAGGCCATGATCCCGATGCGCCGTTACGGAACAGCCGATGAAGTCGCCGCGACCATTTCATTCCTGTGCAGCGACGATGCATCATATGTCACCCGTCAGGTCATTAGCGTTAATGGGGGCATGTTATGACCCGCCGCGTCGTCGTCACCGGAATGTCCGGCATTACAGCACTTGGCAACGACTGGCCAACCATCAAAGCCCGCATGCAAGCTGGCGAGACCGGTATTGCTCGAATGTCGGAGTGGGATGACAAATACGATCTGCGTACCCGTCTTGCCGCACCTGTTCCGGACTTTTCGCTGAAAACTCGTTTTAACCGTAAACAGTTACGCAGCATGGGGCGCGTCGCGCAGATGGCTGTCGCGGCAACCGACGACGCGCTTGAAATGGCTGGTTTGCGTAATGACACCGCATTGTTTGAAGGCGGGCGGCTCGGCATCGCATATGGATCGTCATTTGGGAGCACCCCGCCGGTCCTTGGCTTTACCCGCCTGATGGAACACGGCGATAGCAACGCGATCACCGCCACCAGCTACATTCAGATGATGAGCCATACAGCAGCGGTCAATATTGGTGTTCTTTACGGGATTACCGGGCGTATCATTCCCACCTCGACCGCCTGCACATCTGGCAGCATGGGGATCGGATATGCTTACGAGGCAATCAAATATGGCAAGCAAGATGTCATGATCGCCGGTGGCGCTGAAGAACTATGTCCGACCATGGTGGCAGTGTTTGATACGCTGTTTGCAACCAGTGTCAGCAATGATGCGCCAGAAGCAACACCCCGTCCTTATGACGTCAAACGCGATGGCTTGGTGATTGGCGAAGGTGCTGGCACCCTGATCCTTGAAGAATACGAGCATGCCAAGGCACGCGGAGCACAAATTCTGGGCGAGATTGTTGGGTTTGCGACCAACTCGGATGGCTCACACATAACGCACCCGGCAAGCAAAACAATGGCCCGCACCCTTCAGGGGGCTCTTGATGATGCTGGTCTATGTGGCAACGATATCGACGTTGTCAGTGGGCATGGCACGGCAACTGACCACGGAGACATCGCCGAAAGTGAAGCTACACGTGCTGTTTTCGATCGTGCGGTCCCGATCCACACCCTTAAGGGGCACTTTGGTCACAGCCTTGGTGCTTGTGGCGCGATTGAAGCTTGGCTGGGGCTGGAAATGATGCGTGAAAGCAACTTCGTGGCGACTGCAAACCTGTCAGAGGTCGATCCCGCCTGCGCCGAGCTGGACTACATCTCAGGCAGTGCCAGAAATATCCAAGCGGAACATTTGATGAGCAACAATTTCGCATTTGGCGGGATTAACACCTCGCTTATTTTCAGGTTCGACGGCTACTAAGCGACTGCGCCGGATCTAAAATCCGCCAACCACTTAGCCTATCGAACCAATGCTTCGCTGTTGACATGTATGGCGTAGACGCTTGTCGTTGCCGTAATCAAAAGCTCGTTCCCCCGTGCACCGCCGAACGTTAAATTCGATACGGTTTCGGGCACCAGTATCTTGCCGAGCAACACACCTGTCGGATCAAAGCAGTGCACGCCGTCGGCCGCAGAACTCCAGACATTGCCATAGCAATCAACTCTGATCCCGTCCGGCAGGCCTTCATCGATCTCGGCAAAGTCACGACCGTTCTCAAGTCTGTTTCCGTCAACAACGTCGTAAACCCGAATGACGGCGGGAACTCCCTCTTCGTGGCTACTACCTGATTCGGCGACATAAAGCAGCGCCTCATCGTTCGAGAATGCCAGCCCGTTTGGTTTATGAAACTCGGGTGTCACGCTGGCTAAAGTGCCCGTTTCGGGATCAAGGCGAAATACATTGTTGTATTTTTGCTCCGGTGTGGCCTTGTAGCCCTCATAATTCGACAATATTCCGTAGGTCGGGTCCGTAAACCAGATCGACCCATCGGATTTGACGACAACGTCGTTTGGAGAATTAAGCCGCCTGCCCTCAAATCCATCGGCAAGCGTGGTGATTGCGCCGTTATGCTCGGTTCGTGTCACCGATCGCGTGCCGTGCTGACAGGTAATCAGACGACCGTTCAAGTCAATCGTATTGCCGTTGGCAAAGTCGGAATTCTCCCGGAACACGTTGACCGAACCGTCACACATCCAACGGAAAATCTTCTGATTTGGAATGTCAGAAAACAACAGGCATTGATGCGCTGGAAACCAAACAGGTCCCTCTGTCCACAAATGCCCGCCAGAAATTTTTCTCAGCCTGACATTTGGCAAGACAAGGTCGCGGAACCGACGGTCCAGAACCTGATAGGGTTCCACCATACCGAATGCATCTTGATGCTTGTCTGCGGCACAGTTAGCCAATTGAATGTCCTTTGCTAAATGTATCTGATGTCCGAAAGTTTACGCCCCTAAGCGCAAAGGCCGTTAACGCACCAACTGTTGCCGCCCATAGATCAACAACATCCCGATGATCACAACCCCGAACACCACCTGTCGGAAGGTATCGGCAGGAATATCGACACCGAGTTGGGCAAAATACCGCTGCGGCTGAACCACCGAGAGCATCGATTGCAGGATTGTAATCAAAATGACGCCGGCAACCGTCCCAACATACTTACCGCGACCACCCAGAACATTTGTCCCGCCAAGAATAATCGCCGCAATGGTCGGCAACAGGTATGGATCGCCCATCGCCTGGTAGGACCGGTTGGCCCACCCCGCCAACAGAACGCCCGTCAATGCAGCACACGCGCCGGAAAAGATAAAACAAGCCAAAATGACCTTGCGTGTATCAACGCCACTGAGAAAGACTGAACGTTCCTGATTTCCGACAGCATAGATCCGTCGACCAAGAACGGACCGGTTCAGCATGAAGACAATCGCTGCCCCCAAAATGATCCAGATCAGAAGCGGATTGGGAATGCCCGGAATGAAGTGTCCGACAGCTAATTCGCGCATGAATTCCGTCGCCCGATCCTGCGGGGCAAAACCGCCGGTGTGATAAACCATAAGGCCTTGCGCCACGGCATTCATGCCGAGCGTGAAGATCATGGCTGGCGCACGCAAATATGCCACACCCAGTCCATTTACCGTCCCGATCAATGCACCGCATAGAACGCCAAATGGAACGGCAAGTGTAACGCCCCACTCCGGCCCCAAGAACCCGGTGGCACCGGTTGCCATCATGCCGCCGACGCCGATTGTCCAGGGAATGGACAGATCAATATGCCCCAGCAGAATGACAAGCATCACCCCGCTTGCAACCACACCAAGAAAGGATGCGGTATGGAGCTGCTGGATCAAATATTTCGGTGACAGAAAGGCAGGTTCAACCATTGCTCCGATCAGAAGCAGAACAATCACACATGCAAATGCAATAAGGGTTGCCCGATCAAATTGCCTTGCGATTACGCCTGAAACACTCATTTTTCCGCCTTACCGATAAATATCTAGTCTGTTCTTGATTCGGAGCACACGCAGCGACCCGAGGCTGACTGCAACAAGCAGTACGACGCCGACAAAAAGCGGCTGCAAGACTGGGTTGATGTCAAACACGATCAACAGATCTCCAACAGTCCGCATGACAAAGGCCCCGAAAATCGAGCCAACCGCGCTACCGACACCGCCAAACAAAGACGTGCCGCCAATGACAACTGCGCCGATGGAGTTGAGTGTGTACTCGTTGGCAATCGACATCTTCGCTGCGCCGGAATAGGTCAATGCCGTCAGAAGGATGCCCCCGATTGATGCCAACAACCCGCTTAGGGTATAGGCCAGCATCTTCGCGCGATTGATCGGAATTCCGGACATATACGCCGCCTGTTCGGACGAACCGATGGCAAAGGCGGCCCTTCCCAGAACTGATCGGCGATACGGGATCCAGATGAACACAACGACAGCCAGCAACAGCAAAACGCTATGCGGTACGGCAAAAGATGATCGCGTCATGAAGTCGGCAAGTTCAAAATTGACCGATCCGCCCGGTTGGGGCCGAACGGCAAGCGCAATACCGAAATAAACCGCACTGGTGGCCAGTGTCGCGATCAGCGGCTGCAACCGTCCATAGACGATAATCAAGCCATTTACGGCCCCGCAAGCCAGCCCAAGCAGCAGGACACCAAAAATGCCGAACGTGGTTGCAATCGGCCCATCAACGACAATCGTCGACGCAAGGCAGTTCGCCAGAACGAATGTCGCCCCCACCGACAGGTCAAGCCCGCGGGTAATAACCGGCAGTGTTTGCGCCATGGCGACAAGTGCGAGCAATGCGCCCTTGTTGGCCGCGGTATTTATCATGTTGGGCGTAAGGCCCGCTGCCTGCTTCCAGCCATAAACGATGAACATGGTGGCAAAGATAAGCATTGCGATCAGAATACCGCGCTGTGCTGCCGACAGGCGGCCCACCCAGCCGAAGTATTTTTGGCGAGAAACCAGATCTGCTGGTTCTGAGCTCACAGTCATAGCGACGCTTCCTGTAGTTTTTTTGGTTCGTGACGGTTTGCTGCCTGTTCCGGCAGATTAAGCGCGGCTGACACCAGATTTGTTTCGTTAAGATCATCGCCGGCAAGCGTTCGCACGATCCTGCCGTCATACATCACCAGCACACGGTCGCAGCAGCCAATCAACTCATCGTAATCGGTTGAATACAAAAGGATTGCACATCCCTCTGCCGCCAATTTCTGCAACAGTTGATAGATTTCCTGCTTGGTGCCGACATCAATTCCACGCGTCGGATCGTTCAACAGAATGATGCGTGGCTTGGTCATCAACCACTTGCCGATAACGACTTTCTGTTGGTTCCCGCCGGATAGCGCCCCAACAGGGCCATCAATGCCGTCTGCCTTGATCTTGAGGAGTGCGATCATCTCGTCAATCGCGGCCTCTTCTGCGCGCTTATCAACAACACCCATCCGGCTCATTTTTTCGACCGCTGCGAAGGACAGGTTTTCACGCACCGTCATCGACAACATCAGGCCTTCGTATTTGCGGTCTTCGGGCACCAAAGCAATGCCGATGTCATCTGACTTCGCCATCTTCGGGCTGTTCAACTTGACCGGCGCACCATTGATTTCCACTGATCCGCTCGACCCGATCAGGGTCCCAAACAGCCCCAATTGCAGTTGTCGTTGGCCCTGCCCATCCAAACCGCCGAGCCCGACAATTTCGCCCGGCCGCATTTCCAGATCGATGCCATTAAGTTCATCGTTCCAGGAAAAGTCTGTGACCTTCAGGATCGGCTTGGTTGCGGTGGGTCGGGTGCTTTTTGCCGGATAGACACTGCTGTATTCGCGACCGATCATCATCTCGACAACGGCGCTGTCCGATTTTGTGCCGTTTTTGAATGTCTCGACTTTCGTGCCATTGCGATAAACCGTACAAGTATCGGCCAGTTCAGCGATTTCGGGCATGCGGTGCGAAATATAGATGATCGCCATCCCTTCATCGCGAAGTCGATGAAGCATCTTAAAGACCTTGTCGACATCGGCCGCCGTCAGGGCAGACGTCGCTTCATCCAAGATCAGAATTTTTGGGTTGCGTGCCAGTGCCTTGGCGATTTCAACCATCTGGCGCCGCGACAGTGAAAGATTGCTGACGGTTTCCATCGGATCAATGTTTTCGCCGCCCACACGCGCAAGGGCCTCTTCGGCGATGCGGCGCTGGGCCCGATAATCGATCATTCCGAATTTAAGTGGCGGACGGGTAATGCCAATGTTGTCGGCCACTGTCAGGTCCGGCAACAGCGACAATTCCTGAAAAATGCACGACACGCCCAGATCATTGGCCTGTTGCGGGTTTGCAAAGCTTACGGTGTTGCCATCAAGTTCGATCGTTCCGCTATCAGGCTGCACAACACCCGATAAGATCTTGATCAGCGTCGACTTCCCCGCACCGTTTTCACCAAGCAGCGCATGGATTGATCCGCGGTGCGTATCGAAGCTGACATTTTCCAGTGCGCGGACACCACCGTAACGTTTGGTGATGCCCGACATCGATAACAGATAAGGAGATTTGCTCTCTGACACGGCAGTTTTCCTAACTTCTTTGAATACCGTCGACGCCACGCACGGCATCGACGGTACCCGGACGTTTATTGTTGTTAGTTGTTTTCGCCTGTCTGAGACGCGATTTCTTCAGCCGTAAAGCCAATGTTGCAGGCTTCAAAATTGTTACCCGCAAAGAAGCTGCCCGGCAGTTTCGGGAACATCTCGACACCTTCCTTGAACGGGGAATAGGAAATCGAGGTCGGTAGCGCGATTTCTGACGGAACGACTTCACCCTTCAAGGCCGCGATGGCGGTTTTGATGGTCACAGATGATTGTGCCGGTCCCGTTCCACCCGACTGGCAGCTTAGCTCTGCGCTGTTGCAAAGCTGACGAAATGCGTTCTCGGTCTCGCCGGAAATCGGGGCCTTAAACACGCCAGCATCGAGCATTGCGGTGGCAACACCCTGTGAGCCGCCCTGAACGTAAATACCGTCAAATACACCGCCAGCGGCAATGGCATCCGCAGTTACTTTTTGTCCGTCACCAGGCGCCCAGTTGCCGACAACATCGACGACTTCGATATCACGCCCGGATTCTTTGATCACCTCATGGAAACCTTCATTACGTGCGATGTCGACGGGTTGGCCAGCCGGACCACGGACATGCAGGAACTTGGCCGGGCCATCACCGCTTTGTTCCAGAAGGAACTTACCGGCCGACATTCCAAGCCCTTTTTGATCAACGTTGATTGCGATCTGGTTGGGATCATCAATCACATTGTCAAACGACAAAACGACGACGTTGGCTTCGTTGGCTTTACGCACCACCGATCCGAATGCGCGCGTGTTGTTGGCGTTAATGATAATGGCGTCAAAGCCCTGATCGATAAAGTTGTTGGCCGCGGCGATCTGTGCGGCGATGTCCTCACCGACCGACACAACCTTGAATTCTTCGATCTCGGCTGCGACTTCCGGCTGTGCTGCATAGGCCTTTGCGACTGCGATCATCTGAACGCGCCAGTCATTGGCGATAAAGCCGTTTACAAGCGCAATCTTGTAGGGGCCTTCCCGCGCAGGCCACTGGAAATAGGCAGTGTCATCTGAAACCGGTGTGAAGCAGGCCGGATCAGCGCCCGGACCAGCAACAGTGTTCGGCCCGGCAAACGCAACTTGTGCAGTCATCATCAATGCGACAGTGGCTGTCGTCATCGTCAGTAATTTTTTCATGGTAGTCCTCCCGTTGGATGCGCTGTTCTTTATCGCTTCCTCAGCAGGTCAGCGCCCCTGCCCGCATTGTGCAAGTTCTTGACGTCTCTTTGTCGCATGCCGACGACGAGCCTTCTGATCAAAGATCACAAGGGTCGGTTCTTCTGGTATTTTCAGAGAAATTTCGTATTCACGCCGTTTTGGCGTAAACCGAGATTTCCCCCCTGATGTCAGCATGTGACTTATTGTTTTTGTTTGGCTCTTTACCGTCTTGCGGCAAAGAGTGGTCAATGCCTGAAAATCAAACACCAAACCATGGCGCAATCTTCATCAGTTCCGATTAAATCGTAAAGAGCAGTTTCCGCAGAACGCATACGGTGTTACGCATCCAAGTTGCGGGTTCCCGCAAGACAAGAGAAATGCCTGTGAATATTATCGAAGAGCTGGAGGAAACCACTCATGTCGGATCTTGCTCATTACCTTCGCATCTCCAACTTGCTTGCGGGGAACCTTGATATTCACTCGGCGCTCAGCTCGGTCAAAACCGAGATCGAGAAGATTATCGAGTTTGATCACCTTGATGTGTGCCTTATTGACACGGACAAAAGGTGGGCGACGGCCTATGAGGTTGGTGTGGAAACAGCCTGGAGCAAGATGCGCTCCCATGTGCGCAAGGCGCCAATCCGCGATATTTTGCTGGGTAAGACCGACCATCTATTGACGGGAAATGCCCTTGAGGATCCCCGTTTCCTTTTCCCCGGCGCGGTAAGTGCCCCGATTATTGACCACGAACTTCGCAGCCGCGTCAGTGTCGGCATGAAGGTTCTCGGTGAAGTCGTTGGATCGTTGAATTGTTCTTCGAAAAAGGAAGATTTCTACGACGACAGTCATCTTGAACAGATGCGCATTTTGGCCGACATGCTGGCCCCGTATTTCTATGCCTTGCGCGCCAACGAAAAGGCCAACAAGGAGGCGATCATTCGCGCGGAAATCCTTGCACGCGAAGAAGGTCTGCGTCTTGGCGCACTCAGCCTTACCGACGCGCTTGAGGCCGAACGCCAGCGCATCGGTATGGACCTTCATGATCAAACTTTGGCTGATCTGACACGCATCGCACGGGACCTTCGCCCGGGGCTGAGCGAAGCACAGTATCTAAGACTGCAGCAGCAAGTCCAAAACATGATCCAGGGACTGCGCGATATCATTGATACCTCGATCCCATCGATTCTTGACCTGTTTGGCTTCCACCATGCTGTCCAGACGCATCTGGAACGGGCTGTAAGCTATGACAGCGCAATGCGCTTCAAGGTCGATGATCAAACAGATGGGGCGATTGATCTATTGCCCGAAACAACCCGCATCGCAGTCTTTCGTATCTGCCAGGAAGCCATCAACAATGCAGTGCTGCATTCGAATGCGTCACTTGTTTCGGTCTTGATTACCAAAAGCCCGGATGACTGTCTGACCATTCGTGTTTCGGATAACGGAACATTCCAGCCTCATCCAAGAAAACCGTCCAGTGGGTTGGAACATATGAAAACACGCGCCCGCCTGATCGGTGCAAAATATGACCTTTCAACTTCCGACGGAACACAAATAACAATTCAGTTGCATCAAGCGACCAGACAACAAGGAGAAACGATCAATGAAAATATTGCTGGTTGAAGATGACAACATGCACGCGGATTTCCTGATGGAAATCGTTGAAAACGCGTTGCCGGAATTTGACGAAATCCTTGTTGCCCATAACGGCAAGGAGGCCGAAAAACTTGCCCATCTACATCAGATTTCAGCCGTCGTAATGGATCTGCGCATGAAGGAACATAACGGCATTGAAGCCGCACGAACGATCTGGGCAGAACGCCCCCACACAAGGATACTTTTCTGGTCGAACTATTCGGATGAGGCATATCTGCGGGGAATTACCCGGATCGTTCCTGATCAAGCGGCCTATGGATATGTCCTTAAAACCGCAACACCGGACAAGATGCGACTGGCATTGCGTGCTGTCCTTATCGAAGCGCAGATTGTTGTTGATCGCGAAGTACACCAGATCCAGGCACAGCAGATGCGCTCGCGCAGTGCGCTGACAGAATTCGAATATCTGATCTTGCTTGATCTGGCGTTGGGACTTCCGGACAAGGCAATTGCCATGCGCCGAAAACTGTCGCTCCGTACCGTCCAGAACAGATTGCTGTCGCTTTATGACAAGCTTGAAGTTGAGTCACAGGACCAGAACGAAATGGGCATTGTGCTTAACAAACGCACACGCGCCGTTTCCAGTGCCATTGCCCGGAAGGTCATCAATCGTGAGGGCTTGATAAGTGCCAACAAGGAACTGTCCGCCTGGCTTGCCGGTCAACCAGTACCGCTGGATTAGGTTCTTGTTCGGCACCATCAGTCAGCAGGACTGGGCAATCAGCTTTCTTTGCGCTCGTCCAAAGGTGCCATATCGAAACTGATACTGAAGATGCACCCGCTATGCTCTTTGGGTTGCGTCAGTTTTACCTTGGTCTCGTGGCGGGCAGCGATTTCCTTTACGATCGAAAGTCCCAGTCCGCATCCCTCGTCATAGCCGGCATCATTGATCCGATAGAACCGCTTAAAGACATCCTTGCGATGTTCGACCGGAATACCCGGGCCGTTATCTTCGACGGTCAATGTCACCTTGTTTTTGGCAGTGTTCAGTTCTAGCCGAACGGTCACGGCACTGCCACTTGGGCAGTAAGTCAGTGCGTTATGGACAAGGTTTTTTAGCAACTCTTCAATCAAGGTCGCATCACCCATAATCCACGCAGGATCGGTGATCCCCTCATATCCAAGGTCAATGCCACGCTCGATCGCGACCGGCACTTTTGATCCGGTTACCGCACGGGTAATTTCACACAGATCGATCTTGTCAAATGGTCGGCCGGCAAGACCTTCGGGCGCTGCACGTGCCGATGCCAACAACTGATTGGCCAGATGCGATGTCTGCCGGGTCGAGGCCGCGATGGTATCCATGATCTGGTGGATTTTCTCAGGATCCTTTTCACGCTGCCCAAGTTCGGCCTGGGTTCTAAGGGCTGCCAACGGCGTTCTAAGCTGATGCGCTGCATCTGCGGTAAAGCGTTGCATGGTCTTAAGGCTGTTTTCCAGCCGGCCGAAAAGCTGGTTGATGGCGCCCACCAGATGGCGCACCTCGATCGGCACATCGTGCAAAATCGGCCTGAGATCACTCGGAGAACGGCGATTGAGCGCTTCCTCCAGGCGGGCCAGCGGTTTGAGGCCCTGACCAATCCCGAACCAGACGATCATGGCGGCAATGACAATCAGCAAGATCTGGCGTGCCGCGGCACTGGCAAGAATATCCTCGCTAAGCCTTGTGCGGGTTCCCATGGTTTCGGCAACCAGCACATGAAAACGGGTCGCTTTCCGAACACTCGCCACATAGCGTGAAAGCGCGCCAATCCGGACCGTCTCGCCGTTATATACCGCATCGTAGAAAACCGGTTCTTCACGCAATGGCAGGAACTTTTCGGGCACCGGCGGCAGGTCTTCGTAGCCGGTAATGAATTCGCCCTGTGCTGTACTGACCTGATAGAAAACCCGGTCTTCTGCCGCACTTGTCAGCATCTCAAGCGCGACATAGGGCACGTCCACCTCTATCTTACCACCGATCAGGACAACACGGTCCGCAATGGCCAATGCAGAACTTAAAAGTGCACGGTCAAATGCCTGATTTGTCGAATTAACTGCGTTACTGCGAACTTCAAGCAGCATCAGGGAACTGACCACCAAAAGCGGGATCAGAAGCGATATGACAAGCCTGCGCCGAAGCGATCGATTACGCCATTTCATGTTTTTTTCAACAGATAGCCAAGACCGCGAACGGTCTGGATTTTGACATCGGCCGCCTCGACCCGTTTGCGCAATCGACTGATATAAAGTTCGACCGCGTTGGCACTGATATCGTCTTCAAACCCGGCCAGCTGATCAACGATTTGCTCCTTGCTCAGAACATGACCGACCCGCATCAACAGGATTTCAAGGATATTAAGCTCACGCTTTGGAATATCGACATCCGTGCCATCAACCGTTACCCGTCGCGCCACAGTATCGAAACTGAGTTTGCCACATTTAAGCTGGGTGTTATGCGTCCCGGCATTGCGCCGCATAAGCGCCCTCACCCGCGCTTCAAGCTCGACCAGCTCGAACGGTTTGGCAAGATAGTCATCCGCACCAAGATCAAGTCCCTTGACCCTGTCTTCGATATCACCGCGTGCGGTCAGGATCAGAACGGCACTTTCCGCTCCGCGATGACGCAAACGTTTGAGGATCTCGAGCCCGTCAAGTTTCGGCAGGTTCAGATCAAGTACCACCAGGCCATATTCCTGGGTGCGCAGAACGTCGTCAGCTTCCTCGCCATCGGCAATCACATCGACCGCATAGCCAGACTGTCGCAGGGATCCTGCAATTCCATCTGCCAGTGCGGCATGATCTTCGACAACAAGGACTCTCATTGTTTGCGCGACTTTTCCCTGATAAACCTCGACAGAGGTAATTTCTATTCTGCCATTTTCCCGGCAAAGGCATTCAAGAACAAGCGATATCCTCGCCCCGGCACCATATGCCAATGACCATCCGCGACACAGAGTATTGCAGCATGATTTCGGGCCGTATCTGTATTGGTTTATGTTTCATCGCCATCGCGATGCAAGTTTCTTCTGCGATGGCCGAAGTTTTCACCTATCCGGCATTGCGTTCGTCCCAGGCGTCCGATCCAGAACAATCACTGCTGACCAGCACACAACCGATGGCCGTTATCTATGGCTCCGCCGATATCGGTGCCTTTGTCCCGGTTATCGAAGCCTTTCAGCAAGACAACCCGTTTATTGGCGTCGAATATCATCAGCTGCAAACGCTTGAGATGTATGACATTACCCAAAGCCAGCGTGCCAACGGGGAACCAGCGGCGGACCTGATCATCAGCTCCTCGATGGATCTGCAGATGAAACTGGCCAATGACGGATATGCCACCTCCTATCAAAGCAGTGAAACAGACGCTTTGCCCCATTGGGCACGCTGGCGCAACGAAGCCTTCGCCGTAACACAAGAACCGGCCGTCATCGCCTATAACCGCGAGTTTTTCCGCGAAAACGAACTTGAACCGCCCAGAACCCGCGAAGACTTTATCCGGCTGCTTGTCAACCACGACGAGTTGCTGAGTGAAAAAGTCACGACCTATGACATTGAACGCAGCGGTGTCGGCTTCCTGTTTCTGGCGCGTGATGAACGATTTTTCCCCGGTATCTGGGATTTTGTCCGCATTCTGGGTCAGGCGAAGGTAAAGCTTTATTCCAACACATCTCCGATGCTTGAAAAAATCGCCTCCGGTCAGGTGGTGCTTGGCTACAACCTGCTGGGATCGTATGCGGAAACCTTTACCCAACGAAACCCGAACCTTGGCGTCATCCTGCCTGACGACTTTATTGTCGTTTATTCAAGGATCGCCATCATCCCCCGTGGTGCACGCAACCCCGACCTTGGCGGACGGTTCCTTGATTTCATGTTGTCGATCAAGGGCCAAAGCGTCTTGCAGAATGAAGGCAACTTCAACCCGGTACGCGCCGACGTTCCGCCCAGCACATTCTCGTCACTGATCTTTGACCGTTATGGCGAACGCGTACGTTCCTTCCCGGTCGGGCCGGGATTGCTGGTTTACCTTGATCAGGCCAAGCGTCAGCGCTTCCTGCGCCGCTGGCAGGATGCGCTTCTGAACCGCAGATAACACATCCTGCCCAACCACGTGTCTTGTTAAGACTTGGCGCTATCGGGTACCGGACGACGATCCGGACCGGTATAGTTCCAGATCATCCGGCGCGGGATCGGTCCCTTGTTGCGGCCACCCTGTTGGGTTTGTTCCCATGCATGGGCCAGAATACCGACCGACCGCGAAAGACAAAACAGGCCACGCGCCAGTTCCGGCGCAAATCCCAATTCGGCATAGATAACCGCCGTCGCACCATCGATGTTCATCGGGATCCGTTTGCCTTTACGCGCCAAAAGCTCCGCCTCGATCGCGCTGGCAATTTCGCCATACCTCCCCGACACATGACCTTCCTGTGCTGCATCGCGTACGAGCGCCAAAAGCCGTGGTGCACGCGGGTCAACCGGGTGGAACCGATGGCCAAAGCCCGGCACATGTTTGCCATGCTCGGCAATCTGATGATCAAGGCCGTCTGAAACTGCCGTTGTCATGTCCTGTCCAGCATCTATGCGCGCTGCGATATCATGATAAAGGGCAACCGCCTGCTCGCCCGCACCACCATGCACATCACCCAGCACATTAACCGCACTGGCCATGGCATTGTTCAGACCAACGCCACACGTTGCCGCCATACGGGCAATGGCGATGCTGGGGGCTTGCGGCCCATGATCGATGGCCGAAACAAGGGCTGCTTCAAGCAACTTGGCCTGCGGTGCCGATGGCAATTCGCCGCGTGTCATCAACCAGATCATGGTCGGAAAGCTGATATTGCCGATCAAATCCTCGATCGCGTAACCGCCATAATGGATTTTGCCCGGCTCCATATCGATGATGCCGGTCTGCCACCAGTCACGTACTTCGTTTTCAACGTATTCAACGGTTTTCGAACTCACAGCACGCCCTCCTCGGCAAAGTTATCGATTTCTTCATTGGAAAAGCCAAGCGACGACAGAATGTCCTGATTGTCTTGTCCAAGTTCTGGCGGCGGTGCACTCACCGACGGAGCATCACCATCCATTTTGATTCCGGTTCGAAGGATGCGGATATCCCGATCGGCACCCGGCACATTCTCAAACGACGCCAACATCCCGCGATCAGCAATCTGTGGCAGGGAAAGCGCCTGTGACACGGTCAGGACCGCACCGGCCGGGACACCAACGGCGTTAAGCTTTTCAACCCAGTAATCGGTTTCTTGTGTGACCAGCACTTCTTCAAGCAGTCCGGTCAAAGTCGATCTGTTTTCGAGCCGTTCCTTGCGCGACACAAATCGCGGATCTTTGATAAGCGCCTCAAGACCAAGAACACCACACAGGGCTTCGAATTGTTCCTGCTTGTTTGCGGCGATGTTGATCTGGCCGTCGGCCGTGGCAAAGGCACCGGATGGTGAAGACGTGAAGTTGTCATTGCCATTGGCAGTCGGCTCCTTGCCGGCAATCAGATAGTTCGATACCACCCAACCCATCGTGGCAATCACCGATTCCAGCATCGAAATATCAATGAAGCTGCCCTTGGCATCCTTGTTGCCCATGGCCCGCCCCGCCAACGCCGAGCTGATCGCAAAGGCCGCTGTCATACCGCCAATGGTATCGGCCATCGGATACCCGACGCGATAGGTCCCTTTATCTTCTTCTCCGGTGATCGTCATGATGCCCGAAAGGCCCTGAACAATCTGGTCATAGGCGGGAAGCTTCTTCATCGGGCCACTCTGGCCAAAGCCGGAAATCGCGCAATAAACCAGCCCCGGATTGACCTTTGAAAGCACATCATAGCCAAGCTCAAGACGATCCATGACACCCGGACGAAAGTTCTCGACCAGAACATCGGCCTTGGCCACGAGCTTTTTGAGGATTTCCTTCCCGCGCGGATCCTTAAGGTTCAGCGTGATCGAACGTTTACCCGCGTTTTGTGCCATGAATGAAACGCCCATGAGCTTTTCATTGAGCTCCATGTCGGCACCAAGCTGGCGGGCAAGATCGCCACGCCCGGGCGCTTCGACCTTGATGACATCCGCCCCCATATGGGCCAGCTGGTGACAGCAAAACGGCCCGGCCAACACATTGGTCAGGTCAAGAACCGTTATTCCGGAAAGAGATTTTGGTCCGCTCATGGATATTTCCTAAATTCTGTCTGGTAGAATTATGCTCTATTATATAGAATTTTGGACCTAGGGAAAATGATGTTCGCCGCGCCAAGGCAACACCCAGCGAACCAGAACAGGTAAAATCCATGTCAGAACAAAACGTTACAGCGGTTGAGCGCGCCTTGGGAATTCTAGATGCCTTCACGGATCAGGACCATGACCTGTCGCTCAAGGATCTGTCCGAGCGTACCGGAATGTATAAAAGCACCATCTCAAGGCTGGCGGGAACGTTGGAGTCTTGTGGTTTTTTGATGATTTCCGGTCGTGGCCGCTATCGCCTTGGCCCGGCACTTTGGCGTCTGGGCTCCATTTACCGACGGTCATACGGCATGGACGATATCGTCCGCCCACACCTTTCGATCCTTGTTTCGGAAAGCGGCGAAACCGCGTCCTTTTACGTGCCCGAAGGCGCCAATCGCCTGTGCCTGTTTCGCGAAAACTCCCCAAGCAGCCTGCGACATCATCTTGAAGAAGGCGCTATTCTTCCTTGTGAATTCGGGGCGGCTGGCCACGTCATCCGCGCATGGGGTGATGGCGTCGATGACCGTTCGTTACAGGTTCTCGAAGACAGGTTTGCCCTGAGCGAAGGTGAACGCGATCCGGATGTTTCGGCGATTGCCGTACCGGTACTGGACCGGCAGAACCACCTGCTTGGTGCTCTTGCCCTTTCTGGTCCGATCAGTCGGTTCACCCCGGAAAAGCGGCTTAAATGCCTGGCTTCGCTGCAATCACGTGCAGCGGATTGCGGTAAACGCATGTCTTCATGATCACAAACGGTCGCCCATCTTTGCCGTTAACGCATAAATCATGTGAACTTTTTTCACCCATTTTTTGCCAATGACAGGTTGGTGACAGGTTTGGCTGTTACCGTCCCGCCACTGCCGATCCGTGAGTCATAAATTGGCCCCGGAACAAACAAGAAGAAAATTCGGCAAGGGAGGTCAGGTCAATTTCCGGGGTCAGGTGGGCATTCATGCCTCTGAAAGCGGTGTTCGGACTCCCCTTGCTGGCGTTTTGTTCCATTGATCGGCTTGCCACTATTCGGGTGGCTGGGAAATTGCTTTAGTGTCTGGAGGAGACCCTGATGAACAAACTGTCGATGTTCTCGCGTCGCGGATTTATCGCAGCAGCCACGGCTGTTGCTGTTTCGACTGCTGCATTTGGTGCAATGGATGCCAAAGCTGCAGAAATCGACGAAATTCACTTCGTCATTCCGGGCGGCGCAGGCGGCGGCTGGGATGGCACAGCACGTGGTACCGGTGAAGCCCTGACCAAATCGGGTCTTGTTGGCACCGCGTCCTACGAAAACATGTCGGGTGGCGGCGGCGGCAAGGCGATCGCTTACATGATCGAAGCTGCTGATCGTCTTGATAACACCCTGATGGTCAACTCCACCCCGATCATCGTGCGTTCGCTGACCGGTGTCTTCCCGCAGTCGTTCCGCGACCTGACCCCGATTGCAGCCGTTGTTGCCGAATATGCAGCATTCGCTGTTCCGGCTGACAGCCCGTATCAGTCCTTCACCGACGTTGTTGACGCGGTCAAAGCTGATCCGTCTTCGGTCAAGTTCGGTGGCGGTTCGGTCCGTGGCGGTATGGACCACATCGTTGCAGCCTATGCTGTTCAGCAGGGCGGCGGCGATGCCAAACAGGTAAAATACATTCCGTATGACGCAGGCGGCAAAGCAATCGCTGGCCTTCTGTCGGGTGAAACCGAAGTTCTGTCGACCGGTCTTGGTGAGCTGCTTGAACTTGCCAAGGCAGGTCAGGTTCGCATTCTGGCTGTAACCTCGAAAGAACGCGTTGAAGCTGCTCCGGACGTTCCGTCGCTTGGTGAACTCGGCATTGATGCAGAATTCGTCAACTGGCGCGGTTACTTCGGTTCGCCGTCTCTGTCAGCTGAAAAAGCGGATGCCTATGCTGCGATCCTCAAGGACGTCCAGGCAACCCCGGAATGGGAAACCGTTCGTACCCGCAATGGCTGGGAAAAAATCTACAAGCCGCGTGCTGAGTTTTCTGCCTTCATGGAAAATCAGGAAAAGGTCGTTGGCGACCTGATGCGCGACCTTGGCTTCCTGAAATAAGCCGTTAATACACAAGTAAAAAGACCTCCGAAGGAAACCACGCCATGTCCATCAATCGCGACAAATTCGGCGCGCTGCTATTTCTTTGCCTTGCGCTGATATATGGCTTCTATGTCGATGACATCCCGCTGCTGTTTGGCGACGAGGATGCCCCGTTCAATGCCAGAACCCTCCCTAACGCCCTTGCATGGTTGCTTGGTGTGGTTTCCTTCATCCAACTGGTGCTGCCGACCAACAAAGAGGCCGGCAGCCTCGAACACGCTTTCCGCGGTCTTAAGTGGAAACGCGTTGTTATTCTGGCGGCACTGATGTTGTTTTATGGCCTGACCATCCGCCAGCTGGGCTTCCCGATTTCAACATCCCTCTTCCTGATGGGCGGTTTTTATACGCTTGGCGAACGGCGTCCGCTGGTTCTGATCCTGACGGCTGTCGGTGTCACGCTTGCTTTCTGGGGCTTGCTCTATGCCATGGGCATCTACCTGACCCCGGGCGATTTCTTCTATTATCTCGGTTGGATGTCAAACGATGCTTGAGGGAATTTTCTCCGGTCTTTCGACCGCTGTCATGCCGATCAACCTGTTGATGGTTGCGGTCGGCTGTTTCGCAGGCACCTTTATCGGGATGCTTCCCGGTCTTGGCCCAATCACTGCCATTGCCCTGATGATCCCGATCACCTACGGGTTTGATCCGTCCACCGGCCTTATTCTGATGGCGGGCGTGTATTACGGGGCAATCTTTGGCGGCTCGACCTCTTCTATTCTGATCAATGCGCCGGGTGTTGCCGGAACGGTTGCGACCGCCTTTGACGGTTACCCGATGGCCCAAAAGGGCCAAGCTGGCAAGGCACTGGCCATTGCCGCCTACTCTTCTTTCTCTGGCGGTACGATTGCCGCAATCTTCCTGCTGGTGGCCGCACCGGCTCTGGCATCGGTTTCGTTGTCGTTCCAGTCGGGTGACTATTTCGCATTGATGGTGCTTGGCCTGACGGCTGTGTCCGCCTTTGCCGGCAAGGGACAGGTTCTCAAGGCGATTACCATGACCCTGTTCGGGATCATGCTTTCGACCATCGGTACCGACCCGGCGGCTGGGGTTGCCCGCTTTACCTTTGGCAGCATGGATTTGGTCGATGGCATCAGCTTCCTTTTGCTGGCCATGTCGACCTTTGCCCTTTCCGAGGCCCTGCTCTCGATCCTGCGTCCGACCAAGGACACGCGTTCCGAGGAAGAAAAGGCGCTTAAAAGCCTGGGCTCGATGAAGCTGTCGAAGGAAGAAGTCAAGATCATGATACCAGTCATTGGCCGTTCGTCGGTTCTTGGCTTCTTTACCGGCGTTCTGCCGGGTGCCGGTGCAACGATTGCATCCTTCCTTGCGTACGGCATGGAACGCAATATTGCCTCGGCCAAGGAAAAGCTCGGCTTTGGCAAGGGCTCCATTCGTGGTCTTGCGGCGCCTGAAACCGCAAACAACGCTGCGTGTTCCGGTTCCTTCGTGCCGCTTCTGACCCTTGGCATTCCGGGTTCGGGCACCACGGCAGTGATGATGGGTGCTCTGATTTCCTATGGCGTTCAGCCGGGTCCGCGTCTGTTTGTTGAACAGCCTGACGTGTTCTGGTCGGTGATCATTTCGATGTATATCGGCAATATCGTCCTGCTGGTTCTGAACCTGCCACTCATCCCGTATATCTCGCGTCTTCTGGCCCTGCCGCAACAGCTTCTTGTTCCGTTCGTTCTGTTCTTCTCGCTGGTTGGTGTCTATCTGGTGACCTTTAACACCATGGACATCCACATGATGGTGATTGCAGCTGCAATCGCGATCGGTCTGCGTCTTTTGAACTATCCGATGGCACCGATGCTGCTTGGCTTCATTCTGGGCAAGATGATGGAGGAAAACCTCCGTCGTGCACTGGCCATCAGCGACGGTTCCATTTCGTTCCTTTGGGAACGCCCGATCACGCTGGTGATCCTGTTGATCAGCATTCTGTTCCTTGCAGCCCCGTTGATCGGCAATCTGCGCAGCTGGTTGGCAAACCGCAAATCAGCGCTTCCCAATGATGGTGAACTCTAAGATCTGCCTCTGAGCGACGTGAAGGATATTGGTAATGCGGTTTCTTGATAATCTGTCGATTGGTCCCAAAACCCTTTTGGTTCCGGTCTTCCTGATGATCGTCATTGTCGCGATGGGGATTGCCACTGTGGCAACCCTTGAAAGCGAGAAAGACACCCTTACCAGCCTTCGCGTTGAAGCCTATGAACGGCGATCCGATGCGCTAACACTCAGCAACGCCCTGAACGAGGCGCACGGATCGCTGTTTCGTATTCTGACCTGGGACTCCAACGGCATTAATGCTGCTGTTGTGCCCGATCTTCGCGAACAGGTCGCCAAACTGGAAGAAGAACTCGCCCCCCTTGCCCAGCGTCTTGCCGCTGTGGGTGGCGATGCCTTTACCGAGAACTATGCGAAATACATGGGACAGGTGAACCAGTTCCTTGTTGAAAGCGAAATGAACATCTATGGCGCGCTGGAAGTCATTGCCCAGGCGGATGAAACCTTCCAGGCCCTTCAGGCGCCGCTTAACGATATCCTTGCCCAATCACATGAAATTGCCACCACATCGTTTGCCGATGCCTATGCGCAGGCCGAAGCCCTGCAGCGTGTCTTTGTCATCGTTGCACTGATTGTTGTGGTTGTTGCGGTTGTTGTGTCGGTCTTCGTCTCCCGGCGCATTTCACGACCAATGACCGACCTTGCCGAATTGATCGAACAAATTTCCAATGGCGATCTTGATGTGAGTGTTCGCGGCGGACAACGTGCTGACGAGATCGGCAAAGTCGCGCGCTCTGTCATGGTGCTGCGGGATCAGTCGAAGGAAGCAGAAGTCCTGCGTCAGGAACGCGAACGTGTGCGTGGCCTTGAAAGACAGCGCCAGCAAAACCTGATCGACGCCACCAACCACTTCCAGCGCGTCGTCCAGGAAGCCCTGTCCGGGTTTGATCAGGAATTCAGCTCGCTCAACGGATCTGCCAGCGACATGGAACAGATTGCAACCCTTGCAAGCGCACGGTCCGCCGACGCAAACCAGCATTCCGAGCAGGTTCTTCATCACATCGAAGCTGTTTCCCAGACGACCGCAAGCTTGTCCGAAGCCATTGCCGAAATAGGCCAACAGGCCCAGAACTCGGCCGAGGTTGCCGGACGTGCACGTTCCGAAAGCGAACAGTCACGCGCCCTGTTTGAACAGCTGACCAACGCCACCCAGCGGATCGGTGATATCGTCAGCCTGATCGAAGACATCGCCAACCAGACGAACCTTCTGGCCCTAAATGCCACGATCGAGGCCGCACGCGCCGGTGACGCCGGTAAGGGATTTGCGGTTGTTGCAGGCGAAGTTAAAAACCTTGCCTCCCAGACTGCACGCGCAACCGAAGATATCGCAAGTCAGGTCGAAGAAATCCGCGGCCTTACCGACAACGTGGTCAATGCCTTGCACGGTGTTGCGGATGTTATAGGCGAAGTGGATCAGTCGGCTGCTGCCATCGCCGCCGCCGTTGAAGAACAGCAGGCCTCCACAGCCGGTATTTCCGACAGCATTCAGGATGCCAATGGCGGTATGCGGACCGTGGCCGAGGCGGTTGGTGCACTGGATAACGAAACAGCCCGCGTCCATAACGGTTCTGCAAACGTAACGCGCGCCACCAGCACATTGAACGACGAAGCCACCAAACTGCGTAACGCAATTGATGGCTTCCTTGAACAAATCGAGAAGAACAAGGCCGAAGCATAATGACGAGAACACCGGATGGTCGCTCAGGCGACCATTGGATCAACCGACTTTCCGGTGTTTTGACACCCCAGTTTTTCAAAAAACTGTCGATTGCTTTGGGGATTGGCCTTGTGGGCGGCTTGATCGCCCATTTCATCAATATGCCTCTGGCCTGGATGATGGGCCCGATGCTGGCCACGTTTGTCGCAAGTCTCCTGCGCGTGCCGATGGGGGTGCCTATGCAGTTTCGCTCTGGCATCCTTGGCGTTATCGGAATTTTCCTCGGCGCATCCTTTACCCCCGATACACTCGATCAGGCCGCAAAGTGGCCGATCAGCATGATCGCGGTTCTGCTGTATGTTCCGATCATCACATTCGTGATCACCTGGTTCTATTCCCGCATTGCACGCCTGGATCCGGCGACAGCATTGTTTTCCGCAACACCGGGTGGCCTGACACCGATGGTCGTTCTCGGGGCCGCGGCTGGCGGCAATGAACAGGAAATTGCCCTGACGCAGGGTTTGCGTGTTTTGCTGCTGGTGATGTCGGCACCCCTGATTGTTTTGATGATCACAGGCGTTGTGGCAAACGGCCATGGCGATAGCCAATCGGTTCAAATGACACTGAACGAAGGTCTTTTGACCGCCGGTTGCGCGATCATCACAGTTCTGGTCTTTCGCAAGCTGCGCATCCCGGCGGCCTACATGACCGGTGCGATGGCGGCTAGTATGGTATTGCATGTATCGGGCATCGTCGAGGGCAACCTGCCCGATTGGCTGCTTGCCGGAAGCCTGTTGATCCTTGGTTCTGCCATTGGCAGCCGGTTTTCGGGCGTCAAGATCGCTGTCCTTGTCCGCCTTGCAGGCTATTCTGTGCTGGCAACCTTTGTTGTCCTGGCCTTCACGGGCGGGGTTGCATGGTTCGTATCGCAATGGCTGGATCTTGATTTCATTGCCGTATTGCTGGCCTTTGCGCCGGGTGGCGTTGCTGAAATGTCATTGATTGCGCTGGCCCTCAATGTCGAACCGAGCTTTGTCGCCTTTCATCATATCGTGCGCATTTTCGAAATCGTGTTGCTGGCGCCACTCCTTGCCAAGTGGTTTCAACGCCACATACAAAAGAAAGCCGCACGGCAAGATTAATCTGTTTCGGACGCTTCTCTCGTCTGATTAGCCAAACATGTCCTTGGTGATCCCGTCATACCAGGCAACAGATTCCTCAAATGTATGCCGGCGGACATCGGCACTTTCATCGGGTTGACTAATAAAGGATGACGTGCTGGCGATCGCGCCGTCAACATTGCCATATTGCGCCCCGACCTTGATCCCGTCATTGGTTTCAACAAGGCTCCAGCACGTATTGAGATAACGCGCTGGAAAGACCCGCGTATCCATCAGATCCGCCATCAGGTGCATCACCACGACTTTCGCCTGACTGTTGGCAGCTGATCCTGACTTTGGCATGGCGCCTGCGATGGACGCATCGCCGATGACAAAGATGTTCTGATCGCGTTTGGACCGCATGCTTTCGGCATCCACCGGGCAGAAACCGCTGTCATCCGAAAGCCCCGCACTGATGGCAATGCTCCCGGCCTGCTGTGCCGGAATGATGTTGAGCAACGCACCGCTAAAGGTATCAAAATCGGTCTCCACTGTTCCGGCTTCGACATCGACACCCTTGATACCCCCGTGGATATTGGGCCCGTACCATTCCACCATGCCCGGATAGTATTTCTCCCACCCTTCCGCAAAAAGCCCCTGTTTGGAGAATTTCTCCTTCGGATCAAGAACAACAATCGTGCAGTCAGTGAGCCCGCGTGCCTTAAGCGTATGGGCAATCATTGAAACACGCTCATACGGGCCGGGCGGACAGCGATACGGATTGGGTGGCGCAACCATCACCACCTGATCACCGTTTTTAAGGCCATCAATTTTTGATTTAAGCAATTGTGTCTGCGGCCCGGCCTGCCAGGCGTGCGGGGCAATTTCCGCCAGCTCCGCCGAATATCCCGGAACACTACCGAATATCAGATCAATACCTGGTGACAGGACCAGCCGGTCATAGGGGATGGTTTCCCCGGTTGATGTGCGCACCTGCTGCGCTGTGCGATCAATTTCTTCTGCCCGGGCTGTTACTTTGCGAATGCCATAATCATTGATCAGTCGATCATAGCCATGCGTGATCGACGCAAAATCGCGATAACCGCCCAGATAAAGGTTGGAGAAAAAGCAGGTCGTGTATTTCTCGGAATCCTCAATCAGGGTGATGTTGATTGCCCCACCGGCCTTTTCGGCCAAATGACGGGCCACCGTTGCCCCACCGGCACCGCCGCCAACAATCACGACATTCTTGCGGCCTTGCGCGCGCAAAATGCCCGGCATTGCCATGACACCTGCACCGGCACCGAGAAACTTGTTGAACGTTCGCCTTGTGACACTGCTCATTTTCTTGTTCCTGATCCGTTGATTAACGACGTTTCACAAACTCCAACCTTTAGTCCTTCGTCGAGAAATAGGTCGCAAGCGCTGCCAATTCTTCCATACCAAGGCTTGCCATGATTGCCTGCATCACTGAATTGTCGCGCAGGCGGTATTTGTATTCCAGCATCGCCTCGACAAAATACTCGCGCGGCAAACCGTCGATCACCGGGATCGCATGATTGGCAGCTTGTCGCTGATGACACGTCACACATTCTGTCGCGAGATAAGCGCCATAATCCGCATCACCGGGCATTGCCAATACCTGTCCGATGGCCTCACCCAATGGCATGTCCGGTGTCGTTTTCTCCGCACCCGCCTCAGCAAACGAAAAGTTCGGGATCCAGAAGATCCCGAACGCGACACACAGCCAGATCCTATCAGTGCCCAGCACCCGAAACACGCGCGCTGTCAAAACCCTGCCACCATCCGTTTCATGATGTTTCCGGTGACAGTTGCGCATTAATCGATCCCCCCGGCACCGTTTTCTTCATCGCCGTCCGGCGTAACATCAAGAATACGCGCGCGCATCACGATCTCGGCCGGACCGTCGCCACAATTTTCCATGCAGGGTTCAACATTGGTCGCGAAATTTTCCTCTTCCAGACGATCATCGGGATAGAAATTTTCTTCGTTAGGCAACGAAATCTCGCTGAAGGTTTCATTGGATAACTCAAAGTCTTCTTCTGTGACAATGTCGTTCAAATACAACAGGTAAGCCGTAATTGCGTAAGTCTGGTCCGCACTCAGCGACCGGGCATTACCAAACGGCATTGCCCGATGGACATAGTCGAAAATCGTCGAGGCGAACGGCCAATAGGACCCGATGGTCTTGACCGGACGGTCCGCCGTCAGGGTATCAAAGCCACCCGATAATACCGGCCAGCGTCCCTCACCTTCACCAAACACGCCGTGACACACCGCACAGTTCTCATCATAGAGCACGCCACCATCGGCAACCGTACCACTGCCAACAGGCAACCCGACACCGTCCGGACGCACATCAATATCCCACGCAGCAACTTCTTCGGGCAGTGCTTCGCGGCCAAGATGATAAACACCATGCTCAGGGATCACTGCATCCGCTGCATTCACAGCAGGTTCCGCCGTAGATGCGGCTTCAACAGGTGCTGCTGCCGGTGCAGACTCAGGTTCCGCTGCGGCTTGCTCCGCACTTTCCGAGAAGGTTGCCAGATAGGCGATCACATTGGCGATCTCGTCGTCCTTTTTCAGGCCGGTAAAGGCCATCTTCGTACCTTTGACATAGTCGCGCGGTTTCGCCAGATATTCGGTCAGACTGTCGTGGTCCCAGACCAAACCTTCTTCACCGGCCTTGGTCATCGCCTTGGAATATTTGAAATCCTCAAGCGATCCTGCGACACGCCCAAAGATTTCATTGAGTTCCGGTCCGACCTTGTTTTTGGCCCCTTCACCCACGGCGTGACAGGCGGCACATTTGCGGAAAACCTTCTCGCCTGCATCTGCATCTTGCGCGTTGGCATTGGTTGCCCATGCTGCGCCAAGCAGAACGATGCTTGCGGTAAACTTAAGAAACTTCGACATTTTCCGCCTCTCCGTTCGACTTCAGATACCAGGTCTGGATGCCATTATTGTGATAGATCGAGTTATCGCCGCGTGCCGCGCGCAGGGCGTCCTTGGTCGGCTGGACGTAACCCTGTTCGTCAATGGCACGCGATTGCAGATAAAGCGGCGATCCGTCCCAGTTGAACTCGTAATAGAAGCGATGCAGCGATTGGCTAAGGCTCGGTCCGTCAATCCGGGCGTGCTGCCAGTTGCGGCCACCGTCAATCGACACATCAACGCGCTTGATCTTGCCATGGCCCGACCATGCAACACCGGTAATGATGGTATGGCCGCGGCCATGGGTGATCGGCGCCTGCGGGCTTGGATTGGTGATAACCGATTTGACATCCATCGCCCAGGTAAACCGCCGTGCACGCCCATCAGGCATAAGATCGGTATATTTCGACGTCTCTTCGCGGAGCTGCCATGGCTTATCGCCGACCTCGATCCGGCGCAGCCATTTCACCCACATATTGCCTTCCCAACCCGGGACGCACAGACGCACCGGATATCCTTGTTCGGGGCGCAAGGCCTCGCCATTCATTTTGAAAGCAACCAGGCAGTCATCAAGCGCCTTTTCAATCGGGATCGAACGACCCATACCCGATGCATCGGCACCTTCGGCGAGGATCCATTTCCCGGATGGTTTAACGCCGGCTTCTTCCAGAAGTGTGCGCAGGCGAACGCCGGTATACATCACGTTGTGCAGCATACCGTGGGTAAACTGGCAGCCATTAAGCTGCGCGCCACGCCACTCCATGCCAGAGTTCGCCGCACATTCAAGGAAGTAGACCCGGTTTTCACGCGGGAAACGCATCAGATCCTGCATGGTAAAGACAAGCGGCTTGTCGACCAGACCATTGATCATCAGGCGATGCTCGGCCGGGTCCACTTCGGCGACCCCGCTGTGATGACGCTCAAAGCAAAGACCATTTGGCGTAATGATGCCGTCAAGTTCATGCAACGGCGTAAAGTTGATCGATGATATCGGATCGGCGGTCAGCCAAGGCACATCGCGACGCACGACATGGGCTTCAAACGGTGACGGCACACCATACGGTGCGGCATCCACGCCCGGACCGGAATACTGGTTCCAGTCCTTGAGTTCCGTAATCGCCGGATCCGGGGTTCCGGCCGCAAATGCCGCACCGCCACCAATTGCGGCAACCGCCGCCCCACCAGCGGCTGTTAAACCACCCTGAAGAAAGCTGCGCCGGCTTGGCACAAAATTCTTATCTTTTTGAGGTTGTTTGGACATGGCTCTTGGTGCCCTCCCTACATATTCGATATTTTATATATATTGAGGCGAAAAATGCCCTGCCCGGTGATTGGAACCGGCCAGGTGATTTCGCCTAGTTCATTCCAATCACTTTCACGGTGTCATTGCGTGGAATATCAATGACCTTGTGACGGGTGATGTAGTTTTCCATCAGATCGTAGACCGCTGGTCCTTCAACGCCTTCATTGACGGATGCCCAACCGGCGACAACATAACGGCGATCCGCTTCAATCGGCTCGCCAGTCTTGATCATCGTCATGTTCGAGATACGGTTGCCGATGCTTTCCTTGGGTGCACAGCTATAGGCCATGCCACCGACACGAACCATGTCACCCCCCTGTTGGAAGAACGGGTCCTTGTTAAACAGGTTGTCACAAACGTCCTCAAGGATTTCCTTGATCTGCGTACCTGTGAATTCCAGGCGATAAACCGACGGGTAATTCATGCTGGTCTGGTTATAAAGATCGTCGATGGTGATATCGTCACCCGGAAGCAATGTTGTGCCCCAACGGAAGCCCGGGCTAAATGCCAGTTCCGCATCTCGTTCTTCCATGATGCCCTGACAAATCAGGTCATCCCATGTCCCGTTGAAATTACCGCGGCGATACAGCAGACCTGACGTCTTGCCGATGACGCGATTGCACTCTGCCTCATAAGGTGCGCGGACCTCGTCAATCTTGGCGGCCATTTCCGGATCCGGATCGATTACATCCGAGAACACCGGAATAAGTGCTGAATTATAATCAGTTACGCGCCCATCTTTAACTTCCAGATCAACGCGCCCCAGATATTTGCCGTGTGATCCCGATGACAAAAGCAATGTATTGCCGATCTTGATCGCCTCGGGCACGGCATCATGGGTGTGGCCTGTCAGGATGACATCAATGCCGTTCACAACAGTTGCCAGTTTCTGGTCCACGTCAAATCCGTTATGCGACAACAGGACAACAACAGCGGCCCCGGCCTCGCGCGCAGCATCGACATTGGCTTGAATAACTTCCGGGCGAATACCAAACGACCAGTTCGGGATCATCCAACGCGGATTGGCAATCGGGGTATAGGGCATGGCCTGCCCGATCACCGCGACCTTGTGCCCGCCGGTTTCATAGAACGCGGTATGTTCGAAAACCGGTTCATCCCATTCCGTGTCAAAAACGTTGCTGGCCAGGAACGGATAACCAAGATCATCAACGATCTCCTTGACCCGATCTTCGCCAAAGGTGAATTCCCAGTGCCCGACCATCGCATCCGGTTTGAGCAGCTTCATGCAATCAACCATGTCCTGCCCATTGGTCTTGAGCGACGTATAGGACCCCTGCCAGGTGTCACCACCATCAAGGAACAGAACGTTGCCATCCCCGCGCTCGGCACGGATCGCCTTGACCAGCGTCGCAGTGCGATCAAGGCCGCCCAGCCGTCCGTAAGTCCGCGCCATATCGACATAATCAACCATGGTATGCGCATAGGCGAGCGGACTGCCGCGCTTAATCCCGAAGTGTGACAGGAATTCCTCGCCAACAAGATGCGGCGGAATGCCTTCAAACGCCCCGACACCGTAATTTTCTGATGGCGGGCGGAAATAGACAGGCTTTAGCTGGGCATGAACATCAGTGAAGTGCAAAAGCGTAATGCTGCCTTTGCTGTCAAACTTCAAAAGATCGTCCTGGGTCAGACGCTGTTGGGCGGCGACACGGGTCAAACTGCCCATATAGCCGGTCGCTGCGGTGGTCACAGCAGCCCATTGTAAAAATTCACGGCGCGAAAACATTTATTGGTGGCCTCCGGGCAATATTCACCTGTTCGGCAACGCGGCCGAGGCATTTAAAGGAAGAAAGGCGGGGCAACCGGGAGGATAATCCAATCACCCCTGTAGTAACTTTTGAGTCTTATTGACGAACTGCCGGTGTCTCGACGGACAAGCCGGTGCCACGCCAGGTCACATAAACCTCAAGCGCCATCAGTTCGTCAGAAAATGCAGCCGGGAATTCCGCACGGGTATCACGGATGCAACCGCGGAAACGGTTGTGCAGTGACACCAGGCTGGCCTGCTTCAGGCGATAAGTCGGGAACCCGTTGACATTGCCCTGACTAAGATGGTCGGCGCGAATGTAGTTGCCATTGTTCTGTTCATGACAGGATGCACAGGAAAGATTGAGCTGCCCGGTCCGGGTGTAATAAAGCTCGTTGCCCTTCTCCCACCAGCTTTGCATGTGCCCTTCGGCAAGATCAATCGCAACCGGCGTGCCCAAAGACTGATGTTTGACATAGGCGGTCAACGCCTTCTGTTCAGGGGCGTCAAACTTATAGGCTTCTGCCCCCATCTCTTCGGTGCGGCACTTGTTGATCTGAAGTTCCACATTGATCGGGCGGTTGGATGCTTCATCCCACTTCGGGAAGCTTGCCCCGACACCAGCCATGCTTTCCTCGGCATCCCCATGACAGGATGCGCAGGATTTACCGGCACTTCCGTCAACCGTATTCCAAAGATCCGCACCGTCCTGCACTTCAAGCATTCCGGGGTTTTCAAAGGTATCGGTTTCCAAAAGACGCGTTTCTTCGGTTCGATACAGCCAACCTGACAGCACCTCGTCAAGCGGGTGACCTTCTGGTGGTGCCGCCCGGGTGATCATCTGGATTTCGCCGTCAATGACGAGTTCTTCGTCAACCGGCCCACCGGCAAACGCAATCCCCGGGACAAGTGCGGTCATGGCAACCGCAGCAGCTTTGGCTATGATTTGGTTTCTCAAGACATTCCCTCCCGATACAGTGGCGGGCCCGTGATCACCTGGATCAAGGACCCGTCCCGAATCATTTTATGGCGATCTTGTTTTCAGTCTCGTAGACAGAACCGTCATCATCCAACCAGCTGAACTTGAATGTTCCAGCCTCGTTAACCTTGGCGGAAAACTCGATATAGGGGTTGGCGGAAATTGCCGGCTCGAGTTCACAGGAAAACACGGGCTTGCCGTTGAATTCACAGGTGAACTTGTTGATGATCTGGCGCGGGATGAGATTGCCATCCTTGCCCTTGCGCAAACCTGATTCCATCGGATGGTTGATCAGGGTCTTGATGGTGATGATCTCACCAGCCGATGCGGATTTCGGCACTTTTACACGCGGCTTGATATTGTCCATTTGACTTTCTCCCGATCCGATCAGCCGCCGCAACCACCGATGGTCACTTTGACTTCTTTTTTATCCATGAAAACCTGACCCTTACTGGTCTTTGCGACCGCAACCACATTCTGGGTTTTCGCAAGACGCATGCGGGTTTTCGCCTCGGCTGCACCGCTCATCGGCGTGAAGTGGAATACAGCGACATCCGGGTTGGGGTTGCCTTCGGCATAGATGACAACCGACTCAACGTAATCGTCATCCGTCATCGGGCTTGCCACAGACACCTCGATCGGTACGGTGTTGCCGTTTTCGGCAATTTCCGGCGTCGTCAGGGTCAGGTCACCACCCATCGCGGGCTCTTTACCACCGGCAAAGTTTTTGATGCTTTCGGCTGTGGCTTCCGGCGTGGCAGAGGCGGACAGCGAGAAGCCGAACACTCCGGCTGCAGCTGCACCGACCGATGCACAAAGCATTTGGCGTCGTGTGAGATTCATCTTGGTTCCTCGGTGGTTGTTATTCTTTGAGCGTTGCCAAATAGGCCACGACATCTTCAACTTCCTGCGCGGTCAGGATTGTTTTGCCGACCAGATCTTCGCGGACATTGATGCCGACATTCAGCGAATAGAAGCCCGGCATCACCGTCTCTTCGGAGAAAACTTCTTTGGCATCAGCCACGATGGCGCGAAGTTCGCCCTCGCTCCAGCGGTCGGCAGCACCGTCAAGCGGCGGCCCGACTTCGCCGTGGAACAGCTGGTCGCTTTGATCTTTGACGGCGTGACATGCCAGACAGTTGCCAAGGCTACGATTGGCAAAGACCTTACGCCCGTTTTCCGGGTCCCCCGGCTGGCTGGTCAATGACTGGGATACGGACATGTCATCGAATTTGACATCGGCAGGTGCAAGTGCATCAGCTGCGGCAAGGGCCGGAAGGCCAACGATCAGGCACGCAAGAAAGGCTCTTGGTTTCCAAGACATGGCGTTGTGGTTCCTCCTGTGACGATGCCCCTGCCCTCTATGTGGCATATGAACATCCCCGGTCTGACATCTGGCGGCTCTGGCGGCGCCTTTAGTTCAAGTTATTCAAACTCAACTTTTAATTCAACACATAAATATGATATTTTTAATGTTTCATGTGCTGAACTATTAATTGTGCATACATTGCAAGGGGTTGTTACTGCCCCAAACGACCCTCTTCCTGAAGCTTCTGAATGATGCGGGCATGATATTTCTGGAAGTGCTCGTCGGTTTCGTAACCCTTCTCGTTCACCCAGCGAAACATATTCAGGAAGGTCCACTTGCCAAACGCACCCGGCATGGTCGCAACCGCGGCCTCGGCGGCATTCCTGCCATCTTCCGGTACTTCTTCAGGCAGAAAAACAATGGTCGGGGTAAAGACATAGCCCCACTTGCGGGCGGCGGTTTTCTCGCTCAGTACGTCACCATCAAGATCAATCACTTCTTCGTCGCCAAACATGTTGTACTGGACGACCTTGAAGTTCTCCTTGATGTAGTCGGATACCTCTGGATCGCTCAGCAGTTCGGTATGCATCTTGGCGCAATAGATGCAGCCGCGCTGTTCAAAGATCATCACCAGACGCTTGTTTTCATCCCGGGCGGCCGCGATATCGTCGGCAATGTCGCGAAATGTGATCGAAAACCAGTCCTGCTTGTGCAGACCATCTTCGCCCACGGTTTCCGCGTGCGATCCTTGTGACCAACTCATTACCAGCAAACCGGCGACCAGACATTTTGCCAAAGGCACTCCACGCAGCAGATGACGCATATTCATGACGCAACTCCTATCCGAGGGTCGAAAGCGAAGGGAAAGTATCAAGCAACCATTGGGCGATGGCCGACATCTGTCCGGTCATGAACAAGACACCGGTCAACACCAACAAGATCCCCATCGCACGTTCAACAGTGTGCATGTGTCGTTTGAATTTTCGGGACCAGCCAACGAACTGCCCGGCGAAAAGCCCCGCCAGCGCAAAGGGCAAACCGATTCCCAGCGAATAAACCGCAAGCAACCCTGCCCCGCGCAATGCCGTGCTTTCCGCCCCGGCAACAAACAGGATTGCGGCCAATGCTGGACCCACGCACGGTGTCCAGCCAAAGGCAAAGGCAAGCCCCATCACATAGGCCCCGACAAGACCCGCCGGCTTTTTCGCAACATTGACCCGCGCATCGCGATACAAAAGCGATATCCGGAAAACCCCCATGAAATGGAGCCCCATGGTCGCAATCATGATCCCGGCAATGATCGATAAGATGTCGAAATAGCTGGCCAGTGACTGGCCAATGACGCTTGCCGTGGCACCAAGGGCGATGAAAATCGTGCTAAAACCCGCGACAAAGGCCAATGCCGTAAAGAACACATGGCGTGACTTCGCACTTGCGACCGCACGATCATCAAGATCCGCAACACTGACCCCTGCCAGATAGGCAAGGTATGGCGGCACAATCGGCAAAACACAGGGCGTAAAGAACGACAACACCCCCGCAAGGAAGGCTGCGCCGAAACCAATATCGAGCAATTCATGTTCCTCCCGGCGCTGTGGGTATCTGATTTTGGAATTTGTTTATCAGCGCCTGTTCAAAGAATAGTATTTTTCATATATATAATTCAATCATAACTTTATGTAGAATTCAGACATATGAAAAAATCGCACATTTCCAGGTCATTCCGGTTCACTCTGGCCATGATTTTCGCATCACAGATGTGGATTGGATCTGCATTGGCGACCGAATTATTGATGCTTGAACAAAAGGGATGCGCATGGTGTGTGCGCTGGCATCAGGAAATCGGCGAAGCCTACCCCAATACCGATCAGGGTAAACTGGCCCCTCTTCGCCGTGTTGATATTCATGAATGGCCCGAAGACCTTGAACACATCGCGCGTGAACGTGTTACACCGACATTCGTGTTAATCAGCAACAACCGGGAAGTCGCCCGCCTGCGCGGTTATCCCGGCGATCATTTTTTCTGGCCGATGCTTGACGAGATGCTCTCGCAATTGCCGAACGATTAGGAAAACTGTATATTCGGTTTGAAGCACAGTATCCAATCGTGTATTGACTTGGATGTCTGGTATAATCGGACATCTAATGGCTTTGGCCCTTTAACCGACGAGCACAGCAAACGATGGCCCTACCACGTTTCAAGCAAAACATGGACTCGACCGAAGCCGAAGCTCTCCTCAAGCAGGCGCGCAAGGCCAGCGAGATGCTCAAGGCGCTGTCGCATGAGACACGCTTGCTGATCCTTTGCATCCTTCAGGAAGGCGAAAGGTCGGTATCCGATCTCGAAGAAATTCTGTCCATGCCCCAGGCTGTTGTATCCCAACAACTGGCACGGCTTCGCATTGATGGTCTGGTCTCGGCCCGCCGCGAAGGGCGCATGATCTATTACCGCATTGTCGATACGGAAATGGCGACCATCATTGGCACGCTTTATGACCTGTTCTGTGCCCCGGTCCGCGACGAAGAAAAAGCCGCTGCCGAATAGGCGACAACTGCTGATCGAAAAAGCTTCCTTGAATTAGAACAGAAAAAACGTCACGATTCCGCCGACGCCTTGGCAAAAAATTACAATCAACAAGGCGGGAGGAAAACGTCATGCTGGGTTTGGATAATCCCTGGGCCCTGCCGCTTGTCGGTGTTTTGACCGGCATCGTGGTGGGATTTGTCGCACGTCGACAACATTTCTGCACGATGGCAGCCCTTGAACGCTATTGGTTCGCTGCCAACAGCATCGGTCTGCGCGCCTGGGTGTTGGCGGCCATCACCGCACTGTTCTGCACCCAAACGTTTATCGCCCTTGGCGTTATCGATCTTTCAAACAGTTTCTACATCACCCCGACCCTGCCGATTGCAGGCAGCATTCTGGGCGGGCTGATGTTTGGCTTTGGCATGGCCTTTGTCGGCACATGCGGCTTTGGTGCCATCATTCGTCTGGGCGGTGGCAATCTGCGTGCGCTGGTCGTCCTGACCGGTATCGGACTGGCAGCCATTGCTGCCCTTCGCGGCGTAACGGGCCATTTTCGTGTCTGGTTTCTTGATCCGCTGTCGATTGAGTTCACCTCAGCCGGATCGCAATCGATTGGCGCGATCGCCTCACATGCCAGTGGATTTGATCTGCACTATCCGATTGCCCTGCTGATCAGTGCCATCGGGCTTTGGTGGGTCTTTCGCAGTTCTGATTTCCGTGCCGAACGTGCCAAGGCGCTTGGCGCCATCACCATTGGTGCCTGCATTTCGCTTGGTTGGGTCTGGACGACGAGCTTTGCAAAATATCGCTTTGTCGAAACCCAGATCGAGGCAGGATCCTTTGTCACCCCGGTTGGCGATACAATCATGCAGATCATCACCGTTACCGGGGCCCTGCCCGATTACGGGGTTGGATTGGTGATTGGGGTGTTTCTGGGCGCGGCACTGGCAGCTTGGAAAAGCAACGACATGCGCTGGGAAGCCTGCGATGACGCCCGCGAACTTGGTCGCCACCTGCTTGGCGCATTTTTGATGGGAACTGGCGGCGTTTTTGCCCTTGGCTGCACCATCGGCCAAGGTGTCAGCGCGTTCTCCACACTGGCAATCTCTTCGCCAATTGTGATGATCTCGATTGCCATCGGGGCACGGGTGGGTCTTGGCGTTCTTCTTGAAGGATCACCGTTCGGGTTCCTGCGCGCAATATCGCTGCGCAAGCACGGTTAAACCAAGACCCACGTAGCAATTATCCCGCCACAACAAACCGATATGCCGGACCTGCCCGCTCGATCACGCCAAGGCCTGGATGCGGCATGTGAAAGCCAATAATCCGCGATCCATCGACGGCAAGCCGATCGAGCAGCATCTTGCGCGTGGCAATGCCCTTTTCGGCATCCTGATCAGATCCGCTTGGCCATTCTGGATGGACCAGGGATACGGCGACATTGGTAATGGCATCGCCAACCACAAGTGCGCTGTTTGATCCGTCATGGATCATGAAAGATGTATGCCCGGGTGTGTGACCGGCGGTATCGACCGCCTCGACACCGGGTACCACCTCTGCACCATAATCGAACAACTCTATACGATCCTCAAGGAAGGCCATCCGGTTGCGCGCCCCGACCACAAAGCTTTTGCGCGCGTCGGGCGTTTTTTCAAGCGTATCCTCGGCCTGCCAGTATTCCCACTCGATCCGGTTCATGTGATAGCGCGCGTCGGCAAAGATCAATTCGTCGAAATCATCAATCAGCCCCCACAGATGGTCGGGATGCGCGTGCGTAAAAACAATATCGGTCACTTCATCCGGGCTGACACCGGCCGCATCAATGTTGTCCATAAGCTTGCCGGCTGACGGCATGAAATTCGGGCCAGCGCCAACATCAAACATCACCACCCGATCATCACGGCGCAAAACGGTGATGTTGCAATCGGGCAGCAACGCATCCGTTGGCTGCCCCTCGGCCTTAAGCAACGCAACCAGTTCATCCTGTGACACATCAGGAAAGGCAAAAGATAACGGCAACATCAGATTGCCATCCGATATGACCGTGATGTCTGACGCACCAAGTTTCAGGGAACCAAGCGCTGACGCAGCGCCGGGAAACAACCCGGCCGCACCCATACCCGCCAGTGCCAACGAAGATTTCAAAACATCACGACGAGACCAGGAATTGCTTCCAGACATTGCATCCTCCACATATATGTTTTTTTGAATGAATGCACTCATGGTTGATTTGGTCAACCTAAAAACATACCAAGCGGAGCTTTCCACACGCCAACAACCCCGGATGCAGCACCAAGCCCCGGGTAAGACACACAGGCAACGTTGTGTGATTTTTTATTTATTTACAATACACTAAAGGACACATTGACCTCACTGCATTCAGTGACGATCTACCGCCCTTTCAACAATCTCATCGTGGTCCAGAACGGGTGCGACGTCGATGTCACTGGCATCCATCATCCCTGAAACACGTTGCAGAGCGGCGATGAGAAACGTCTGTTCCCATTCCTCAAGATTGTTGAATTTGTCCGAAAAACGGTCATGAAGTGCCATCGGTGCGCGATCCAGAATAGCCCTGCCCTGATCGGTAAGCCTGACGAACACCTTGCGCTTGTCGGTGTCTCCGCGCTCGCGTGTCACAAGCCGCATCGCCTGCAACTTGTCGACAAGCGCGGTGGTCGATGCCTGGGCAAGATTAACCTTGGCCGCGATCTGGCCAACCGTCATCTCACCGAATTCCTCAAGCGATTGCAAAACAAGAAGCTGGGATGTTTTAAGCCCGGTCACCTTACCAAGCTTTTTGGCGTGGATATCACTCGCCCGCAGAATGCGGCGGATGGAGATCAACGCTTCATGCAATTTATCCATTGTTATTTTCCGGACGTTTTTCGTTTCTATAGCATGCGTTGTTTTAGCCCCGGACCCGCGGCTGCGCAACGCTTTAAGACACTTTTATATCGAATTTCGATCATTTATTCCATCGATTATCGCTCTATTCAGGAAACAATATTTCATCGAAAGAATATTATCCTTATCGAAGGGCGATACATCAATGTTTAGCTTATTATCAATAGCTTACAGAGTTTCATAGGAAAGTCACAGAGAAGGGGTTGATCAATTTGTATCGTTGTTCTATACATCTCTCGCGACATAAATGATCGTGTATCGAAATAACAGAGCAGGCAGACCGATGAAAATTGCCAACACAAACGGCAATACCGGCCAGAAAGCCAACCTGATTATCCGTAAACCCAAGGCCACAGACGGCGCTGCGGTGAATAACCTCATTGCCGACTGCAAGCCGCTGGATGAAAACTCGATGTATTGCAATCTGCTGCAGTGCTCGCACTTCTCAGGCACGTGCGCGATTGCCGAACTGAACGGCGAAGCCGTCGGTTTCGTTTCGGGCTACATCGTCCCCGACCAGCCTGAACAGCTTTTCATCTGGCAGGTGGCAGTTTCGCCCAAGGCCCGTGGCCTGCGTCTGGCGAAGCGTCTGATCCTTGATATTCTGGATCGTCCGTCCTGCCACAACGTCTCGCAGCTGAACACAACGATCACCTCGACGAACGCACCGTCGCAGGGTGTCTTCCGTTCCGTTGCGCGCGAACTGGGTGCTGATGTAAAGCGCAAGGTCCAGTTTGAACGCGAAACACACTTCGAAGGCGCCGCTGCCAGCGAAATTCTTTGGCAGATCGGTCCGTTCGAGCGCGAAGACGTCGAACGCGTCGCCGCCTAATCCGGCTGACCTAATTTCCCCACTTGTCATACTCGAAATGGCATCGACCATTTTTGGAACATCCGGCACGCCGGAACGTTCGGTATGACAGGTGGACTTGATTTTCCCAATCTGAAAGAGGGAACTATGACTGTATTTGATCGCCTTGAATCGGAAGTTCAGAGCTATGCACGCTCCTTCCCCGTAACCTTTGAAAGTGCTGAAGGCGCTTGGCTGACCGATGTCGATGGCAACCGCTATCTTGATTTCCTTGCCGGTGCCGGCACGCTGAACTATGGCCATAATCATCCTGTCCTGCAGGAAAAGCTGATTGATTATATCAAATCAAACGGCGTAACCCATGGTCTGGACATGCACACCAAGGCCAAGGCAGCCTTTCTTGAAGCGCTCGAAGAGAAAATCTTCAAGCCGCGTGACATGGAATATAAGGTCCAGTTTACTGGCCCGACCGGCACCAATGCCGTCGAAGCTGCTCTTAAACTGGCCCGCCGCGTCAAGGGCCGCGAAACCGTGATTTCGTTTACCAACGGCTTCCATGGTTGCACGCTTGGTTCGCTTGCCATCACGGGTAACGAACATCATCGTGGCGCTGCTGGCGTCTCTCTTGATAACGCTGTCGCCGTGCCGTTTGACGGTTATATGGGTGACGGTGCGGATACCACCGAGTATCTGGACCGTGTCCTTTCGGACAACTCCAGCGGTATCGCCCTGCCCGCAGCCGTGATCGTCGAAACCCTTCAGGGTGAAGGTGGCCTGAATGCCGCTGACTTCGGCTGGCTCAAGAACCTGGAAAAGGTTTGCCGCAAGCATGACATCCTTCTGATTGTTGATGACATTCAGGCGGGCTGTGGCCGTACCGGTACGTTCTTTAGCTTCGAACCTGCTGGCATCAAGCCGGACATCATCACGCTGTCGAAATCGCTTTCGGCGTATGGTCTTCCGCTTGCCGTGGTTCTGATGAAGCCGGAACTCGATGTCTGGCATCCGGGCGAACATAACGGCACCTTCCGTGGTAACAACCACGCGTTTGTGACTGCCGCTGCTGCGCTTGACCATTTCTGGTCAGATGACAAGTTTGCTGCTGATGTACGCGACAAGGCCGCGTTCCTCGAAACGCGCCTCGATGAAATCATTGATCGCTATGGCGATGGCAAACTCTATCGCAAGGGCCGCGGCCTGATGCAGGGTATCTGCTTTGAAAGTGGCGAACTGGCATCGAAGGTCACCAAGGAATGCTTCAAGCATAACCTTGTGATTGAAACCAGTGGTCCGGAAGATGAAGTGGTCAAATGCCTTGTGCCGCTGATCATCTCCAAGCAGGATCTGGCACATGGACTGGAAATCCTTGAACTGGCAACCGCCAAAGCCATGGGCAAGGACGTTTCCCCGTCCAAAGCAGCCGCTGAGTAACATAGTTTGGGCGACGCTTAACTGCGTCGCCCGGCCCCACAACTTAATTATATCAAAGAGTTAAAAATGATTGTTCGTACTCTGAAAGAATGTGAAGCATCCGGTCGCCGCGTGGTTTCGGACAACTGGGAAAGCACTCGTCTGTCGCTTGCCGAAGATGGTATGGGTTTCTCGTTCCACATCACCACCATTTATGCCGGCACCGAAACCGAGATTTGCTACGCCAACCATTTCGAGACGGTTTACTGCATCTCGGGCAATGGCGAAGTCGAAACCATTGCTGACGGCAAGAAATACAAGATCGAGCCGGGCACGGTTTACATCCTCGACAAGCATGACCGCCACTATCTGCGCGGCGGCACCGAGGACATGGTTGTTGCCTGCGCCTTCAACCCGCCGCTGAATGGCCGTGAAGTGCATGACGAGAACGGTGTCTATCCGCTCGATGGCGAAGCACTCGCAAGCTAACAATTTCTGGTCGGGCGGCACTTAACGACTGCCCGACCATTTAAAGCATATTCTTTAAAGGAAACGCCCCTAAAGGAGGCAACATGCTTTCAGCCCAGAAAAACAAGGACGCAGGGCATAGCGTTCACAAGATCGGCGGTACGTCGATGACCCAGGTTGATGCGGTCATGGACAACATTCTTGTCGGCAATCGTAAGGAAGACGAACTTTACAACCGTGTCTTTGTTGTTTCGGCATATGGCGGGTTTACCGACCTTTTGCTGGAAAACAAAAAGACCGGTGAACCGGGCGTCTATCAGCTTTACGCCGGCTCGGAAACCGATTGGGCCTGGGGCGATGCCTTGACCAAGGTCTCCGAAAAGATGTGCGCCATTAACGAAGAGATTTTTGGCGACGCGCCGGAACTGAAGCTTGCCAATGCCTTTGTACAGGAACGCATTGAAGGCACGCGCAGTTGCCTGATGGATCTTCATCGCCTGTGCAGCTTTGGTCACTTCAAGCTTGAAAAGCATCTTCTGACCGTACGTGAAATGCTGTCAGCCATTGGTGAAGCGCATAGCGCGCACAACACCATGCTGCTGCTGCGTGCCAAGGGTGTAAATGCGGTCTTTGCCGATCTTTCGGGCTGGCGTGAGCCAGAGGCCTCTACCCTTGATGGTCGTATTGGAAAGGTGTTTGATGACATCGACCTTTCCAAGCAGCTTGCCATTGCGACGGGCTATGCCCAGTGCAGCGAGGGCCTCATGAGCATCTATGGCCGTGGCTATAGTGAAGTGACCTTCTCGCGCATTGCCTGCCTGACCCAGGCGCGCGAAGCGATCATTCACAAAGAATTCCATCTGTCGAGTGCCGATCCGCGCATCGTCGGCGAAGATGCTGTGCGCCCGATTGGCCGCACCAGCTATGACGTGGCCGACCAGCTGTCGAACATGGGCATGGAAGCCATCCACCCGCGCGCAGCCAAAGGCCTTCGTCAAAACGATATTCCGCTGCGGATTGCCAATACCTTTGAACCGGAACATCCGGGCACGGTTATTGACGATCATTGGGAGCCGGAAAACAGCCGTGTTGAAATCGTGACTGGCGTTCCGACCGCGTTCGAGATTGAGGTCTTCAATCAGGATATGGTTGGTGTTCCAGGTGGCGAGGAAGCGATCCTGAACGTTCTGAAACGTTACAAGGTCCCGACCGTTACCAAGAACCTGAACGCCAATACGATTACGCATTACGTGTCGGCACCGCTCAAGCAGATCCGCCGCTGCGTTGACGAGATCGAGGCAAATCAGCCAGAGGCAACAGTTCAGACCCGTAAGGTCGCGATTGTCTCAGTGATTGGTGCCAACATCGAACAGCCGGGTCTGTTCGCCCGCGCGGTATCGATCCTTGATGATGCCGGCGTCGAACTGGTGGCCTCCCACTATCCGAGCCGCCGCGTTGATCTGCAGTTTGTTGTTGCCGAAGGCGACTTCAACAAGGCAATCGTCGCCCTGCATCGCGGCCTCGTCGAAGGCAAAAAAGAAGAAAGTGCATCATCCAAGCAAACCAAGGATGACAGCACCGAAAAACAGGAAAAGCTCAAGGCTGCATAAGCCAAAAAGGCATCCGAACATCACAGCAAAACCCGCAAGTGCCGCATTGGCCTTGCGGGTTTTGTTTTGCCTTGATCATATGCTTGTCAGTTTTGATGCAGCGCGATAGGACTTAAAGGATAAACGGGGCACACCAGCAAAACAGACGGGACATCGACATGACCACGCATAACAGCAAAGCCATCAACGAACTGCTCGACGTCATGGCAAAGCTGCGCAATCCCGATGGTGGCTGCCCGTGGGATCTCGAACAGGATTTCTCCACCATTGCCCCCTACACCATCGAAGAAGCCTACGAAGTGGCCGATGCCATTGCGGACAATGACATGCCAGAGCTTTGCAACGAGTTGGGTGATTTGCTGTTGCAGGTGGTGTTCCATGCCCAGATGGCGAAGGAAGCCGGTCATTTCGAGTTCGAAGACGTCGCCAACAGCATCGTTTCAAAAATGATCAGCCGCCATCCGCATGTATTTGGCGACGGGGATGCCACGACGACCGATGGCGTCAATCATACTTGGGAAAAGATCAAGGCGGCTGAACGCGCCCGGAAGGCCGAAGACAAAGGCCACGAACGCCACAGCGCCCTTGATGGGGTCGCAAGCGCCCTGCCCGCGTTAATGCGTGCAGAAAAACTCACCAAACGCGCCGCGCGTGTCGGGTTCGACTGGCCCAGCACCGATGAAGTCTTTGACAAACTTCACGAAGAAATCGACGAACTCAAAGCCGAAATGACTGAAAACCCGGACCCGGCCCGTTTGCAGGATGAACTTGGTGATATGTTGTTTGTGATGGCCAATCTGGCGCGCAAGATCGGTGTTGATCCCGAAGTGGCGCTTCGCGGCGCAAACCACAAGTTTACCAAACGCTTCCACTTCATCGAAGACGAACTCGCGCGCGACGGCCGCACGGCCGCGGACTCAGACTTGGCTGAAATGGATAGTCTCTGGGATTTGGCGAAGAAGACCGAACGTGGTCAGGTCTGATCACGCTCAGGTAAAGAGCGGTATCAGAATTTCATTGATTTCTGCCCACAGCTCCTCGGAGCTGGCGCACAAAAGTCCGGCCGCCGTGGCATTGGCGTTATATTCATTGTTCTTGTCGGCGGTGATATAGCGCGCATAGCCACCAGCCTCACGCACCAGCAATGTGCCCGGCGCATGATCCCAGGGTTTAAGTGTCCGATAGGCACAGAAATCAAACGCCCCACGCGCCGTTTCCTCATACTCGGCACCACAGCAGGAATAATGCGCAACATCGGCAAAGAAATCGAGATGTCCGTAATGCTTGCGGATGCGGTCACGGGCGTATGAAATCAGAAAACCTTTGGCATCAGACGCTTTGGTGATGTTGGAACGCACCGAAACCGGCTGATCCTGGTTACGCGTCCCCGACCCCAATTCTGCAACGGTTGCCGCCCCTTCAATCGGATCAACAATCCAGGCGGCGACGGTTTCACCACCAGAATAAAGGCCGACCATGCAACGGAACGGTTGTTTGTGATGGGCAAAGTTCTTGGTGCCATCCACCGGATCAATGATCCAGAACGGATCATCGCCAGCAAAGATCCGCTCCTGTAAAGTCGGGTCTTCATGGGCAGCTTCTTCGCCAAGTGCGCGGCTGCCCGGCAAAAGATCGGTCAGGCGCCGGGTCAGAACGCGTTCGGCTTCGGTATCTGCAATCGTCACCAGATCCATTGCATGGGTCTTGGTATCGATATCGGCATCATCCAACTGGCCAAAACGCGGGGCAATCTCAGCAGCCGATACTTCCCGAATGATTTCGGTCACTTTGTCCATATCGACTTTAATCGCCACGCGCTCTCTCCCTATCAAACCAGATGAATATCGAGCCCGGCCTTGGCACACCAGTCTTCGAAACGGCCAACGCGGGTCGTATCGACGCGCACCTGAACCGAAATGCCGTCGGCACCTTCGTTGCGTTTCAAAACCTCGCCCTGCTCATAAAGCCGCGCCAGTGATTTGCCATCCGAATACGGCACACAAAGCTCAAACACCGGCATATCTTCGGTCAGCCGGTCTTCAATCAGGCCAAGCAATGCATCGCAATTGGTGCCTTTGATGGCTGAAATCGCGATCGTGTTGTCATGACGCGCAGAATATTCCAAAACGGCTTGCAGTTCTTCGCCTTTGAGCTGATCAATCTTGTTCAGCGCCTCGACAAGTTCCTCGCCGTCAATCGCCTTTTTAAGCCCAAGCTCCTTAAGAACTTCAAGCACATCAAGCTTTTGCTCTTCGGTTTCAGGCGAAGCCGCATCGCGGACATGGACAATCAGGTCGGCTTCAAGAACTTCTTCAAGCGTTGCACGGAACGCCGCGACAAGATCGTGCGGCAGATCGGACACAAAACCCACGGTATCAGACAGAATAACCTTGCGACCACTTGGCAGGATCAAACCACGCATGGTTGGATCAAGCGTCGCAAACAGCATATCCTCGGCAAACACCTCGGACACAGTCAGCTGGTTAAACAACGTCGATTTACCGGCGTTGGTGTAACCGACAAGGGCCACAATCGGATACGGTACCCGACGGCGTGCTTCGCGATGAAGTTCACGCGTCCGTTTGACTTCCTCAAGCTCACGACGGAGCTTGGCAAGCTTGTCACCGATCAAACGACGGTCGATCTCGATCTGACGTTCACCGGGACCGGCAAGGAAGCCACGCCCACCACGTTGACGTTCAAGGTGGGTCCAGGTCCGGACAAGGCGCGAGCGCTGATAGCTCAGCAGTGCCAGTTGAACCTGCAAACGACCTTCACGCGTCCGCGCGCGATCAGCAAAGATTTCAAGGATCAGGCCGGTCCGGTCAATGACCTTGCATTTCCACTCGCGCTCCAGGTTACGTTGCTGGATCGGGGAAAGCTGGCCGTTGATCATCACAATGTCGGCCTCAATGGCCTTGATCTGCAGACCAAGACGTTCGGTAACGCCTTTGCCAAACAGGGTTGAAGGCCGCAATTTCGCGATGGGCACAATTTCCGCGCCCACCACTTCAAAATCAAGTGCACCCGTAAGACTGACCGCTTCTTCGAGACGCGACGATGCGTCGCGCCAAGCACCGGTCTGGTCTGCGCGTTTTAGTTCCGGGTGGAAAACTAGGACCCGGGGAGCTTCTGGCGTATCGCCGCCCCCCGAAGTCAGAGATTCTTCAGCTATTTTCTTCTTCCGTCGCAGGCTGGCTCGGATCAAACAGTTTGATCGGCGTCGTCGGCATTACCGTCGAAATCGCATGTTTGTATACGAGCTGGGTATGAGCATCGCGCCGCAGCAAAACAGAGAAATTGTCAAACCAGGTGATAATGCCCTGCAATTTGACTCCGTTGACCAGAAACACGGTAACCGGCGTTTTGTTTTTACGGCAATAATTCAGGAAGACGTCCTGAACATTCTGTGATTTTTCCGCCATCGGTTAGACCTAGCCTTCTTTTATGAGCGTTTTTTTGGTTTCGGGCGGTCAAGGAAAATGTGGAACCGTCGACTTAAAGGTCTGTCACGATTCCGGCCCCATTTTTAATGACCTCTATGAACTATAAGACTTTCGAGAAGCCTTTTACAACCCCTACAAGCGCCCCGCAATCAGCGAAATGCCAATCAGGGCTAAGAGTCGCGGAATTCTGCGTATCGCCGTGACCGGTAATTTCATCGCCAATCAGAATTGCAGTCGCCCCGACGTTGCGCGCGCACTGAATATCGACCACGCTGTCGCCAACAAACCACAGATTCTCATATTGCGGCGCCGAAGAGTCGCCCATCGCCAGATGCACCGGATCGGGTGCCGGTTTGTCCTTGGCGGCATCGGTTGCACCGACAATCTTGCCAAAAAATGGCGTCCATCCAAGGTGATCGGCTTCCTTGCGCAAGAAATCGCCGTTCTTGTTGCTGACCACCCCGATATAGGTGCCGTTATCACGCAGTGCACATAACAGATCATGCGCCCCGGCCAGCGGCATCAGGGTTTCAAGGTGAATAGACTGGAAATGACCATAAAAGCTGTCTTTGGCCTGCTCCCAGCGATCTTCACCAAACAAGATCGGAAAACTATCTCGCATCGAGCGCGCGACACGCTGCTTGGTTTGTTCAAGCGTCCATGTCTCAAGCCCGAAGTCGTCAAATGTCATGTTAAGGGCCGCCTGGATCGTTCCCCAGCTATCGACAAGGGTGTTATCCCAGTCAAAAATGACGGCCTTTGGCGGATGGGGCAATTGGTCTGACATTTGAACTTCCGGTGGCAAGATCGGGAATATATTGTATGAGGATTATAGCAACGCTTTGATTTATCAGAAGTATTCCAGACGAACAGCGAACATCTTTTCGACCTTCTTGATCTGTTCCGACCCGGCAAATACGACAATCCGGTCGTTGGCCTCGATCACGGTGGCGGCGCGCGGCATCACAACTTCGCCATCGCGCAAAATGGCCCCAAACACCACGCTTGCCGGCATCGCGATATCCTTGATCGCCTTGCCAACAATTGGTGCAGTTTCAAGTGCTTCTGCCTCAAGAACCTCGCCAAAGCCCTCTGACAAACTGTGCACGGCACGAATACGACCGCGGCGCACATGATGCAGGATGGTCGACACCGTCGTCATACGCGGACTGATCACCACATCCACGCCAAGTTCGGAAACCAGCGAGTTATAGGTGCTTTTGTTAATCAGTGTCAGCGCACGCGGGCAGCCATACCGTTTGGCCAGAAGTGATGCCAGAATGTTGGTTTCATCATCATTGGTCAGCGCAACGACCGCCTCGGCATTACCGACATTGGCTTCTTCAAGCAGTTCAGGATCAAGAACGTCACCCCGCAGAACAACGCTTTTCTTTGGCAGTTTCTGCGCGACATAGCGCGCGCGTTCCGGATCGGCTTCGACCAATCGGGTGGTCACACCCGGGAAGTTCTTGTTGATTTCCTCGGCCAGGAACAATGCGATGTTCCCGCCGCCAAAGATCACAATACGGCGCGCTTCGGGGTCTTCGTGACCAAAGGCCGACATTGCGCGATCCACCTGATCGCTCGATACAGCAAGATACACAAGGTCGCCTGCCAGCATCTGGTCGTCGCCCTTGGGATAGACCGCCTTGTCACCGCGGATCATGCCAAGGATCGAGATGTTGAGATCCGGGAAAAGCTGATGAAGCTGACGCAACGGCGTATTGATCACCGGGCAATCGTCGCTACACCGGATGCCAAGGATTTTGACCTTGTCATCGGCAAACGGGATCATGTCGAATGCACCGGGTGCCTGCAGGCGGCGTGCAACTGCGCGCGCGACTTCCATCTCGGGCGAAATCACCACATCAATCGGAAGCTTTTCACGGCCAAACAGGCTTGCCCATTCGGGCTGCAGATAAGTCTGGCTGCGGATACGGGCGATTTTGGTCGGCACGTTAAACAGGGAATGAGCCACCTGACAGGCTGTCATATTGACTTCATCGGCAAAGGTCACCGCGATCAGCATGTCGGCCTCTTCGGCACCGGCCTGTTGCAACACGTCCGGGTGCGAGCCAAAACCAATGATACCCTTGACCTCAAGCGTGTCGGAAATCTTGCGTACCAGTTCTTCGGACTGGTCGATCACGGTTACATCATTGTTTTCCGCAGCCAGATATTTGGCAATGTGGAACCCCACCTGCCCGGCGCCGCAAATGATGACCTTCATTTCGAGTTCTCCCGTTCACAACAGTCCATGATGAGTTTGGGCTTATTGCCCGTTCACACCAAGGCTTTTCAGCTTGCGATGCAAGGCTGAGCGTTCCATTCCGACAAAGCTTGCCGTTTTGGAGATATTCCCGCCAAAACGGTCGATCTGTGTCTGGAGATATTCTTTTTCAAACATCTCCCGCGCTTCGCGGAGCGGCAATGCCATGATTTCACTGGTCTTGTCAAAACTTAGCGACGTTGGCACGTCAGAAAACAGCTCTGATGGCAGCATTTTACCACTGATCAGATCAACCTTGTCATCATCATCGGGCGCCATGATCATCAATCTTTCGATGACATTGCGCAACTGGCGCACATTGCCCGGCCAATCATAGGCATGCAGGGTTGCCATTGCTTCGGGCGAGAGTTTCCGTTTCGGAAGACCCGTCGCATCGGCATAACGATCAAGGAACATTTCCGCCAACATCGGAATATCTTCCCGGCGCTGCTGCAAGGATGGCACTTCAAGTGGCACAACATTGAGGCGGTAATAAAGGTCCTGGCGGAATTTCTGTTCGGCGATGCGTTGTTCAAGGTCGCGCGCGGTCGTTGCGATAACGCGCACATCAACATTGACCGGAACCGATCCGCCAACACGTTCAAACGTCTGATCCTGCAAAACCCGGACAATCTTGCCCTGGGTTTCGAGTGGCATATCGGCCACTTCATCAAGCAACAAGGTCCCGCCATGGGCAAGTTCAAGCACACCTGTACGCGCCTCACGATCCGACGTCGCAACCGCCCCAAACAGCGATTCTTCCATGGTATCGGGAGAAATATTGGCACAGTTCAGCACGACAAACGGCGCCTCGGCACGGGCGGATTTCTGATGGATCAAGCGCGCGACAACTTCCTTGCCCGATCCGGCCGGACCATGGATCAGAATGCGGCTGCCAGTGCGCGCAACCCGTTCGGCGGACTGGCGCAAGTTGTTCAAAACGGACGATTTGCCAACAAGTTCGGTATCACCACCGGCCCGCAAAGTCAGTTCGCGGTTTTCACGACGCAGGCGCGCATCGTCAATGGCGCGTTCGACAACCATCAAAAGGCGATCAGTGTTAAACGGCTTCTCGATAAAATCATATGCGCCAATGCGCGACGCTTCGAGTGCCGTTTCAATATTGCCGTGACCGGAAATCATCACAACCGGAACTTCGCTGTGCTCGCGCTTGATCAGCTTAAGCGTCTCGATGCCATCGTGATCGCTTTCATCCATCCAGATATCAAGCACCACAAGGCTTGGCCGACGGGCTGCAACCTCTGACAGCGCGCCCTGGCTTGATCCTGCCTGACGGGTTGTATAACCCTCGTCCTCGAGGATGCCTGATATCAGAGCCCGGATATCTTCTTCATCGTCGACAATAAGAATGTCGTGCGCCATGTCGTGACCAAATCAATCTTTTTCTTGTTTCGATTTTGACAACTAAATCAATTGCCTGAGGAATGTGCGTCCGAAGCCACACTATCAATTTCGGCTTCTACAACCTTTGGGAAAGATAGCGTAATCGTAGCTCCGCTTTCAACGCCGTCGGAGAGTATAAGCTCTCCACCATGGTCTTCCATGATTTTCTTTACGATCGCCAATCCAAGACCGGTTCCCTTCGATCGGGTGGTGACATAGGGCTCGGTCAGGCGCTCGCGATGCTCTGCTGGAAGACCTTTGCCGTTATCCGACACCGCCACAAAAACGCGCTGATTGTCGGGCGACACCGCGACGGAAATCTCGATCTTGCCAGGTGGCAGTTCACCCTCTGTTGGCTTTTCACGGCCTTCAATCGCCTCTGCCGCGTTCTTGAGCGTATTGGTCAGACATTGATTGACCTGATGCGCATCACACGAAATTTGCAGATCTTCGATGCCACTGCGATCAAAATCGTAAGTGATATTGCTGTGCGCCTGTTTTTGCAGGAAGACCGCACTTTTCACCAGTTCACCGATATTTTCCAAACGCATCGTTGGCGATGGCATGCGGGCAAAGCTGGAAAACTCGTCGACCATCCGCCCGATATCGGAAACCTGTCGGATGATCGTATCGGTACAGGTCGTAAAGACTTCCTGATCATCGGTGATTTGTTTCAGATACCGGCGCTTCAAACGTTCTGCTGAGAGCTGGATCGGTGTCAGCGGGTTTTTGATTTCATGGGCGATACGGCGCGCGACATCGGCCCAGGCCGCCATACGCTGTGCGGTCTGTAGTTCGGTGACATCATCAAAGGTCACGACATAGCCAAACACCGTGCCATCATCGGCCCATTCCGCAGTCACACGCGCCATTAGTGTCAGGTTGACACCATCACGGCGAATTTCGATCTGGCGTGGCTTGCTGCGATCGCCATCACGGGCAAAATCGTCAAACAGTGGCTGAAACTCCGGAATAACGTCGGTCAGTTCCTGTGCCAGGTAATCCTCAAGATCAACGCCAAGAAGATCCGATGCACTGCGGTTTGGAAGATCAATCTTGCGTGCCGGATCAAGGCCAATCACGCCGGCGGTAACCCCGCCAAGGATGGCCTCGGTAAAGCGACGCCGTTCATCGTTCAGCCGGTTGGCTGCAATCAGTTCATTGCGCTGGGTTTCAAGCTGGGCTGTCATGCGGTTAAACGCACGACTTAACGCTTCAAGCTCATCCCCCTGCCCGTCAAGCGGCACACGGAAAGACAAATCCCCGTCGCGCACGCGTTCTGCACCGGTAATCAACTGCGACACAGGCTGGACCAAACGGGTTGCCACCATAAGCCCCAGCGTCACAGCCGCCAAAAGCAGCACAACAGAGATCAGAACGAAGATCATGACAAAGGTAATCACAATCCCCGAACGTTCACCTTCAAGACTTTCATAGGCGTCAACCGCACGCCGTGCCTTGTCGATGCGATCAAGAACATTGGGGTCGACAAAACGACCGACCAGCAAGAAGGCATCAATAAAGCTTGGGATTTTGGCGATTGCGCGGATGCGGTTATCGCTTGATCCGATCATCAGCACGACGTCTTTCTGCCGTGCTTCGTCAAAGACTTCCGGTGGGACCGAAACCTGATTGGTATCGTAGGAAAAACTGTATTCGGATTGGGCGATAATCTGACCGGAACCGTCGACCATCATCACTTCCGGCAACCCGCGCGCCAGCGCCTGATCGGTCAGAAAGTTCGAAATGCGGTCCGGACTGGTCGAGAAATTGACGCCGAAACGCTGCAAGTCACTGGTGGTTGCCAAGGCATCCGCGCGTATCAGTTCCTGGTGTTCGCGCAAATAGGCATCTGCAATCACCATACTTTCTTGAACGGCGGTTCTGATGCGGTCACTAAACCAGCCCTGAATACCGAAATGCAGGAAAAGTGCCGAGAATATCGCAACAACAATCGCTGGCGTCACCGCCACCAGCGAAAACATCAGAACCATACGGGTATGAAGCTTGGCCCCGGCAACGCCGCGCCGGCGTTCCACCCAGATCTGGACAAGCTTGCGCGCCACGAGCGTCGCTAACAGCAACACCAACACGAGGTCGATGTTTAGCAGCAACAAAATCAGGCGCGGGTCAGGCCGGAATGGCGCCGTCCCCGTCATCGCCAGATAGGTCGCCGTTACCGAAACAAGGGCAGCCGTAACCAATCCGAACGCAAAACGCCGTGACTGTCCCAGCCGCCCCAGAAACCGTACAAAGCCCGACCGCAAGAACCGGTTGGAGATCGAACGGTCGGTATTATTCATTTCGTGCCCCTGACGACTTCCAGTCCAAGATCACGGATTTTCTTGCGCAACGTATTGCGGTTAAGGCCAAGAACCTCTGCGGCCTTGACCTGATTGCCCCGCGTTGCTTCCAGCGTCACATTCAAAAGCGGACGCTCCATTTCCCGCAAAATGCGATCATAGAGGCCGTTGGCAGGCAGATCGTCATCATGGGCATCAAAATATTCGCGAACATGGCGTTCGATGGATTCTGAAAGCGACTGTGGTTCTGCAGTCGGTGCGGCTTCGCTGATATTGTTCTCGGAGAACTCGGTCTCGATGACATCGACACCGATAACATCATGCGAATAAAGTGCCGTCAGGCGCCGCACCATGTTTTCAAGTTCGCGGATGTTCCCCGGCCAGCGGTGCGCTTTTAGGCGCGCCATCGCCTCGGACGACAGCGTCTTGCGCGGAAGACCCTCTTCACTGGCCTGCATCAGGAAGTGATTGACCAGTTCCGGAATATCTTCCAGCCGTTCACGCAGCGATGGCAGGCGGATCGGCACGACATTCAGGCGATAGAACAAATCTTCACGGAACGTGCCTTCACGGATCAGCTTGCGCAAATCACGGTGGGTGGCCGCAACAATGCGCACATTGACCCGAATGGGCGTACGCCCACCAACGCGGGTGTACTCACCTTCCTGCAATACGCGCAGCAAGCGGGTCTGGGCTTCAAGCGGCATGTCGCCGATTTCATCAAGAAACAGCGTCCCGCCCTCGGCCTGTTCAAACCGGCCAACCTTGCGTTCGTTTGCACCGGTAAAGGCGCCTTTTTCGTGGCCGAACAGTTCGCTTTCAATCAGTTCGCGCGGGATGGCGGCCATGTTGATGGCTACAAACGGACCATGACGGCGTCCGCCATATTCATGCAGTGCGCGCGCAACCAGTTCCTTGCCCGTACCGCTTTCCCCGGTCACCATCACCGTCAGGTCGGTATTCATCAAACGCGCCAGCGCACGATAAATTTCCTGCATCGCCGGCGAACGGCCGATCAGTGGCAGGCGATCATCGCCCTCCTCATCCTCGGACTTACCGGTTTCATTTGCCTGCGGCGTCTCAAGTGCACGATCAACAATCCCCATCAACTCATTAAGATCAAATGGTTTTGGAAGATATTCAAACGCGCCGCGCTGGGCGGCCTTGACCGCCGTCATCAGCGTATTCTGAGCACTCATGACAATAACGCGGAGGTCCGGGCGCAGCTTGCGAATGCGCGGCACCATATCCAACCCGTTCTCGTCAGGCATCATCACATCGGTAATCACCAGATCGCCATCCCCATCGGCGATCCAGTCCCAAAGTGTGCGGCCATGACCAGTACTGCGGACTTCGTGTCCCTGACGCGACAATGCCTGCGTCAGGACAGTGCGAATGGCCCGATCATCGTCGGCAACCAGAATTCTCGCAGGGCTCGTACTCATGCGGTTTCTTCCCTGTTATTGATTATGATCGGATCAGCGGCCCCCTCGGCCAATGCCCGATTGTAAATTGGCAGCATGATTTGAAACTCTGCACCTCCCCCGGGCACATCTTTCACTTCAATCACACCGCCATGGTCATTGATAATTTTCGCAACCAGCGCAAGGCCAAGTCCCGATCCGGTCGGTTTTGTCGTCACAAACGGGTCAAACAGGCTTTCACGCATGTCTTGCGGAATACCCGGCCCGTTATCACGCACCGACACCACCAGCGGCAGGTGAACACGTGCATCACCGCCGGCCACGGCAAGGCGGATACCATGCTGATAGCGGGTCGAAATGGTAATAACCCCATCCTTTGGATCGACGGCCTCACCGGCATTCTTGATCAGGTTCAAGAACACCTGAACAAGCTGATCCCGATTGCCAAATACCGGCGGCAACGACGGATCGTAGATTTCTTCGAATGTCAGGTTCTTGGCAAAGCCGTTTTCGGCCAGACGACGTACATGCTCCAGAACCGTATGGATGTTGACAGCGCCACGCTCCAGCGGCTTGTCAGAGAAAATCTCCATCCGGTCAACGAGTTCGACAATGCGGTCGGCTTCATCACAAATCAGGCGTGTCAGCACACGATCATCTTCGTTGCTGGTTTGCTCAAGCAATTGCGCGGCACCACGAATCCCCGAAAGCGGGTTCTTGATTTCATGTGCCAGAATGGCAGCCATGGCACTGACAGAGCGTGCAGAATTTCGGCTCAGCAACTGGTTGTCGATCTTTTGCGCGATAGACCGCGGCTCAAAGGTCAGAACCGCACAATCGCTGTCATCAGGCATTGAGCCAACCGTCAGATTGACCGTGTGTTTGCCGATTTTGGGGCTTTCGATCAGAAGATTATGATCGGCAACCAGGGTTGCTTCATCAACGGCCTGTCTGACCAGGGAAAAAACAGGGCTGTCCTGTGGGATGAAATCCGTCAGGTCACTGCGGCACAACACGGCGGCACTGGTGTTAAACAGTTGCTCGGTGGCCTGATTGACGAACTTGATTTTGCCATCCCGGTTGGCCACAACAACAGCACTCGCAATCGCGTTCAGAACGCCGGTCGGGTCGACCCCATTGCCTTTTCCAAATCCCAGTCTCATGCATATCTTCCCCGACAACAGTTTTTGACCGTCGCCATATTATTGTTATGAGGTAATCAGGCGGCTGCCTGATCCAGTTTGATTTCGTTTTCGATCAACGGTTCATAGAATGACCGGATTTGATTTTTGACTTCGGCTGGATCATCCAACACATTGACAACGCGACGAAATTCCGTCGCGTTGCGCAGGCTGTTGCAATACCACGCCAGATGCTTGCGCGCGATGCGCACACCCTGACGGCCATGATGATCAATCATCGCATCATAGTGACGCAGGATAGTCTGGAGCTGAACTTCAAGTGTTGGCGCCGGAAGCTTTTTCCCCGTCGCAAGATAGTGTGACACCTGTGCAAGGAACCACGGACGCCCCTGCGCCCCACGACCGATCATGACCCCGTCTGCACCGGATCGTTTAAGCAGTTCCTTGGCGTCTTCTTCGCTGTTTACATCACCGTTGCCAAGAACCGGGATCGATACCGCGTCTTTGACCAGTGCAATCGCATCCCAGTCGGCATCGCCCTTATAGAACTGGCAGCGCGTGCGCCCATGAATGGTCAGCATCGCAATACCCAGATCCTCGGCAATGCGGGCAAGCTTCGGGGCATTACGATTATCATCATCCCAGCCAAGACGCATTTTCAACGTCACAGGAACCGACACCGCATCCACCGTCGCCTTGATAATATCGGCGGCCAGCTTTTCATCACGCATGAGTGCCGATCCGGCATAGCCCTTGGTCACCTTCTTGGCCGGGCACCCCATATTGATATCGATGATCATGGCCCCGCGGGCTTCGTTCATCTTGGCTGCTTCGGCCATTTCATCGGGTTCGGTGCCGGCAAGCTGAACCGAAAGCGGGCTTTCAGCAGCACGATCACCATGCATTTTACGGACTTCTTTTTCATGCCGCTGGATGCGGGTCATGGCATCCGACGCAATCATTTCGGACACAACAAGATGTCCGCCAAACTGGCGGACCTGTTGCCGAAACGGAAGGTCAGTCACACCTGACATCGGTGCCAGCACAACATTCTCTGGCACATGTACAGAACCGATCTGCAATGACATGAAGGAATTCCAATTGCCTAAAACTTGGGCAGATTAATAAAACTGGCCACGACATGCAACAACTCTCAGCCTGTTGATGCAATTATCGTTGTTTCAAACCTGAAAATTCTAGGAAAATCCGACGAAAGTTCAACATTGCCGGGACTAACCATCCGATCAGGAATGCCTGCCCATACCTGAATAATGACTAGCAATTATGCATACATCAAAAGGATGATCGTAAAAATTGAGCAAGACACAATCTGGCAGGGCTATGTGGTCACCCTGCTATCGGCTACCCGATGATATAGCCGGTTACCAACCGAACGCCCGGAAACGCCAAGGTCAGAAGCAACCAGGCGCCAAGAACAAAGCGTACGGCCATGCGCCCACGCAAGGTGGAGCGTTCATGGATAAAGATCAGCACACAAATGGTCGCAAAACCCAGCAAGGTCAGCAGCATCTTGTGGTCGATTTCCCACAGGCTCTGGCCTTCAACATATCGAAGGGCAAAGCCCGAAATGATCCCGATGATCAGGATCCAGGCCGACCATTTCAAAAACCCGACCAACATGTATTCACTGTCGCGCAGCGGCGGCAGACGTCGGCTCCAGCGGGTCGGCTTGCGTTTTTTCAGGGCATATTCCTGAACGACATAAGCCATTGCCGCAATCGCTGCCAAAGTCACAAGCGCATAGGTGATCAATGAACTGCCGATATGCGCCCAAAGCCAACCGGAATAAAGTGCCGGCCCATCGACGGTTTCAGCAACGTTGTTACCAAATACCCGGAAGACCGCCGCCAAAACCGCGAAAAGTAGCAGATAGCCGCCAATATACCCGGCCAATCGCCAGACCTGATGCGGGCCTTTGCAAATCACCAGACCACCAAAAATCAGGATTACGGTTAGTTCCGACCAATGCAGGGCCGCGGCAAAGCCACGGGACTGAACTTCCTCGCCGGTAACCCCCAGCAACACCATTGTGCCAACAGCCGCCAGACAAATGGATGCATAAAGCCAGATATCACGCCGTGGTTCAGGGCGCATGATCTGTCCGGTCAGGGGCAACAGGGCAAGGATATGGATATATGCTGCAAGCATCTTGAAACCCGTTTCAGTCTCCGGGATCAATCGCGACCCCGATATTGCATTTGCCGACTTGGCAAAACCTCCGCAGAAAGATAGCCTGCGGCGCACTCACGACAAGCCATGGCTTTATGTTTATGACCCAAAAAACAGGCGTTGTCATCGTCGCTGCCGGCAGCGGTAGCAGATTTGGCGACCCGATACCAAAACAATATCACATGCTTGGCGGCAAAAGCATTCTTGCACATTGCATCGAATGCTTTGCACGTCATACCGATCCCGACCTTATTCAGGTGGTCTATAATCCAGCCCACCGGGAGTGGTATGAAAGCGCGACAGCGGCTTTGAATGAAACCGGATCACTCCCAGCACCAGTGACAGGTGGTGACACCCGGCAGCAATCGGTTCTGAACGGATTGCGCGCCCTTGAGGCCAAAGGACCGGATATTGTTCTGATCCACGACGCAGCACGCCCGGGGATATCCGATGACGTGATTGATCGGGTTATGACAGCACTTCAGACCCATCCGGGGGCGATACCCACCCTGCCGGTGGCGGATACCATCAAGCAGACAGATCGGGATGGCGTCATCACCAAAACGATTGCACGCGAAACCCTACAACGTGCGCAGACCCCACAGGGGTTTGATTTCAAAACGATTCTCGATGCGCACCAGAAATTCGAAGGCCAGGAATTTACCGACGATGCAGCCCTGCTTGAGGCCATCGGGCTTGATGTGATCTGCGTTGCAGGCACCACCAACAATGACAAAATCACCCACCGGGATGATTTTGGCCGCGCACAAAGCTGGGCAAATACGACAGACAAGGAAACAGCGCATATGTCGCAAGAAGAATATCGGGCTGGCACCGGATTTGACGTTCACCGCTTCGCGCCGGGGGATCATTGCATCCTTTGCGGGGTAAAAGTCCCGCACAGCGCGCGCCTTGAAGGTCATTCCGACGCCGATGTCGGCCTGCATACCCTGACCGATGCCATTTTGGGCGCGATTGGTGCTGGCGACATTGGCCAACACTTCCCGCCAAGCGACATGCAATGGAAAGGTGCGGCGTCCGACATCTTCCTCAGACATGCGGCCGATCTTGTTCGCAAGCGTGGCGGGCGGATTGTGAATGTTGATGTGACACTCATCTGTGAACGTCCGAAAATCGGGCCACACACCCCTGCCATGCGCCAAAAAGTCGCAGACATTCTTGGCATTGATGTGGACCGCGTCAACGTCAAGGCCACCACCACCGAACGACTTGGCTTTACCGGACGCGAAGAAGGCATTGCCGCACAGGCGGCCGTCAGTGTTGCCCTTCCGATCAACTGATCAACCGCGAAGACCAACAGACAAAGGGCAGGATCAAAATCCTGCCCTTTTGCATTTCAAGGATATATGGCGCGCAACGGCAGCTTAGGACGCGGCCTTGTCGCCCTCTTCTTCTGGCAACTGGTGTTTCATCAGCACCGGTACCTGCGCCATGCCAAACACCATGGTGATCGGCATGATGCCCCAGACCTTGAAAGCCACCCATGTATCGGTCGAGCAATTGCGCCAGACGATTTCATTGACCACGGCCAGAAACACAAAGAAGAACGCCCAACGCCAGGTCAAAATGCGCCAACCCTCATCGGTTGCCTTGAACGCGCTTTCCAGAACCAGCTTCAGGAACAGTTTTCTTGCTGCCAGTCCGCCAAACAGAATGCTGGCAAACAGCAAGTTCACAATCGTCGGCTTGATCTTGATGAACAATTCATCATCAAGATACAGCGTCAGGCCACCAAACACGATGACAAACACCCCACCAATCAGCGGCATCACCGGGATGGTTCGCGCCAGCGCGTATGACGTCGCGAGTGCTACGACGGTGGCGGCGACGAACACTGCCGTTGCTGTCATCAGGTTGGTCGTTGCATTCACCGCAAAAAACAGGACCAACGGCCCCATTTCGAGGGCCATTTTGGTAAGCTGGTTCATTAACTCGTATCATCCCATGGAATAAATTTGCGCCATCCTAGGGGGCATGCCCACCAGATGCAATCACATCAGCCGTGATCCTGATCCCAATTGGGTTTGCAGCCATGAAACATAATCGTGATTGCCCCGCCCCAACGGGAGTTCAAGAATACAGGGGACCTCGTAGGGGTGGTGATCTTCGACCCATTGCGCCAATTCAAGCGCCTTGGTTTTTGACGTTTTCAGAATAACCACCACCTCGGTTTCTTCCTCGACATCGCCATCCCATTCATAGATCGCCGTCATATGCGGCAAGACATTGGCACAGGCCGCCAGTTTTTCGCGAATAGCACCACCCGCAATCACACGTGCCATATCCATGTCAGGCACCGTAACATACAGAAATGACATCTCACTTGGTTGGAACTCTTCTGGCGTCATTGCGATTGCTCCATGGTTGATAATCCGTCACACTGATTAGGGTCAGGACCTAACATCCGATGTTTGTATCACCAATCATATCATAACGGTGCGAGGAGTACCGATGGCGGGGAAAAAACATTCGAAACCGACCGATGTGCAGCTTGAATGGCTGCGCCGTGGTCTCAGCCAGCCCGGTGGCAAATTGCCGCTTTTTGACGGCAATGGCAAACAGATCAGCGAAAAAACGGTTCGAAGCTGTATTGATCATGGCTGGGCGGCACCGTGGTTTGACAACCCTGTCAAACCCGATTGGCTGATCTGCAAGCTGACCGACGAAGGGCGTCGGGTCGCCAGTGCGGGCAATTAACGCCCATTCCCCCGAAAGCTTGGCCTGCCAAAGCCGCAAAATCCTGACCGATCTGATCCGATCCCGATGATTGCGGGTATCAGACTCATCTTGCTGATGGCAACAGATGAGTAAAGATCATGCCGATATTGCTGCGAAATATGTTCCGGGTGGTTACCGTTCTGGGTGGTTTGTTATGCCTTCCGCAGGCGGCTGCCGCCTCCGACGAAGCGTGGCAAATTTGGCAGTCTGACGGTGTTCATGCCTTGATGCGCCATGCCATTGCGCCGGGCACCGGCGATCCGGCAAACTTCACCCTTGGCGATTGCACGACACAGCGCAATCTGGACAACACCGGCCGCCAACAAGCGCGTCAAACCGGCGATCGCATCCGCGAAATGGGGATTGAATTAACCTCAATCCTGACAAGCCAGTGGTGCCGATGCGTTGATACCGCGCAGTTGCTTGATCTTGGTCCGGTGACCGAGGCGCCAGCACTGAATTCCTTTTTCCGCAATCGCAGCACAGAAGCGGCACAGACCGCCGAAATCAAAGCAAAGCTTGCCAGCCTTTCCGGTGATGAAAAGCTGTTACTGGTGACCCATCAGGTGAACATCACCGCCCTGACCGACATTTTCCCGCGGTCCGGTGAAATCATTCTGTTCAGGATGTCTGATGATGGCACGGAACTAAATTTGCTTGCGCGTCTGATGCCGTAGCATACCGCGATGCGATTTTTCGCAATAATATCAAAGGGGGAATAATTGGTCGGAGCGAGAGGATTCGAACCTCCGACCCCCTGCACCCCATGCAGGTGCGCTACCAGGCTGCGCCACGCTCCGACCGTAGAGTTGCGCCGTTTGGCGCGGCTCGATAAATAGCGGCGCCACGCCAAAGACGCAAATGGTTTTTATGGATTTTTTTTAACGTCCTGCAGGCCTGTGCGCAGGATCACCTGAAGTTCTTCGAGTTCGCCCAAAACAGCTTTCAGGGCTGTTTTGTCCGGACCGGAGACACTGGCCATTCCAGACACAGTGGAACCAGACGCCATATCCGATGCGCCCGTCTCTGCGTCCTGGCCGGTTACTGCGATTTCCGATGGCAACTTGCCCTTGTTCTGATCAAGGAGCTTTTGCACCCCCTTGATCGTAAAGCCCTGATCGTGCAGCAGCGTGCGAATATGGGCAAGGAAATCAATGTCTTCTGGACGATAATAACGTCTGCCCCCTGCCCGTTTCATCGGTTGGATCTGGCGAAACTTGGATTCCCAGAACCGCAGGACGTGCTGCTGAAGACCAAGCTCCTTTGCAGCCTCGCTAATTGTGCGAAAAGCAGAGTCAGACTTTGCTGTCCGGCGGGAAGTTCCCGCCGCAGCCCCCAAGTTCGTTTTCATGACTTCTTTTTCTTAAGCGTTAATTCGGGCTTTCAGGACCTGTGAAGGCCGGAAGACAAGCACCTTACGCGGAAGGATCGGTACTTCTTCACCCGTTTTCGGGTTTCGTCCGATACGCTGACCTTTCTGACGAACAGAGAAACTTCCGAAAGAGGAAATTTTTACAACTTCGTCCTTGATCAGTGCCGATGAAATTTCATCGAGAACAGTTTCAAGCAGCTGGGCGGATTCATTCCGCGACAGACCAACTTCCTGATAAACGGCTTCCGCGAGATCCGCACGGGTAATCGTTGTTTCCGACATGACAGGCCGCCTCCTAATTACGGGACTTAATTTACAAGGCTATATCTGGTAGCGAAATCACTCAATATCAACAGGATACAATGCTTTTTGACGGAATGTTGTGAAAATTAAGAATTTCACGTGAATTTGTGTCATTCCGTACAAATGGTCCGGCTTTACCAACGCATTAGCGATGCGCCCCAGGTAAAACCGCCGCCCATGGCTTCAAGCACGACAATATCACCGCGTTTGACACGTCCGTCATGGACCGCCTCGGCCAGTGCCAATGGGATTGACGCCGCAGACGTATTGGCGTGACGATCAACCGTCACAACCACCTTATCCTTGGAAATACCAAACTTGCGCGCCGTACTATCGAGAATGCGCTGGTTGGCCTGATGCGGTACCAGCCAGTCAATATCGCCCGGCTCAAGGCCGGTATCGGCCAAAACTTCGCGAATAACGCTGGCAAGGTTTGTCACGGCGTGGCGGAAGACTTCCTGACCTTCCATGCGCAAATGCCCGACGGTCTGGGTCGCAGACGGCCCACCATCAACATAAAGAAGCTCATACTTGCTGCCATCGGAATGCAGACGGTTGGCAAGAATACCTACGTCTTCAATCGTGCCTGTGCCTTCAACGGCCTGCACGACGACAGCCCCCGCACCATCGCCAAACAGCACGCAGGTCCGGCGATCTTCCCAATCAAGGATACGCGAAAATGTCTCCGCCCCGATAACAAGCGCGGTTTTGGCCTGACCGTTACGGATATACATGTCCGCCGTCGTCAGCGCATAGATAAAGCCCGAACAAACCGCCTGCACATCAAAGGCGAACCCTTTGACCCCAAGGCGATTTTGCACCTTGGTGGCTGTGGCCGGAAATGTGTTGTCCGGGGTCGCGGTCGCAACAATGATCAGATCGATGTCATCAGATGTGACACCGGCATGTTCCATCGCGCTTTTGGCAGCGGCAAAGGCAAGATCACTGGTGGTTTCACCTTCGGCTGCGATGTGGCGCTGACGAATGCCCGTGCGGGCAACAATCCATTCATCTGACGTGTCAACGCGCTTGGCCAGATCATCATTGGTTACAACGTTTGCAGGCAAATATGAACCGCAACCAATAATGCGAGAACGAGTTGTCATGATTTGGGGACCGCCGGTTTTCTGTTTTTCTGGTGGGTTAATCAGTTGGCTTGACCAACAGGAACGGCAACATCTTCTTGCTCCGCATTTTCAAGGCCGCTCATGGCCTCTTCAAATAGTGCAAGCTCGTGCTTGATGCTGTCATTGAGGTTGTTCACAATCAGATCGTGGCAAACCCCGATGGCGTTGGAAAAACCAAGCGCGTCGGTGCCGCCATGGCTTTTGACCGCAATACCATTCAGGCCAAGCAACATGGCCCCGTTATAACGGCGCGGATCCATGCGATCACGGAAACGCTGAAGCGAACGACGGGCAAGAAGATAACCGATCTTGGCAAAGAACGAACTTTTGAACGTCTCGCGCAGGAAATGCACCAGCAGACGCGCAGTACCTTCTGCGGTTTTCAGCGCAACGTTGCCGGTAAACCCGTCAGTCACGATCACATCGACCGTCCCCTTGGCCAGGTCATCCCCTTCGACAAAGCCCTCAAAACGGATCGGCAGATCAATGTCGCGCAAAATCGCCGCGGCTTTCTTGACCGACTCATTCCCCTTGAGTTCTTCAATACCAACGTTGAGCAAACCGACAGACGGTTTTTCAAGGCCAAACAGGATCCGTGTGAACACTTCACCCATCAGGGCAAACTGCACAAGGTTGTGTTCGTCACATTCGATGTTTGCGCCAAGATCAAGCATCACCGTCTCGCCGCGCTGTGTCGGCATATAGGTGGCGATTGCCGGGCGATCGATGCCGCGGACAGTTTTCAAAACGAACTTGGCCATCGCCATCAGCGCACCGGTATTCCCGGCAGACACGACACCTTGTGCGTCGCCCTCTTTTACGGCGTTGATGGCAAGACGCATGCTGGAATCACGGCGCTGGCGAAGCGCGACGGAAGGTTTGTCTTCCATCATGACTTCCTGCGAAGCGTGGCGGATGTCGCTGACAGCTTCCAGTGTTGGATATTTGGCCAAAAGCGGTTTGAGTTTCGCTTCATCACCAAACATCAGAAACTTGAGATGGGGCAAACGCTTGAGCGCAATTTCGGCACCAGCCAAAACCATCTCAGGCGCGTGGTCTCCTCCCATCGCGTCAAGTGATATGCAAACCTGTTCAGGCAACGTATTCTCTTATGGTTGTTCTAAAATCTCTGAACCGGGTATCCGGCAGGCAAGCCAATAGGCAAAGCTTGTCATCAATGGGCCGGAAGGCCCGTAATTACCGGAATTCTCCACCAGATACAAGGTAAAGCACATTCCGGCTGCCCACACCATAACAGCGTGAACGCGATCATAGTGCAGTCAAAACGTGAAATGCCGGTAAATACCGGCATATTCAACAAGCCTAATCATCAGACGTTCCCGCCCGGATGACCACTATTTTTTCTTTTCAAGCTGTTCTTTAAGGCCTGCAAGCTGCGCAAACGGGTTGGGTTTGTCGGCGTCGGCTTCTTCTTCGGTCTGGATCGAGTCCGGCAGTTCTGCATCATCCTTGCGCGGATACGGGTCCATCGCAACGGCAAGGAACTGTGCAACAACCTCGCCCAGATCAATCATGCCATCGACAAGCGGTTCGGGCTGTTCAAGCAGCGCCATCAATTCGGCTTCCGACAGATTTTCAAGATCGTCCGGGTTTGACGGCATGTCTTCTTCGGAAACATGCGGCGAGAAAAGAACCTCGACCGTATCTTCAACAGTTTCCGGCACGGGCTCGAGTGTGGCGACGCAGCGCTGGACGATTTCGGCACTCATCGGGCCACGCACGGTAACTTCGCCGTTTGACGCGGTTTTAACTTCGAGCTCGGCACGCAGGCTATCGATGGAAACCAGCTCGAACCGTTTGGCCAGTTCGGCACGTTCCTTTTCGTTGGCTTCAATAACAAGTTTCTCTTTGCCACTGACCATTTCATCGGTTTTGACAATACGGGAAAACTCGGGGGTAAAATTATCAGGCATCAGGTCGTTCTTTCTCGTGCGAGTCAGATACAGCAACAGCCGGGACATCGGGAAAATGAACCGCGCCGTTCTGCATTTGCATAATGGTTTGATTTTCAAGGCTGGTCAGCGCGTCGTGGATATAGCCGACCATCGCCATAAGTTGTTCATTGCTGACATTACAGTCAGCGTAAAGATTACGGTCCAGTGCGGCGGCAAGCTCGGCTGCGCCAGACTGAACACCTTCTTCATAGGCAACAATGCGCCCATGGTAGGATTCAGACATCTTGCGGATCCGTTTCAGGATACCGACATCGCCGATCCCCATTTCACGCATATTCTGATCAAGGTCAGAAAACATCACATCAAAGATGCGCTGTGCAAGATCACGATCACCATCATCGGCCTTCAAACGGCGAAACAGGATGAATGCATGAACGAGAATAAGGTCAAAGCGCCCTTCCATCTTATCGGGAACGCCAAGCTTTGCGTAGAAGTCCGGTTGGCGCGCCTGGGTTACCATTGCCGTGTAAAGCTCGAACGCAGCAGTTTGCTTGCGGTCTTTTTTCTTAAGCCATCCAAACAACAGTAACACTCCTTCGTTGACATTCCTGTCGTGGCACGCAGAATGCCGTAAATCTCATTGGGGCATGTCTGCCCCATGCATTGCCCGGCAATATCATGCGCCTCGCGCAGAAACTCAAGGCAATTCCGGTTTCGCTTCAAGAAGAGGGTCGCTCAGGTGAGCTTCATGGATAACAAAACTACCCGCATTCCCCTGATCATGCTGGCAGGGCTGGCTATTGCCTTTGTCGCTGCCTGCAGCCCCAGAATTGCGACCCGCGGCCACGCGCCGGACCCAGAACAGCTTGAACAGATCTCTGTCGGAGAATCGACCAAGGGTGATGTCACCAATATTCTGGGATCGCCATCATCGGTTGCCGCCTTTGACGAAAATGTCTGGCTTTATATTTCCAGTGTGACCGAGACCGTTGCGTTCTTCGAACCTGAAACCGTCCAGCAGAAAGTCATTCTGATCAGCTTCGATGCGGCCAACCGCGTCGAAATCCTGAGTGAATATGACCTCGAAGACGGCAAGCCGGTTATCCCGACGGACCGCGTTACACCGACCGCCGGTCGTGAAATCACAATCCTGCAGCAGCTCTTTGGCAACCTCGGCCGCTTCAGCGAGCAGAAATAAGCCGCCTGAGCCGATCAAGACAACTGTCGTTATTTAAAATGGTCGAACCCGCCATCTGCGAGTTCGGCCATTTTTCCATCCGTCCCGATCAGTGATACAACACCAACTTCATCCGTCACCCCGCCGATGACGGTGAACGCATCGCCCAAGGCAGCAACATCATCGGGTGCGCCAGCAATCAGAAGTTCGTAATCATCACCGCCCGAAAGAATGCGCGACCACTGGTCTTCATCTCCATCCAGCACAGCGCGCGCTGCCTTGGATAACGGAACAGCATCGCGGTTGATCACAAGACCGACACTCGAAGCAGAGCATATCTTGCGACAATCACCTGCAAGCCCGTCGGAAATATCCATGGCAGCCAGCCGCCGTTTCGATGCGATACAGGCCGCACTTTCCGTCATCCGTGGCTGCGGCAACAAATAACGGTCTTTCAGGAACTCGGCCAAATCCGGGTTAAGATCGGGAAATTCGCCGTTCAGTAGCGCCAGCCCCAAGGCCGCATCGCCCAACGTTCCGGTGACGGCCAAAACATCGCCCGGCTTTGCCAGATCACGTCGCAGGGCCCTGCCCGTTGGAACATAGCCAAATGCCGTCAGACTGAAGAATGTCGGGCCCGGCGTTGCAACCGTATCCCCGCCCCAAAGCGAAACATCATAAGCCGCACAGTCTTCGCCAAAACCCTTGGCAAATCGCGCCACCCAGTCATCCGACAGATTGCGATTATAACCCGAACTCAAGACGACGCCGCCCGGTCGGGCGCCCATGGCCGCCAAGTCCGACAGGTTCACGCGCAGAACTTTCTTTGCGATCAGTTCCGGTTCATCAATGCTTCGGAAATGGACATCAGCCACCAGCGCATCGGTTGTGACAACAACCTCGTGCCCGGCGGGTGGTGAAAATACGGCCGCATCATCCTTCAAAGACAATGCGGCCGGATCACTTTGCGCAATGGGCGCAAAATGGCGCGCGATCAGTTCAAATTCGCCGGATCGCGCTGCCATATCAATTCTGTCCGGCTTCACCGGGACGCAAGGTTTTCCCGATACGATCCAGCACGGCATTGACCAGCTTCGGTTCGTTCTCGTCAAAGAACGAATGCGCTGCGTCAACGTATTCCGTGATGACAACCCGCATCGGCACGTCTTCACGTGCGATCAGTTCATACGTGCCCGCACGCAAGATGCTGCGCAGAACCGTCTCAAGACGCTGCGTGGTCCAGCCCTTTTCAAGCGCACCATTGATCAGCGCATCAAGATCGACCATGCGCGCGGCAACACCCTGAACCAGATCGGCGAAAAAGCCGCGATCCGGATCGATCAGGTCTTCGTTTGGCACATCAAGATCGCGACCACCCGTACCATCAAGGCGGAAGTCGGAATATTCGCGCACGATATCAGCGGCAGGCAACTGCGAAAGCTCTGCCTGGTAAAGCGCCTGAATAGCGGCAAAACGCGCCGCGCTGCGCCGTTGTGCGGCTGATGCCTTTGATTTCTCGGTCATTACTTGTGATGTATTCCAAAGTGGTTTTGAACTTCAATCTGACGCAGAACAGCTTTGGCAGCCTCGCCGCCCTTGTTCTTTTCGTCAGCCTTGGCCCGTGCAAGTGCTTGCGCCTCGTTCTCGACAGTCAGGATGCCATTGCCGATTGCCAGGTTGTAGTCAAGGCAAAGCTGCATCAGCGCACGGTTGGCTTCTTCGCAGATGTGATCGTAATGCGTGGTTTCACCACGAATAACACACCCCAGCGCAAGATAACCGTCATAGCGCGGACCGGTGGCCAGTTCTTCCATCGACTGCACAGCATAACGGATGGTAATTGGCACTTCAAACGCACCCGCGACCGAAATACGGTCCCATGTCGCGCCACCAGCTTGCAGCGTCGAAGCAGCCCCTTTGACAAGGTCTTCGACGATATGCGTGTAATACGGCGCATCCACAATCAGAATGTGGGGGGCGTTGCTCATGATTTTATTCCTCCGAGACGACAAGCGGACGCTGATCAACCAGATTTAGACCGAAGCCGTCAAGTCCTACAATGTGGCGTTTGGTATTTGAAAGCAGAATCATGTCGCGAATGCCAAGATCATGCAAGATTTGCGCGCCGACACCATAGTCGCGCAAATCGCCATCACCGTTTTCACTCGCCAGTTCCTGACGCAGGGCATCACCATCACCGCCATTCATCTCGATCAGTTTGGCAATCGAAGCAGACAGCGTGTTCGGGCGCGGTTCACGGATCAGGACAACCACACCACGCCCCTCCTCTCCGATCTGGCGCATGGCGGTCGAAAGTTGGCCCTGATGCCCCGTTTGGGTGTCACCCAAGACATCTTCTATCACATTTAGGGCATGCACACGGGTCAGAACCGGCGCATCATCAGAAATATCGCCTTTGACCAGTGCAATATGTTCGGCATAGGTGACGTTGTTGACATAAAGATGCATGTCAAACTCGCCGCCATTTACACTTTTGATCTTGGTGGTGGCTTTGCGCTGAACGACCTTTTCATGCTTGCGGCGATAACGGATCAGATCGGCAATCTGCGCTATCTTGAGATTGTGTTTCTTGGCAAACTCGACCAGTTCTGGCAATCGCGCCATTTCACCTGAATCACTCATGATTTCACAAATGACACCCGACGGGTTCAGGCCCGCAAGGCGTGCGATATCAACAGACGCCTCCGTATGACCAGCACGCACCAGAACCCCACCCGGACGGGCACGAAGCGGGAATACATGGCCCGGTGTCACGATATCGTGGCGACCGGCATTGGGATCAATCGCAACGGCCACAGTCCGTGCCCGGTCAGGGGCGGAAATACCGGTGGTGACGCCGGTTTTGGCTTCGATCGATACGGTAAAGGCTGTTTCGTGGCGCGTGCCGTTATGCGCACTCATCATGGTCAGGCCAAGCTCGTCGCAACGCTCAGATTCAAGCGTCAGACAAATCAGGCCACGACCATGGGTTGCCATGAAATTGATGGCATCGGGCGTTGCCATCTGGGCCGGAATAACCAGGTCGCCCTCGTTTTCGCGGTCCTCGTCATCGACAAGAATGAACATCCGGCCATTGCGGGCCTCTTCGATGACGTCTTCGATTGGCGAAAGATAATTATGCGGCATTGTTGATCAATCCTTGCCCAGCATGCGCGCGACGTAGCGTGCCAGCATATCAATTTCAAAGTTGATCCGGTCGCCCGGTTGCTTTGAACCCAATGTGGTTTCGTTTTGGGTATGTGGTATCAGATTGATACCAAAAGTGTTTCCGTCAACCTCGTTGACAGTCAAAGATACGCCTTCAAGCGTCACCGATCCCTTGGATGCGATATATTTAGCAAAGGCTTCGGGCACCTCGAATGTCAGGCGCAAAGAGTCGCCTTCAGGTACGCGTTTCGTCAGCGTTGCGACGCCATCGACATGTCCGGATACGATGTGGCCACCCAACTCATCCCCGACACGCGTCGCCTGTTCGAGGTTGACCTTGGAACCGACAACAAGATCACCCAGCGTTGTCCGCGACAGGCTTTCTGCCGATGCCTCGATGGCAAACCAGTCATCACCGGTTTCGATCACGGTCATGCAGGCACCATTACACGCGATTGATGCCCCCAGAACGATCTTTGAGGTATCAAATGATGTGGTGAACTCAAACCGGGTGTCGCCGGTTTTCTTGATTGCACGCACGGTTGCGATATCGGTGATGATGCCAGTGAACATTCATTTATTCCGTTATTTTATCGTAGGTTACCGCAATATCTGCACCCACTTCACGAACTGAAGTACGTTTGAAATGCGGTGCGTCGGCAAGCTGGTTCAAACCAAGATCTGCAATCATTGCCTTGCCGTCGCCACCAATCAACGATGGCGCGACAAAATGAATGATATGATCGACCACATCGGCCCTGATCAAACCGGCGGCAAGATTTCCGCCACTTTCAACAAGGACACGCGTCAGACCTTCATCTGCCAGCTTACGCAGGACATCATGTAGGTCCAAATGATCGCCTGCGCATCCGGCAGAAATCACTTTTACCGCAGTTTTTTCAAATTTTTCCGATAGTTCGGCGAAATTCTTGTCGGCTGTCACCAGCCATGTCGGCACGTCATCGGCCGTCTGGACAAGCCTGGCAGTAACCGGTACGTCGCCTGCGCGGTCCAGAATGACACGCACCGGCGATTGATACTCCCGCCCGGCAAGGCGACAGGTCAAGCTTGGATCATCGGCGATGACCGTCTTGGCACCGACCAGAATGGCGTCATGGTTCGCGCGCAACATGTGACCGGCTTCGCGTGCGCCAGCACCCGTAATCCACTGGCTTTCGCCATCTGCTGTCGCAGATCGCGCATCAAGGGTCGATGCCAGTTTAAGGGTGACAAACGGACGGGAACGCTCGGCCTTCGACAGGAAACCTTCATTCACACGCCGGGCCTCGTCGGCATAAAGCCCGACGTCAACCTTGATACCCGCATCACGCAGCATTTTGTGCCCCCTGCCCGACACACGCGGATCCGGATCGGTCAGCGCGCTGACAACCCGCGACACCCCGGCTTCAATCAGGCCGGTTGCACAGGGCGGTGTTTTACCAACATGGCTGCACGGTTCAAGGGTGACATAGGCGGTTGCACCACAGGCCAAGGGACCGGCAATATCAAGGGCAACGCGTTCGGCATGCGGGCGGCCACCGGGTTGTGTGTGACCACGGCCAACAATGGTGCCATCAGAAGAAACAAGGACACAACCAACCGACGGGTTCGGCCAGACATTTCCCAAACCGCGTTTTGACAGGCTCAATGCGACCCGCATGAAGTGCCGGTCGTCTTCGCTAAACGCGGGGGCTGTCATTACTCTGCGTCCGCCTCTTCTTCCCCATCATGCATTTTTTCGACGAATTGTTCGAAATCGCGGGCTTCACGGAAATTCTTGTACACCGAAGCGTAGCGTACATAAGCCACCTGATCGAGGGCATTCAGCGCCTCCATCACCATTTCGCCAATGGTATCGGTGGAAATATCGCTTTCGCCACTGCTTTCAAGACGGCGTTGAATGCCATTAAGGGCCTTTTCAACACGTTCGTCTTCAATCGGGCGTTTGCGACACGCAAGAAAGATCGACCGCGCCAGTTTGTCGCGGTCGAACAATTCGCGTTGCCCGTCTGTCTTCACAACCATCAATTCACGCAACTGGACACGTTCAAATGTCGTGAAGCGCGATCCGCAGGCAGGACAGAACCGGCGACGACGAATGGCATGATGCTCTTCGGTCGGACGGGAGTCCTTAACCTGGGTATCGGTATGTCCGCAAAACGGGCAACGCATATTTTTATCTAAGCCTCAAATCGATCAGGAATAGATCGGGAAACGCTTGCAGAGGTCTTCAACCTTCGCACGGACGGCGGCCTCGACTTCGGCATTGCCTTCCGGGTTGTCGACCATGGCATCCAGAACGTCACCGATCAGCTCACCGATCTGCTGGAATTCGGCAACACCGAAACCACGCGTGGTACCAGCCGGCGTACCAAGTCGCACACCTGACGTAATGGTCGGCTTTTCGGTGTCAAACGGAATACCGTTTTTGTTGCACGTAATGCCTGCACGTTCGAGCGCGACTTCCGCCGTGTTACCTTTCAGGCCCTTCGGACGCAGGTCCACCAGCATAAGGTGCGTATCGGTACCACCGGTCACGATGTCAAAGCCACGTTTGACAAGGACTTCGGCCAGTGCCTTGGCGTTATCAACAACCTGCCGGGCATATGCCTTGAATTCCGGACGAAGTGCTTCGCCAAAGGCAACAGCCTTGGCCGCAATCACATGCATCAGCGGACCACCCTGCAGACCCGGGAAGACGGCGGAATTGATCTTTTTGCCGATCTCGAGGTTGTTTGACAGGATCATGCCGCCACGCGGACCACGAAGGGTTTTGTGCGTGGTGGTGGTTACGACATCTGCATAAGGAAGCGGGCTCGGATGAACGCTACCGGCAACCAGGCCAGCAAAGTGCGCCATATCAACCATCAGCAAAGCGCCAACCTTGTCCGCGATTTCACGGAAACGCTTGAAATCGATCTGACGCGGAATGGCCGAACCACCGGCAATGATCAGGGCCGGTTTGTGCTCAACCGCAAGGGCCTCAACCTGGTCGTAATCAAGGGTCAGGTCGTCTTCACGAACACCATACTGAACCGCATTGAACCACTTGCCCGAAAGTGCCGGACGCGCACCATGGGTCAGGTGACCACCAGCATCAAGCGACATACCCAGAATGGTATCGCCCGGCTTGCAAAGGGCCAGCATCACCGCACCGTTTGCCTGCGCACCGGAATGGGGCTGAACGTTGACAAATTCGCAGCCGAAGATTTCCTTGGCGCGATCGATTGCCAGCTGTTCGGCAACGTCAACATATTCACAACCACCATAATAACGGCGCGAAGGATAACCTTCGGCGTATTTGTTGGTCAGGACAGTGCCCTGTGCCTCGATAACCGCTTTGGAAACGATGTTTTCCGAAGCAATCATCTCGATCTGGTTCTGCTGACGATCAAGCTCGTCGGTAACAGATTTGTACAGTGCCGGATCAGCTTCGGCCAAGCTGGTGGTGAAAAAGCCTTTGAACGACATGCGGGGGCCTCTTTCGATGCGATGTGACGGGTAACGATCCCTTAAGGAACCGCCTGCCCGTTCCGGTTGATGCCAGATGGCGAGAAAATCAGACGGAGCAGGACATTTTTGCGACGCGACCTTCGTGACGACCGCCTTCGAATTCGGTCGACAAGAAGGTATCAACGCAATCAAGTGCCGTGGCTTCACCAATCAGGCGGGCACCAAGGCACAGAACATTTGCGTTGTTATGTTGACGGCAAAGTTCCGTGGAAAGACGGTCATGAACCAGCGCTGCGCGGATTTGCGGATAACGGTTGGCTGCCATGCTCATACCGATGCCAGATCCACAGACGAGAATACCCGCCTCGGCCTTGCCATCGATAAGGGCCTTGGCCACTGCCTGCGCATAATCGGGGTAATCAACCGAAGCCGAACCATCTGTACCCAGATCAAGCACTTCAATCCCGCGCTTTTTCAAGGTTTCAGCAATGGTTGATTTCAGTTCCACACCACCGTGGTCGGAGGCAATCGCAAGGGTTTTGACGGTCATAGGCGTGCCTTTATTCAAAAGCAAAAGTTAAAATTTGAGCGCCTTGTAGCATATAGCGTCGGGGCTGCCAACGCGCAGCTCATGCAAAACAGCAAGTTTTCCAAACAGAACTGACGCAGTAAAACCGTTATGGTTCAAAAGCTCCGTATATTGAACACATATGTCAGCTTTAGCGCCGTCAACAAGGTCCATGCAGGTATCAGAATGCCGCCATGGCCGTAAAGTACGATCCAGCCATATAAACAGTATTATTGCGCAATCTGTTTGGTTGTATTTCCTGTACGATCTGAAATTTAAGAGGGTTTAATCATCGCCGCCAAAGCATAAACTTTAATATAACATCCCTATAAACCAAAACAGGGTCTATTAAACAAATAACCTTGTGTTTTTCTGTGGTTTGACTATACCGACTGAATAGTGCATTAAGTTTAATGTGATTTATCAAATGAAGGATTACTTCAATTATGGCTGAAACCGAGAACAGCGTGCTTGATCGTGACGAACTTTTACAGATGACCGTCGACATTGTATCTGCCTATGTCAGCAACAATGCGCTTGCCGCGGCACAGATTCCGGAACTGATTTCGACTGTCTTTGCTTCTCTTGATGATATACACGGTGTTGAAAAAGAACCGGAACAGGAACCGTTGAAACCGGCTGTTCCGATCAAAAAATCTATTGGCGATGATTATATTGTCTGCCTTGAAGACGGCAAAAAGCTGAAAATGCTGAAACGTCACCTGCGCACGACCTATAACCTCACCCCGGAAGAATACCGTGCGAAATGGGGCCTGCCGGCAGATTACCCGATGGTCGCACCGAATTACGCCAAGCAGCGTTCGCAGTTTGCAAAGAAGATCGGTTTGGGTCGCAAGGCGAAATAACGCCTTCCCCAGTCAAATACCGAAAGAAAAAACGCCGCCCTCATTCAGGGCGGCGTTTTTCGTATCCGACCGCAAAAGTCGGGTCAGCCCGGCTCTAGGCCGGACTGACCGTTCGCAGTTGATCACGGATTCTGGATAGCACCGTCGGTGTACTGACCGTCTTTCCAGGTGTAGATCCAGTAACCCGGAGCATCGACGTCGCCTTTGGCGTCAAACGAGATTTCGCCAAGAACGGTGTCGAATTTCTCGGAATGCAGGGCATCTACAACCGGCTCGAAGTCGGTCGAACCAGCTTTGTTGGCAGCCTGTGCCCAAGCCTGGATCGCACCATAGGTGAACAGGGTGTAACCTTCCGGCTTGTAACCGATTTCGTCGAAGTATTTGACGAGGTCGGCGTTGCGCGGATCGGTTTCAATTGCAGGCGATGCGGTGAAGATGGTGCCTTCGCCGGAATCACCGGTGATTGCCCAATATTCAAGGGTGTTGATCGCGTCACCAGACATGACCATGGTGTCCATGCCCTGTGCGCGCATCTGACGAACGATCAGACCGAGTTCGGTGTGGTAACCACCATAATACAGAACTTCGATGCCTTCGGATTTCAGCTTGGTCACCAGAGCCGAGTAGTCTTTCTCAGCCGGGGTGATTGCTTCGTAAAGGGCTTCGGTTACGCCGTTCGCATTGAGGTTTTTCTTGGTTTCGTCAGCCAGACCTTTGGAATAAGCCTGTTTGTCGTGAACGATGGCGATTTTCTTGTCGCCATAGTTTGCAGCCAGGTATTTACCAGCAACTTCACCCTGCTGATCGTCACGACCGCAAACACGGAACACGTTGTCCATGTCACGTTCGGTCAGCTGCGGGTTGGTCGAAGCCGGGGAAATCTGGATGATGCCCTCTTCGAAGTAAACTTCCGAAGCCGGGATCGAGGAACCAGAGCAGAAGTGACCAGCAACAAGTGCAACGTCTTTGCTAACCAACTGGTTGGCAACAGCAACAGCCTGTTTCGGATCGCAAGCGTCATCGCCGATTTCGAGGACGAGCATTTCGCCGTTCACGCCACCAGCTGCGTTGATGTCAGCAACTGCTTTCTCTGCACCCTGGGTCATCTGTTCGCCAAATGCAGCGTACGGACCGGTCATCGGACCAACGGTCGCGACAACGATGTCAGCTTTTGCTACACCCATTGAAAGAACAAGCGCGGAAGCAGTGGCAAGAAGGCCGAGCTTGGTTTTCGACATAAGAGAAGTCTCCCTGTTCCAAAGGTTGATTCCATCACCATGACAGAATCATCTTTTTGGATCTGAAACCGGCCCGTGTTTATCGCCGATTACCGGTTTCAGTTCCCTCGCACCATAGCGCTCCGTATTCGGGACGCATAAGTACAAACCAGACGATTGCCCGTTATCGGGCAACCATGCGGGGACGCGTTACGTCCCCGCAAATATCAGCGAACATCAGCACCTTCGCGGGCGCGATACGCAAACGGACCAACCCGTTCATACAGCCACGGATATTGCGACAGCATCTTGTTCACCTGCGTCAGGCGGAACGCCGCGAAGGTGATTGCAAACAGGATTACCGTATCAAAAATGTAGCCGGAAAGTGAAAGAAGCTCACCTTCAAACAGGGCAAAAACCATGAAGCGGTCAACGCAGCCAAGCAGCAGTGCATAAGGCACAAGCTGCCAGGCCGGACGCCAGGTGTTTGCGATGGCCTGACCGGTCATGAAACCGCAGAACCCCATCAGGATGATGGTCATTCCGATTGTGACACCAATGCTGGTACCCGTAATCGCTTCCATCTCAGAACTCCCTAGTGGCCACCCTCGAGGTAGGCTGCGCGGACTTCCGGGTTTGCCAGAAGTTCCGCACCCGTCCCCGAGAGCGTGATATTGCCATTGACCATCACATATCCACGATGAGCCAGTTTAAGCGCATGGAATGCGTTCTGCTCAACGAGGAAGACCGTCATCTTTTTCTCGCGGTTGATCTTCTCAACCGTTTCGAAAATCTGCTTCACGATCAGTGGCGCCAGACCAAGTGACGGCTCATCAAGCAGAAGAAGACGCGGACGGCCCATCAGGGCACGGCCGATTGCCAACATCTGCTGTTCACCACCAGACATCGTACCGGCACGCTGGTTGATGCGTTCCTTCAGACGCGGGAACAGATCAAACACCATTTCGATATCCGAATTGAAATACTTCGGATCCTGGGTGATCGCGCCCATCTGAAGGTTTTCATAAACCGACATGCGCGGGAAAATACGACGCCCTTCCGGGGACTGCTGAATACCAAGCTGGCAGATCTCATGCATTGGCATGCGACTGATATCCTGGCCTTCAAACAGAATGCGCCCCTTGCTGGCCTGCGGCGAACCGCAACAGGTCATAAGCAACGTGGTTTTGCCGGCACCGTTGGCACCGATCAGGGTGACGATTTCACCTTCATTGACTTCCATATCAATGCCCTTGAGGGCTTCGATATTGCCATAGAAGGTATGAACACCTTCGATTTTAAGCATGGACATATCGATGGACTCCCTCACTGCGCTTTCGGATCAAGATGAAGGTCGGCAGCAACTTCCGGCGGAAGCTCGTCATCCTCTTCTTCGCCAAGATAGGCGCGGATAACAGCCGGATCATTCTTGACGGCCTCTGGATTGCCATCAGCAATCTTTTTACCGTAATCAAGAACGATCACATGGTCGGAAATCTGCATGACAACGCTCATATCATGCTCGATCAGAAGGCAGCCAACGCCCTGATCATCACGGATGCTCTGCAACAGAACGTTCAGTTCCGCCGACTCACGCGGGTTAAGGCCCGCAGCCGGTTCGTCCAGACAAAGCAGTGACGGGTCGGTGCACATGGCACGCGCGATTTCCAGGCGACGCTGGGAACCATATGGCAGGTTACCGGCATTCCAGTCAGCCTGCGCATACAGACCAACCTTCTCCAACCAGAACTCCGCCTTTTCGACCGCTTCCTTTTCCGCCTTGGCATATTTGCCAAGGTTGAACAAACCGGCAAGAGAGAACGCAGAGGCCTCCATCAACCGGTTATGCTGGGCAACGATCAGGTTTTCCAGAACCGTCATCCCGGTAAACAGGCGGATGTTCTGGAACGTGCGGGCAACACCTTTGTTGCGTGGAATGCGGAACCCTTCGGTCCGTTCCAGCAACCGCGGGCCATCGTCGGCATGAAGGGTCAGGCGACCCTCGGTCGGAACATAGAACCCGGTCAGGCAGTTGAACACAGTGGTTTTCCCTGCCCCGTTCGGGCCGATGATGGCTGTAATTTCACGCTTGTTGGCATTGAAAGACAGATCATCAATCGCGACCAGACCACCGAAACGCATGGTCAGATGTTCGACTTCAAGCAGTTTGTTGTCGGTCATTTGACTTCTCCGGCAACTTTTTCTTTCTGGCTCATATTGAGCAGAATGGTCGGATCACGGAAGGACAACAGACCGCGCGGACGCCAGAGCATAATGGCAACAATACCTGCCCCGAAGATCAGCATGCGATATTCGGCCAGTTCACGGAACATTTCCGGGAAACCGATCATCACAATTGCCGCCAACACGACGCCGATCTGGCTGCCCATGCCGCCCAGAACCACAATCGCAAGAATCACAGCCGATTCAAGGAAGGTGAAGCTTTCCGGGCTGATAAAGCCCTGACGGGTTGCAAAGAACGCACCGGCAAAGCCACCAAACATCGCGCCGATGGCAAATGCCGACAGCTTGGTGTTGGTCGGGTTGATGCCAAGCGAACGGCAGGCGATCTCGTCTTCACGCAACGCTTCCCAGGCCCGCCCGATCGGCAGTTTGCGCAGACGCAGGGTCACGAAGTTCGTCACCAGTGCCAGCACAAGGATCAGGTAGTACAGGAAGATCAGACGATGCATGGACGAGTATTCCATGCCGAACAGCTCGTTAAAGCCAATCGCCCCATCCGGAACACGCCGCGAAAAATCGGCCATACCAAAGAAGCTCGGACGTTCAATCGATGAAATCCCGTCCGGACCACCGGTAAGATCATACCAGTTGATCAGAACAACGCGGATAATCTCACCGAAACCAAGGGTCACGATTGCAAGATAGTCACCGCGCAGACGCAGAACCGGGAAGCCAAGGATAATCCCGAAGCTTGCCGCAAAGATACCGGCCAGCGGCAGGCACAGCCAGAAGCTCAGATCGAAGTTCTGTGACAGCAATGCATAGGAGTAAGCCCCGACCGCATAGAACGCCACATAGCCCAGATCCAGAAGACCTGCCAGACCAACCACGATATTCAACCCCCACCCCAGCATGATGTAAATCATCACAAGGGTCGCAAGGTCGATTGCGGAACGGTCTTCGCCAAAGATGAACGGGAAAATGATAAAGAAGATAATCCCGATCAGACCGATTTTCTTGGTGTTCGAACGATACGCCAACTGGATTTTGGACGACAGTTTGGCGCTTTCATCGACATCAGCCGCGGTCTTGTCTTTCATCGTGAAATAGGCCGTGGCAAAAATGATCGCCACAAACGCGATACCAACGATGGTGCTGACGACACTTGAAAACACCATGTCGAGGAAGACCGGCGAGACCCAGCGGTCATCAAGTTCGCGGAAACGTACGAACATTTCAAAAACGGCAACGGCAGAAAGCGTAATCAGAACGGCCTGGCCGAGACGTGAAATGTTCTCGCGGCGGAAAATCAGGCCAAGACGCCCGATCACCGTCGCCCCGATTGCAAGCAGGACAAGGTCCCAACGCACGGCCAGTTCCAGACCGGTCGGACGGTCAACCGTCTCGACACCAAGGAGCATGACCGACATCAACAGCGCGATCACGGCAAAGAACGCAAGTTCCTTGACCACTTCCGAGCCATTGGTACGAGAAGAAGCAAATGCAGCAGACATCAGACTTTCTCCACCTCCGGCTTGCCGAGCAGACCCCACGGACGGAAGATCAGCACAAGAACCAGAATGCCAAACGTTGCGACATCCTTGTACTCAATCGTGAGATAACCCGACCAGAAGGCCTCGATCAGGCCGATCAGAAGACCGCCAAGCATTGCGCCCGGCAAAGATCCGATACCGCCAAGAACGGCTGCGGTGAACGCCTTAACACCGGCAAGGAAGCCGATATAGAAGTCGATCACGCCGTAATACAACGTCACCATCATCCCCGCGACCGATGCCAGGGCAGCACCCATGACAAACGTGGTCGAGATGGTGCGGTCAACGTTAACACCCAGAAGGCCTGCCATCGTACGGTCCTGCTCACAGGCACGCTGTGCGCGGCCCAGGGACGTTTTGGCAATCAGCAGCGAGAAGACAACCATCAGCACAAATGTCAGAACGATAATCACGATCTGCATATAGCTAAGCTGAACGTCGAAATTCGCGCTTTCCATCAGGGTAATGCCGCCCTCAACAAGCGGCTGCATCGGTTTCACGCGCGCACCCTGCGAAATCTGAACGAAGTTCTGCAGGAAAATGGACATGCCGATGGCAGAAATTAGGGCCGCCAGACGGAATGAGCCGCGCAGCGGCCGATATGCGACCCGTTCCACGCCCCAACCATAGACAGAGGTCAGAACCATTGAAACGAACAGCATCAAAAGAAGGGTAAGAGGTAGAATTCCGCTGATACCGGCAGCCTGACAGATCAGGAAGGTAATCAGGGAATGGAACGCACCGATCATATAGATCTCACCGTGCGCAAAGTTGATCATGCCAATAATGCCATAAACCATCGTGTAACCGATGGCGATCAGACCATAAATGGCCCCCAGCGTCAGACCATTGATCAATTGTTGTAGGAAATAAGCCCAATCCATTGCACAACCTTAGATTTGGCACAGACATACAAGGACTTCGCCAGATCAGCAGAAGGTATCAATTCACACACAGATGTAATGATTGGATGAGACACTGTCTCCCCATAGCCCCCTGGCAAACCCGCAAAGCCTCCGTCTTATTGTTATCGGGTAACCCCCGGTTTTAACCCTCTATGCCGGTCATTCTTTTTGCGACCATTACATAAAGAGCGCGATTAGAGCGAGGACATTAGACACACGATTTCAAACCCTGCAAGCCGCTTTGACATTTTAGTGAAAATCACCAAAACAGGATTTGAAATTGGCATAAAACACTGACTTAGAAAGTCACCCGCGCTTTATATTGTATAAATTATCCCTTTTTGAGAACGTATTCAAGTTTTTGTGCAGCAACGCGCTTCAGTTGTTCCGGATTCCGGCTGACAGGTCCGGCAACAGTCACTTCCACGCCTGTTTTGCCGTCAATGGCCGTACACCGCAGATAGGTGCCGACTTGCCGAAGTTCAAAATAAATCTCGTTCGAGGTGTTATAGCGTGAGGTCATTGATGCACTGCTGTTATCAAAAATGGACTTGTCTATTGTGCTCCCATTTTCAGACAACGCAACATATAACAAAACGGGCCCGGAAATCCGGACCCGCTCGTTTGGTACTGCTATCGGGTGCTTCTATTTCTCGCCATCAAGCATTTTAACGATGGCCGAAAAGTCCATGCCACCGTTGCCGCCATTGGAATAAAGCGCATACAAGCTTTCGGCCAACGCCCCCATCGGGGTTGTTGCACCAGATGCCGCTGATGCCTGCTGGGCAAGCTTCAAGTCCTTCAGCATCATATCCACCGCAAATCCCGGCTGATAATCGCGGTTGGCCGGAGATGTCGGAACCGGCCCCGGGACCGGGCAATAACTTGTCAAAGCCCAGCACTGACCCGATGCCTTTGAAGACACCTCAAACAGTTTCTGGGCATCCAGGCCAAGGCGCTTTGCCAGCATGAAGGCCTCGGAAACCGCAATCATGCTGACACCAAGCACCATGTTGTTGCAAATCTTTGCCGCCTGCCCTGCACCGCTGTCACCGGCATGGATGATATTGCTGCCCATGCCCGCCAAAATGGGCTGCGCACTGGCAAAGTCCGCCTCAGATCCACCAACCATGAATGTCAGCGTCCCTGCCGCCGCACCGGCCGTCCCGCCAGAGATCGGGGCATCAACAACACCAAGACCAGCCGCACGGGCCAGCTCGGCTGCCTTGCGGGCCGAGTCCACATCAATTGTCGAACTGTCGATCAGAACCGTGCCCGGCTTGGCATGTGCAATGACACCGTCCGGTCCATCATAAACGCCCAGCACGTGCTTGCCCGCGGGCAAAACAGTGACAACAAATTCGACATCACTGGCCGCCGCGCCAACCGATGCCGCCTTTGAGGCACCGGCCTCCACCGCCTTTGCCACCGCATCTGCCGACAGATCAAAGACCTTGACCGCATGTCCGGCTTTCACAAGGTTGGCCGCCATCGGGCCGCCCATATTGCCCAGACCGATAAAACCGATATTCGCCATTTGAAGTCTCCTCTGACACCCTATCTGGGTGTTTTGTTCTGATTTATGGTGATCTGGCAGGATGATGTTCCCTGCCCAATGGTCTAAAGATTAAGCTCTTTGTCTTTTGGCAGTTTTTCGAAATATTCCGCCACTTCGCGTGGATCGACCTGACCGATATCACCATGCTGCCATTTCGGCGCGTGATCCTTATCGATAATCACCGCCCGCACACCTTCAAACAGGTCCGGTTTGCACACCATGCGCTGCGACATTCGGTATTCCATGTTCAGGACCTCTGCCAGCGACATATCGCCACCCTGACGGATTTGCTCGAAACTGACGCAAAGGGATGTCGGCGATTTGCCCAGCAACGTCTCAAGGGTCTCTGTGCCAAATGCACTGGCCGCATTCCGCAAGGCGTCAAAGATCGCCGCCACACTGTCGCCAGCAAAGCAATGATCGATCTCGCCGCGAATTTCTGAAAGTGGTGCTGAACCGAACGGCGTTTCATGCTTATTGAGGATATCCTCGACAGTCGCAAAGCCATCACCGTCCCAAGCCGCACTTGCCAGTGCATTCTTGACGGCATCCAGTCTCGCACTTTCCGCCCCATGGGTTGCAAGTCCGGCATAAAGGCAATCTGCGGCCTTGATCCGCGCTCCGGTCAAACCAAGATACATCCCGATTTTGCCAGGACACCGTGGCAGGAAATAGCCGCCGCCCACATCCGGGAAAAATCCAATGCCGGTTTCAGGCATGGCAAACAGCGTCCGTTCGGTCACGACCCTGAACCGGCCATGGATTGAAACCCCGACACCACCGCCCATGGTGATCCCGTCCATCAGTGCGATATAGGGCTTTGGATAGGTCGCAATATAATGGTTCAGGTGATATTCCCGACGATAAAACGCATCAAGCATCTCTTCGTCATCAACCTTGCGGGCATCATAAAGGCCGCGGATATCACCACCCGCGCAGAATGCCTTCTCCCCCATCCCTTCAATAATAACGACCTTCACCGATGGATCCTGCTCCCAGGATTTCAGTTGCGCCATCATCATATCGACCATCACCAGATCAAGCGCGTTTAGCGCCTTGGGACGGTTCAACAGGATACGTCCAACCGGCCCGTCCTGCGAAAACAGAACCGGTGCGTCTGCGGTCTCAGTCGGCGAATTTGAAACTGTGCTCATAACCTAGTCTTTCAGGGCTGCACGCGCGATGATCAGCCGCATGATTTCATTGGTACCTTCAAGGATCTGGTGCACGCGCAAGTCACGCAAAAGCCGCTCGATGGGATATTCGCGAATATAACCATATCCGCCATGAAGCTGCAGCGCTTCGTTACAGACATTAAAGCCGACATCGGTGGCAAACCGTTTGGCCATCGCACAGAACTGCGTGGCATCATCGGTTTTGTGATCCAGCTTCCATGCCCCTTTATGAAGCATCAGCCGGGCGGCTTCGAGCTCGGTCACCATATCAGCAAATTTGAACTGTAATGCCTGAAACTGATCAAGGCTTTTGCCAAACTGCTTGCGGACTTTCATGTGTTCGCGGGCATGTTCCATTGCCGCACGCGCACCACCGATCGAACAGGCCGCGATATTTAACCGCCCACCATCAAGGCCCTTCATGGCGAATTTGAAACCTTCGCCCTCTTCGCCCAGACGGTTTTCGACCGGCACCTTGCAATTACTAAAGATAACGGCGGCGGTCGGCTGACTGTTCCAGCCCATTTTTTCTTCAAGCTTGCCAAATGATAGCCCCTCGGCATCTTTGGGCACGATAAAGGTCGAAATGCCTTTCGGGCTGTCATCGCCTGTCCGCGCCATGACGACATAGATATCACTGCGCGAACCACCGGAAATAAACGCCTTCTCGCCATTCAGGATATAATGATCGCCATCGCGCTCGGCCCGGGTGCGAAGCGACCCGGCATCCGATCCTGCCCCCGGCTCGGTCAGGCAATAACTTGCGAAATGGTCCATGGAGACGAGTTTCGGCAGATATTTCGCACGTTGCGCATCATCGCCAAACGTATCAATCATCCAGCAGGCCATATTATGGATCGAAATATACGCCGCGGTTGACGGGCAAGCCGCCGCAAGCTCTTCGAAAATAACAGCAGCATCAAGGCGCCCAAGCCCCGTGCCACCATGTTCTTCGCTGGTATAGATCGCGGCAAAACCAAGTTCGGCTGCCTTGCGCAGGGTTTCTTCGGGAAATGTATGATTGGCATCCCAGTCGCCTGCATATGGCGCCATTTCATTCTGCGCGAAATCACGCGCAGCTTGGGCAAATGCCTGCTGATCTTCAGACAGGTTGAATTCCATTGGATCGCCGCCTCTTTTGATTTTCTATTTTCCCTTTACGTAAACGTGAAATCTGCTGCTTGTCAATTCATTCGGTATAATCGTACCGAATTATCACAATTCTCGTCCTGAACGCCTATGGCGTGCATGTTGCTCTGGCATTTCGCCAAATCTTCCTTGCGAATACAGGGCCGCTGCGCATACCCTCCTCGCCTCAGGAATCACAATAAATCAGGGAAACAGTCATCATGTCTTCGACCAAGCCGGAAACAATTGTCCTTCATGCAGGCTATCGCGCCGAACCGACAACCGGTTCTGTCGCCGTCCCGCTCTATCAGACCACCAGTTATCAGTTCCGCGACACCCAGCATGCCGCAGACCTTTTTGCGCTTAAGGAACTCGGCAACATCTATACCCGCCTGATGAACCCGACCAATGATGTACTTGAACAGCGCGTGGCGGCCCTTGATGGCGGTGCTGCGGCAGTTGCACTGGCATCGGGCCAGGCGGCATCGACCTTTGCGGTGCTCAACATCGCGCAGGCAGGCGACAACATTGTCAGTTCCACTGACCTTTATGGTGGCACCTGGAACCTGTTTGCCAACACCTTCAAACAGATGGGCATCGAAGTCCGCTTTGCCGATCCGGCCGATCCGGAAAACTTCCGTCGCCTTGCCGATGACAAGACCCGTGCGTTCTATGCCGAAACCCTGCCCAACCCGAAACTGCAGGTCTTCCCGATCCGCGAAGTTGCCGATATCGGTGATGATCTGGGCATTCCGTTGATCGTTGATAACACCGCCGCCCCGGTGATCTGTAAACCGATCGACCACGGCGCAAGCATTGTGATGTATTCGACCACCAAATTCATTGCCGGTCATGGCACCTCGGTTGGCGGCATCGTGGTTGATTCGGGCAAGTTTGATTGGGAAAAGCACGCCAAGCGCTTCCCGCTTCTTAATGAACCGGACCCCAGCTATCACGGTGCCATCTGGACCGAGGCTGTCAAACCAATCGGCCCGGTGGCATACGCGATCAAACTGCGCTGCACGTTGCTGCGCGATGTTGGTGCGGCAGCCTCCCCGTTCAATTCCTTCCAGACCATTCAGGGTATGGAAACCTTGCCGCTGCGTATGGAACGCCATTGCGAAAACGCGCTCAAGGTTGCCGACTTCCTGGCATCCCACCCGAAGGTCACCAAGGTCATCCATCCCAGCAAACAGGATGGCGAAGCCCGCCGTCGTGCGGACAAATACCTTAACGGTGGTCTGGGCTCTTTGATGGGCTTTGAACTGGCTGGCGGCAAAGATGCCGGCGAGAAATTCATCAACTCGCTGGAGCTGTTCTATCACGTGGCCAATATCGGTGACACGCGGTCGCTTGCCATTCACCCGGCCACCACGACTCACAGCCAGCTCTCAGAGGAAGATCGCCTGTCATCAGGCGTGACCGATGGCTATGTCCGTCTGTCGATTGGCATCGAACATATTGATGACATTCTGGCGGATTTGACCCAGGCGCTTGATAAAGCCTGATAAACCACCGAATGCTGCTTTGCTGCAAAACCGGTCAGACCTTCGTCTGGCCGGTTTTTCTATTGACGATTTTGTATGTCCGGGCTAACCAATATCGGCAATACATGCACAACATGCAAAACAGGCATATCGATGTCGAGCGTTTCAAGCCGTCAGGACGAAATCCAGAAACTTCTGCGCAGCCAGGGCACGGTTCATATCCACGATCTGGCCGCCCTGTTTCACGCATCCCTTGATACCATCCGCCGCGATCTGCGCCAGATGGAAGAAGAGGGTTATTTGCGCCGCATTCATGGGGGTGCCGTCCTGCCCAATTCGGCACAGGAAAGTTACGCGGAACGTGCGCAGGAACTGCAACCCGAACGGACTGCCATCGCCCAAAAGGCCGCACGCGAACTGATCCCCGATGATTGCGTGGCGTTTTTCGATAGCGGCACCACCGTTTGTGAAGTTGCACGCAACCTCAAACCATCCTTTCGCGGCACGGTGATTACCGTCAATCCGATGATCGCGGTCGAACTCGCCAGTCATCCGAACGCCGAAGTCATCATGCTCGGCGGCACGCTTCGCAAAACAGATATGGCGGTTTGCGGTCCGACGACCCTTGATCAACTCAGGAACTTTAATGCCGATATCGCACTGCTTGGCACCTGCGCGCTTCACCCCGAGGCAGGCCTTTCGACCAGCAGCACCGAAGAACGCGCCACCAAGGCGGCCATGATCGCCCAATCGGCCGAGGTCATTGCCATCACCACCGCCGACAAACTTGAAACCAGTTTGCCGCACCGGGTCTGCGACATTGATGCGATTTCCCATCTCGTTACCGGGCGCAAACTTTCAACTGGCTATCTTGCCAATTACACCCGGCGTGGTTTGAACGTCATTCAGGCCTGAACGCCTGCCCTCGCCTTGTGGAGAAACTTGTTAAATGCAAACCCACGCCACTGCCCATAACCGGGTGCGCGCCATCTTCTTTTTGCATGGTGCCGCATTTTCAAGTTGGGTGCCGCATATCCCGCTGGTGCAGGAACGTCTTGGCCTTGGCCATGACGAACTTGGTGGCATTTTGCTGGCGGCGGCCATCGGGGTGCTTGCCGTGATGCCGGTCGCCGGAAGGCTGGCCGACCGGTTTGGCAGCGAACGCGTGGTGCGCTATTCTGGGCTGTTTTATTTCGTCGCGGTTGGTGTGCCCGCGTTCATGCCCGATTATCTCAGCATTTCGATCGCGATGTTCGCCCTTGGCTTTTCCGGTGCCTTTCTGGATGTCGCGATGAATGCCAATGGCCTGCAAGTCGAACGCGTCAAGGGCCGCAGCATCATGTCCGGTTTACATGGTTTCTGGAGTCTCGGCGGTTTTGTCGGAGCGGGGATTGCCGCCGCCTGGTTCGCCCTGCCCATTGGCAATGAATTCCATCTGCCAATCGTTCTCTCGCTGTTTCTGGTCGCGCACATCATCGCACAAGCGGGACTGCTGTCGGATCAGGCGGCTTCGGGACATCTGTCTGGCCCAAAGGATGCCAGCAAAACCACGGTGGCAAAGACCAAGGATCGCAATCTGTTCCTGATGCTGTTGCCGTTCGGGGTCTGCGCCTTTATTGGCCAGTTCGGGGAAGGTGTCCTGACCGACTGGGCGACGGTGTTTATGAATTCCGAACTGTCGTCCGGCCCGACATTGGCCGCCGTCGGCTTTGCCATCTATTCCTTTGCCATGGCCGCCACCCGCTTGTCCGGTGATGCACTGGTGACCCGGTATGGTCGCGTGCCGGTATTGCTGACAAGTTCGGTACTGGCATCCCTTGGTACCCTTGTTTTGACCCTGTCTCCCAATATCGTTGTCGCCTGGATCGGCTGCGGGATTGCCGGCATGGGGCTTGCGGTGATCCTGCCGCTGTTGCTATCTGCGGCATCTCAGACAACGGGCAAAGGTGGCGGTGCGGTTGTTTCGATCATTGCCGCAACCGGCTATTCCGCGATCATGGCCGGGCCACCAGTGATCGGTGCCATTGGTGAAGCCCTCGGACTGGTCACAGCCTTTGCCCTGACATCGGCATTCCTTGCCATGATTATCCCGGTTTACCTGTTAACCATGCGCAGGCGTTTGCAAATTGCGGCCAATGGTTGATCAACGGCGCAATCTGTCCCATAAATTGCCCAGCCTCACAGTATAGAGAATAGATCATGGTCAACAAATTCGCCTATGGCACCTTCCCCAGCACCCGGCAGCGCCGCAACCGCATGACCGACTGGTCGCGTCGCATGGTCGCGGAAACGCGGTTGACCTCCCACGATCTGATCCTGCCTGTCTTTGTCATTGATGGCAAAAACGAACGCACACCGATCCCGTCCATGCCCGGCGTTGAACGCCAGTCGGTCGATATTTTGGTCGAAACCGCCAAACATGCCGAAAAGCTTGGCATTCCGGCCCTTGCCCTGTTCCCCTATATCGATGCCAGCCTGAAAACCAAGGACGCCCGCGAAGCCTATAACCCCGACAACGTCGTGTGCCGCGCGGTCAAGGCCATCAAAGACGCCTGCCCCAATCTCGGTGTCATCACCGATGTCGCGCTTGATCCCTTCAACGCCGACGGACAGGACGGCATTGTTGTCGATGGTCAGATCCTCAATGACGAAACGACCGAGGCCCTTGTCCGTCAGGCCCTTGTTCAGGCGCAGGCAGGCTGTGACGTGGTTGCACCGTCCGACATGATGGATGGTCGCATCGGTGCGATCCGCAAGATTCTTGAGGAAGCAAACCTCAAAAACGTTCAGATCATGGCCTATTCGGCCAAATATGCATCAGCCTTCTATGGTCCGTTCCGTGATGCGATTGGTTCGGCCAGCGCGCTTGGCAAGGCCGACAAGAAAACCTATCAGCTGGATCCGGCCAACAGTGATGAGGCGATGCGCGAAGTCGCCTATGACCTTGATGAAGGCGCAGACTCGGTCATCGTCAAACCGGGCCTGCCCTATCTTGATGTGCTTTATCGCGTCAAACAGGAATTCGGTGTGCCGGTCTTCGCCTATCAGGTATCTGGCGAATACGCGATGATGCGTGCGGCTGGTCAGAATGGCTGGCTTGATTATATCGGCTGCGCCATTGAAACCCTGTCGTGTTTCAAGCGTGCCGGCGCATCCGGTGTTCTGACCTATAGCGCGATTGAAGTTGCCGAGGCACTGGAAGGCTGATTTCACCGCCACCACGACAAGCAATAAAAAAGGGCCTCAATCGAGGCCCTTTTGTTTTGTTAAACACGCATCAAATCATGCGGACTTTGCCGCAATGCCATCCGCATCATCTTCTATGCCATGGCCAATCGCCCGCGCGCAGAAATGCGGACGCAGGCCGGATCGGGCAAACACGCCTTCAATATCCTGCCCATCAAGGAACCCGCCCTGATGGACCAAAAGGGTTTTGATGCCTGACGCCAACCCACCCAGCACATCGGTATGCACCGTATCGCCAACCATCAGCACACGGCTGCGATCAACACCGGGATGGCGTTTCAGGACTTCCTCAAACACGTGGTGATACGGTTTGCCAACGCATTGCGGCATGACACCGGATGCATCGCCTGCCAGATGCGCGAAGTACCCCGACTCAACCGACAGGAAATCACCCATCGGCGCACAGATATCGGGATTACCGACCAGAACCGGCCGCGGACTATCCTTAAGGCTCTGCTCCAGAAGCGCTTGCTGGGTATCGGTCCAACTATCGGAGTCAATCAACAGGAAGCCACCAACCGCATCGTAAAGCGCGCTGTCACTGCCAAGCGGCTCGACCCGGCCGGGCAGAATGTCAAACGGCCAGTCGGTCGGCGCCATTGCGCCCCAATGAGTGATGTCGGCATATTCGCCCATCAGCGGGGCGACAAACTGCTGGCTGCTGATCAGGCTGTTATTGTCGAAATCAAAGCCGCGTTTGCGATGACGCGCCAGAATAGCCTCGCCCGAGCTTGAGGCATCATTGGTGACAACCGCAATCTTCTTGCCCATTTCCTGAAGGGTCGCGACCGTCTTCACCGCACCGGGAATGGCACTTTGTCCGCTATTTAGCACACCAAAGGCATCAAACACGATCAGATCAAACTGATCGGCAATCGCCAAAAGATTATCGACATAATCGGTTGCTTTGGGCACGGCATCGGGTGCGACCTGTGGCAGACGTGGTGCATAGCGCAAATAGGCATCCAGGGCCTGCGCAAAATCCAGTTGCAACCGATTGGCACTCATCGTCATTTCTCCCACACGAACGGCACGTTATTAAAATTCCGGCGTATTCAAACCGATTAGCGCGTTAATTACACCCAAAATTATTCGCAACACCACAAACGCGGATAATCAACCAGAACACATCACGCAACTTCATTACCTATGCGCCATACGCATAGCAATAAAAAGCATCAAATCTGCGTCAGTCATCCACTTTAGAACAGTTAACGAGAGATTTCAGGGATTTCTGCGCTTTTCAATCCGCAGACATGCAAAAAACGCATTGGATTATATCCGCAATCACCCTTAGATTGCCTTCACGAAATGAATAGGACGTATCGACTGATGAATGCGCCACCAAGCAGTTGATCATTCGATACATCCCATGCAAACCGACACGTCAAACCAGCTAACTATTCCTGTGCGGAATATCTCGGTGAGAACATGCCGGTTAACTGAACAGACGCCGAATAATCGGCCGGTTTGAAATAGGTGATGAAATGATCGTAACCAAGATTTTTGCTTTCCTTCGCGCTCTGCGCGTTCAGTACCAGACCCAGACTGCGCTGCGTAAGCTTGACCCGCGCGAACTGGCAGACATCGGTCTGAACCGCGACATGATCGACGATGTAGCACACCGTGTTGCTTTCGGTCGCTAAGCCACGACCGTAGCGTCCATGAGGAAGACCCCGACAGTATCTGTCGGGGTTTTTCTTTGTCCGGATTCTGGGATCGCCGCTAAAAGATCCGCTTTCCCTGCTTCGTCTTAGTTGGCAAACAGGGCCTTGTGCTCTTCACGAAGCACATTCTTCTGCACCTTGCCCATCGCATTACGCGGCAATTCATCGACAAAGAACACGCGCTTGGGCACCTTGAAGTTGGCAAGCTCCGACTTGATCGCACCAATCACGCCCTCTTCGCTTAAGCCACCTTTTACTTCCGGCACGATCACGGCTACAACCGCCTCGCCAAAGTCGGGATGTTGAACGCCAATCACGGCACTTTCAACAACGCCTTCCATCTTGTCGATCAGGGTTTCGATTTCCTTGGGATAAACGTTAAACCCGCCGGAAATGACCAGATCCTTGGCACGCCCGACAATATGGACATAGCCCTTTGCGTCGATCTTGGCGATATCACCGGTGATAAAGAACCCGTCTTTGCGGAATTCCTCGGCGGTTTTTTCGGGCATCTGCCAGTAACCGGCAAAAACGTTCGGCCCGCGGGCTTCCAGCACGCCAATCTCATCCGTACCCAGGACATTGCCGTCTTCATCACACACGCGCACTTCGACGTCTGGCAATGCCGGGCCGACGGTGTGAACGATGCGTTCACCGTCGAGCGGATTGGACGTCGCCATACCCATTTCCGTCATACCATAGCGCTCCAAAAGCGCCTTGCCTGTCCGCTCCTTAAAGGCCGTAAAGGTCTCTGGCAGAAGCGGGGCTGATCCGGAAATGAACAGACGCATGTTTGCGGTGACATCCTTGGTGAAATCATCGCCCGACAACAGACGCACATAGAACGTCGGAACGCCCATCATCACCGTACTGCGCGGTAAAAGCCCCATCACCTCGTCACGATCAAACTTCGGCAGGAAGAACATCTTCGATCCCGACAGCATCACACAATGACAGGCAATGAAAAGCCCATGGGTATGGAAGATCGGCAAGGCATGAAGCAGGCTATCGTTGCCCTTAAAGCCCCACAGCTTTTCAAGCGTTGATGCATTGGACCACAGGTTCATCTGGGTCATCATCGCACCCTTGGGCTTGCCCGTTGTACCCGACGTATAAAGAATAGCCGCCAATTCATCGTCTTCGCACGCGACCGGCGCAAAGTCCGATGCTTGCGATGCCGCCCCGTCCATCAGACTGCCTTCGGCGTTCATGCCGAGCGTCAGAACATGCGCAACGCCCTGCTCGTCCGCAATGGCCTTGACCTCATCTTCGCGATGGGGCTGGCAGATGAAAATCACCGGCGACGCGTTATCCATGAAATAGGCAAGCTCGCCCGCCTGATACGCGGTATTAAGCGGCAAATAAACAAGGCCGGCACGAATGCAGCCAAGATAAAGAAACAGTGCTTCGGGGGATTTATCGACCTGAACGGCAACCCTGTCGCCCTTTTTCGCACCCAGCGACGTCAGAAGACCGGCAATGCGTGCCGATGCTGTGTCGGCATCGCCATAGCTATAGGTCTTGCCATCAGGCGTCTCAATCAGAACTGATGACAGATCGGCCGGAAACCGGTCGCGGATGCGCATGAAAAGGCTGTTGGTCACTGTACTGCTTCCCCGAGAATTCGTTTTGACCGGCAGGTTTCCCCTGCCGGTCTTTTCTGCGGGCAGCATAGTGCAACCAACCATTATAGGTAAACAAGTACCTTTTTACCGCAATGATCGATTTTGTCTGTCAATCAGACTGTGTTGGCCTTGTGACGCTAGTCCAGCGCAACCGACGGGAACTCCCCGTCAATATACGGGAACGCTTCACTGACAGTTACCTGCACCTCGGGGTGGAAGCCGTTGAAATGGGTGGCCAGCGCATTGCTATATGCCCCGATGTGACCAAACTCGATCCAGTCGCCTTCACGGATATCGGCAGGCAAGGTCACGGTCGCCGGCAAGACATCCATATTGTCGCAGGTCGGCCCATAGATGGTGAATTCCAGCGTTTCTTCCGGATCGAAATCACCCTCAATGCGCAGCGGACGCACCGGATAACGCAATTGCCCGGTCACGGTTTCCGACAGGCTGCCGTAAACACCGTCATTAATGAATAGCGTATCTTCCTTGCGCAGGTGAACCTGCGTGATCAGGGAAATACCGCTCGATACCAGCGCCCTGCCCGGTTCGCACATATAGGTCGTATCCGGCATATCAAGCCAACGGATACAATCCTTGATCTCGTCCATGAACTCTTCAAGGCTGGCACCACGCTGGTTCATATACTGGCCGGGGAAACCGCCACCAACGTCGATATGCTTGACCTTCACACCCGAAAAATCAACGACCTGACGGATAAGCTCGACCGCGATCCGATACCCGGTGGGTGTCGTGCATTGCGACCCGACATGGAAACACAGGCCCGCATGGTAACCGTATTCATCAACCTTCTTCAAAAGCTCGGCTGCCACCATCGGACGCGCACCAAACTTGGCTGACAGGTTATAGGTCGCACCGGCGGGCGGGGTCGCAAGGCGCACATGGATCACCAGGTTCGTGTCGCCCTCGGTTTCCTCGCGGATTTTCTCAAGCTCTTCGGCGGTATCGATCACATAGTGATCAATTCCGAACACCCGATAGGCATTGCGGATGGCATCGCGGCTTTTGACCGGATGCATGAAATAGGCCTTCATCCCCGGGAATTGGCGCCGCACGATAGAAATTTCCTCAGGCGAAGCGGTGTCAAAATGACGCACCCCGCCTTCGTGAAGATATCGCATGACCTCCGGATGCGGATTGCATTTCACCGCATACAGGACGTCTCCCGGGAACATTTCGACAAAGCGCTGCGCTGTTTCTCGAAGAATATTGGGTCTAAGGCAATACACCGGATAGGAAGGCTTGAGTTCCTTAACAACATCGAACGTCGTATCGAAATGACGTGGCACAATATACTCCATCGTTTACCAATATCAGGCGCCCAGACACGCACCGCCGCCGGGCTGGCCTTTGAGTTAGGGTAACAGCCCTCTTGCCGCCTGTCATGCGACTTGCATGTGCACGACACCGATTAGGGTACTAATTGCGCTTGATATTGCATCGCCCTGCCGATAATTTGGTAAACCAATACCAAATAACCAATATCGTGCGCCCCGCGCGGTTTACCGCAGATGCACGCCAACCCACAGGGAGCCTGAAATGCCCATCGATCCGATCCTTGATCCATCCGTTCTGGCCAAGGAGCTGTCCGGTTATCATCTGATCAACGGTAAACTTGTCGCCCCGAAAAACGGCAAAACCTTTGATGTTCTTAATCCTGCCACGGGCAAGGTCATCGGTCAGGCAGCCGACGGTGACGCCGATGACGTCGCGATTGCAGTCGCCGCCGCCAAGGCCGCCCAGAAGGACTGGACCGAACGCCCGGCGCGTGAACGCGGCAAGCTGTTGGCCGAATGCGGTCGTATCCTGATGTCACATGCCGAGGAATTGGGACGTCTGGTCGCCCTTGAATCGGGCAAGGCCCTTCGCACCGAAAGCCGGGTTGAGGCATCGGTTCTGGCCGATATGTTCGTCTTTTTCGGCGGACTGGCTTCCGAGCTTAAAGGTGAAACAGTTCCGTTTAACCCGAACATGATGACCCTGACCACCCGCGAGGCCGTTGGCGTTGTCGGCGCGATCATTCCGTGGAACGTTCCGATGATGCTGATGGCGATCAAGGTTGCCCCGGCACTGGTTGCCGGTAACGCAGTCGTCGTCAAATCCGCCGAAGACACCCCGCTTGCGGTTCTGCGCGTGTGTCAGATCATGCAGGAAGTTCTCCCGGCTGGCGTCTTTAACATCCTGTCGGGCTTTGGCCCGTCTTGTGGCGGCCCGCTGGTTGAACACAAGGATGTCAAAAAGGTTTCCTTCACCGGATCGGTTGAAACCGGCCGCACGGTCTATCGCGCAGCTGCCGAAAAACTCATTCCGGTCACCCTTGAACTGGGTGGCAAATCCCCGATGATCGTCATGGGTGATGCCGACCTTGATAAGGCGATTGCCGGTGCGATTGGTGGCATGCGCTTCACCCGTCAGGGGCAAAGCTGCACGGCGGCGTCACGCATGTTGGTGCATGAAAGCCTGCATGACGAATTCGTCAAACGCCTGATTGATAAGGTCAACACCCTTAAAATGGGTGATCCGCTGGATGAAGAAACCGACATCGGCACGATCATCAACCGCAAACAGTTCGACAAGGTCTGTGGCTATATCGAAGTCGGCGAAAAAGAAGGTGCGACCAAAAATGAATTAAGCGCCCTTCCCACCGACAGCACCCTTTCCGATGGCCTGTTTGTCCGTCCGGTGATCTTCACCAATGTCGATCCGAATGCGCGGATTGCCCGTGAAGAAATCTTTGGCCCTGTTGCCTGCGTGTTCAAGTTCAAAACCTTTGAAGAGGCCCTTGAACTTGCCAATGACAGCGACTTTGGTCTGGCGGCGACGGTCTGGACGACGGACCTTAAAACTGCACTTGTTGCCACCAAGCGCCTCGAAGCCGGTTTCGTTCAGGTCAACCAGAACCTTGTTGTCCAGCCGAACCTGTCATATGGCGGTATCAAGCTTTCCGGTCTGGGCAAGGAAGCATCGCTTGAAAGCATGCTCGAACACTTCACCTACAAGAAGACCATTATCCTGAACATGGAATAACCTGTCTGTCGCTTGACACAATTGATTTCAAAAGACCGGGTTGCACGTGACGCAACCCGGTTTTTCTTTTCCGATGCTTGACCTTGCGCGCGCAATCCGCAAAGGTGCGTTTCTCAAACTCATCGAAACCCGGAAAGTACATGGCTATGTCTGCAGCTACTGACATCCCCGCATCACACTCTTGCCCGCCTCTTCGTGCCGGTGTGATCGCCATGATTATGGGTTTTTCCGACCTGCGAATGTGATCCCTGTCATCTGCGGATGACAGGACCGGTTTAATACCGCTATTCACGCCATAAAATATTACTATAGCCATCGCATCAGATTGCGGATGGCCGCAGGAGTACGGAAATCATGACTGTTTCCTATCACGATATTGTTCGCGCCTCGGGCTTGCTCGAAGGCATTGTTGCGAAAACCCCACTGGTCAAATCCTTAACGCTATCAAACATTTGCCAGGCGGATGTTTATCTGAAACTTGAAAATCAGCAATATACCGCGTCGTTCAAGGAACGTGGCGCCTATGTCAAACTGGCAAGCCTGACTCCCAAAGAACGCGAAAAAGGTGTTATCGCCGTATCGGCTGGCAACCACGCACAGGGTGTTGCCTATAACGCCAAACGACTTGGTATTCCGGCCACCATCGTGATGCCGAAAAACACCCCCTACACCAAGGTTCACCACACGCGCTCACACGGTGCCGAAGTTGTTCTGACCGGCAACGTCTTTGCCGAAAGCCTTGAGGCCGCCGGCCGCATCCAGCAAGAACGCGGCCTGACCTTCGTCCATCCGTTTGATGATCCACATATCATCGCAGGCCAGGGCACTGTCGGGCTCGAAATCCTTGATGAAAACAAAGACATCGACACGGTTGTCGTGCCGATCGGCGGTGGCGGACTGGCATCGGGCGTCGTCACCGCGATCAAGTCGCGCCGGCCCGACATCGAAGTGATCGGGGTTGAGACCAAGCTTTACCCGTCCATGTATGAAGGCATACACGGCAAAGAATTCACCGGCGGTGGCGTCACCATTGCCGAAGGCATCGCTGTCAAACAGCCCGGCGGCCTGACGCTTGAAATCTGCAAGGAAAAACTCGATGACGTCGTTCTGGTCGAAGAAAGCTCGATCGAACGCTCCATCCAGATGATGATCGAGATCGAGAAAAGCGTTGTCGAAGGTGCCGGTGCGGCCCCGCTTGCCGCCCTGCTCGATCACCCGGATCGCTTCAAGGGTAAGAAAGTCTGCCTGATTATCAGTGGCGGCAACATTGATACCCGCCTGCTGGCACAGGTTCTGATGCGCGGCATGGCCCGTGAAGGCCGCCTTGTTCGTGTCCGGATCGAAATTCCGGATGTGCCGGGCGCACTTTCAACGATCAGTGCCTTGATCGGCGAAGAAGACGCTAACATCATTGAAGTCTATCACCAGCGTCATTTCTATGATGTCCCGGCAAAACAGACCGATGTCGACATGGTGCTTGAAGTGCGCGACACACAGCATGGGCAACAGGTGATCGACCGCCTGATCAAGGAAGGATTCGGTGGCCGCCTGCTTGGCAACACGTCCCTCGACTAGGGCCCCCTGCATCTAAAAACGACAAAGGGCCGCTGGTGTTTCACCACGGCCCTTTTCTTTTGTGAACTACATCACATCGCAACTGACAAAGTTATTCACCCAGCGTGCGATACCGCCCACCATAATACAGCAACGGCGCACCGGTTTCGCCCATCACCAGTTCCTGAACATGACCAACGATGATGCTGTGATCACCGCCTTCATGCAGGGCGTGACGTTCGCAAGTCAGGGCTGCAACACTGCCTTTGAGGCGCGGCATGCCAAGGCTGTCATCTTCATATGCGACCTTGTCCCAACCATCCTGCCCGGGGGCTGAAAACAGCTCGGACACCTGCTTTTGGCTTTGGCTCAGGATATTGATGCAAAATCGTTTGGCATCCCCCGTGAAGAGCGCGTGAGTCGCCGCACGGTGATCAACCGAAAACAAAACCAGCGCTGGATCAAGCGACACCGAGGCAAAGCTGTTGATGGTAATGCCCGCTTTTGCGCCATCTTGGGCGCGGGTGGTTACAACGGCAACGCCGGTTGTGAATTGACCAAGGCAATCGCGAAAATCGCGCGCAGAGAAAGACATATTGAAGGAAGCTCTCGTATACCAATATGGATGGGTGACGCGTCCCGAATGGAGCTTGGGGAAAATGGCGTCTATTCACCGCGCTGTCAAACCTAACTCGCAGCTAATTTAAACGCGATGTTAATAAGATTAAAACTTAATAAGAGCATATAGATATCAGAAACACGTTCTGCACTGCCGCAGAAGGCAGATGTTTCGATGAACTCGGGGTTGATCGTTCAGGTATCTGGCTTGGGGTAGCGGAGAAGAAAAAAGAATGTTCTTGATCATTGGTTATATCGTCGTAGTCGGCTCTGTCTTGGGTGGCTATCTGCCGCATGGCGACTTTGGCATTCTTGTGCAACCGCTTGAAGTTCTGATCATTTTCGGGGCTGCGTTTGGTGCCTATTTGACTGCCAACCCGCTTGGCATCGTGAAGAAATCCTTCACCTACACCATTCGCGCCATGAAAGGCCCGAAGAAAAAGGCCGCCTATCTGGAACTCCTGATCTGCCTTTATGCGATCTTCCGTCTTGCGAAATCCAAAGGCGATCTTGCGCTTGAAAGCCACGTTGAAAACCCGGAAAGCTCCAGTCTGTTTTCCAGTTTCCCGATGCTGATGAAAGATCATCATGCGATGGAATTCATGTGCGACTATCTGCGCCTGCTCACCCTTGGCACGACCAACGCCTATGAACTTGAAGCCGTGATGGATCAGGAACTTGAAACCCATCACGAAGAAGAACACGCAGTTGCCTCTGCTGTGCAAACGGCTGGTGACGGCCTTCCGGCACTTGGCATTGTTGCCGCTGTTCTTGGCGTTATCGTTACCATGAGCTCGGTGACAGAACCGCCTGAAATTCTTGGTGGCCTGATTGCAGCGGCCCTTGTCGGTACCTTCCTTGGTATTCTTGGTGCCTATGGCTTTGTCGGCCCGACCGCATCGATCATCAAGAATACTGTGGACGCAGACGGCAAATATTACAGCTGCATCAAAGCCGCCCTGGTTGGTCACATGCAGGGCTATGCCCCGCAGGTATCGGTGGAGTTCGCCCGTAAAACCCTCCCGCATAATCTTCGACCCAGCTTCAAAGAGCTTGACGAAGCGCTGCAAGACGCGCCCACGGCTTGATTTTCCGATAAAAGATCTGGTTTAGAGGACAACGCAGCAAATGCCCGATATCGTCATAAAAAAGATCAAAAAAGGTGGGCACGGGCATCATGGTGGTGCCTGGAAAGTTGCCTATGCCGACTTTGTGACGGCGATGATGGCATTCTTCCTGTTGCTGTGGCTGCTTTCCAGCGCGACCGAGGAACAACTGCAAGGCGTGTCGATGTATTTCACGCCCGAAACCATCTCGCAAAATGAATCGGGTTCTGGCGGATTACTGGGCGGCACCAGCCTGGCCGAAGAAGGTGCGCTGCGTTCCGAATTCGGATCACCATCCATCAGCATGGAAATCCCGCCGGTCGAAACACCGGAAGAACGCGAAGCCATCCGTGTTGCCCAGGTGGAAGAACAGGAATTCAACGAGGCACAGGAAGAACTCCTGAAGGCAATCGAAGCCAACGAGGAACTTCAGGGCCTTGAAAAGAACATCCGCATCGAAAACACCGATGAAGGCCTTCGCATCCAGATCCTTGACGAAGACGGCACCGCCATGTTCCCGAGCGGCAGTGCCGCCATGGCCGATCATACCCGCCTTCTGCTGCAACAGGTCGCTGGCGTGATTGAAAACATGCCACAGGATGTCTCGATCGAAGGCCATACCGATGCCGTGCCGTTCAACCGCACGGACGGATATTCCAACTGGGAACTGTCAGCCGATCGTGCGCTGGCGACCCGTCGTGCGCTTGAAGACATGGGGCTTGAAACCGGACGCTTTGCCAAGGTTGCCGGTCTGTCGGATACCGACCCGCTCCTGCCCGAGGCACCGGAAAATGAAAGCAACCGCCGCATCAGCATCACCCTGCTGCGTGGTACCGGCGAACGTTCCGGGCTTGAAGGCACCGGCGAAGCTGGCCAAAACGGACAAACTGCACCGACAGGTGCAGCACCCGCTGGCCCGGCACCATCGCCTGCACAACAACCGTCACAGGGTGAAAACCAGCGCCGCCCGACCTTCTCGGTTCCGTCACAACGGTGATTTGAAATCCGGCAACAGAAATCGGTGCCCTTTTGACCGTCAGGCCTTTAAACTGTCATAAACAACACCTAATCTCATAGAATAGTTCTCTTTGATGTGACCGGGACTGATCGGATCAAATGACAGTTAATCAGCGGCGCTTGACACAGCACTATTTTATGACCGCACCGATGCCGTGCCCTTACCTGCCCGGCCGGTTCGAACGTAAACTGGTCACGGAGTTGCGCGGGCCCGAGGCCAACAACGTCCATGATCTTCTGTCGCGTGCTGGCTTTCGCCGCAGCCACTCCATCGCCTATCTGCCGGCCTGCAGCGATTGCAATGCCTGCGTTCCGGTTCGGGTCCGCTGTGACGGGTTCGAACCCAGCCGGTCTTTCCGCCGCATCAAAAACAGAAACAGTGATCTTGTCCGCAAGGTGATGCCCCCGTCCGCGACACAGGAACAATATCAGCTGTTTAGCACCTATCAGGATGCCCGACATGGCAATGGTGACATGGCGCGCATGGATGCCCGTGATTACCGTGCAATGATCGAAGACAGCACTGTGGAAACCTCGATCTTCGAATATCGCCGGGATGATGACAGCCTGATTGCTGTGGCGCTGGTTGATATTCTGGCCGACGGACTGTCTGCTGTTTACAGCTTCTTTGACCCGGAAGAAGACCGTCGCGGACTGGGCACTTACATCGTGCTTGATCTGATCGACGAAGCCAGAATGCTCTCTCTTCCGCATGTCTATCTCGGCTACTGGATCGGCGATTGCCGCAAGATGTCGTATAAGATGCGCTTCCAGCCCCTTGAAGGATTCCGCGACGGTCAGTGGATCTCGATGGAAGACGCCGATAGCGACGCCGACTAAGCTGTAAAAGTTCGCGTTCTGCACCAATTGCGCGAACCACTTTCCCCAATTAGACTAAAGTACCATACAACAACTCGATCCTCGGTTGCCTGCCCGTAAAGACGCATATAAGCTTCGTCTCAAAGCTGATCATCCAGCTTTTACAGATAAATCATGAGCTTGCATCTTTGGGAGGTTGTAACCAATGAAACGTCGCCAATTTCTTTCCGGCGCTGCCGTAGCAGGTGCGACTGCTGCTGCCGCGTCAACTTTCGCCAAACCGGCAATTGCCCAGGACGTCCGCGAATGGCGGATGGTCACCACCTGGCCGAAAAACTTTCCGGGCCTTGGCACCGGCGCAAACCTTCTTGCTGAATACATCACCAAGGCATCCGAAGGTCGCCTGAAAGTTACCGTTTTTGGCGCAGGTGAAATTGTTCCGGCATTCGAAGCCATCGACGCTGTTGGCAACGGCACCGTCGAAATGGGCCACGGCGCGCCTTACTACTGGAAAGGCAAAGTCGACGCGACCCAATATATCGCAGCAATGCCGTTCGGTCTGAACGCACAGGAACAGAATGCATGGTTCCAGTGGGGTGGCGGTCAGGAACTGGCCGATAAGGTCTATGCGGAACTGAACTGTAAGTTCTTCCCGTCGGGCAACACCGGCACCCAGATGGGCGGCTGGTTCAACAAGGAAATGAACACCATTGACGACTATAAAGGTCTGAAAATGCGTATTCCGGGCCTTGGTGGCGAAGTTGTCAAAGCTGCTGGTGCCAACGTTGTGAACCTTCCGGGTGGTGAAATTCCGCCGGCACTTCAGTCGGGCGCGATTGACGCAACCGAATGGGTTGGTCCGTATAACGATCTGGCCTTTGGTCTCTATAAATCGGCCAAATACTACTACTATCCGGGCTGGCACGAGCCGGCGACCGTTCTCGACAACTTCATCAACCTGGATGCATGGAATGCACTCCCGGATGATCTGAAAGCCATTGTCGAGCAGGCAAACCGCGCTGTGAACCAGATGGTTCTGTCCGAATTCACCGCACGTAACGTTCAGGCACTCGACACCCTGCGTAACAAGCATGGCGTTGATGTTCGTCCGTTCTCTGACGACATTCTGACCGGCCTTGGCAAACTGTCGGGCGAAGTTCTGCGTGATCTGGTTTCGTCGAACCCGCTGTCACAGGAAGTCTTCGAAAGCCTTATCGCCTTCCGTACCCAGTCGATCGCATGGTCGAAATTCTCGGAAGCGGCATTCGCACAGGCACGTGTCCTGCCGTTCAAATACTAAGTTCTCCGAATTCGGAAAACGACAAAGGGCTGGCAAATGCCAGCCCTTTTTATTTGCCTGCTCCGATCTGATCAGCGCGGATCACAGACATAAAAAAAGGCACCCATCACGGGTGCCTTTTTCTTTGATGATATGTCGCTGTCGTTCTTAGAACAGAACGCTCGGAAGCCAGGTTGCCAACCACGGGAAGGCAGCCACAAGGCACAGGCCAAGCATCTGGATAACCACGAACGGAACAATCCCGCGATAGATATCCCACGTCTTGATCGCCGCCGGGGCCACACCGCGCAGATAGAACAGCGCAAAGCCGAATGGCGGTGTCAGGAAGCTGGTCTGAAGGTTGATTGCAATCATCACACCCAGCCAGACCGGATCGACATCAAGCTTAAGCAGGATCGGGCCAACAATCGGGATCACAACAAACACGATTTCGATGAAGTCGAGGAAGAAGCCCATGACGAACATCAGCAACATCACGACCAGCATCGCACTGAACACACCACCCGGAAGGTTGTGCAGCAGTTCTTCAACCAGATGATCACCACCCAGACCACGGAACACCAGCGAGAACACCGACGCCCCCAGCAGGATGACAAACACCATCGCGCTGACCTGAACCGTCTGGCGCACCACATGGCGCAGCACAGGCATATCAAGACGGCGATAGAACGCAGCCAGAATGGTCGCACCGACCGAGCCGAATGCCGCGGATTCCGTCGGCGTTGCAATCCCGGTCAGGATGGAGCCCAGAACCGCCACGATCAGCAATGCCGGTGGCAGCAATGCACGCAGCACTTCACCCCAAAGACCTGCCGGGCGTTTGCCTTCGACCAGTGCGGGTGCTGATTTCGGATCAATCAGGGATTTGATGATGATCCAGCCGATATAAAGCCCAACCAGCATAATTCCAGGAATGAAGGCACCGGCAAACAGATCCATCACCGAAATCGGTTCCGGTGCCCAGTTGCCCAGCGCACGCTGCGCTTCGGCATAGGCCCCCTGCAGGATATCACCCAGCAGAACCAGAACGATCGACGGCGGAATGATCTGACCCAGCGTACCCGATGCACAGATCACACCGGTCGACAGTTTCGGATCATAACCGGCTTTTTGCATCGCCGGCAGGCTGAGCAAGCCCATGGTCACAACCGTCGCACCGACAATACCGGTGGATGCAGCCAGCAACATACCGACGATCACGACCGAAATACCAAGGCCGCCACGCATGGTGCCAAACAGCATGCCCATGGTGGTCAGAAGTTTCTCGGCGATCCGTGCGCGTTCAAGCATCACGCCCATGAACACGAATAACGGGATCGCAACATAAAGCTCGTTGGTCATCACACCGAAATAGCGTGACGGCAAAGAGCCCAGAAGCGGCATATCGAATGTGCCCATGGCGTTGCCAATAAGCGCAAAAGCAAGACCGGTGCCTGCAAGTGAGAAAGCAACCGGAAAACCAAGAAGAAGCACACCGCAAGCTACGGCGAACATCACCAGGCTAAGAATTTCCCCCGTCATCAGACGCCCTCGTGCTCTTCTTCTTTGATTTCAAACTCTTTGTGACCGGTCAGGACCAGAACACTGCGCGCTGCCAAAGACAGCCCCTGCAGCAGCATCAGGACACCAAAGACCAAAATCACAGACTTATACAGGAACAGTCCCGGAAGCCCGCCGGTTTCATGCGATCCTTCCAGACGGTGCCAGCTCGTGACAACGTAAGGATAGCTGTACATCAGGATCATGATAACCACTGGCGCAAGCAGGAACAGGGAACCAAAAAGGTCTACCCATGCCTTGTAGCGCGCAGATGCCGGACGATAGAAAACGTCAACACGCACATGCCCCCCATGCAGCAGCGTGTAACCCGCGCCGACCATGAACATGATGCCGTAAAGCCACATATAGCTTTCCTGCATCGACACCCAGCCGACCGCAAAGCCATAACGCAACGTTGCCACCAAAAATGTGATCACCACCATGGGGATCACCAGCCAGGCTACTCCGCGTCCGATCCAGTCATTAAGACTGTCGACGGCGCGGACGAAATTTCCCAGAAACTTCACTTTTCACTCCCAAGCCCTTTTTTGAATCTCACAGGAAAATTGCGGGCTTCCTGTTAAACAGGTTGGGAAGTTACAGATTAACCACCGAAAACGCTATATCTTTTGCACCGAATTTCGGCCATTTCTGCCGGGAAATGCAACAAATCACAGGTAGTGCATCAATTTTCGTCATTCAGGCAAAGAAAAAGCCGGATGGCTTGGCACCACCCGGCTTTTATCAAGGCGTTTTAACACCCGTTATTCAAACTTGTTGGACCGCGGGAAGCCATTTGGCGGCAGGCGCCCTGCCCCGGCCCGTTTGCCAATCCATTCGGCCAATTCGGTGACTGTGCGGGTACGACCTTCGCTGCCACCCATCGTCCAGCTGAGACCTTCTTCAAGGTTAAACAAGATAAGGTCCGAAAGCCCGCCCTGACGGTATTTCTGCAGGATCACACCGCGGCCACGCGTCATTTCCGGAATTTCCGAAACCGGATAAATCAGCAATTTGCGATTATCGCCCAGAACGGCAACATGATCTTGCTCAACCGGCAGGAAGATTTTGGCAACTTCACCAGTTCCAAGGTTAAGCACCTGCTTGCCGTTTTTGGTCTGGGCAACCACTTCTTTCTCGGCAACCAGGAAGCCGCGTCCACCGGAACTTGCCACCAGAAGGTTTCGGCCTTCCTTGTGCACCACCATCGAAACAATGTCATGTTCCTGCGGCAGATCGATGGAAAGACGGATCGGCTCCCCATGACCACGCCCGCCCGGCAGTTTGTCACACGACATGGTGTAACAACGCCCGGCCGTCGACAGGATCAGAAGCTTGTCAGTGGTGAATGCCTTCAGCGCAAAGCGATGCTCGTCACCATCCTTGAACTTCAGGTCGCTGATATCAGCAACATGGCCCTTAAGCGCACGCACCCAGCCCATTTTCGAACAGATGACCGTAATCGGTTCACGTTCGATCAATGCTTCCAGCGGAACTTCGATTTCTTCCGGTGCATCGCCAATTTCGGTGCGGCGTTTGCCAATGGCAGTCTTCTTGCCAAAGTTTTCACGCATCACCTCGATCTCGTCGCGGATTTTCTCCCAACGCAGGCTCTCGCTGGCCAGAAGTGCTTCAAGGCCCTGCTTTTCTTCGGTCAGCTTGGCATGCTCGTTCTTGATTTCCATCTCTTCGAGCTTGCGCAACGACCGCAGACGCATGTTAAGGATCGCATCGGCCTGCACTTCGGTCAGGTCAAACGCCTTCATCAGGGCGTTTTTCGGCTCATCCTCAAAACGGATGATCCGGATCACTTCATCAAGGTTCAGATAGGCAACAAGATAGCCTTCCAACACCTCAAGGCGATGATTGATCTTGGCCAGCCGATGGTTGGAACGACGGATCAAAACGTCCTGACGATGTGCGAGGAATGCGCGCAGAACTTCGCGCAAGTTCATCACACGTGGCGTGTTGTCGCCATCCAGAACGTTCATGTTCAAACCAAACCGGATTTCCAGTTCGGTATTCTTGAACAGCATTTCCATCAAGTGTTCCGGCTCAACCGCACGGGTACGTGGTTCCAGAACCAGACGAATGATATCGGTCGACTCATCGCGCACATCATTCAAAAGCGGCAATTTCTTTGCCACCATCAGATCGGCGATACGTTCAACCAGCTTGGCTTTCTGAACCTGATAGGGAATTTCGGTAATCACGACCTGATAAAGACCGTGGCTAAGCTTTTCGACTTCCCATTTCGCACGCAGGCGGAATGATCCACGCCCGGTCGCATAGGCTTCCAGAATGTTTTCACGCGGCTCGACCAGAACACCACCGGTCGGGAAATCCGGACCCGGCACGCAACGCACAAGCTGCGCGATCGAGGTTTCCGGATCATCAATCAGTTTGATCAGTGCCGTGCAAAGCTCACCGGCATTATGCGGCGGAATGTTGGTCGCCATACCCACGGCAATACCCGAGGCCCCATTGGCCAAAAGGTTCGGGAAAGCAGCCGGCATCACAACCGGTTCTTTTTCCTCGCCGTCATAGGTCGGGCGAAAATCAACGGCATCTTCGTCAAGGCCATCCATCAACGCCGCGGCAACCGCTGTCATGCGGGCCTCGGTGTAACGCATGGCGGCTGCGTTATCGCCGTCAATGTTGCCGAAGTTGCCCTGACCATCAACAAGCGGATAACGAACCGCAAAATCCTGTGCCAGACGTACCAGCGCGTCATAGACCGACTGATCACCATGCGGGTGATATTTACCGATCACGTCACCGACAACACGCGCACATTTCTTGAACCCCTGTTCCGGGTTCAGTTTAAGCTGACGCATGGCGTAAAGAAGACGACGATGCACTGGCTTAAGGCCATCACGCACATCAGGCAGGGAACGCGACATGATTGTCGACATCGCATAGGCGAGATATCGTTCGCTCAGCGCGTCTGCAAGCCGGGTTTCCCGGATTTGTCCGGCACTGGCCGGATCGGAAGTCTTGGTGCTCATGAACGATTTTTCTTGTTGCTTGTCAAAATGGACATGTGCAAGTGCGTTCGAACCCGAACACCTTACGTTATTGGCAACATACTACGCCGGGCATGGTCTTGGTCAACATATGGCGCGCAAATTGCCTAATTTATTTTTCTGCTCCGATATCCGTGCGCCAGACATGGCTGACAAGCCGGTCGCGCGCAGCAACAGGTTTGATGCCTTTTGCCTCGAAAATATCGCGGTGAATGAAAAAACCGGTCAGTTTCAGACCATCGCGCAATTGTTCCAATAAAGACATTTCCTTGCGCGATTGAGACGCCCGACCAGAAGCAAGAAAGGCCGGCAACGGCAACATGCGGTCACGATACGCCTGCCCTGATGCCTCACCAACGGCACGCCCGCTTTTGGGGGATACAAAGGCAAGGTTTTCGGTCTCGTTGGTCGCGGCACATCGATCCAGTGCCAAGCCGTAACCGAGCTCTTCCAGTAACCCGACTTCCCAACGGATATAGGCAGGCAACCATTGCTCGGACTTAAGGGCCGACATCAACGCGACGGTTCCGCGATAAAGATCAGGATGGGCTTCGCGTTCCGGAAGCGTCGCATCAAGCATCGCACAGGCCGAACTCATCGCCATCAAGGGACCCGCATGCAACAAAAGGTCTGCGGCATGCGCGCCGGTCAGTTCACAGCGAAATTGCCCAAGATGTTCGGCCAACCGGGCGGACCACCCCACCCTGATTTCATTGCCGGGCTCAAGGGTGCCACGCATGGATTTGCTGGTAGCACCCCGCACCAGACCGGCATGGCGGCCATAATCACGGGTCAGGACAGAAAGGCGTACCGAATTTTCGCCCAGCTTGCGTGTCGAAAGAACGATACCGTCATCCCGCCAATCCATCAGCGTGCCTTAGAAAAAACCGCTGGGTACAATTAGGCGGGTGACAAGGAAGAAGAACCCGAGCAGGCAGGACGCAAGACTGAACAACGCCAGACCGAACACAACCTTGCGCAGGATCGGGCGGTTCGGGATTTCTTCGATGGCATCAGAAAGCGGATCAGATGAGTCATTGCGCATTAGGTCGGGCCTCCACCCGTCATGCGCCAGAACAGGCCCAGCACAAAGACGGCGATCGCAATCAGAAGTGCAATCAGGTTAAGTGGTTTGTGCAGGAACGATTTTTCACGTTGCACAGACGCACTGGAATTGCGGTTGCGGAACGGACGTCTGGCGACGCGCGCAACAATCATTGCGGCAGCAGCGCCAACAATGATCATGACAATTCCCCAGACGGATCCGATTTCCATTACTTACCCGGCAATTTGTGGTCACGCAGCATGGGACCAGGCAACGCGATCAGGCGTTGTGATCAAGACCCCACATGGCAAAGCGGTTGGGATCATCGCCCCAGTTTTCACGCACCTTCACGAACAGGAACAAATGTACCCGGCGTTCGAAAATGGCTTCAAGTTCCTTGCGGGCATCGCTGCCAAGCGCCTTGATACGTTTGCCACCCTTGCCAAGGATGATCGCCTTCTGGCCTTCACGCTCGACAAAGATGGTCTGTTCAAGCTTGACCGATCCATCCTTGCGCTCTTCCCAAAGCTCGGTCTCGACCGTTGCCGAATAAGGAAGTTCCTGCTGAAGCTGGTAATAAAGCTTTTCACGGGTAATTTCAGCCGCAAGCAGTCGCAGCGGCATATCCGAAACATCGTCTTCCGGGAACATCCACGGGCCATCGGGCATCTTGGCGGCAAGGAAATTCACCAGATCCTGCGTACCCGCACCCTTTTTGGCCGAAATCATGAAGACGTCGGTAAAGACTTCGTGGGCAAACAGGTCCTGGGACAGACGCAGAAGCTTTTCCTTGTCCGATACCTTGTCGACCTTGTTCAACGCCAGGATCGCCTTGCGGTTCTGTTCCTTAAGCGTCTTGATGATGGCCAGGTCTTCGTCCGTGATGCCGCTTCCGGCATCAATCACCAGAACAACAAGGTCCGCGTCATCTGCCCCATTCCAGGCGGCCTTGACCATCGCACGGTCAAGACGGCGTTTGGGTGCAAAGATGCCCGGCGTATCAATGAAAACAATCTGCGCGTCTTCGGTCATGACAATACCGCGCACGCGCGTTCGTGTCGTCTGGACCTTCGGCGAGACGATGGACACTTTCGTACCAACCAACTGGTTCAAAAGTGTCGATTTGCCGGCATTCGGCGCACCAACGAGGGCCACAAAGCCACAACGTTGCTGATAAGGTAATCTGTCTTCGGCCACCGGTGTGGGAACCTCATTCATCACTAAGTTTATCCAACATCAATTTTGCGGCGAGTTGTTCCGCTTCGCGTTTAGATTTGCCTTCGGCACTGACACTGTCACCGTCGCCGGTCGTCAGTTCGATGGTAAATAACGGCGCGTGGGCCGGGCCTTCACGCCCAACCATCTCGTATTTCGGTAACGGCTTGCCCCGCCCTTGCAGCCATTCCTGCAATTGCGTTTTGGCATCCTGTGGCGGCTTGTTGGCTTCATCCAAAAGCGGCGTCCACAGCTTTTCAATAAAACGCCGTGCCGGTTCAAGACCACCATCAAGATAGAGTGCGGCAATCACCGCCTCCATGCAATCAGATAAAATCGCCGGATTGGTATCCGCCCCTGCTGCACGTTCACCCTTGGCCATCTGGATGTGTTCACCCAGTTTGATCTGTTCTGCCACGCGCGCCAAAGTCTCGCGGCGCACCAGTGCGACAAACCGTTTGGCCATGGCACCTTCGCGCTCGCGCCCGAACCGGGTATAAAGCATCTCTGCCACGACAAGACCCAGCACACGGTCGCCAAGAAACTCAAGGCGTTCGTTGCCGCCGCTTAGCATATCCTTGCCCTTGGCGGCACTGCGATGGGTCAGTGCCACACGCAAAAGGTCGGGATCTGAAAAACCGTGATCAATCTCGGCGATCACCGGCAGGCCGTCGCTCATCAGTTAACCCCCTGAAACAGGCGATCAAATCGGATGCTGCCAAGGTCATAAACCGGCTTGGAGCTGTCCTTGGAATAGAACAGGAATTCTGCACGACCGACCAGGTTTTCAATCGGAACAAACCGGAAGCGCGACGGGAACGCACGGCTGTCTGCCGAATTGTCGCGGTTATCACCCATCATGAAGAAATGACCTTCGGGAACGGTGAAAGCTTCGGTGTTGTCGCTCGGTCCCTGATCGCCAAACATCTCAAGAATGCGATGCACACGGCCATTGGGCAGGGTTTCGATATATTGCGGCACTGCTGCCGATCGCCCGCCACCATCGGTCAGGATGTAATCCTCAATGCGCTCACGCTCGATCATCTTGTTGTTGATGTAAAGGCGGCCCTCTTTAACCTGAACGGTATCGCCCGGCAGGCCGATCACACGCTTGATATAATCCTGCGAGGTATCAGACGGCAGTTTGAAGACAACCACATCGCCACGTTCCGGCTCGCTTTCAAATACACGGCCCGGAATGATCGGCAGGCTGAACGGCATGCTGTGCTTCGAATACCCATAAGAGAATTTCGACACAAACAGGTAATCCCCTACCAGCAAGGTCGGGATCATCGAGCCAGACGGAATATTGAACGGTTCGAAAGCAAAGGTCCGAACCATAAGTGCAATGACAATGGCCCAGAAAACGGTCTTCAAGGTGTCGAGCAAACCACCCGTTTTCTTCTTATGCACAAGCTTTTCCATTCCGTGTTCAACCAATCAATTTTTGTCAATCTGCCGAAATCACAACGACCGCATTGGCCATCGGATATTCGTCCGTCAGGGTCACATACACAGAGGCAGTTTTCCCATCCGGGGTCAATTCTTCAAGTCGTGCTTGCGCACCTTCAATCAAAACCATATCGGGCTTGCCGCTGGGCTGATGTACCACACCCATGGTGTTATGATAAACACCGCGACGAAAACCTGTCCCAAGCGCCTTTGAACAGGCTTCCTTGGCGGCAAACGCCATTGCCAGCGACGAGGCAGTCCGGTGCGGCTTGCGTTTGGCACGCGCAATCTCGATATCGGTAAAGACACGCTTCATGAAACGCTCACCATGGCGTTCAAGAGCAGCCTCTATCCGACGGATATCGCATAAATCTGTGCCAATCCCAATGATCATTTACGCATAACCTGCCTGCGTGCGTGCTTCATCCATCAAACGGCGCATTTCGGCAATCGCCGCTTCAAGCCCGACAAACACCGCCTCACCAATCAGGAAATGCCCGATATTAAGCTCGGCAATTTCCGGCATGGCGGCAATCGGCTTGACGGATTCGAAATTCAAACCGTGACCTGCATGAATTTCAAGTCCGATCCCTGCCCCATATTGCACAGCATGGCGGATACGGTCCAGTTCGCGGGAGCGTTCTTCGTCGGTCTTCGCATCGCAATAGGCCCCGGTATGGATTTCCACCACCGGAGCACCAAGGCTTTTGGCGGCATCAAGCTGTGCTTCGGATGCCTCGATAAACAGTGAAACGCGAATGCCGGCATCACCCAGATCCGAGACAAAACGTTTCAGATGATTATGCCCACCGGCAACATCCAGCCCGCCTTCGGTGGTGCGTTCTTCGCGTTTTTCCGGCACCAGGCAAACCGCGTGCGGCTTGGTCTGAATTGCGATGGCCAGCATTTCATCGGTTGCCGCCATCTCGAAATTCAGCGGCAAATCAACTTCTTCGCGCAGGCGCTGCATATCCGCATCACGGATATGGCGACGGTCTTCGCGCAAATGTGCAGTGATTCCATCCGCACCAGCCGCCTTTGCAAGGGCCGCTGCCCGCACCGGGTCGGGCAAATCGCCGCCGCGGGCGTTTCGAATGGTCGCAACATGGTCAATATTGACCCCGAGGCGCAGCTTCGCATTCATGATGTTTCATCCTGCTTTTTGGTGGCGTGCTTTGCGGCGGTTCCGATCTTTTCCTTGGCACTTTCAAGCATCGGGCCAAGGCCATGACGATCCGTCTTTTTCATCCGTCGCAAGATGCGGTTATGGCGATAAATCACAACCGCACGGCGGATCGGGAAGTAAAACAGTATCCAGATAACAATCGTTGTCGGAATACAGCCAACCACCATCGGCCAGATGATATCAACAATGCTGGCCCAAAGTTGCCCCAGCGCCTGCTGATCGCTGACATCCCAATTACCGAAAATAAGCCCGCCGCCGACATAGTTCAGCCCTAGGACAACAAATTCCCACAGCACGGCCATATCGAAATGCACCGTCGAACTTGCCGAATGCGCGCCAAGGATCCAGTTGCCGCAGGTATAAAGCCACAACCAGATAAACGGAAACGTCCAGGGATTGCCAACCACCGTCCCCAACAGGGATGCCACCACGTTACTGCGCGTCAAAAGGCTCAGCAGTGTCGAGATAACAAAGTGGAACCCGATAAACGGCGTGAAAGACACCGCCGCCCCGATCGCAAAACCCGATGCGATGCTATAGGGCGATCCGGGCAAACGGGCGACACGATGGGCAAAATACTGCGACGAACGACGCCATCCGCCGCGCGGCCATACCACGTTGCGTACACGCTGAAAGGATGAAGGTTTGCTGCGGCGCCGAAACATGCGGGGTCAGTTCTGGATCTAATCACGTAATGCTGTAAAATCTTGAAGCATATGCGTAAGTGCTGACTGCGCGATTGGCAAGGCTTTTGCGCCAAATTCGCCTAAAAGGTGAAGGCGTTTACAGTTCGCCGTCACCCGCGCGCGCGTTCAACGGCATTGACCACCGGTGTGGCACGCAATGCGGCAATGATATTGGTCAGGTGTTTGACATCGACAACATCGATATCAATCAGCATTTCAAAGAAGTCTGTCGTGCGATTGGTAAAGCGCAGATTGGTGATGTTGCCATGGTTCTTGGCAATCACACTGGTGATTGAACTAAGCGCCCCCTGCTCATGCCCCACGGTCAATCCAAGGCGGCCGATGAAGTGTTCCGGTTCGCCCTCATTATCCCACCCGACATCAAGCCAGCGTTCCGGCTGCTCGGTAAAGGTTTCCAGCGTATCGCAATCAATCGTATGGATCGTCACACCCTTGCCGGTTGTAACAATCCCGACAATCCGGTCCCCCGGCAAAGGATGACAACAGCCGGCATAATGCACGGCCATACCCGGAATAAGGCCCTTGATCGGGATGGCGTGATCATGTTTGCGGGCGCGCACCTTATCCAGCGGCACAACCTTGCGCGCCGTTTCCTTGTCCTTGGTGCCCGGGAACACGGCATGAACAACTTCACGCCCGGTATGATGCCCGGCCCCGACAAGGGTCAAAAGCGCATCAACCGACGGCTGCTTGAAGATTTTAAGAACCCCTTCAAGCGCCTTGTCGGAATAGTCATAGCCTTCCTGACGGAATGCCTTTTGCAAGATCGCCTTGCCAAGATCCTTGTACTGGTCTTCCTGCTGCTGGCGGATAAAGCGGCGAATTCGTGCCCGCGCCTTGCCGGTAACAACAAACCGTTCCCAAGTCGGATTCGGCGTTTGCGCCTTGGAGGTGACAATCTCGACCTGATCACCGTTATTGAGCACCGTGCGCAACGGCACCATCGCCCCATTGACCTTGGCCCCGACACAGGTATCCCCTATGTGGGTATGGATCATATAGGCGAAATCGACCGGGGTTGCGCGGGCAGGAAGGGCGATCACATCGCCCTTCGGGCTAAAGCAGAACACCTGATCCTGGAACATCGCAAGCTTGGTATGCTCAAGGAATTCTTCCGGTTCGGACGCATGTTCCAGAATATCAAGAAGGTCACGCAGCCAACGATACTGCACCCCTTCCTTCTGCTGTCCGGTCGGTGCTTCCTGTTTATAGGCCCAGTGCGCGGCCACACCGTTTTCGTTGACCTCATGCATCTGGCGGGTGCGGATCTGCACCTCGATCCGGTGGTTTTCCGGGCCGAGCACCGTGGTATGGATCGAACGATATCCGTTGGGTTTGGGCGTCGAGATATAATCCTTGAACCGGCCCGGAACCACTTTGTAATTGGCGTGCAGATAGCCCAGCACTTCATAGCAATTGGGCATGTCATCGACGAGCACGCGAAACGCCATGATGTCAGACAGCTCACCAAAGGTGATGTTCTTGCGCTGCATCTTCTGCCAGATCGAATAGGGCCGCTTTTCGCGCCCGTAAATGTCGACCTTAAGCCCCTGACGCGAAATGACTTCGGTCAGTTCGGAAACAATCCGGCTGACGACGTTGTCGTCCTTCTCACGCAGGAATTCCAGACGGGCAAGGATCGAATCACGTGCTTCGGGATTGATATGCTGGAAGGCCAGATCTTCAAGCTCTTCCTTGATGTCATGCATACCGATGCGCTCGGCAAGCGGGGCATAAATCTCAAGCGTTTCAGCAGCGATCCGCACGCGCTTTTCCGGCTTGGAGATATAATGCAACGTCCGCATGTTGTGCAGTCGGTCGGCCAGCTTGACCAGCAACACACGAATGTCTTCGGACATCGCCAAAAGCAGCTTGCGGAAGTTTTCCGCCTGCTTGGAATCAGCGGACTTCAGCTCGATCTGGGTCAGCTTGGTCACACCATCGACCAGCTTCATGATGTTGGTCCCGAAAAGCTTGGTGATCTCTTCGGGCGTCGCATCGGTATCTTCGATGGTGTCGTGCAGAAGGGCCGTGATGATCGTGTCGCAATCAAGCTTGTAATTGGTCAGAATGCCTGCGACTTCAATCGGATGGGAAAAATACGGGTCACCGGATGCGCGCTTTTGCGAACCGTGTTTCTGGGTCGCATAGACATAGGCCCGGTTCAGCGTGGTTTCGCACGCATCGGGGTCGTATGCCTTAACCCGTTCAACAAGTTCGTATTGCCGCATCATTCAGGGGCGTCTCCGCAGTTTCTAGGGTCCAAACTCATTCACATAATCGCTCCGGTCTCCCGGATTTGTGCGGATACGCGAAGCAAAACTGCAGAAAGATATACATCTTTCAAGGTTTTGCGACAAAGTAACCCGTGCAAATCCGGGAGATCCGAAGGACAACTGATATGAGAGAAAGCCTCTGCGTCAAATCCCTTGATCGGGGATCACCCCGTTCTGCGGGCTTTTCCTAGCTTTTTCTCTCATATCAGTTGCCGGATCGGTCATGTGAATGAGTTTCGACCCTAAGGGGATATAATCCATCCCCTTTCATAAGATAGTACGATCTGGACAAAAAAAAGCCACGGAAGATAAACACCGTGGCTCTTCTTTTGGAAAGGTTCAGATCAAAACCAGTCTGACCTTATTCTTCTTCCGACGGAGCAACAACGCCAGCGGAAGCTTCTTCAACAGCTTCAGCAACCAGTTTCGGACCGAAATCGTCTTCGGTTTCTTCCGGCTCATCGGCTTCAACATGCCGCTGCAGACCCTGCACCATGCCATTGCGCAGATCGTCAAAATCAACCGTTACTTCGGCGATTTCACGCAGCGCAACAACCGGGTTCTTGTCGTTGTCACGATCAATGGTCAGTTCTGCACCGGCCGAGATGTTGCGTGCACGCTGAGCTGCAAGCATTACAAGCTCAAAGCGGTTCGGAATCTTGTCAACGCAATCTTCGACGGTAACGCGCGCCATAAATGTCTCCAGAAATACTTTTGGGGTGTCCAGACCGAGCTTTATAGCCTCGGATCACGTGTGTTGCAACAGCGAAACCACTCTTTCGATCAGGTTTTCGCATGCTTTATCAGCCATTCGTTTGTTTGCGAATCTGCTGATCGGCTGGCAGATCCGAAATCAGATCGTCTACTGTGCGGTTCAAAACCGGGTGAACCCAGTCGGCAACCACATCCCGCAAGGGCAGCAAGACAAACGCCCGCTCCGCCATCCGTGGGTGCGGCACCTGAATGCCGCCCTCCTCGCGCACCAGTTCCTGGCCATAGGCAATCAGGTCAAGGTCAATGACGCGCGCGGCATTGCGTTCCCGCCGGACACGCCCGAATTCGGCCTCAACTTCGTGCAAACGTTCAAGCAGATCGTGCGCAGACAGTTCCGTCGAAATGCGTGCAACACCGTTAACGTACCAGGGCTGATCAGAAATCGGCACCGGTGCGGTTTCATAAAACGATGATACCTGATCGATCGAAATGTCGCCATTTTCGGCCAATCGACGCAGTGCGGCTTTCAATGTTTGTGCAGGCGCACCATATTCTTCGGTAGGCAAATTTGCACCGAAAGCAATCAGGATAGCGTCATCCGCGATCATGCTGGTGTCTGACGGTGAAGAATTGCGCACAAAGAAGACCTTCGGTTCGGTGATTGGGCGTATGACAAGGTTCGGAAAGACGGCATATCTAAGGGAGCCACCCTGCTCTGTCCACGATATTTTCGCCTTTCTTTGTCCCGGCGCCCACGGTAAACATGAAAGGTCTGTATTTGAAAGTTCCGTATTTTAGGAACTGCATAATTAAATTTGATGTTTGAGGAATTTAACGATGATTTTTTACCCGCAAGAACGCATCGGGTTATTTATCGACGGCTCCAATCTTTATGCCGCTGCCCGTGCCCTTGGTTTTGACATTGATTACAAACGTCTTTTGGATCTTTTTGCCCAGAAAGGTCAGCTGATCCGGGCCTTCTACTACACCGCCCTGATTGAAGATCAGGAATATTCCCCGATCCGCCCGCTTGTCGATTGGCTGGACTATAACGGCTACACCATGGTCACCAAACCGACCAAGGAATTTACCGATGCCGCCGGTCGCCGCAAGATCAAGGGCAACATGGATATCGAGTTGGCAATTGACGTCATGGAAATGGCGCAGCACCTTGATCATGTTGTTATTTTCTCGGGCGATGGTGATTTCCGCCGTCTGGTTGACGCCGTGCAGCGCAAAGGTGTGCGCGTCACTGTTGTTTCGACCGTCAAATCAAACCCGCCGATGGTTGCCGACGAATTGCGCCGTCAGGCCGATAACTTTATCGAACTGACCGCCCTTGAAGGCACGATTGCGCGCAAGGTTCAGCAACGCCGCGACGACGATCACCCCGATATCGACGATCATCCTGAACATCCCGATCTCGAAGAATTCGATTACGATTGATCGCGACACCGCGTCGCCCGTCACCCTGCCCTGATCACCACCGGTTACAGCCCGCACTGTAACCGGCAAAACGTCAGACTTGCCATGACCGCCTATCAGCAACCCGATATCGATTGTCAGCTTTGCCCGCGCCTTGTTGAATTCCGCCGCAAGAATCAGGAAAAATTTCCCGAATTCTACAACGGGCCGGTGCGTCCGTTCGGGCCGCTTGATGCGCGTCTTCTGATTGTCGGCCTTGCCCCCGGGCTTAAGGGGGCTAATGCCACTGGTCGCCCTTTCACCGGCGATTACGCTGGTGATCTTTTGTACGACACGCTTAAAAAATTCGGTTTTGCAAAGGGCACTTATGACAAACGCCCGGATGACGGCCTTGAACTGCTTGATTGCCGCATCACCAATGCGGTGAAATGCGTGCCCCCGGAAAACAAACCCACCGGGCCAGAGGCCAATACCTGCCGCCCGTTCCTGATTAGCGAATTTGACGCCATGAAGAACCTGTCGGCCATTCTTTGCCTTGGACAGGTAGCCCATCAGGCGATGCTACGCACCTTCGGGCTCAAGCTTTCATCGCTGAAATTTGGCCATGGCGCATCGCATAAAATGGAAAATGGCATCACATTGTTTGATAGCTATCACTGTTCGCGCTACAACACCCAGACCTATCGCCTGACGCCAGAGATGTTTGAAAACGTCTTTGCCGGAATTCGTGCACATCTGGACGGTTAATTTGCCCGATACATTGCCCATGCCCGACCTTCTCGACCGACCTGTACAACGTCAGCCGATTGACGTTCTGCAAGAAGTGTTCGGCTATGACAGCTTTCGTGGCCAACAGGCTGAAATCATTGATCATGTCATAGCTGGAAATGATGCACTGGTCCTGATGCCGACCGGTGGCGGCAAGTCGCTTTGCTATCAGGTTCCTGCCCTGTGCCGTCCGGGAACGGCTGTTGTCGTATCCCCCCTGATCGCGCTTATGAAGGATCAGGTCGATGCGCTTAATCAGCTGGGCGTCAAAGCCGCCTTTATCAATTCGACCCTTGCCCCCGATGCCGCGCGCGAAATTGAAACGCGTGCCGTCGATGGTGATATCGATCTTCTTTATGTGGCGCCGGAACGTTTTGCCTCTGACCGGTTCTTGAACCTGCTCGACCGGATCAGCATTTCACTGTTCGCGATTGATGAAGCTCACTGCGTGTCGCAATGGGGCCATGATTTCCGCCCGGAATATCGCCGCCTTGATTTGCTGCCAACACGCTTTGCCCATGTGCCGCGCATTGCGCTGACGGCAACGGCGGATACACCGACCCGCAAAGACATTGCCGAAAACCTGCATCTGACCGATGCACAGTGCTTTATCACCGGCTTTGACCGCCCGAACATCACCTATCGCATTGAAACCAAGGGCAATGCCAAGCAACGCCTGCTGTCGTTCCTTAATCGCGAACATGCCGAGGACGCCGGGATTGTCTATTGCCTGTCACGACGCAAAACCGAAGACGTCGCGCAATGGCTTTCGGAAAATGGTCGACCGGCCCTGCCGTATCACGCGGGTCTGGCACAGGAAACACGCCAACTTCATCAAGACCGCTTCCTGCGTGAAGACGGGCTGATCATCTGTGCCACTGTGGCCTTTGGCATGGGGATCGACAAACCCAATGTCCGCTTTGTCGCCCACCTCAACCTGCCCAAAAGCATGGAAGCCTATTATCAGGAAACCGGGCGTGCCGGGCGTGATGGACTGCCGGCCAATGCCTGGATGAATTACGATCTGTCCGATATTGTTTCGATCCGAAGCATGGTGGCAGGTTCCGACGCCCCCGAAGCCCAGAAACGCATTGAATCGCGAAAACTTGATGCGCTGGTTGGTCTTGCGGAAACCACCCGTTGCCGCCGTCAGGTGATCCTGTCCTATTTTGGTGAAGATCGCCACGAACCCTGCGGCAACTGCGACACCTGCCTTGAACCGGTTGATACCTGGGATGCAACCCAGGCCTCGCGCAAGGCGCTGTCGGCGGTGTATCGCACCGGCCAACGCTTTGGCCCGGCGCATGTGATCGAAGTCCTGATGGGCCGCAAGACCGAAAAAATCCGCCAAAACGGCCATGACAAGCTTTCGGTCTATGCCATTGGCAAGGATATCGCCCAGCCACAATGGCGCTCGGTCTTCCGACAGCTCCTAGCCATGGGATATCTCGAAGTCGATGTCGAAGGACATGGTGGCGTCTATCTGACCGAGGAGTCCCGACCGGTTCTGCGCGGCGAAAAAGTCGTCGAAATGCGCAAGGATCCCGGCGAAAGCAAACGCGCCATGACCAAGCGTCTGCGCGATTTTGATACAGAGTTCGAAAACGAGGAAGACCGCGATCTTTGGGAACGTTTGCGCACGCTCCGCCGCGAACTGGCCACCAGCCAGAATGTGCCGCCCTATGTGATCTTCAGCGACCGGACACTTTGGGAAATGGTGCGTTTCAAGCCCCGCACCCTTGAAGATATGGCATCCATCAATGGTGTCGGCGTCAAAAAGCTTGATCAGTACGGATTGGCATTTCTTGATGTCATGGACGGACGGCGGTAACCCGCCGTCCCGTCATCAAATCGTCTTTTGGCAGTTTTGCCCTAAAGGCTTGCGCGAATGGCGCTGACAATTTCCTCATCTTCCGGCTTGGTACGGCTGTCAAAGCTTTGAATAAGCTTGCCATCGCGGCCAATCAGATATTTGTGGAAATTCCATTGCGGGGCGTTTTCAGCGCCCAATTCCTGCTCTGCCCATTTATAGAACGGGTGCGCATCCGGGCCCTTGACCGTGGTTTTTGATGTCAGCGGGAAGTCGACATCAAAATTGACCTCACAGAAATCAAGGATATCGGCATCCTCGCTATATTCCTGTCCGCCAAAATCGGCCGACGGTACGCCAAGGACAACAAGCCCCTCGTCACGGTAGTCTTCCCACAGTTTCTGCAGGCCGGTATATTGTGGCGTAAACCCGCACATCGAGGCGGTATTTACCAGCAAAACGACTTTGTCGTTATACTCTGAAAGATGGATTTCACCGGCATCAATCGCCGGGAAAGAAAAGTCGTATGCAGATGGCGCATCATCCGATGCCATTGTCTCCCTCCAGGACAAACTCACGACAACAATAGTAAAGACAAAGAATACAACGAATTGCCGCCTATTCATAGCGCTCCTCCGTCCATGGGTCGGCATTGTTGTGATATCCGCGTTCTTCCCAGAAACCCGGCTTGTCATCACGGGCAAAGGTGATCTTTTTTACCCATTTGGCACTTTTCCAGAAATAAAGCTTCGGGATCACAACACGCAGCGGCCCGCCATGCTCTTCACTCAGCGGCTCGCCTTCCCAATGATGGGCCAACAGCACGTCATCATCCAGAAACTGTTCGATCCGGACATTGGTCGTATAGCCGTCATGGGCGGTAAACAGGACGTGACGCGCAGCGGGTAATGGATCAACAAGCTCTGCCAGCGTTGTGGCCAACACGCCCTGCCAGTGATTTTCGTATCGCGACCAACTGGTCACACAGTGAATGTCGTTTTTGGCCGTCACATGTGGCAAATCAAGCAGATCGGAAAAGCTCAATGTCATCGGCTTTCTGACCTGCCCGTTAATTTCAAGCTGATAGTCATCCGCTGACACATGCGGCGTGATGCCAAGATCCAGAACCGGCCAATCCGTGACAAGGCGCTGGCCCGGCGGCAAACGGTTCGCACGCTCAGTATCCGGTGCGCCGGTCATCAAGCGCCCGTCTTCGGCCCACTTGCGCTTGGCCGCGATCAGTTTGTCTTTGATCTTGCCTGAAAAGCTCTCGGTCACTGGATATTCCTTGGTTGATGATCGACATACGAAAAATGGCGCCAACACGTTCACCATGTCAGCGCCATTTAATCTCTTTTCACAGGGCCACGGCAAGTCACATGCCCGCGACCGATCTTTCAATCAGCCAAAGTCGCGCATCAAACGCGCCTTGTCGCGCTGCCAGTCACGCTCTTTGACCGCTTCACGCTTGTCAGCCTTCTTCTTGCCCTCGGCAATGGCGAGTTCAAGTTTCGCAATACCGCGTTCATTGAAATACAGCTTGACCGGTACAAGGGTGAACCCCTTCTTGTTCAGGGCATCATGCATCTTGGTGATTTCACGCTTATGCAAAAGCAGCTTGCGCGGTCGGCGTTCTTCGTGGCCGAACGGCATTTTGCTTTGATATTCAGGGATATAAGCGTTGATCAGCCACACTTCGCCGTTCTTCGCTTCGGCATAGGATTCCTGAATATTTCCTTTGCCATCGCGCAGCGATTTAACTTCGGTACCACGCAGGGCGATGCCGGCTTCAAACGTTTCCGTCAGGAAAAAGTCAAAGCGGGCCCGCCGGTTCTGCGCGACAATCTTGTTGTTACTTGTTTCTTTCTTGGGTGCCATAAGACGCTTGTTATCGCTTACTGGCCGAGAATACCAGCATTCTTAAGTGCGGCTTCGACCTTGCGTTTGGATTCTTCGGCAATCTCGACCATCGGCAAACGCATATGGCTGCCACACAGGCCAAGAAGCTCTGCTGCGTATTTCACCGGTCCGGGGCTGGATTCACAGAACATCGCCTTGTGAACCGGCATCAGTCGATAGTTCAACTCCTGAACCTTCGAAATGTTCCCCGCAGCCCAGGCCGCATGCAGATCAGCACACAATTTCGGCGCGATGTTCGAAGTCACAGAAATGCAGCCATGACCACCCTGTGCCAGGAACGGCACAATCGTACCGTCTTCACCCGACAGCTGGCAGAAATCGGCACCCGCCGCCAGGCGGGTCAATGCCGGACGTTCCAGATCGCTGGTCGCATCTTTAACACCGACAATGCGCGGTAATTTGGCCAACTGCGCCATGGTATCAACATGCATATCGACGATCGAGCGGCCCGGAATGTTGTAAATCACAATCGGGATATCGGTCGCGTCATGAATTGCCTTGTAATGCGCATACAGGCCTTTCTGGGTCGGCTTGTTGTAATACGGCGTTACCACAAGTGCTGCATCCGCACCGGCATTCTGCGCATGACGGGTCAGCGACACCGCTTCTGCGGTCGAATTCGAACCCGTGCCCGCAATCACAGGACCGCGGCCTTTGGCAACTTCAAGTGCCAGTTCGACAACGCGATGATGCTCGGCATGGCTAAGCGTCGGAGATTCACCGGTGGTTCCGACAGGCACAACACCTGTCGTGCCCTGTTTAAGCTGCCAATCCACAAAAGACTGGAACGCCTTTTCATCAATCGCACCATCTTGCGTGAATGGTGTGATCAAAGCTGTGATTGAACCCTTAAACATAGAGATCTCCAAATTCGGGATATATTGAAAGCGGTCGCGAAAATAGCCGCTGTTGGGGTTTCCCGCAAGCACTGTATCCAATAATCCGGGCGATCCGGGATCGGGTCTGAAAATTCCCGTCAGGACTGTTTGGCTTTTATCAATTTCGCTGCCATAATGCCCGGCTCGAGAGAGCATTCGTTGCCGCAAGGCACAAGGGGAACATCACATGGCGCAAGCGTCTTTCCGCAAGATTTCGATCTGCGCATTGGCACTGGGCTTTTCGATCTTGATACCAGGCAGTTATCAGGTGCAGGCCGCAACGAATGAAGACAACGTTCTTCAGACGCAGCCGCCCTCGCCGCTGTATTCTGCTGTCAGCCGGGCGCGCCTGAACGCCTTTCTGGACGCGGTTGAAGATGGCAAGACCGACATTTTCGAACAACTCCTGACCAACTTCGATGATCCCCTGCTGCAAAAGGCAGCGGAATGGATGCTGCTGACCGCCCCCAATTCCGGGCACAGCTTTGAAGAAATCACCGCCTTCATCGATGCCCATCCGAAATGGCCCAATCAGGCACTGCTGCGACAGCGCGCCGAAGAAGCCATGACCGATGCCGTGCCCGATGACGAAATCCTGGCCTGGTTCAAACGATCCGCCCCCGTGACTGCTGATGGCGCAACGCGCCAGATCAAGGCGTTGCTGGGTGCTGGACAGGAATCGGCGGCCATCGCACTGGTCCGTCACAGCTGGATTAACGAGAATTTCGGCAGCGGTCAGGAACGCCGCTTCCTTGATCGCTATGGCCATTACATTGATCAGGAAACCCATCAACAGCGCCTTGATCGCCTGTTATGGGAAGGTCGCCTGACGACTGCCGCGCGCATGATGAAATATGTCAGCGACGATTACCGTCGCCTGGCCGAGGCCCGCGCAGCCCTTCGCGCCATGAGTGGCGGCGTTGACGGTGCGATCAATCGTGTTCCGGAAAAATACCGCGACGATCCCGGCCTGATTTACGAACGTGTGCGCTGGCGCCGCAAGAAGGACCGCGATCAGGATGCGCGTGATCTTCTGCTCTCGCAGGCCAATGATCTCGCCTATATCTCGATCCGCCCGCAATACTGGTGGCTGGAAAAGGCCATTCTGGCCCGCCGTGCCCTGCAAAAGGGCCATATTACCGATGCCTATCGCCTTGTCGCCAACCACGGGCAGGTTGATCCGGGCGATATCGCCGAGGCCGAATGGTATGCCGGCTGGATCGCGCTTGAATTTTTGGGTGATGCCGACATCGCGCTGACCCATTTCCAAAACCTTTATGATGTCGTTCAATATCCGATCAGCCTGTCGCGCGGTTCTTACTGGGCCGGGCGCGCCAACGAGGCGCTTGGCGATCAGAAACGCGCCAAGGAATGGTACGCAATCGCGGCCGAACATGCCCATACCTTCTATGGGCAGCTTGCCATAGACAAACTGGGCAGCAAACCATCCTATTCGGTTGAACAACCGGTCCCGACCGCCGAACAACGCGCCGAATTCGAAGCACAGGAACTGACCCAGGTCGTTCGCAAGCTCGGCGCAATGGGCCTTGGCAATATCATCCGTCCGTTCATCATGGCCTTGGTTTACGAACATGATGAACCGGAATACCTCGCCATGGCGACCGATCTGGCGCGCGAATATGGTCGCACCGATCTGGGCATCCTTGCCGCCAAACGCAGCATCCGGACTGGCAGTGGCTATCTTGATGCCGCCTACCCGATCCATGAACAGGTCCCGCTGGGCCGCGCCCCTGATCCGGCGCTGGTCCATGCGATCATGCGTCAGGAAAGCCTGTTTAACCCGCAGGCGGTCTCGTCTGCTGGCGCACGTGGATTGATGCAGCTGATGCCCGCGACGGCAAAACGCATGGCACAGTCGCTCAAGCTTGATTACGACACCGATCGCCTGATCGAAGATCCGTCCTTCAACATCGCAGTTGGCCGCGCGTATCTCAGCCGCCTTCTTGATCGTTGGGATGGTCAGGAAGTCCTGACGATTGCCAGCTACAATGCCGGGCCGACCCGTGTGCGCCAATGGATCAACGAATATGGCGATCCGCGCGACCCGGATGTCGATCTGGTCGACTGGATCGAAATGATCCCCTATAGCGAAACCCGAAATTACGTTCAGCGTGTGATGGAAGGAACTTATGTCTATCGCCGGCGTTTTGCCCGGGACGAGATCGCAATGGGCCAAAGCGACGCAGCACAGGATACCGAATAAGGACAGCCGGGGGTATCTTCCGCCTGTCCTGATTTGCGCCTGCGCGCAATTGCCCCATATTTGATCAACACTGCTTGTCAGAAGAGGTCAGCAATATGTCCGATAACGCACTGTCTTCCTGCCGTGCTTTTGTTTTCGATGCCTATGGCACCCTGTTTGATGTCGGCTCTGCCGTTGCCAAATTGCGCGACAGCGTCGGCGACGAGGCAGACCGCCTTTCATCCCTCTGGCGACAAAAGCAACTTGAATACACCTGGCTGCGCAGTCTGATGGGGGACTTTGCCGATTTCTGGACTGTGACAGGTGATGCGCTCGATTATGCGCTCGATCAGATTGGCAAAAAGGATCCGGTTCTGCGTGCCAAGCTGATGGAAACCTATCTGTCGCTTGATACCTTCCCGGAAGTGGTCGAAACGCTGAAAACCCTGAAAAGTCAGGGCCACAAGCTTGCGATCCTGTCCAATGGTGCCAAGCATATGCTGATCTCGGCGGCCAAATCGTCGGGCATTCTGTCGCTGTTTGATCAGATCATATGTGTCGATGATCTTAAAACCTACAAACCGCATCCGGATGTCTATCAGCTTGCCGTCGACAAGCTTGAAGTCGAACCGGCCGAGATTTCGTTCCAGTCGTCGAACGGCTGGGACATTGCCGGGGCCGGGCATTTCGGTTTCCGCACCGCCTGGATCAATCGCGCACACAGCCCGGCCGAACGCCTGTCGCATACCGCCGATGTGGTGCTGAACGGCCTTGATGAGTTGCTGCCTCTGGTTGGCGAACCGCAAAAGGCATAACGTCCGACAGCTTCAATCGCACCCAAACATGAAAAAGGCAGGCCCGAAATCGGTGCCTGCCTTTTTTGGTTTATCTGTCGGTTTTTGCTATGGCCGGACCCGCCACCTAAAAACCGCAACAGAAATCACTGAAGTGATTATTTGTTTTCTTTCTTCACGTTGGCAGCAACCACCTGCCCCGCCTGGATCACCGTCAGGCCGCCTTCGTCGGCAGCACTTTCGATGCGACGGCAGTGGCCTTCAATATGGGCACCCGGCTCGATGGAAAGGCTTTCGTGAAGAATATCACCGATCATGCGGGCGGTATCGGAAAGGGAAACGTCCTTTGCCCGGACCTGACCGATAACAGTGCCGCAAATGCGGATTTTGTCGGCAACGATTTCGCCGCGGACTTCGCCGCTTTGACCGATTGTCAGGGTTCGTGTGCGAATATCGCCATTAACCGAACCATCAACCTGAACATCGGATTCCGAAATCAGATCACCCGTCACACGAAGATCGGCATTGATGACCGACAGGCCACCCTTTTTCTCGGCGCCGTGTGAACCACTTTTATTCGTTGTTTGTGTCGTCTTGCTCGCTTTTGAAAACATAACGTCCCGCCTCAATAAATTTTACAGGATTGACCGGCTTATTATTGACCAGAACTTCATAATGCACATGGCTACCGGTACTGCGGCCCGTGCTTCCCATCAAGGCGATATGGTCCTGGTACTGCACTTCGTCGCCCTTCTTTACGAGGACCTTGTATAGGTGGCCATAACGGGTTCGAATACCGTTTCCGTGATCAACTTCGACCATCTTCCCGTATTTGCCACTCCATCCCGCATGCACCACTTTGCCCGGTGCGGTTGCAAGAATTGGTGTCTTGATCGGTCCGGCAAGATCAACACCGGAATGAAAAGCCCAGCGACCATTGATCGGGTCTTTTCGTTTACCGAACGAGCTCGATAGATAGTATTTCGCCGCCGGTTCCCCGATAGGCGTCTTCTTGATCCTGTCATGCAGGTTGGCAAGGTGATCCATGCGATCATTCAGCGCCAACGCCGTATTGACAAATTCCTCGTCCTGCGGGTGTTCGGGCTCAAACGCCACGAACGGGCCACCAACACCGGGCTGCTGCGGCTTCATCGGCGGCAGAACAAATGTTTCCGGCTGCAGGCCGGTCATTTCAAGCACATTCTCAAGCTCGAGAATGGTGGTATCTGCCGTCTGGGCCACCCGCTGCATGGCTTGTTGCTGGATCGAGTGCAAATCAGCAATACGCTGACGCGCTTCGCTCAGTTCACCCTGAAGCTTTTTCGACCGTTGCAAAGCCTGATCACGTTCACGCATCACACGCGACATGACGGTTTCAACCGTCTCCAATTCGTCGCGCAGCGCAAGGTTGCGGTTGGTGATCCCGTCAATCTGCCCCTGCAACGCATTCATCTGGTTATCCATCGACGTGCGAAGCGATGAAATCCGGACTTTCTCCTTCTCGCTGTCAGCAAGTTTGGAGGTATAATCCTGTACCCGCGCCTGAAGCTGCAGGTTCTTTTCCGCCATCGACAACAGATTACGATGGGTATCTTCCATCTGGGATGTAATCTCGCCAAAACGGCGCTGACTTTCGGTAACCCGGGCGATCAGACGGTTGTACGACAGCTCGCTTCTGAAAAGCTGCTCTTCACGCATTGTAAGGCGCTGATCTAGGTACCAGCTATAACCTGTAACGCCGACCGTCCAGGTTATGGCTGCTGCCCCGAATGAGGCCAGTGCGACCTGCGCGTATTTTCCAAGCCGAAGCTGGTAAACGGAATCATTGGAACGGATAAGCAACTGCCGATCCGGAAACCATTTATCCACCAACCGACGAATGCGTTCAAACGCCGACATATTCAGTGTCTAACCCCTAGTTGCCCGTATGCACGTCCGGTTACCCCGGTTATACAGAGTTTCTTTGACCCCGCCTGAGACATTTTCGCCTTTTCTTTACGCTACCTGTAACTCGGCCTGCAAGCAAGCCCGTTAACACATCCTTAATCGCAAAATTTTCACCTTCTGCTCATATGCTGTGTTACCTATGGCCATCTTCCACATCATATGCGTTTGCTGAGAATGGCGTTTTCCCGATTTATGATCACCTTTGCCGCAACCTGGTTTTATAGCGGCAAAAGCCCGAAGGCACCCGGCACGGCCGGATCGTTCGCCGCCCTGCCCTTTGGCTGGTTGATCTGGGCCTATGGCGGGAACACGGCATTGATCATCGCCAGCATCGCCGTTTTTGCCATCGGCATCTGGGTCGCCCATCTGTACAGCAATATGCTGGGCATCCATGACGCCGGCGAGATCGTCATTGACGAGGTTGTCGGTCAATGGATGTGTCTGCTTGTCGTGCCGCTTGGCGCGGTCTGGATGGATGCTGTGTGGCTGTTGATTGCCTTTTTGGCATTCCGCATATTTGACGTCATCAAGCCTTGGCCGATACGCTGGGTTGACCGGCGCGTGGGCGGCGGGTTTGGCATCATGTTTGATGATGTCCTGGCCGGTGTTTTTGCCATGATTGCGCTTGTCGGCGTTGTTTACCTGACTGGCGACCTGACAGGCTCCTGACGAGCACACCTGATGGACGGATGATCGTGATGATGAATGACTCTGATCTTCTAAATGCGGCAAGTGCCCTGATCGCGCGCTGCAAGGCCAAGGGCGAAATGATCGCCACGGCCGAATCCTGCACCGGCGGTCTGATCACCGGCACCCTGACCGGCGTTGATGGCAGCTCATCGGTGGTCGATTGCGGCTTTGTCACCTATTCGAACGAGGCCAAACACAGCCTGATCGGCGTTGGCAATGACTTGCTCGCTGAACATGGGGCTGTGTCGGAACAGGTTGCGCGTGCCATGTGCGAAGGTGCGCTTGATCGTGCACCCAATGCCACCATCGCCGTTTCGGTCACCGGCATTGCTGGTCCGGGCGGCGGCACGGACACCAAACCGGTCGGGCTTGTTCATTTTGGCTGTGCGGCCAAGGGGCGTGAAACCGTCACGACCCATACGGTCTTTCCCGGCGATCGCCATACCGTGCGCAAGGCAACGGTCCTTAAGGCCTTTGCCCTGATCGAAGAAATGCTGGATCGCTAGGACTGGGAATCAGGCCTGATTTTCCGATGTCGGCAAGTTCGGCTCGCCATACACTTCGCGTGCGCGGGTTTCAAACGCCCCCACCATCATCTTGACGGCCTCGTTAAACACAACGCCGATCATTTTCTGTAAAAGTGCTGATCGAAACTCGAAATCGACAAAGAAATCAAGCGACGTGCCGCCGTCTTCATCCTTTTCAAACACCCAGTGATTGTTAAGGTACTTGAACGGCCCCTGCAGATATTCAACATCGACCCGATCCGGGCGCTGCAGGGTGACTTTCGATGTGTATTTTTCGCGAAACATCTTAAAGCCGATCACAAGATCCGCCTTAAGCACATTGCCTTCACGCTTGCGCACCCGCGATGCGACACACCACGGAAGGAACTCCGAATAGGAATCGATATCCGCGACAAGATCAAAGAGTTGTTCCGGCGTATAGGGCAGCTTCCTGCGCTCTGCATGCGTCGGCACGCGATATCTCCCTTGATCGTCGTGGTCTGTGGCTAAACGGGTGAAAGGATTACTGCGCCGCCGTTACGGTCTGTTCCGCCTTGGCTTTGGCAGCATCGGCAGCAGCCAGCTTCTTCTCGCGCGCTTCACGAAGCTGCTCGAAATCGCGGTCCGCATGATAGCTCGACCGTGTTAGCGGCGTTGCCGATACCATCAAGAAGCCCTTGCCACGTGCCATCGATGCATATTCGTTAAACTCATCAGGTGTCACAAACTTGTGGACCGGCTCGTGCTTGAGCGTCGGCTGCAGATACTGGCCAATCGTCAGGAAGTCGACATCGGCCACACGCAGGTCATCCATCACCTGTGCCAGTTCCTTGCGTTCCTCACCCAAACCAACCATCAGGCCGGATTTGGTAAAGATCGTTGGGTCAATCTGTTTGACGCGATCAAGAATACGCAGCGACTGGTAATAGCGCGCCCCCGGACGAATATTGGTATAAAGCCGCGGAACGGTTTCAAGATTGTGGTTGAACACGTCCGGACGGGCCTTGGCAACGATTTCAACCGCACCCGGCTTGTCACGGAAGTCCGGGGTCAGGATTTCAATCGTGGTTCCCGGCGACTTGTGACGGATCGCCTCAATAACGCGGGCAAAATGCGCTGCCCCGCCATCGGCCAGATCATCACGGTCAACAGACGTGATCACAACATGCTTAAGCTGCATGTCGGCAACCGCCATCGCCAGGTTTTCCGGCTCGAACGGGTCAAGCGCGTTCGGCATCCCGGTTTTGACGTTACAGAACGAACATGCACGCGTGCAGGTATCGCCCATGATCATGAAGGATGCGTGTTTCTTCTGCCAGCATTCGCCGATATTCGGGCATGCGGCTTCTTCACATACAGTATGAAGGTTCAGGCCACGCGCAAGGTCGCGGGTTTCCTGATACCCCTTGGAGGTCGGAGCCTTGACCCTGATCCAGGACGGTTTGCGCCCCGACGGGCGATCTGGCCGTTTCTGTTTTTCCGGGTGACGAACGGGTTTCTGTTCGCTGGGCGCCGTCGACATAGAGTTACCTCCGAAGGATTGGACGGGCGGCAATTTGCCGCCACGCCGCGCATTTGTCAAACCGACATTCGTAAAAGGTGATCATACCGGGCATGTCCGCCCGGCACGACACAATATCTCAAGCTCTAGAAGTGGATCGCACGGCCATAGGCGTCAAGGACCGACTCATGCATCATTTCCGAAAGCGTCGGATGCGGGAAGACCGTATGCATCAGATCTTCCTCGGTCGTTTCAAGACCCATCGCAACCACAAAGCCCTGGATCAGCTCGGTCACTTCCGCACCAACCATGTGCGCACCAAGCAATTCACCGGTCTTGGCATCAAACACGGTCTTGACCAGACCTTCGGCCTCGCCAAGGGCGACCGCCTTGCCATTACCAATGAACGGGAACTTGCCGACCTTGACTTCATAACCGGCATCTTTGGCCTTGGCTTCGGTCAGGCCGACACTTGCGACCTGCGGATGGCAATAGGTGCAACCCGGGATCTTGCGCGGATCAAGCGGATGAACGCCTTTGACACCGGCAATCTTTTCAATGCAGATGACACCTTCGTGCTCGGCCTTGTGTGCGAGCATCGGCGGCCCGGCAACGTCACCAATGGCATAGATGCCCGGTTCCGCGGTTGCCGAATACTCGTCGGTATCAATCACGTTGCGATCAACCTTGACCTTGGTGGTTTCAAGACCAAGACCTTCGGTATTGCCGATCACACCAACAGCCGAAATCACGCGATCAACGGTCAATTCCTGTTTCTTGCCGTCCTTGGTTTCCACCGTGACAACAACGTTATCGGAATTGCGCTTAAGGTTCGCGACCTTGGCTTCGGTCAGGATCTTCATCCCGTCCTTGGTCATCATCTTCTGCGCCAGGCCTGCGACTTCCTTGTCTTCAACCGGCATGATCTGCGGCATGATTTCCACCACGGTCACATCCGCACCCATGGTGTGATAGAAGCTGGCAAACTCGATCCCGATGGCACCGGACCCCACCACAACAAGGCTTTTAGGCATCTTGTCAGGCGTCATCGCCTTTTTGTAGTCCCAGACAACCTTGCCGTCGGCCTCAAGACCCGGCAATGAACGGGCGCGCGCACCGGTCGCGATGATATAATTCTTCGCGGTATAGGTGCCCTTGTCCTTGCCTTCGACCACGATCTTTTTCGGGCCGTCGAACTTGGCTTCACCGTTGATCACGGTCACCTTGTTCTTTTTCAGCAAATGACCAACACCACCGGCAAGCTGCTTGGACACACCGCGCGAACGCTGAATCACCGCATCCAGATCAAAGGACGGCTTTTCACATGAAAGACCATAATCCTTTGCGTGGTGCATGTTGCGATAAACTTCGGCCGAACGCAGCAGCGCCTTGGTCGGGATGCAGCCCCAGTTCAGGCAAATACCGCCAACATGTTCACGTTCGACAACAGCCGTTTTCAAGCCAAGCTGGGCCGCACGGATTGCAGTTACATAACCACCCGGGCCTGCGCCAATCACGATTACGTCGAAATTGTTATCCGCCATCGTAGGATCTCCTTCGCCTGCCCATTAATGGTTACAGGTCTTTTAAATTCAAATGCTTGCGGGGACTTGTTAAAGCCCCCGCGCAACTTTGGACCCTAGAGCAACATGCTCAGCGGATCTTCAATAAGCTTTTTGAATTCGGCCATGAATTCCGCACCGACTGCGCCATCGACCGCGCGATGGTCAACAGAAAGGGTGCAGGTCATGACAGTGGCGATTGCCAGTGCACCGTCCTTGACGACCGGGCGCTGTTCACCCGCACCAACTGCAAGGATGCAGCCCTGCGGCGGATTGATAATCGCCGAGAAGTCCTTGATGCCGAACATGCCCAGGTTGGAGACCGAGAAGGTCCCGCCCTGATAATCTTCCGGCTTCAGTTTGCCGTCGCGTGCCTTGCCAGCCAGTGCCTTCATCTCGCCTGAGATTTCAGCAAGGCCTTTCGAACCGGCATCGCGAACAACCGGCGTGATCAGGCCACCTTCGATGGCAACCGCCACCGAGATATCCTGTTTCTTGCACTGCAGGGTCGCCTTGTCGGTCCAGATGGAGTTCGCAGCCGGAACCTTTTTCAGCGCCAGCGAAACCGCACGGATGACGAAATCATTGACCGAAATCTTGACACCCTCGCCCGCCTTTTCATTGAGCTGCTTGCGGGTGGCCAACAGATTGTCGAGTTCGCAATCCACCGTCAGGTAGAAGTGCGGAACCTGCTGCTTGGATTCGGTCAGGCGACGCGCGATGGTTTTTCGCATGCCGCTGTTCGGGATTTCTTCGTATTCCGGAAGACCGGTAAGATCCGGGTTCCAGCCAGATGCGGCCGGTGCACTTGCTGCTGCCGGTGCATCTGCCGATTTCTTGTCTTCGGATGCGGCGGATTTTTCGGCCGGTTTCGACGACAGAGCCGCCTCAATATCGCGTTTCACGATACGACCACGCGGGCCCGAACCGGAAACATCAGAAAGCTCGACACCTTCGTTGGCTGCAATACGACGCGCAAGCGGGCTTGCCTTGATGCGCTTGCCACCGGAAACCGGGGCTGCCGGTGCCGGCTTGTCGTCACCAGAAGCCGGTTTCTCGGCTGCTGCTGGTGCTTTTTCCTCTTTGGCGTCGTCCTTGGCCGGCGCACTTTCACCGCCGCCAGACGTGCTGGCAGCAGACGTGTCTGCACCTTCAAGCGCGCTTTCGTCTTCGTCTTCCTCAAGCAGCAACGCGATAACTTCGTTTACCGCAACGTTTTCGCTGCCTTCGGAAACAAGAATTTTACCGATCTTGCCTTCGTCGACGGCTTCGACTTCCATCGTGGCTTTGTCGGTTTCGATTTCGGCGATGACGTCACCCGATTCAACGGTGTCGCCTTCCTTGACGTGCCATTTCGCCAAGGTGCCTTCGGTCATGGTCGGCGACAAGGCCGGCATCAATACTTTTACAGGCATGAACGCATTCTCCCGGTAACGGGGCGGCGCGGTATAACCCGCGACCAGCCCCTGTCCGTCTTACTTAGCGATAGCAAACGGCCTTGGCCGCGGCGACGATGTGGCTGTCCTGCGGAAGCGCAAGCGCCTCCAGGTTGGCAGCATACGGCATCGGAACGTCTTCGCCGGTTACACGGGCAACCGGTGCATCGAGGTAATCAAATGCATGTTCCATCGCAACAGACGCGATTTCCGCACCAATACCCGAGAAGTGCCAGCCTTCCTCAACAGTCACCAGACGGTTGGTCTTCATGACCGAACGCACGATGGTGTTCACATCCAGCGGACGGATGGTGCGCAGGTTGATGACCTCTGCCGAGATGCCCTGCTCTGCCAGTTGCTCGGCCGCCTTAAGCGCCTTGCCCACCATGATCGAGAAAGCAACGATGGTAACATCGGTCCCTTCGCGTTCGATCTTGGCCTGACCAATCGGCAGGACGAAATCTTCGTCGTCAGGCACTTCAAAGCTCTGACCGTACATGATTTCGTTCTCAAGGAAGACAATCGGGTTCGGGTCGCGAATTGCCGCCTTCAGAAGGCCTTTGGCGTCTGCGGCCGACCACGGTGCAACAACCTTGAGACCCGGGCAATGTGCATACCAAGATGCATAGCACTGCGAGTGCTGGGCACCGACGCGCGATGCGGCACCGTTCGGGCCACGGAACACGATCGGGCAACCAAGCTGGCCACCAGACATATACAGCGTCTTCGCAGCAGAGTTGATGATCTGGTCAATCGCCTGCATTGCGAAGTTAAAGGTCATGAATTCCAGAACCGGCTTAAGGCCCATAAAGGCCGAGCCGGTTGCAAGGCCGGTGAAACCGTGCTCGGTGATCGGAGTATCGATCACGCGCTTGTCACCGAATTCATCCAAAAGACCCTGGGTAACCTTGTAGGCACCCTGATACTGCGCAACTTCTTCACCCATGACGAAGACGTTTTCGTCAGAACGCATTTCTTCGGCCATTGCATCACGCAGGGCTTCACGAACGGTCTGGGTTTTAAAGCTGGTATAGGTCTTTTCGTCCTGGGTCGCGTTCATCACGCTCATTGCGCGCGGCTCGGCGTCAGAACGTTCAATCGCACCACTGGCAGAAACCGGTGCGGCATTCGAAGATGCCGATGCCGGTGCTTTGTCAGATGATTCTTCCTTGGAAGATTCTTCTTCTTTTGCCGGTGCGGCGTCTTTCTTGGGTTCAGAGGACGCAGAAACGTTATCAAGTGCTGACGCGTCTTCGTCTTCTTCAAGGATATAGGCAATCACCTGATTGACCGCGACATTCTCGGTACCGGCTTCGATAACGAGCTTACCAATGGTGCCCTCGTCTACGGCCTCGACTTCCATCGTGGCTTTGTCGGTTTCGATTTCTGCGATCACGTCACCGGATGCGACAGTGTCGCCTTCCTTGACGTTCCATTTGGCAAGTGTGCCTTCGGTCATGGTCGGCGACAGGGCCGGCATCAAAACTTCAATCGGCATTGTTCCCTCTCTCCCGGGAAATATCGTTCAAAAGCGGTTCGCAGAGCTTGCGATCACGCGTCGATCAGAATGTCGGTAAACAGTTCGGAAACATCCGGTTCCGGGCTGTTCTGCGCGAACTCGGCCGCTTTTGCGACTTCGGCTTTCACTTCCTTGTCGATGTCTTTCAGACCGGCTTCATCAATGATGTCGCCGTCGATCAGGAGTTTTTTGACCATATCAATCGGATCGTGCTCTTTACGCATTTTGTCGAGCTCGTCCTTGGTACGGTATTTCGCCGGGTCGGACATGGAATGCCCGCGATAGCGATAGGTTTTCAGCTCAAGGATATAAGGCCCCTTGCCTGAACGGCAATGTTCCACAGCGCGCTCACCAGCAGCCTTGACCGCCAGAACGTCCATGCCATCAACCTGTTCACCGGGAATGCCATAGGCCTTACCACGTTCATACAGATCCGGGCTCGACGAGTGACGCTGGGTCGAGGTGCCCATCGCATACTGGTTGTTCTCGATGCAGTAAATCACCGGAAGCTGCCAAAGGGCTGCCATGTTGAATGCTTCATAGACCTGGCCCTGGTTGACGGCACCGTCACCCAGATAGGTCATGCAAACCTTGTTTTCGCCACGGTATTTGTAGCTAAAGGCAATACCGGTTCCGAGCGGAACCTGCGCACCCACGATACCATGACCACCATAGAAATTCTTTTCCTTGGAGAACATGTGCATCGAGCCGCCTTTACCGCGGGAATACCCGCCTTCGCGGCCCGTCAGTTCGGCCATCACACCGGCGGCATCCATGCCGGTTGCAAGCATATGCCCGTGATCGCGATAACTGGTGATAACACCATCTTCGTTCGATGCGGCGGCCTGCATGCCGACAACAACGGCTTCCTGCCCGATATAAAGGTGGCAGAAACCGCCAATGAGACCCATGCCATACAGCTGACCGGCTTTTTCTTCAAAGCGACGGATCAGAAGCATTTCACGGTAATATTTGAGGAGATCGTCACTGCTCGCCTGATTGTCGGCGCGCGTCGTGCCGCGTTTGCGTTTTGGTGTGGTCGCCATGTTTCCTCCCGGTGGATGGCTATCGCTTAAGCATCATGTATGAGTGCTTAATTCGGTACTGGACCACCGAAATGACTACCGAAAACAGACCACAAGGGCAAGCAATCTAACCTCGATTAAACTGTTGTTTTGCAACGCACAATCACAAATAAACCTGATTTCAGTTAATCTTTGAGTTTACACGTTTTTACAGAGTTGCAGGATTTTCAGCACCTTGGACGACTGCTTTAAAACTCGTTCATTCCCCTGCGTCACAAATGCTATGCTTTCGCGGGGATAATACCGCATAGCAGCGCAAAACGGAAAACAACCGAAAGAATGCATTGTATATCAATGACCTCTACTCGGTTTGGCAAAATAGCGCCCTAAACCAGAAGTCAGTTTAAACAACGACTTACCCGTTTGCGATTATTGCTGAACACAATTCACAACCCAAAATTTCTGTCAAACTGTGATCTGGTCAACAGTACAGAGCCATTTTACGCAGGGAATTACGATTGTGCCGCCAGCGGATTCTTTCGCACCAGATCCCTCGCCCACTCAAAGCAGGCATCAGGCTCAGTTGGCGTCGGCTGCGGCTGCTGCCGTGATGACATCGCTATAACCATCATGGTGGAAGATGATCACATCGTCGGGATGGGCGGCATTCAGCATCGCGCGTGCCCGCTCATCAAGCAGATCCGGATCAAGGTGGCTGGCACGCAGCGAAAGCACATGTTGTTCAAGCAACTTGCGACGCTCGGTCGTTTCTTCAAGAACCTGGGTGATCTGGCTGACCCGGTCTTGCATCGACCAGTAATTCAAAAGCCCACGTTCGCCTTCGACGCTATGGAAGATGAAATACGCCATCACGGTAAATGCGATTACCGGTGCGACAGCCTGTTTCAGGCGAAGAATGACCGGTGAACTGGACGACATTTACCTTATGCCCCTTGCACATCTGTGCGACGTGATGACCAAATACTTCGTTCCGGCCGCATAACGTAAAAACCACATACGTTATTTCGCTTGTCTGACAATGATTTACCATCGGACAAGTCGGGAAAACCGGCAAGATTACCCGTTACCATGCGCATATTCGGGTAAAAATAGAGTTAAGCAATCTGCGCAAAGCTGCGCGATTACGCTCAATTCACTAATCCTGATATTCGAATTTATCCCTTGTCGCACAAGCAAAACAGGCCGCCTCCGGATCGGGAAGCGGCCTGTTACGCAGTCGAAATATCAGCAGCCCTTACTTCAGGATCGAACGACCCGGGAAGTGTGCGCCGGCATCAAGAAGTTCCTCGATGCGGATCAGCTGATTGTATTTTGCCATACGGTCAGAACGCGACAGCGAACCGGTTTTGATCTGACCACAGTTGGTGGCAACCGCCAGATCAGCAATGGTCGCATCTTCGGTTTCGCCCGAACGGTGCGACATCACAGCGGTGTACCCGGCACGGTGTGCCATTTCGACGGCTTCCAGCGTTTCCGAAAGCGTGCCGATCTGGTTGACCTTGACGAGGATCGAGTTGGCAACACCCTTTTTGATGCCATCTGCCAGACGTTTCGGGTTGGTGACAAACAGGTCATCGCCCACAAGCTGGGTCTTGGCACCGATGGCGGCTGTCAGTTCTGCCCAACCATCCCAATCGTCTTCGGCCATGCCGTCTTCGATGGAGAAGATCGGGTATTTGCCCACAAGGTCGGCCCAGTATTTGACCATCTGGCTCGGATCAAGGGATTTGCCCTCGCCGGCCAGAACATATTTGCCGTCCTTGAAGAACTCGGTCGATGCCGCGTCAAGGGCGAGTACAACGTCTTCTTCCGGGCGATAGCCAGCAGCCTCGATCGACTTCATGACATAGCTGATCGCAGCCTCGGTCGATGCGATGTTCGGCGCAAAGCCGCCCTCGTCACCAACGTTGGTGTTCAAACCATCTGCCGACAACGCCTTTTTCAGGTTGTGGAAGATTTCCGCACCCATGCGGATCGCGTCCGAGCACGTCTCGGCCGAAACCGGCATGATCATGAATTCCTGAACGTCGATCGGGTTATCGGCATGCTCGCCGCCATTGATGATGTTCATCATCGGCACCGGCAACGTGCGGGCAAACGACCCACCGACATAACGATAAAGCGGAAGACCGGCGTCCTCGGCGGCGGCCTTCGCAGTCGCCAGCGACACGCCCAGAATGGCGTTTGCGCCCAGACGGCCTTTGTTTTCGGTGCCATCAAGGTCGATCATGACATTGTCGACGGCAAGCTGGTCTTCGGCATCCATGCCAGCCAGCGCCTCAAAGATTTCACCGTTTACGGATGCAACCGCCTTGGTCACACCTTTGCCAAGGTAACGGTCTTCCTTGTCGCGCAGTTCGACGGCTTCGTGTGCACCGGTGGATGCGCCCGAAGGAACGGCAGCACGACCAAAGGCGCCATTTTCCAGGGTGACATCAACTTCGACCGTCGGGTTACCACGGCTGTCAAGGATTTCGCGGCCGCGAATATCGATAATAGCGGTCATGACAGAAACGTTCTCCTCACTGGTAGGAACCATACCTGACCATCAGGCATGCAGGTTACAGCAAAAAAGAATGCCGCCAATCACGTGCTGGCGGCATTTGTTATTTACGCGTCAAACATATCCAGACGAACCGGATTGGCTTTTGCCACCTTGTCCAGTTCCATCAGAACCGAAAGAACTTCGGGAAGCTTGTTCAACGGGATTTGGTTCGGGCCATCGGAAATGGCCGTCGCCGGGTTATCGTGGGTTTCGATAAACAGTGCTGCGATACCAACCGCAACGGCCGCACGGGCGAGAACTGGCGCGAATTCGCGCTGGCCACCTGACGAGGTGCCCTGTCCGCCCGGCTGCTGAACCGAATGGGTGGCATCGAAGACAACCGGATAGCCCTGACGGGCCATGGTGGGAAGTCCGCGGAAGTCCGTGACAAGCGTGTTATAGCCAAAGCTGGTCCCACGGTCACAGAGCATGATGTTTTCATTGCCGGTCGCAGCCAGGTTATTGGCCACATTGACCATGTCCCAAGGTGCCAGGAACTGACCCTTTTTGACATTGACCGCGCGGCCCGTTTTGCCAGCGGCCTGCAACAGATCGGCCTGACGGCACAAGAATGCCGGGATCTGCAGGATATCGGCAACCTCGGCCACCGCCGCACACTGATCTGGCAAATGCACGTCGGTCACGATCGGAAGCCCAGTGACTTCCTTGACCTCGGCCAGGATATCGAGACCTTCCTTAAGGCCGACACCACGTTTGGACGTGGTGCTGGTCCGGTTGGCCTTGTCAAACGAGCTTTTATAAACAAGCCCGATGCCAAGCCCTTCGGACAGTTCCTTAAGGGCTGTGGCCATCTCGAGCGCGTGCTGACGGCTTTCGATCGCGCACGGGCCTGCCAGAACGGCAAACGGCTTGTCGTTGGCGATTTCGATATTGCCGACTTTGACGGTTTTAATTTCGGTCATTGCACTGACTTTCTGTCGATCACTTGTGGCTGTTTGTTCTGGCACTCAGATACCAGGCTTATACCAGACGGCTGCGCTCTTTGGCGGCCTTGATATAGGAAACAAACAGCGGATGCGGATCCAGCGGACGCGAACGCAGTTCCGGGTGGAACTGAACACCGATGAACCACGGATGATCCGGATATTCGACGATTTCCGGCAAACGACCATCCGGCGACAGCCCTGAGAACTTCAGGCCCTTCTCTTCAAGCTGGCCCATGAAGTTGACGTTCACCTCATACCGATGGCGGTGACGTTCAAGAACGGTTTCGCTGCCATAAATCTCGCGTGCACGAGTGCCATCAACAAGTTTGCACTCGTAGTTACCCAAACGCATGGTGCCGCCAAGGTCATCGTCATCAGAACGACGCTCGACCGAGCCACCATCTTTCGCCCATTCGGTCATCAGACCGACAAGCGGGGTTTTGGTCGGACCAAATTCGGACGAGGACGCATCCTTAAGCCCGGCAAGGTTACGGGCCGCTTCCAGAACCGCCATCTGCATGCCAAAGCAAATCCCGAAATACGGCACCTTGTTTTCACGCGCATAGCGGGCCGCGGCAATCTTGCCTTCGGTGCCACGCTCGCCAAAGCCGCCCGGAACCATGATCGCATCAAGCTTGGACAGGATTTCGTTGACGTTGCCTTCTTTTTCCAGCTCGTCAGATGCAATCCATTCCAGTTTGACGCGCACCTTGTTGGCGATACCACCATGGGTCAGTGCTTCGGTCAGTGACTTATAGGCATCGGGAAGCTGGATGTATTTACCAACGATGCCGATGGTGACCTCACCTTCCGGATTGCGGATGGTGTTGCAGATATCTTCCCACGGCTGCAGATCGGGTTCCTGCGCCTGCAGGCCGAAGTGATACAGCACTTCGTTATCCAGACCATACTGGTGGTAGCTGATCGGCACCTGATAGATGTTATCAACGTCATAGGCCGGAATAACCGCCGCTTCACGGACGTTACAGAAACGCGCAATCTTGCGACGTTCATTGATCGGAATTTCGCGATCGCAACGGCACAGAAGAATATCTGGCTGAATACCGACACTCTGCAGCTCCTTGACCGAGTGCTGGGTCGGCTTGGTTTTAAGCTCCCCGGCAGACGAAATATAAGGAACAAGCGTCAGGTGCATGAACAAGGCCCGGCCATCGCCAAGGTCATTGCCCATCTGACGGATGGCTTCAAGGAACGGAAGGCTTTCGATGTCACCCACCGTGCCGCCGATTTCGACCAGGACAAAATCCTCGGTCGCATCCGACATGACGAATTCCTTGATCGCATCGGTGATGTGCGGAATGACCTGCACAGTCCCGCCAAGATAATCGCCGCGACGTTCACGCGCGATCACGTTGGAATAGATACGACCGGTGGTGACGTTGTCGGACCGGCGCGATGATACGCCGGTGAAACGTTCATAGTGGCCAAGATCAAGGTCGGTCTCCGCACCATCTTCGGTCACATAGCATTCGCCATGCTGGTACGGGCTCATGGTGCCCGGATCGACGTTGATGTACGGATCAAGTTTACGCAGACGAACTGTAAAGCCGCGTGCCTGCAGGGACGCCCCCAAAGCAGCGGAAGCCAGACCTTTGCCCAGCGAGGAAACCACGCCACCGGTAATAAAGATAAAACGAGTCATTATCTTGGCCTCATCTCAAAGCACAAAGCCTCGGTTCGATGCCATTCAGTGCATCACGAACCGGGGAATTCAACAATCAAAAATTGAGGCGGCAAGTTTGCCGCCTCAGGTCGTCGGTTAATTTGTTTATCGGGTCGGAGCCGCGGGACCGGTGTCCTCGGCAGGCTCGGTGACCGCGGGGGCCGGTTCCGGCGCCTGATCAAGGATCGAAGCCGGCTGGGTGTGGGTATTCGACTGAAGGGCAAGAATGATGCTGGTGATCATGAATGCGCCTGCCAGAATAGCAGTAGTACGGGTCAGCAGGTTCGCAGCGCCGCGTGAGCTCATCACGCCGAAACCACCGCCGCCGCCTCCGCCGCCGCTGTTACCGCCGATACCAAGCCCACCGCCCTCGCTGCGCTGCACGAGAATCACAGCGATCAAGCCGAGCGCAAGAAGAAGGTGGATTACCAGAATGACTGTTTGCATGGTGTCGAAACTCTTGTCCTAATCAACCGATCCAAACGCAATTCGGCCCGGATCGGGCATAAATTTGATGCGTATTTAACGCGTTTTATGGCTGTTGGCTAGACCATATTAAACAAAATCTGCACCGCAGTCGGTCAGGCACAAGATTCAATAATCTGCCAGAAATCTTCAACCTTAAGGCTGGCCCCGCCGACAAGTGCACCATCGACATCTTCGACAGCCATCAATTCCTTGGCATTCGACGGCTTGACCGAACCACCATACAGAATTCGGAACTGATCACCATCCTCAAACCGTGCCATCAGACCTGCACGGATCGCAGCATGCACTTCGGCAACTTCTTCGACACTGGCAGTCCGGCCCGTGCCAATCGCCCAGACCGGCTCATAGGCAACAACCGTGTTTTTCGCCGTCGCCCCATCGGGAAGCGATACCGCCACCTGCCCGTTCACCACCGGCAAAGTTGCACCAAGATCGCGTTCTTCCTCGGTCTCGCCAACGCAAACCACCGCGATCAGACCGGCATCATGGGCCGCAATCGCCTTTTTGCGAATATCGGTTGAACTTTCACCATGATCGGCACGGCGTTCGGAATGACCAACCAGAACATATTGTGCGCCAATATCGGCCAGCATCGGGGCGGCCAGATCACCGGTATGCGCGCCTGAAATCGCCGCATGGCAATCCTGCCCACCGACGGCAACCGCACTTCCCCTGGTCACACCAACTGCCTCGGACAAAAGCGTTGCCGGCGGACAAACAAGAATATCGCAACCAAGCGCCCCTTTTTCAGATGCCTTTGCCGCCAGGCTTGATGCCAGCGCAAGACCGTCTGCACGCAAACAGTTCATTTTCCAGTTTCCGGCAATCAGGGGACGGCGTTGGGTCATGGGAGCTACCTCGTGCTGATCAGGTTCACATTTGTCTGTGTAGTGTCCTTGTTTCAAGACCTTAACAACCGGTTTGCGGTTGATACGATTTGTTACAGGACCTGTTTCGACGCGGGTTTTAGCATGCCATGCCAGCGGGGCCAAGTACCCGAAAACGCCCGATCACGTATTTAGGATGTGATTGCAGTCATCTTCTATACAATCGCCTGTTGCCGCTGATAACACTCGCCATTAAGATGCGCGGCAAATTTGCTCGGGCCTTTTCGTCTATCGCGTCGTCCGGGCGACCATAATGAAACGACGTCAAAGCCTGATTTTGGCGTCAAACCACGGATTGTTAGGCTTATCATATGCTTGCTGGCATTCGCACATTTTCGAAATCAATCTTCGCCAAGATTATCTTTGGCGTGATTGCACTGAGCTTCGTGATCTGGGGCCTGAACGCATCGATGCTCAATCTGGGCACCTCGCGTGAAGTTGCCGAAATCGGCAGCCAACGGATCACCCCGGTCGAACTGGATCGCGCCTTCCAGCGTAGCGTGCAGAATATGCAAAACATGTTCGGACCGAACTTCAACCAGCAGCAGGCCATTCAGATGGGCCTTCTGAACAATACGGTGCAGTCGCTTGTATCTCAGAAGATCCTGCGTGAAGATGCCAAAAACATCGGTATCGGCATCAGCGACGAAGCCGTCCGTGATCAGATCTTCTCGTCTGACAGCTTCAAGGACCCGACCACCGGCCAGTTCAGCCGTGATCGCTTCCTGCAGGCCCTGTATCAGGCTGGCTACACCGAAAACGAATTCATCAACGGTGTGCGCGGCGACATGATGAGCCAGCAGGTTGTCAGCAGCCTGACCAACCCGGCAACGGTCCCAGACATCATGGCGCGTCAGATCGTCGCTTACCGCAATGAACAGCGCAGCGGTTCGTTCTTTACGCTGAACAAGGATGCGTTTTCCGACATCGAACCGGCTGATGACGCGACCCTTCGTGCCTATCACGAAGAAAACGCGGCCCAGTTCACCGCACCGGAAAGCCGCAATGTCACCCTTGCAACGCTGAGTGCCGCTGACCTGATTTCGACCGTCACCGTAACCGACGAAGAAATCGCCGACGCCTATGCACAACGCGAACCGGAATTCCAGACCCCGGAAAAACGCACCGTCGAACAAATCCTGTTTTCGCCGAACGAAGAACAGACCGCCCGTGAAGCCTATAAGCGGCTGACCGAAGGTGCAGACTTCATGACGGTTGCCAAAGAAGACGCGAACATGGACGAAGCCATGGTCAAACTTGGCCAGTTCACGGCGAACGACATCCTGCCCGATCTCCGCGATGCGACCTTCTCGCTTGACGAAGGCGGCATCTCCGAGCCGGTTGAAACCGCCCTTGGCTGGCACATCATCCGTGTTCCGTCGATCACCCCGGGCAGCACCCAAAGCCTTGATGAAGTCCGCGACATCATTGTTGACGGCCTCAAACAGTTCAAAGCCGAAGACGCCATCTATGATCTGGCGGCCACCTTTGACGAAGAACTCGGTGCCGGCACCCCGATCGAAGACGCCGCACGCGATGTTGGCGCAAAGACCTACAAGCTTGACGGTGTTGTCCGTGGCGAAGGCCTTGCAGGTCAGAACGTTGACGGCGCAGACGAAATCAACGCCAAAATCTTCGAGCTCGAAAACGGCGAGGAAAGCTTCCTTGAAGAAACCGCTTCGGGCACGCGTTATGTCGTTCGTGTTGAAAACGTAACCCCGTCGGCCCTGCGTCCGTTTGACGAAGTCCGCGACGAAGTTGTTGCCGCATGGACCGCCGAAGAACGCCAACGCCTGATGATGGAAAAGGCCGAAGAACTGGCTGGCAACATCAATACGTCCGGTGCTGATCTCGCAACCCTCGCCTCCGAAGATGGCGCAGACGTTCGTGAAACCGGCCTGACCCGCCGTACCGGCCGTGGTCTTGCAGATGACGTCAACCCGGCGGTTGCCGCTGCCCTCTTCACCCTTGAAGACGGCAAGGCCAAAGCCGTCCAGACCGGCGAAGACGTCATGATCGTCAAGCTTGATGAAATTCAGGCCGCCGACATCAACACCGCCGATGCCGCACCGGTAAATGACGAGCTCAAGGAAGCCCTTAACGAAGACATCCTTGCGCAGTATCTCAACTACCTGAACGAGGAAATCTCGGTCAGCGTCAATAACAGCGTGATCAACGAGCTTTATCAGCCGACCGCTGCAAACTGATACGCATCCAGGGGCGACCGGAAAATCCGGTCGCCCTTTTTCTATCTCACAGACGCCATCGCCAAACCGACCAAGCCCAACCATCGGACAGATCATGGAAATCAAACCGGATTTCACCAGTTTCAAGCAAAACTACGACAATGGCATTTCACAGGTTCTCTGGACCTCGTTGACCGCCGATCTTGATACGCCGGTCTCGGCCTTTCTCAAGATCGCCGAAGGCATGCCAAACACCTATTTGCTTGAATCTGTTGAAGGCGGATCGGTCCGCGGACGTTATTCCTTCCTCGGTCTCAAACCCGACCTGATCTGGCGCTGCTTTGGCAACAAGGCCGAACTCAATCGCCGTGTGATGGCCGATGCCGATGCCTTTGTCGCCGAGCCTGACGCCCCGCTTGACAGCCTCAAGAAACTGATCGCCGAAAGCCATATCGAACTGCCTGACAATCTGCCCCCCATGAGTGCCGGTCTGGTCGGCTATATGGGCTATGACACTGTGCGTCTGATGGAAAAGCTGCCTGACAGCAACAAGGACGAGCTTGATGTGCCTGATGGCATTTTCATCCGCCCGACCGTCACGGCAAGTTTTGATACCATCGAAGACACGGTGACCGTCGTAACCCCGGTGCGCCCGGAAAGCGGCATTTCGGCTGATGCGGCCTATGATCTGGCCTGCGCGCGGCTCAATGACGTGGTCCAGCAGTTCCAGCGCAACCTGTTTATCGACCGCCGCTCCAAATCCGTGCCCGATACCCTGCCCGAACCAAAGGTCAGCGTCACCGAGGCCGGATTCCATGACATGGTCGAAAAGGCCAAGGATTATATCCGCGCGGGCGACATCTTTCAGGTGGTCCTGTCGCAGCGCTACACGCTGCCCTATCAGCTCCCGCCCTTTGCCTTTTACCGGGCATTGCGTCGTATCAATCCGTCACCCTTCATGTTCTATCTCGATATCGGCGGATTTCAGGTCGTCGGGGCCAGCCCGGAAATCCTGGTGCGGCTGCGTGATGGCGAAGTCACCATTCGCCCGATTGCCGGAACCCGTCGCCGCGGTAAAACGCCCGACGACGACAAAGTCATGGCGCAAGACCTGCTCGACGATCCTAAGGAACGCTCAGAACATCTGATGCTGCTCGATCTTGGCCGCAATGATGTCGGGCGTGTTTCAAAACCGGGCACCGTGCGCGTCACCGACCGCGAACAGATCGAATACTATTCCCACGTCATGCATATCGTCTCAAACGTCGTCGGCCAGATCGACGAAACCAAATACGACGCCATGGACGCACTCAAGGCCGGCTTCCCCGCCGGAACCGTATCAGGTGCCCCAAAAGTTCGTGCCATGGAAATCATTGATGAACTGGAATCGGTGCGTCGTGGCATCTATGCCGGCTGTATCGGCTATATCTCGGCCGACGGTTCGATGGATACCTGCATTGCGCTCCGCACCGCCGTCATCAAGGACGAGAAAATCCACATTCAGGCCGGTGCCGGTGTCGTCGTCGACAGCAAACCGGAACTTGAACACAAGGAATGCCAGAACAAAGCCGACGCCCTGATGGCAGCCGCCCGCGAAGCCCATCGCTTCGCCTGATCCGGTATCGCACAAACAAAAAGGGCTGCAGTCATCCTGCAGCCCTTTTTTCATGTCCGTCAGCGAAACCTAGCCGGTCACACTTTGCATCGACCGGCGCAGCACATCTGTAATCGGCACAAGCACAAAGCCCTTGGCCTGAATTTCGGGGATCCATTTGTGAAGCGCCCCGATCGTCAGATCGCGCGGATGGCCGATCGCAATCGCAAAGCCCTGTTTGCGGGCGACATTTTCGGTACGGGCCAACATATCGGCGATCTTGGCCGCATCATCGGCATCATCAATAAAGATATCACGCGTAATTGCCGGGACGCCAAAGCTGCTGGCCGTGGAATAACCGACCGAGTCTGCGCTAGTCCGGCTATCAAGGAACATCAGGCCGCGTGACTTCATGACTTCCATGACAACAAGCATACGTTCGGGATCGGCGGTAAACTTGCTGCCCATGTGATTGTTCACACCGACATAGCCATCAAAGCGATCCAGCATCCAGGACATCTCGTTCAGGATGGTCTGGCGGTCATAGCTTGCCAGCAACGCATGCGGCCCCGGATCAACCGATGCAGATGACGGCTCCATCGGCATATGCAACATCACTTCATGACCGGCCTTGCGCGCTGCATTGACCTGCGCCTGCAAATCACGGGCATAGGGCAGATAGGAAATCGTGATCGGCCCCGGCAGATCGACCGTCTTGGCGGTGCGCGGCTGATCAAGGCCGGCATCATCAATCACAATCGCAATCACCGGCTTGTCGCCAGTATCCTGTGTCAGCGCGGCATATTTCTGCCACGGCTGATTTGTCGGGCCAACGGTTGCAACCGGAACATCATTGCCACTATCACCCGGAAGGATCTCCCCGCCCTGGTCCGGTTTGCGTGCGGCCGGTGCCGGCACAAAGTCCGTCAGTCCCTGCCCGCCTTGTCCGGTGGATCGGGTGGTTTCACTGTTTTCACCGACCAGATATCCGGTGCGTCCACGCTCGGAAACATTGGCATTTTCCGAAAGCTTGTAATCCTTGCGAAGCTTCGGGGTCGGTTCCGGCTCGGCCAGGGCATAATTCGGCGCGCTTTGATCCGCTGCGCGGCCAAATTCATCCGACGCACGATCAAGTTCAAGCATGCTGCCAACGGCAATAATGGCCGACAGCGTACCCGCAACAAAGGCCCCGCCCAGCATCAGGCGACCAATGCCACCCGATTTCTTTTTCGGGGCGGTCTTTTTACGAGTGGATTTCTTGGGTGCCGCCTTCTTACGTTTGGCGGTCGGTGCCCGGGTTGCCCGGCGTGCCACGCTGTGGTCTCCAGTATTCGTTTGCTGGGATGCTCGTAGCGGCCAAACACACGGTTCGGCCCCTTCCCATATGGTGATTATATACCGATCAAGTCGGTTTGTGTTTTCACGTTTTTAAAACGCCTCTGGTTAGCACCCGGTTAAAGAACATTAACGACTGAGCACCAACGTGCATTTAGATCGCGAAAAACCCTTGCTCTGCTTCTGCTTGACGTAGCGACAATGGCGTTTATTCTCTGGCAACTTTAATGTGCACAGGCCTTTCCTCCGATGTATCTCCTCATCGACAATTACGACAGTTTCACATTCAATCTGTGGCACTATCTGCGCGAACTCGGCCCCGAGGTCGAAGTGCGGCGCAATGATGAGATTACTGTGGATGCGGCCATGGCGCTCAATCCTGAAGGCATTGTGATTTCACCCGGTCCTTGCGATCCGGAACGCGCCGGTATCTGCCTTGATCTGATCAAGGCCGCCGCGGGCAAGGTCAAGCTGCTTGGCGTCTGTCTTGGTCATCAATCGATCGGTCAGGCCTTTGGCGGCAAGGTGATCCGTGCGCCCGAATGCATGCATGGCAAAACCGATGCGATGAAGCATTCCGGCACCAGCGTTTTTAAAGGCCTTCCCAGCCCGTTTGAGGCCACCCGCTATCACTCGCTGGTGATTGAACGCGAAACTTTGCCCGACAGCCTTGAAATAACGGCCGAAAGCGGAGATGGTCTTATTATGGGCGTGCGTCACAAAACCCATCAAATTCATGGTGTCCAGTTCCACCCCGAAAGCATCGCTTCGGAACATGGCCACGCCCTGCTTAAGAATTTTATCGACTATACCGGTGCGTAATGCGCACCGGACCGCAAACCAAGGAAGACCCGATGTCGACTGATCATGATCTGAAGCCAATTCTGGCCAAAGTCGCGGATGGCGAAAAACTGACCGAAAGCGCGGCCGAGGCGGCCTTTAATGTGCTGATGTCCGGTCAGGCGACACCATCTCAGATGGGGGCTTTCCTGATGGGCTTGCGCATTCGTGGCGAAACCGTTGATGAAATCACCGGTGCCGCCCGTGTCATGCGTGAAAAGGCAACCGGCATCATTGCCCCGGAAAATGCGGTCGATACCTGCGGCACCGGCGGTGATGGCAGCGGCACCTATAACATCTCGACCGGGGCTGCGATTGTTGCGGCCGCCGCGGGTGCCACCGTTGCCAAGCACGGCAACCGTGCGGCTTCGTCCAAATCCGGGTCTGCCGATGTTTTGATGGCGCTTGGTGTTAATCTTGATGCCGATATGAAGCTTCTGGAAAAGGCGCTTCGCGACATCAATCTCTGCTTCATGATGGCAACGCGCCATCATTCGGCGATGCGTCACGTCATGCCGACCCGCGTTGAAATGGGCACGCGCACGATTTTCAACCTGCTCGGTCCTCTGGCCAACCCGGCCAAGACCAAACGTCAGGTTCTGGGTGTCTTTGCCAAACAGTGGGTCGAACCGATTGCCAATGTATTGAACCGTCTGGGATCGGTGCATGCATGGGTTGTTCATGGCCACAGCGGCCTTGATGAAATCTCGACCACCGGCCCGACCTATGTTGCCGAGGTCAAGAACGGCAAGGTCACCACGTTTGAAATCACCCCGGGCGATTTCGGGCTTGAAACCGTAACGCTTGACGACCTCAAGGGTGGTGATGCCGATGTCAATGCCAAGGCGATTACCGACCTTCTGGCCGCCAAGAAAAGCCCGTACCGCGACATCGTCCTGATGAATGCCGGCGCGGCTCTTGTGGTCACCGGCATTGCCAGCGATCTGGCCGACGGCATCAAAAAGGCCGCGGACGCCATTGATAGCGGCAAGGCTGCCGAGACCCTGAAAGGGCTTGTGAAGATCACCAACGAAGGAACCCCGGCGTGAGCGACGTACTAGCCAAAATCTGCAACGACAAACGCGAACATGTCGCGGCCTGCAAGGCGCGCAAGACGCTTGCCACCCTCGAGGCCGAGGCAAAGGCGCAATCAGCCCCGCGTGGTTTTATCAAGGCCCTTGAAACCAGTGTTGCCGATGGCCGTTATGGCCTGATTGCCGAAATCAAGAAGGCATCCCCGTCCAAGGGGCTGATCCGCCCGGACTTCAATCCGCCGGAACTCGCCAAGGCCTATAAGGCTGGCGGGGCAAGCTGCCTGTCGGTTCTGACCGACATCCCCTATTTCCAGGGCGATGACAGCTATCTGGTGGCGGCCCGTGCGGCGGTCGATCTTCCGGCCCTTCGCAAGGACTTCATGGTTGATCCCTATCAGATCACCGAGGCACGTGCGCTTGGTGCGGATTGCATCCTTCTGATCATGGCAGCCCTTGAAGATAGCTTGGCGGCTGAGCTTGAAGATGCCGCACACAGCCTTGGCATGGATGTTTTGATCGAGGTACATAACGCCCCGGAACTCGAACGTGCGCTCAAGCTCAAGTCACGTTTGGTCGGGATCAATAACCGCAACCTCAAGACCATGGAAATCTCGCTCACCACGACCGAGGAACTGGCAAGCATGGTCGGCGATGATCGGTTGCTGGTGGCTGAAAGCGGCCTGTTTACCCCGGACGACCTTGCCCGCATGGCAAAGGTCGGCGCTGAGTGTTTCCTGATCGGCGAAAGCCTGATGCGCCAGGACGACGTCGCAACCGCCACCCGCAACCTGCTCGGCCTTGCGGCCTGATCAATACTGGACAGAACCAATGGCAGACAAGCTTTCCCATATTGATGCCGGTGGCAACGCGGTGATGGTCGATATTTCGGCCAAGGCAGAAACTGCACGCACCGCCATTGCCAAGGCACGGGTTCTGATGTCTTCCGAAACGGCCAAGCTGATTGCGGCGCGCGGCCATAAAAAGGGCGATGTTCTTGGCATCGCCCAGCTTGCCGGGATCATGGGCGCCAAAAAGACCCCCGATCTGATCCCGCTTTGTCACCCCCTGCCCCTGACCTCTGTCACTGTCGATCTCGAACTGGTCGAGGGTGTCGATGCGGTCGATATCACTGCCACCTGCAAGACAACCGGCAAGACCGGTGTCGAGATGGAAGCCCTGACTGCTGCCTCGGTCGCGGCACTCACGGTTTTTGACATGTGCAAGGCGGTTGATAAAAGTATGAGGATTACCGATTTGCGGGTCACCCGAAAAGAAGGTGGCAAATCGGGCACCTTCATCGCGGACTAGCTTCCTGTCCCCACAAACCGCCGACTATTCATATTTTTTGAAGGATCACGGCGATTGTTCGGTTTTTCCGTCAAATCGCACAGAGCTGCTTGACCCGCGAAAAGAACTAAAGTAGAACATCTGTGTATCCTTTTTGTTCTTTTTACAGGTTCGGGAAATAACATGCTGACGCGCAAGCAATATGAGTTGCTGGTCTATATAGACAATTACCTTCGCGATCACGGGATTTCGCCCTCTTTCGATGAAATGAAAGAGGCCCTGAACCTTAAATCCAAATCCGGCATTCACCGCCTGATCACAGGCCTTGAGGAACGCGGCTTTATCCGCCGCCTTGCGCACCGTGCACGCGCGCTTGAGGTCGTCAGACTTCCGGAAAACAGCGATGATGACGCCCCGGAAACGCCAAACAATGTGACCTCGCTTGCCAGTGTGCGAAAGGCCGCGCATCGGCCAACCACGGTGCCAACCGCCTTCTCGGAGGCCGGAGAATCCGTTGGTTTGCCGCTCTATGGCCGGATTGCTGCCGGTACACCGATCGAGGCCCTTCGCGATCAAACGACCATGGTACAGGTCCCGGCCGCCCTGCTTGGTGCCGGTGATCACTATGCCCTTGAAGTATCGGGGGATTCGATGATTGATGCTGGTATTCTTGATGGCGACACCGTCCTGATCCAGCGCTGCGAACAGGCCCATGACGGTACCATCGTGGTGGCACTCGTAGATGACAGCGAAGCCACGCTTAAGCGCCTGAAACGTGGCCGTGGTGAAGTTCTGCTGGAACCGGCCAACGCACGCTATGAAACCCGCGCCCTGTCGCCAGATCGTGTGCGCATTCAGGGCCGTTTGGTCGGGCTGCTGCGTCAGTACTGATTGCTTGCGCGAAGTTATAAACAGAAACGCCCGGTGCACACACCCGGGCGTTTTTGTTTTGTGTGAGATCAGGTTGTTAGCGCCCTGCTCTGCCGCCGATGATGATCCAGGGCCAATTGCCGGTTTCCGCGCGGACGGTGTTGATTTCTGGCTTTTCGCCAGCCTCAGACGGCAGTTTGATCGCAACACCGCCCTGCCACCACAGAACGTCATCATCAATGACAGTGCGCGCGCCAGAGGCCTGGCAGGTGGTTGGTAGATCTGTTTTCAAACTAACAATGATATCAGCGTTGCGGCAGGCATAAAACGGATTGGCAATCCGGCTTGCGACAATGATCCGCGATGGAAGAGTGTTAGCGCTAACACCAAGGGAGCACGGGTCGTTCTGGCAGGCCTGTACGCGGCTTTGTTCGTGTTCGGGGCGGATGCCAAAGCGGCTCATCCAGATGCCTTTCTGAAAGTCATTCAGCCGCGATGAGGTATGCAGGATACCGGCATCGGGATCGTAAACAGCCCAGCTTTCGCGGTCGCCCGATATCAGGATTTCGGGTTCTTTGTGCAGTGCCTGAAAGATGATGGCGGCAACAATCAGCGGAAGGACCGGCACGATCATCACCTTGTCGCGCCAGATAACGATCCAGGCCAATGCAAACAGGCCCAAGGCAACCGCCAGCATATCAAGGCCCGAGACATACCAAAGCCCCCAGTCCTGTGCAGCGACCAGTTCGGCTGTTTCCAACAACACCGTCAAACCGGGCTTCATCGCGGCCAGTGAGAGCCCCGATAACCCAATCGGGATCAACGCCAGCGTCACGACGATCCAGGGCATCACCCAGAATGCCATGACCGGAATGGCGACCAGATTGGCGAGTACGCCCAGCATTGAAATACGGCCAAAATGATAGCCGATGATGGGGGCTGTCACCGCCGTCACGATCAGACTGGTCAGCAGCAACCCGGCAAGATAAAGGCCAGCACGTTCATACCAGGACAGCATCCCCTGCCGATCCAGCCAGCGCCGCCCCGGCCCGTCATAAAACGCAACCAGCGCGCCAACGGCGGCAAAGGAGAGCTGGAAACTGGCCCCAAGTGCGGCATCAGGCCGAAGGATCAATACAATGATCGCGGCAACACCCACAAGGCGCAATGATATCGCACGGCGATCGAGCAGCAAGGCCAGCCAGACCACAAGCAACATGACAAAGGCGCGCTGGGTCGGAATGGTCGCCCCGGATAATCCTAGATAAACCAAGCCTGCCAGCATCGCCGCCATCGCCGCCCATTTCTTGATCGGATAGCGCAAGGCAATTGATGGAATGGCGGCCAACCCGAAGCGGATCAGGAAAAACAACGTCCCGCACAGCAACCCCATATGAAGGCCCGAAATCGCCAGCAAGTGCGCAAGGCCGGATTTGCGAAGATCATCGGCAATATCGGGGGTGACTTCACCGCGTTCGCCAATGATCAGGGCCTTGGCAATGCCGGTTTCGGGGCCGGTCATTTTGTCGCTTATTGTTGCGGACACATACTGACGCGCTGCTTCAATAACATTCCACACATCATTGTTTTTGATATATTTATCGTTTTGAAGAATTTCGAACTGACGGCCAAACACAAAACCGGACGCGCCAATATTGCTGAAATAAAGATTGCGCGCGAAATCCGGATCACCGGGCACAGCGGGCGGGCGCAACGGAAAAAGGCGCGCCTTTGCCCGCACCTGATCGCCAATTGCAAGATCGCTGTCGCCCAGAAAACTGAGCCTGACATTCCAGTCCAAGCGGTCAGCGGAAATCCCGGTAATTTCGGATGGCTGAACTGTTGCACGAATTCGCCCGTTACGCGGCTCCAACCCGATGATGGTACCGGTGACTTCGGTCGCATAAAGCGTTTTTGTCGGGATATTATCCGGGCCAAGTTCGGTATGGATGGCACTTGTCAAAGCCCCGAACGCCAGACTGGCAAGCAATTGAAACGCGAAGGCCAGGGTGGCAAGTCGCCGCGACATCCAGAAACCGCAGCACAGCAGAATCACCGCCAGAGCAATTTGACCAAGCCCGATACGCGCAGGGAGCAAGAAATACCCGGCACAGCCCAACCCAAAGAAGATAACCGAGGACAGAAACCATTTATTTCTTTGGCTTGTTACAACAAAATTAATTTGCGAGAAAACACCCACAAACAATTGTTTTAATTTAACTTTACCTGTCGCCGTACGACGAATGTCCAATAGCCCGCCTGCCGCATAGTTTCTATCTAACATCCGCTGTGGTGCAACAGCGTGTCATTTGTGCTATAGCCTGCACGCCAAAAGTCCTCAGGACAAGCGACAACATCCAAATAACGGATAGATTGAATGACGGTTGTTACCCGTTTTGCCCCGTCTCCGACCGGGTTTCTGCATATCGGCGGAGCACGCACCGCACTTTATAACTGGCTTTATGCCAAACATACCGGTGGCAAGTTCTTGCTCCGGATCGAGGATACCGATCGTGAACGTTCAACGCCCGAGGCCGTAGACGCCATTTTTGACGGCTTGAACTGGCTTGGCCTGACCGCAGACGAAGAGCCGACTTTCCAGTTTGCCCGTCGCGACCGCCATGCAGAAGTCGCCCAACAGCTTCTTGATGCCGGGAAAGCGTATTATTGCTATTGCTCCCCCGAGGAGCTGACGGCCATGCGCGAGAAAGCCCGCGCAGAAGGCCGTCCGATGAAATATGACGGCACCTGGCGTGATCGCGATCCGTCCGAGGCACCGGAAGGTGTCAAACCTGTTGTCCGCGTCAAGGCACCGCAGGAAGGCGATGCCGTGATCAATGATCAAGTGCAGGGCGAAGTTCGCGTCGGAAACGAGCAGCTTGACGATTATGTCATCCTGCGCGGCGACGGAACGCCCACCTACATGCTTTCGGTCGTGGTTGATGACCATGACATGGGTGTTACCAACGTCATTCGTGGTGACGACCACCTGACCAACGCATTCCGTCAGAAAGTCATTTATGATGCCATGGGCTGGGATGTCCCGACCTTTGCGCATATCCCGCTGATCCATGGTCCGGATGGCGCCAAGCTGTCAAAACGCCATGGTGCGCTGGGTGTTGATGCCTATCGCGATGAAATGGGCTTCTTGCCCGAGGCATTGAACAACTATCTTCTGCGTCTTGGCTGGGGCCATGGTGATGATGAGGTCATTTCGACCGAACAGGCGATTGAGTGGTTTGACATCACCGATGTCGGCAAAGGGGCTGCGCGCTTTGATTTTGCAAAGCTGACCAACCTCAATGGCATCTACCTGCGTCAGGCCGATGACAAACGCCTTGCAGACGAGATTTCGCCGCTGATTGCCAAGCAAATTGGCGTCGATGCGCTTGATGCATCGCAAAAAGAAATCTTGATCAACGGCATGGCAGGCCTTAAAGAAAGGGCCAAGACTCTTATCGAGCTCGCCGACTCTTCGGCTTTCTACGTTACCGATGGCATTACGTCCGTTAACGAGAAAGCCCAGTCCCTGATTGATGGTGCACCTGAAGGTCTGTTCAAGGAACTGGCCAACAGTCTTGAAGCGCTTGATAGCTGGACCGAAGAGGACGTTGACGCAAGTGTTCGCGCCATTGCCGATAAGTTTGAGTTAAAGCTTGGCAAAGTTGCGCAGCCCTTGCGGGCGGTGCTTACAGGCTCCAACTCTTCACCAGGCATTTTCGAAGTAATGATTGTGCTTGGCAAAACCCAAACGCTGAAACGCATTCGCCATTTTGATGCATAACAACAGCGAATTAAGAAAAACTAATAACCCGTTTGCGCTTTGTGCGCCGCAGCATTATGCTGCACACAACTTGAAACCGTGTTCGTTCAAACAGGGAAGGAAAAATAGTCATGGCATCTAATCCCAAGACTTCCCACACCGTGACAATGACCGACAATGCCACTGGCAAGTCGTTCGATATGCCGGTGATTGAGGGCAGTGTAGGCCCGTCTGTGATTGACATCCGCAAGCTGTATGCTGAAACCGGATATTTCACCTATGATCCGGGCTTCACTTCGACCGGCTCTTGCCAGTCGGAACTGACCTATATTGATGGCGACGTTGGTATTCTGCGTCACCGCGGTTATGCAATTGATGAACTTGCAGAAAATGCCGACTTCCTCGAAGTCTGCCATCTGCTGCTTTATGGTGAGCTGCCGAATGCCACCGACAAAGCCAAGTTCGAGAATGATATTACCATGCACACCATGGTCCACGAACAGATGCGCAATTTCTATAACGGTTTCCGCCGTGATGCGCATCCGATGGCGATCATGTGTGGCGTTGTTGGCGCATTGTCCGCGTTCTATCATGACAGCACCGACATCAACGATCCGAAGCAGCGGATGATTTCGGCCTATCGCCTGATTGCGAAAATGCCGACCATTGCGGCGATGGCGTATAAATATTCCATCGGTCAGCCGTTCCGTTATCCGAACAACAAGCTCGGTTATGCAGAAAACTTCCTGCAGATGATGTTTGGCAACCCGTGTGAAGACTATGAAGTCAATCCGGTTCTGGCCAAGGCAATGGATCGCATCCTGATCCTGCATGCCGACCACGAACAGAATGCGTCGACCTCGACCGTTCGTCTGGCCGGTTCTTCGGGTGCCAACCCGTTTGCATGTATTGCTGCTGGTATCGCATCCCTTTGGGGTCCGGCACATGGCGGCGCAAACGAAGCCGTTCTGGTCATGCTCAACGAAATCGGCGATGTGAAAAACATCCCGGAATACGTTGCAAAAGCAAAAGACAAGAACGACCCGTTCCGCCTGATGGGCTTTGGTCACCGCGTTTACAAAAACTACGATCCGCGCGCCAAAGTCATGCAGGAAACCTGCCACGAAGTTCTCAAAGAACTCAACATCAGCGACCCGCTGCTTGACGTTGCCCAGGAACTGGAACGTATCGCACGTGAAGACGAGTACTTCATCGAGAAGAAACTCTATCCGAACGTCGACTTCTATTCGGGCATCATCTTCAAGGCGATGGGCATCCCGGTCAGCATGTTCACCGTGCTGTTCGCTGTTGCACGTACCGTTGGCTGGATTTCCCAGTGGAAAGAGATGATCGAAGATCCGTCTCAGAAAATCGGTCGTCCGCGTCAGCTGTTTACCGGTGTTGCAGAACGTCCGTTCGTTCCGGTCGACAAGCGCTAAGCCGCGTCGACATCTACAGATCAAAGAAAAGGCCCGGAATTGTCCGGGCCTTTTTGTATTTGTGAGACAGCTTTAACCTGCCCCACGATATTTTCCGGGCTTACCAGCTGCCGGTGTTTTCCATGCTGGCCCACGGTTCAGCCGGAGCGAGGCTTTCGCCTTTTTGTAGGAACTCGATTGAAATGCCGTCCGGGGAACGAACAAACGCCATGCGGCCATCACGCGGCGGACGGTTGATGATAACACCCGCATCCATCAGTTTCTGGCAAAGCGCATAGATGTCGTCGACTTCATAGGCCAAGTGACCGAAGTTGCGACCGCCCGAATAGCTTTCCGGGTCCCAGTTATAGGTCAGTTCAAGTTCCGGGGCCTTGACGGATTTGGCACTTTCTACATCCGCCGGCGGTGCAAGATAGATCAGGGTGAAACGGCCCTGCTCGCTCTCGATCCGGCGAGTCTCTTTCATGCCAAGAAGGTCGCAATAGAATTTCATCGACTCATCGACATTCTCGACACGTACCATCGTATGCAGGTAGCGCATAACACTGTCTCCGTTTTCAATTAATCAATGCGAAGAAACTAATTGCAATGCGGACTTGATGCCACCCGTAACAGACTATTTTTTGGCGATGATTTTCAAAATCTGCTCGGCAGCCTTTTCGCTGGGCGGTTTGTCACCAAATCCCAGCAAGGTGCAGGCTTTATCAAAGCCGTCGATCTGTGCTGCCCGTTCAGGGCTATCAGCCATCAGGGTATCAAGAACCGGAATGATCTTTTTGGCCTTGCATTTGTCCTGCAGGAACTCGGGGATCAGTTTTTTGCCAAGGACCAAATTAACAATGGTGACGGTATCGATCTTGATCAGGCGTTTGGCAATCCAGCCGGTCACTGCATTGACCTGATAGGCAATGACATGCGGCACACCGGCAATTGCGAGCTCCAGCGAGACGGTACCAGAGGCCGCCAGCGCACAGTCGGCCGCCGAAAACGCGTCATGGCGTTCCTGATCGGTTGCGACAATAATTGGATCGAGTGGCCAGGATTTCATTTCTTCGGTGATGGTATCCACCACCTTGCTGACCGTTGGCACGACGATGCGGGCATCGGGGTATTTCGTGGCAACATCATCAATGACCTTGCGAAATACCGGAAGGAGGCGTTTGACTTCGGAATTACGGCTTCCGGGCAGAACGGCCAGAAGCTTCTGGTCCGGCGTCAGACCATGTTGAGTGCGGAACCGCTCACCATCCCCGTCATGGCGTTCTTCGACCGCTGAGTGGCCGATAAAGGTGGTTGGCAGGCCTTCTTTCTCGAAAGAGGGCGGTTCAAACGGCAAAAGAGCCAGAAGATGATCGAGGAAACCGGCGATTTTCTTTGCCCGGCCTGCGCGCCATGCCCAGACCGAGGGGGCGACATAGTGCACCAACGGGATGCCCTTGCCTTTCAGCTTCTTGCCGACCCGAAAGCTGAAATCCGGGGCATCGATGGTAATCACGACATCGGGTTTCTCAGATTTGGCGAAGTCCGCGGTTTGGGAAATGCGTTTGAGCAGATGTGGAATATGCGGCACGACCTCTGTCAGGCCCATGACCGACATTTCATTCATCGGAAACAGGCTTTTGAGGCCTTCACGCTCCATGCGCGGACCGCCAACACCGATAAAGCGGATATGATCCTGTTTGGCCTTAAGGGCCGCCATCAGGCGTCCACCCAGTTGATCCCCGGATGCCTCGCCAGCCACAAGCATGATTTTCGGGCCAAGCGGCGCGGTTTCATCCGCCATTTTGGCGTTCCTCGTCTGGCAGGGCCAGACCGACGACAAACAGGCCCAGCGCATCAGCGCGCGCAATCACAGCAGCGCGATCAATGATCATGGTCCCACCGGCAAGCAATGCGATGCCACGCAGGCCAGCCTTATGGGCCTCTTCGATGGTTTTCATGCCGATGGCCGGCAGATCAAGGCGTTTGTCCTGTTGCGGCTTGGCGGACTTTACCAGCACCCCGCCAACACCATCACGGCAGTATTTGGCCGAGCGACGGATCATTTCATCGGTGCCTTCAATCGCCTCAAGAGCCAATACCAGCCCCTGTTGCACGACACATCCCTGCCCGACATCGGCTTGCCCCAGTGTTCGGGCGACTGACAGGCCATGGCGAGCATCGGTCATCGCCTGTTCATCGGGATTGACAGCTCCAAGAACGCCTTCCTCGACCGCGAGATCGCCAAGAATTTCATGGGCGCCCAAAAGTCGGAAGCCTTCGCGTTCGAGTTCCTTGCCAACAAGGCGGAGCAATCCGTCATCACCAAGTGCCTTTGTACCGACTTTCATCAGGAGTTTGGCTGCCCGCCAATCCGGGCGGATCGAAGAAAAGCTTGGGCGTGCGACCTTACCTGCCAGAACCACGTCCTGGCAGTTTTCCTTGCGCATGGCATCAAGGATTTTCGATGCTGCACCAAGGCGGGCCGTTACATTCGGGTATTGATCAAGGTCGGTATCATCGGCATAGCCATCAAGCTTGACGATGCAGACATCGCGGCCCATTGAAACAGCCGCAGACGCCAGACGGGCGGGAAGCGCCCCGCCCCCGGCGATAATTCCCAATTTCGGCTGCGGATTATCCTGCGGAGCTGTCATATTTTGGCGTGCATACGGAACGCATGCTTTCCGCTTTGAGGAAATTGATGATTTCCATCACCGGCCCGACGCCCTCAAAATCCTTGGCGACTTCTTCGACACGTTCGGCCAGGGTGCCTTCCTGTGCAAACAGAAGACGATAGGCCTTGCGCAGCGAATGGATGGTTTCACGGTCAAAACCGCGGCGTTTCAGGCCAATGATATTCAGGCCTGAAAGATACGCACGGTTGCCGATGACAGAACCATACGGAATGACGTCGCTTTCAACCCCGGTCATGCCGCCGATCATGGCGTGTTTGCCGATACGGACGAACTGGTGAACCGCCGAAAGGCCCCCGACAATTGCGAAGTCTTCGACCACCACGTGGCCCGCAAGCGTTCCGTTATTGACCAGAATGCAGTGGTTGCCGACATGGCAATCGTGGCCGACATGAGCCCCGGTCATCAGAAGGCAATCATCACCGATGGTGGTTTCCATGCCGCCACCTTCGGTGCCCGGATTAAGGGTTGCACCCTCGCGGATTTTGGTGCGTTTGCCAACGATCAGGCGGCTGTGTTCGCCCTTGAATTTCAGGTCCTGCGGGGCATGACCAACAGAGGCAAAGGGATAAACTTCGCACTGATCGCCAAGGGTGGTGTGACCTGCGACGGCCACGTGGCTGTACAGTTTGACACCATCACCCAAGACAACATTCGGACCGACCACGCTATAGGGTCCGATTTCGACATCCTGACCAATCTGCGCGCCATCTTCGACAACGGCGGTTGGATGTACTTTTGACATTATCAGTTATCCCGGATCATCGCGGCGATGGTTGCCTCGGCAACGACTTGGCCGTCGACCTTGACCTGGCTTTCGAACTTCCAGACCGGGCCGCGGCTTTGTTTTTTGGTCACGTGAATGTGCATGACGTCACCCGGGGTTACCGGCTTGCGGAAACGGGCGTTATCGATGCTCATGAAATAAACCAGCTTGCCTTCGGCATCCGCGCCAAGGGTCTGAACGACCAGGATGGCTGCGGTCTGTGCCATGCTTTCGATGATCAGGACGCCCGGCATGATCGGCTGCTGCGGGAAATGGCCGGTAAATTGCGGCTCGTTCATCGTCACGTTCTTGATGCCGGTGGCACGGACATCGGTTTCGATGTCGATGACCTTGTCAATCAGAAGGAACGGATAGCGATGCGGAATCATTTCCAGAATGCGCTGGATATCGACACTTACCAGTTCGGTCATGTGTGTAGCCCTTATTTCTTTTTTCGTATCAGACGCGACAAGGCGACCGTCTGTTTATGATATTCCATGACCGGAACGGCGGGACTTCCGCCCACAGTTTCCCCCGGCCCCACATTTTTCATGACACCCGACTGGGCTGCGACTTTCGCGCCATCGCCGATTTCGAGGTGTCCTGTAATGCCTGCCTGACCGGCAAGCACGACAAAATTGCCAATCTTGGTCGAGCCGGAGATCCCGACTTGCGAGACAACAACACAGCCCATGCCAAGTTCAACGTTATGGCCGATTTGCACCAGATTGTCGATACGGCAGCCATTGCCGATAACTGTATCCGGCCCTGCCCCGCGATCAATCGTGCTGTTTGACCCGACTTCGACGTCATTGCCAATGACAACCCGGCCCAATTGCGGAACCTTGGCGTGCCCTTGCGGGCCCATGGCAAAGCCAAAGCCGTCCTGCCCGATGCGGGCACCAGGGTAAATCAGGCACAGATTGCCGATCAGGCTGTGGCTGATGGAGGCATTCGCACCCACCTTGCAACCCGCACCGATGACAACCCCGTCACTAATGACAGCATTGGATGCGATAATGGTGCCATCGCCAATTTCGCAATTGGCACCGATGACCGCACCGGCATCTACCTGCACACCCTTGCCAAGCTTGGCAGACGGATCAATGACGGCGCGGTCGGAAATGATGCCGTTGCCGGTTTCGAAGGGATAGAACGCGGTTGCAGCCTTGGCGTAGGCGCGATACGGGTCCTTGGTTACGAACAACACCATACCTTCGGGTGCGCGCTCGACAAATTCGGGGCGCACAAAGCAGGCACCGGCCTTGCTGTTAACAAACGCATCAAGGTATTTGCGATTGTCAAAGAAGCTCAGAATTTCGCCATCTGCGTTTTGCAGTGGCGAGACGTCCTGAAAGACCCGTGTTTCGTCGGGCGCATTGACCGGCGTTGTTTCCGTCAGTGCGGCGATTTCAGCAACACTGAAGGGTCCCTTGCGGCTAAAGAAACGGGCATCCGCCATCAGGAGCCTTCCTTGAATTCAACCGTGATGGTTGGAACCTCGGCATTTGCGCGATCAAAAACTTCCTTGGTCGCATCCATGGTGGTTGCAAACAGAACGGCTTGACCACGATGCAGGACAAGGTTCGCACCGCGTTCCTCAGCAATGCTTCCGATGATTTCATTCAAGGCTTGCGAGAATTTGGACTGGGCTTCAGCCAGGGCTTGATCGAGAACACGGCTGCGGGCCTGGGCAAATTTCTGGAAATCAGCAACTTTTTGCTGAAACTGCTTTTGCTTTTCCTGAAAAACGTCAGCAGCCAGCAGCGTGCGTTGCTGAGCAAGTTGTTTTTCTTCTTCACGCAGTCCCTGTTCGCGGGTTTCGATTTCCTTTTGATAGGCAACCTGTCGATCGCGGATTTGTTTGCGGGCATCCTGCATCGCAGATGCTTCACGCATGATGCCGGCAAAATCGACAATCATGACGGACGCAAAGTTATCCGGGTTCGGTTCTTGCGCCTGCGCAACATTGGCATGCGCAGTGAAACCGATAAGAGCGGAGAGAACCAGAAAATTACGAAGCGATTTGATCATTTTCATTTAGAATCTCGTTCCGAAGTTCAATCGGAACATTTCCTCTTTGTCGTGATCTTCTTTTGTGACGGCCTGAGAGATGTCCACACCAATCGGGCCAAACGGTGATTCCCAACCTACACCGACACCAACAGAGCTTCTTAGAGAGCCTGTATCATATACTTCGCCGGGACGGGCGCCGTCGACGTCCTGCCCAGAGCCGAAATCACTAAACACGCGACCGGTCAAAGCAAACTCGGACGGAAGCCCGAGCGGGAAGTCCAGCTGAACGGTTCCAGTGTAGTACAGTTTGGAACCCAAAGCATCCCCGGTCGCGATGTCACGCGGGCCGACACCGGCAGCTTCGAAACCACGCAGGTTTGACCCACCGACAGAAAAGCGTTGAGAAATACGGGTATCATCGTCGAAGCCGAAAATATACCCTGTGGAGGCACGGGTTGAGAGCACCCACTCATGCTCGCGATCAAGCGGATAGTAATACCCACCCTCAACACGCGACCGCAAATATTGTTCATCACCACCAAGACCGGCCAAATCATTTGACAGACGAGCAAAATAACCCTCTGTCGGCGAAATCGAGCTGTCACGTTCATCATAGGTCAGAGTATGACCAACGGCGGACTCAACAAACTCGGTCTCTTCAGCCAACAGAAGTCGTGAAGCGCTGCTACGATTAATGTTGGAATAGCTGTTTTGCTCCAGAGTATAACGGAAGGAATGCGAAAGTTCCTCGCTGTAGCGGAAGCCAGCACGCAGACGTCCACCTGTCTGCTCTTCGTCATACGAGCTTTCGTCCTGATTATCTTCCTCACGGCGGTAGACATCAAACCCAGCAGCGATTTCGCGATCAAGGAAATACGGCTCGGTGAAGGACAGGTCAATCTGCTGGTCGGTTGAACCAAGCGTGAAGTTCAGGCGCAAATCCTGGCCTTTGCCAAGCAGGTTGCGTTCCCGAATGCCGAGCTGACCAAACGCACCATTATCCGTCCCGTAACCCGCACCAATGGAAAACTCACCGGTCGATTTTTCTTCGACATCGACCTCGATCACGGTCTGATCCGGCGACGCACCCGGCAAGGTTTTTACGTCAACCGATTTGAAGAAGTTGAGGTTTTCGATGCGCTGCTTGGAACGCTGCATCTTGGAACTGCTGAAAGCATCGCCTTCGACCAAGCGGAATTCGCGACGGATCACCTCATCCAACGTCCGGACGTTGCCGACAACGTTGATGCGCTCGACATAGACCTTCGGTCCTTCGGAGATGTTGAAGGTGATGTCAATGGTACCGGTTTCGCGGTTGCGCTGCACATTCGGGCGAATATCAATGAAGGCATAGCCTTGATCCCCGACACTGTCGGTCAAAGCATCAACCGCATCGTCCACGAGGTTGGCGTTATACCATTCACCGCTTTCAATCTCGATCAGCGGCATCAGGGTTTCCGGATCGATCTTGTCGATCTGTGAGACGACATTGATCTCGCCAAACTGATAGCGTTGCCCCTCGCTCACCGTGTAGGTGACAAAGAAGTCCGAGCGATCAGGTGTCAATTCTGCAACCGACGACAAAACCTGAAAATCGGCATAGCCGGCAGAAAGGTAGAAGCGGCGCAGAAGTTCACGGTCAAAAGTCACGCGGTCGGGATCGTAGTTATCGTCGGCCGTCAGGATCTTCCACCACGCACTTTCGGTGGTGCGGATCACGTCAGACAGTTCGCCGTCGTCAAAGGCCTTGTTGCCAACAAAGTTGATTTTGCGGATACCCGTGGCATCCCCCTCATCAATCTCGAACGCCAGATCGACACGGTTCTGGTCAAGCTGGATGACCTTGGGCTCAACCGTTGCGGCGAAACGTCCGCTACGACGATAGAGCTCGAGGATACGCTGAACGTCGGCCTGCACCTTGGTGCGGGTGTAAACAACGCGCGGGCGCAACTGCAATTCAGCACTCAGGGTATCATCATCAAGACGCTGGTTTCCTTCAAACGCAATGCGGTTGATGATCGGGTTTTCAACGACGTTTACCCGCAAAATTCCCTGATTAAAGGAGAAGGACACGTCGGCAAACAGGCCGGTTGAGAAAAGCGCCTTGAGCGAACTGTTGATTTTCTGGATGTCGTAGGAATCGCCAGGTGCAACGGTGAGGTAGGCATTCACCGTCGCAGTTTCGATACGATTATTGCCTTCGACTTCAATGTCGCGAATCAGACCCGATTGGGCATGCACAGCCACAGGAACAATCAATGGCGCCGTTCCGCCAAGCAAGGCCGTAATGACAACGGCCGCTTTTACCTTACGCAGCAAGTTAACCCCCCTGTTGCTGTCATGCATTATCCAGCAAGTCCTTTGAGGAAACTAAAGACACCCAATTGCGTCAAATCGTTCCACGTTGCGAAAATTATTAAGCTGAATACCAAACCCGCGCCGATACGGAAACCATATTCTTGTGCTTTTGCCCCCAATGGCTTACCGCGAATTGCCTCAATCGCGTAGAACACAAGATGACCACCATCCAGGACCGGAACAGGCATCAGGTTGATCAACCCAAGGCTGATGGAAAGATAGCCCATAAAGAACAGGAGCGGTGCGATGCCCCCTTCGGCCACCTGCCCTGACATTTGCGCGATCCGGATCGGCCCGCCCAGTTCAGAGCTATCACGATCTCCACTGATCATTTCACCGAGTGCCGAGAAGGTCTGCGTCGTCAATGAATAGGTGGTCTCGAACGCGCGACCGACCGATTCCACAACCCCGCTGCGGCTCGTCTCAAAGTCACCAGCGGTGATGCCAAGTCGTCCGACGGTCGCGGTCATACCACCCTCTTCGACTTCGACAGCTTCGGGCGTTACGGCAAGATCAACGATTTCGCTGTCGCGTTGGACCGTCACGGAAATCGGTTGCCCGGGATTTGCACGCACAATGTCAGAAAGCTCAGAAAACCATTCAACCGACTGACCGTTGATCGCCGTGATGCGGTCATCAGCCATCAGGCCAGCAACAGATGCCGGGCTGTTTTCAAGAACTTCGCCCACAACCGGCAAGGCACGCTGTTGTCCGACAGCGGCAAACAGGAAGGTAAAGACGATAATGGCGAAGATGAAGTTGGCCAAAGGTCCGGCAAAAACGATGGCCGCGCGCGCGGCAACACCTTTGCGATGGAAGGCGTGTTTTGCTTCTTCGGCGTCAAGGTCATCGCGACCACCGGCACTGGCAGGGTTCATATCGCCAAACATTTTGACGTACCCACCAAGCGGGATCAGGCTGACTTTCCAGCGCGTGCCTTTTTTATCCTGCCAACCGAAAAGTTCGGGGCCAAATCCGATTGAAAAGGCTTCGACCTTCACGCCGTTTTTGATTGCCACCCAGTAGTGACCATATTCGTGAACGAACACGAGTACCGAGAGCACAAAAAGAAAAGCAAGCAAGGTTTCCATCAAGAATTCCCTAAGCCGGCGAAGCCGGCAGTTTCAATCTAAGAAGCCGACACAAGGCACGCCGAAGTTTCCCGGCGCACCATTGCGTCTGTTTCAAATACCTGTTCAAGGCTGGTCAGCGGTTCGCTTCCAAGCCTTGTCATGACCTTTTCGACAGTCGCGGCGATATCAAGGAAGCCGATTCTGTCATTCAGGAACGCTTCGACGGCGACTTCGTTGGCAGCGTTCAGAACAGTAGGCAGCGTGCCACCTTCCTGCAAGGCCTGTCGTGCCAGACGAAGAGCCGGGAAACGATTTGTATCCGGCGCCTCGAAGTTCAAACGCCCGATCGTGGCAAAATCAAGACGCGGTGCGTCCACTTTGATCCGATCCGGCCATGAAAGCGCATAAGCAATTGGCGTCCGCATATCCGGAGACCCCAGCTGTGCGAGCACAGAACCATCAGGATATTCCACCATGCTGTGAACAACTGACTGCGGATGCACAACAATTTCAATCTGTTCCTCGGCCACCGGGAACAGGTGCCAAGCCTCTATCAGCTCAAGGCCTTTGTTCATCATGGTCGCAGAATCGATAGAAATCTTTGCGCCCATTTCCCAGTTCGGGTGTGCCAGGGCCTGCACCCGGGTGACAGATTGCATGTCCTTTAGCGACCATTCCCGGAACGGACCGCCCGACGCGGTTAAAAGGATACGGTCGATGCGCGTTTCTTCGCGATCCTCGAGAACCTGGAAAATCGCGCTATGTTCAGAATCAACCGGGATCAGGGTCGCACCATGCCTGGAAATTTCCGCCGTCATCAAGGCGCCGGCACAGACCAGCGTTTCCTTATTGGCAAGTCCGATGCGCGCACCGCGACGAATGGCCGCCAGCGTCGGTTTCAGGCCAGCTGCCCCAACAATTGCGGCAATGACGATATCAGAGGGACGTTCGGCAGCCTCGATCAGCGCGTCTTCGCCGGCCGCGATTTCAATGCCCTTCCCCGCCAGAGCATCGCGAAGGTCCGCAAAACAGGAAGGATCGCCGATCACGGCGCATTTGGCACCAAGTTCGATAGCGGCCTTGGCCAATGCATCGACATTGCGATGCGCCGTTACAGCTTCGACAACATATTTGTCAGTGTGGGACTTTAAAACATCAACGGTGCTGGCCCCGATGGAACCGGTAACACCAAAGACACTGACGGATTTCTTCAAAGTCATCAAACACCTGTAAAGACAGCAGCCCGAGGATTGGCCGCCTTAACGCAGAGAAAGCCCTGCGAAACAGATAATAGCAAAGGCCACAGGAAACACCGACAACATCCCGTCAGCACGATCAAGCAATCCGCCATGGCCCGGGATCAAGTGACTACTGTCCTTGACCTTGAAACGACGTTTGAGCGCGGATTCACCAAGATCGCCGATTTGGGCAATGATCGCCAAAACCATACTGACAGCGACAATCGCCCAATTGATCGCATCGGAACTGAAATAGGTGACCAATCCGCCGATCAAACCGGCACAGACCATTCCACCAATCAACCCCGCCCACGTTTTCTTCGGGCTGAAGCGTGGTGCGAGTTTTGGTCCGCCGATGGTCTTGCCAAATGCATAACCGCCTGTGTCGGTCGCCCAGACAAGGAAGAACAGCCACATAATGATCAGAAGACCGTCGCCATCCTGAGTGCGCAGCCAAAGCGCTGACAGTGCAGCAACCGAGATGTACAAAACGCCAAACCCGGCAAGCAACCAGTTTGTGCCCGAACGGGCCGCAGCAATAATCACCCCGATGGCAATCGGCATGACGATATATTCTTCCTGGCCAGCAACATACATTATCATCGCAACCGCAAGCGCAACGGCGGTAACAACCGATATGCCGTTATGGTGGTTCGGGGCGCACATGCGCGACCATTCCCACATCATCCCCGCTGAAAACACAAACAGTAATATGTCAAAATAGGGAGATCCGAACCAGACCGCCGCAACAGCCACAGGCGCCATAACCATCGCGGAAAGAACGCGTGGTATCAGGCCGGAATTGGTATCTTTTTGATCTTGTGTCTCAGATGACGGCACCAAAACGCCGCTCCCGCCCGGCAAAATTATCGATAGCTTTTTCAAGGTGGCTGCGATCAAAGTCCGGCCAAAGCACATCTTCAAAGACGAATTCAGTATAGGCCGACTGCCAGAGCAAGAAGTTACTGATCCGCTGTTCGCCGCTGGTTCGGATCAGAAGATCCGGGTCCGGAATACCGGCTGTCGACAAGTTTTGTTCGATCAGGTCTTCGGTAATCTCGTCGGCGGACAGTTCGCCTGCGGCAACCTTGGCGGCAATATCGCGTACAGCCTGCGTGATTTCCGCACGCGCGCCATAGCTCAGTGCGATGGTCAGGTTCAGGCGCGTATTGTCGCGTGTTTGTTCTTCGGCCTTGGCCAGAAGTTCACGGATATCATCAGCAAACCGCGAACGATCACCGATGATGCGAATTTTGATACCATTTTTGTGCAAAGTGGATAATTCGCGCTTCACGAACAGGCGCAGCAGCCCCATCAGATCGCTGACTTCGCTTTCCGGACGCTTCCAGTTCTCGGTCGAGAAGCCATAAAGCGTCAGATACTCGATCCCAAGTTCGCCTGCGGCTTCGATGGTGCGACGGACGGCGTCAACACCGGCACGATGCCCCATCGTCCGCGGTCGGCCACGTCCGCGTGCCCAGCGCCCGTTGCCATCCATGATGATGGCAACATGACGCGGTACACAGGGCGCATCTGAAGGTTGAGTTTGCGAAGAAAGCACAGCCATAATCAGACTTGCATGATTTCCTGTTCTTTGTGGGCGAGTGCTTCGTCGATCTCGCCGATGACCTTGTCGGTCAGCTTCTGGACTTCTTTTTCTTCGTCGTGCATCTCGTCCTTGGAGATGTCACCGTCCTTTTCCCATTTTTTCAGCTGATCCATGCCATCGCGACGGACGTTACGAACCGAAATCTTGGCCTGCTCGGCATATTTGCCGGCAACCTTGGAAAGTTCGGTACGACGTTCTTCGTTAAGTGCCGGGATCGGAACGCGAACAAGCGTGCCATCAGCAGCCGGGTTTAGGCCAAGGCCCGAATCACGGATGGCTTTTTCGACGGCCTTGACCATCGACTTGTCCCAAACCTGAACCGAAAGCATACGGGATTCTGGAACACTGACCGATGCCACCTGATTAAGCGGGGTCGGAACGCCATAGGCTTCAACCATGACCGGTTCCAGAAGGCTCACACTGGCGCGCCCGGTACGCAGACCGGTGAACTCCTTGTGCAATACTTCCACAGCCCCTTCCATACGGCGGGACAGGTCCTTTTTTAGGCCAGCAACGTCAGACACGTTCAGTCTCCATTCGAAATAATCGTAAACGTCCCCTTCGCAGAAACAACGTCTGCGAAGGCACCCGGATTATGCAAAGAAAATACAATAACCGGAATATCATTTTCGCGTGCCAAAGAAATAGCCGATGCGTCCATAACACGCAAATCTTTGGACAGAACTTCCATATAGGTCAGAGAGTCATAGCGTTCTGCCGTCGGGTCGGTTTTAGGATCCGCAGTGTAGACACCGTCAACCTGGGTGCCCTTGAGCAACGCATCACAGCCCATTTCAACCGCGCGCAAGGCAGCAGCAGTATCGGTGGTGAAGAACGGGTTACCGGTGCCCGCAGCAAAGATCACGACACGGCCCTTTTCCATGTGACGGACCGCGCGGCGGCGCACATAAGGCTCACAGACAGAAGACATCGGGATGGCGGATTGTACGCGGGTCTGAACGCCATGACGTTCCAGCGCGTTCTGAACAGCAAGGGCGTTCATGATGGTGGCCAGCATGCCCATATAGTCGGCGGTTGCGCGTTCCATGCCCTGCGAGGCACCTTTGACACCGCGGAAGATGTTCCCGCCGCCGATCACCATGCAGACTTCAGCACCCATGTCATGAACGGCTTTGATTTCGCTGGCAATCCGGTCAACAGTTTCTGGATCGATACCGTATTGCTGTTTACCCAAAAGCCCCTCGCCCGAGAGCTTCAAAAGGACGCGACGAAACTTCAATGGGCCGTTTTCTGCCATGTCGGATTGCCTCTTAAATGCCGATGTAACGCATTGCCCAAACGCGGGAAATGCAGAATTCAGATATAAAAAGACCGGCGAGTAACAGGGCGGATATGCGCTGCCGACCTCGCCGGTCTGGATCATACACGAAATGGTGGCAAACGCACCATTCCGAACAGATGTTTTATTTGTTCAGCTGCTCAGCAACTTCGGCAGCAAAGTCTTTTTCTTCGCGTTCGATGCCTTCACCGAGTTCGAAGCGAACAAAGCCCTTAAGGGTGATCGGCTTGCCAGCTTCTTTGGCAGCGTTCTCAATCACGGTTTTGACTTTGTTTTCACCGTCAATCACGAAGGTCTGCTCAACCAGAACAACCTGCTCGTAATATTTACGGATACGACCTTCGATCATCTTTTCGATGATTTCTGCCGGACGGCCGGATTCTTTGGCCTGTTCGGTCAGAACAGCTTTTTCACGCTCTACCAGTTCCGGATCAAGATCATCGACGGTTGCCGATGCCGGGTTGGTTGCAGCAATGTGCATCGCGATCTGTTTGCCAAGGCCTTCGAGAACGCCAGCGTCTGCTTCGGATTCAAGCGCAACCAGAACACCGATCTTACCCAGATCAGTGGCAACAGCGGAGTGAACGTAGGAAGCAACAACACCTTTGTCGACAGCCAGACCAGCCGAGCGACGCAGCGACATGTTTTCGCCGATGGTGGCGATCATGTGGGTGACCTGCTCTTCGACGTTACGCGAGGTACCCGGGTAAGCAGCAGCTTTGAGGGCATCGATATCGCCGTTAGCAGCAACCGCCTGATTTGCGATTTCGCCAACAAATTTCTGGAAGTCTTCGTTACGCGAAACGAAGTCGGTCTCGGAGTTCAGCTCGACAACTGCACCTTTGGTGCCGTCAACTGCAACAGCAACCAGACCTTCGGCAGCAACACGGCCAGCTTTCTTGGCAGCAGCAGCAAGACCTTTGGTGCGCAGCCAGTCAACAGCTGCTTCAAGGTTACCATCGGTTTCGGACAGCGCTTTTTTGCAATCCATCATGCCAGCGCCGGTGGTTTCGCGAAGCTCTTTAACGAGAGCAGCGGTAATAGCCATTTTTAAAGCCCCTAAGTACGCGATCAGGTTAACACCTAACAAAACGGCGGCATGCTAGCCGCCGTTTCATCAGGTACAAAATGAAACTTATGCGGAAGCTTCTTCTGCAGCTTCGGAAGCAGCAGCTGCCTCGGCCGGAACTTCTTCCGCTTCGCCAAGGTCTGCGCCAGAAGCAGTCATTTCTTCCTGGATGCCGTCCAGAACGGAACCAACGAACAGATCGCAATACAGCTGGATTGCGCGGATCGCATCGTCGTTGCCCGGAACCGGGAACTGAACGTTTGCCGGATCAGAGTTGGAGTCGAGGATCGCAACAACCGGGATGTTCAGGTTTTTGGCATCCTGAATAGCAAGCGATTCTTTGTTGGTGTCGACCACGACGATAATGTCAGGAAGACCACCCATGTCCTTAATACCGCCAAGAGCGCGCTCAAGCTTGTCGCGCGAACGGGTCAGGTTCAGGATTTCTTTTTTGGTCAGACCTTCTGCACCAGCGTTCAGGATTTCGTCCTGTTCTTTGAGGCGCTTGATCGAGTTGGAAACGGTGTTCCAGTTGGTCAGCATGCCGCCGAGCCAGCGATGGTTCACATAGTACTGGCCGCAACGCTTTGCAGCGTCTGCGATGATCGGGGAAGCCTGACGCTTGGTACCGACGAAGAGAACACGACCACCCGAAGCGGTTACGTCACGAACAGCCTGCATCGCGCGATGCAGCATCGGAACGGTTTCCTGCAGGTTCAGGATGTGGATGTCGTTGCGGGCACCAAAGATGTACGGTTTCATCTTCGGGTTCCAACGGCGGGTGTGGTGACCAAAGTGGACACCAGCTTCCATGAGCTGGCGCATGGTAAAGGTTGGCAAAGCCATGATAATTCCTACCTTTTTCCGGTTAATACCTCCGCGGAAGGGAATTCCATACACCATGTATGAAACACCGGATGGACGAGTTGCCATATGACGGCAGTCGCCGCTCTTCCGCGTGCGATGTTCGGGCGGGTTTTAATCCCCTCAGCGAGAGATTGCAACCCCTAAAATGCGCACAAATGTGCGGTTCTCAACAGTTCCGACGGACGATACGCGCCAACCAGATGAAATCATCAGATTTCTTCGGCAAATTCCACACCTGGAATCGCGCCAATTGCACCGATCAACGACGGCCCGACCTTGTAGTTTTCTTCAAGCTCGATCTCGGCCATGCGACCGTCATCACAGACCGTTGACAGGCTGACAAGACCACGACCCCGGCCCGCCTGTTCAAGCAACTGGCGGATTTCCGCGACGGGATCAGGACGGTTCAGACGAATTCGAATGCCTTCGGCTGCACCGGCGACTGCCTGTTCAAGGTCTTCGACGCGCTGGCCCTGAATGCGCAGTTGGCCTTCGCGCATTTCAGCAGAAACGTTTAGCAATACCGGGCGTCCGGCATTGATGATTTCCTTATAAGCCGCCCATGCCTCTGCCCAGAAAGCCACTTCGAAACTGCCGGTCGGGTCCGAGAACATGACAAAGGCGAATTTCGAGCCGTTCTTTTTCGAGATCATTTCACGTGCGTTGATCAGGGTTCCGGCCAGACGGATGGTACCCTTGTTTGATGCACGCATGCGGGCCGGCAATTCCTTGATCGGGGCGATGCCGATGCGCTGGATGCTTTTGCCAAATGTATCAAGCGGATGGGCTGACAAATAGAACCCAATGGCCGAGAACTCCTCGGTCAGTTTTTCCATCGGGACCCAGTCGCGTTCATCAGGCAGACGGATCTGATCCTTGCCAAAGCCACTGCTGTCACCAAACATCGAAATCTGATCGTCGTTGCGCGCATGCATTTCACGCTGTGCAACGGCAATGACCTTATCGACATTTTCAAACATGACCTTGCGGTTGGACGCAAGGCAATCCAGCGCCCCGGCCCGTACAAGGTTTTCAAGCAGGCGTTTATTGACCGCGCGGCTGTCGATGCGCGAGGCGAAATCGGTGATGTCCTTGAACGGTCCGTTGGCTTCGCGTTCGGCCACCAGGCTTTCCATCGCGGCATCGCCGACATTTCGAACCGCGGCCAGCGCATAACGGATCTTACGCACGCCATCGTGGTTTTCAACCGAAAACGCGACTTGGGAATTGTTGACACAAGGCGGCAGGATTTCGATTTCAAGCCGTTCGACTTCCTGTTTGAAAATCGCCAGCTTTTCGGTGTTGTGCATATCAAGCGTCATCAACGCGGCCATAAATTCGACCGGGTAGTTCGCCTTAAGATATGCCGTCTGATAAGCCACCAGCGCATAGGCCGCCGCGTGGGATTTGTTAAAGCCGTAGGATGCGAATTTGGCGACCTGATCAAAGATGTCAGACGCCTGCCCGCGATCAACGCCGTTCTTTTCCGCGCCATCGACAAACAGGCTGCGCTGTTTTTCCATTTCCTCGGCGATTTTCTTACCCATTGCACGGCGCAACAGGTCAGCACCACCAAGCGAATAGCCCGCCATGATCTGGGCAAGTTCCATGACTTGCTCCTGATAGATCATGATGCCATAGGTTTCTTCGAGGATCGGCTGCAACATCGGGTGCATGTAATCAGGTTCCTCCTGACCGTGCTTACGCGCGATGTAATGCGGAATGTTGTCCATCGGACCCGGACGATACAGCGCCACGACAGCGATAATATCTTCGAGCGTATCGGGTTTCAGCCCGCGCAAGACATCCTGCATGCCTTGGGATTCAAGCTGGAACACACCGACGGTTTCGGCTGCTGACAGAAGCTTGAAGGCCGGGCGATCATCAAGGGGAATTGCACTGATATCAAAGTCTTGCGGGACGTCTTTGCGAAGGCGCATCAAATTGACGGCCTCGATAATCACCGTCAGGGTCTTAAGACCCAGGAAGTCAAACTTCACCAGACCGGCATTTTCAACATACTTCATGTTGAACTGGGTGACCGGCATATCCGAACGCGGATCGCGATAGATCGGGACCAGTTCATCAAGGTCACGGTCACCGATCACGACGCCTGCGGCGTGGGTCGATGAGTTACGATAAAGGCCTTCGATCTGCATGGCGATCGACAGCAAGCGATCAATATCCGGGTCTTCGCGCGCGATGCGGCGAAGGTCCGGTTCCATATCAATGGCTTCTTTCAGCGGGATCGGCTTGGCCGGATCGCCCGGGATCATTTTACAGATCTTGTCGACATAGCCATACGGGATCGACAGAACGCGCCCGACGTCACGCACAGCGGCCTTTGCCTGCAACTTACCAAAGGTAATGATCTGTGCGACGCGGTCGTGACCGTACTTTTTCTGAACGTATTCGATCACCTCGCCGCGCCGGTCCTGACAGAAGTCGACGTCAAAGTCAGGCATCGACACACGTTCCGGGTTCAGGAAGCGTTCGAACAGAAGCGAAAACCGCAGCGGATCAAGGTCGGTAATCAAAAGCGCATAAGCCACGAGCGAGCCCGCACCCGACCCACGGCCCGGCCCGACCGGGATTTCATGATCCTTGGCCCACTGGATGAAGTCGGCAACGATCAGGAAGTAACCCGGGAAGCCCATCTGATTGATGATGCCAAGCTCGTAATCAAGGCGTTCCCAATAAGGCTTGGCGATTTCTTCTTTTTCCGCATCCGACATTTCATCGGTGAAGACGTATTTTTCGAGACGGCCTTTAAGGCCTTCTTCGGACATGTGGCGGAGTTCATCGACCTCTGTTCGGCCTTCGCCGCAATCAAATGGCGGCAAGATCGGATCGATCTTTTCCACATGCCATGAGCAACGCTTGGCGATCAAAATCGTATTGTCGCAGGCCTCCGGTATATCGGCGAACAGGTCGCGCATTTCGGTTGCCGACTTGAAACGATGATCCGGGGTCAGTTTCCAGCGATCTTCCTGACCAACAACCGCCCCCTGCCCGACGCAAATAAACACGTCATGGGCTTCGTACATATCGACCGTCGGGAAATAGCAGTTATTGGTCGCGACCAGCGGCACATCATGATCATAGGCCAGCTTGATCAGGCCGGGTTCGACCTGTTCTTCAAGCGGTTCGCCATGGCGCTGCAATTCGATGTAAAGGCGGTTGCCAAAGATGTCCTTGAGCTCGGATAAACAGCTTTCGGCCTTTTCGAGCTGTTCTTCACCCAGCAACCGCGCAAGCGGCCCGGTCGGGCCACCGGTCAGGCAGATGATGTGGTCGGCATATTTGCGGATGTGTTCGTAAAGGGCCTTTGGCTCGCTGCCAGCTTCGGACGTCATGTGTGCGCGCGAAACGATTTTCAGCAGGTTGAAATAGCCTTCCTTGTTCTGAGCAATCAGAACAAGGCGGTCTGGCATCGGTTCGCGGGCGATTTTGCCAACAGCGGGTTTGTCCCCATAACGTTCCACGCCCATCTGCACGCCAAGGATCGGCTGAATGCCCGCACCGCTGAGCGCACCGGCAAAATCAAGTGCGCCGAACATGTTGTCGGTATCGGTCATCGCAACGGCGGGTTGGCCGTCAGCAGCACAGAGTTTGGCAAGCTCCTTGGTCGTGATCGCACCTTCGGCCAGCGAATAGTTGGTGTGTACACGAAGATGGACGAAACCATTTTCCATCGGAGCCAGACCTCTGAAATATAAGAAAAATGCAGGAGTGCCGCGCCCATCACAGGCGCGGCAAAACCAGCTTAAAGAATTTTGATCGCTTAGGGAAGATCAGCCGGATCGAGTTCGATCAAATGACCGTCGCGCAGCGTTACCACCCGATCCATCTGGCGTGCAAGTTCCGGGTTGTGGGTCGCAATCAGCGACGCCAGACCGGTTTCACGCACCAGTGTCATCAACATGCCAAACACCGTTTCGGCGGTTTGCGGATCAAGGTTACCGGTGGGTTCATCGGCAAACAGCACATCAGGCACATTGGCCAGCGCACGGGCAATCGCAACACGCTGTTGCTCACCGCCTGACAGACGCGCGGGGCGATGATCAGCACGTTTTTCAAGGCCAAGACAGCGTAGCAATTCCAGCCCGCGTTCTTCGGCTTCGGCCCGTTTAAGGCCTTTGATCATTTGCGGCATGACGACATTTTCAAGGGCCGAAAATTCCGGCAGCAGATGATGGTACTGATAGACAAAGCCGATGTGGCTGCGGCGCATTTCAGTGCGTGCCAGATCAGACAAATCCGTGCTGCGCTTGCCACCGATGGACACCAGCCCGCCATCGGGCTTTTCCAAAAGACCGGCAATCTGAAGCAGGGTTGATTTACCCGCACCCGACGGCCCGACAAGGGCAACGATTTCGCCCTGATGGATTTCGAGATCAACCGATTTCAGAATTTCAAGCTGATCAGGGCCCTGATTGAAAATACGATCAATCTTTTCAAGGCGCAGTACAACTTTGCGCGCGCGTTGTTCGGCGGTTGTTTTCAACAGATCACTCATAACGCAGGGCCTCTACCGGGTCGAGGCGCGATGCCCGCCATGCCGGATAGACCGTGGCAAGGAAGGACAATGTCAGCGACATGATGCAAACCATAACGACCTCGCCGACATCCATGTCTGCTGGCAGCTGCGACAGGAAGTAAATCTCGGCATTGAAAAGGTCGGTCCCGGTCAGGCTTTGGATAAACTGACGTATATTTTCGATGTTCAGGCAGAACAGAACCCCAATGACCAAGCCCGAAATCGTGCCCAGCACACCAATTGAGGCCCCAGCCAGGAAGAACACCTTCATGATCGATTGGCGGGTCGCGCCCATGGTGCGCAGGATGGCGATATCACGCCCCTTGTCCTTAACCAGCATGACCATGCCCGAAATGATGTTAAAGGCGGCCACAAGGATGATCAGGGTCAGGATCAGGAACATCACATTGCGTTCGACCTGAAGCGCGTTAAAGAACCCGGCATTGGATTGTTGCCAATTGACCAGGCGCAAGGATTGCCCGGACAAGCTTGTCAGCAATTCCTCCATCGTGTCATCAAGTGCGCCGATATCTTCAAGCATCACTTCAAAATGGGTGATTTTTTCCGGAAGTCGGAAATAGACCTGGGCGGCCTCAAGCGGCATGAAGATAAAGCCGCTGTCATATTCATACATGCCAATATCGAACAAACCCGCCACGGTATAGCCCCGCACACGCGGCACGGAACCAAATGCGGTGACATTACCCTTGGGCGAAATCAGGTTGACCGTATCGCCAACGCCGACGCCAAGCTTCATGGCCAATCGCGCGCCCATGATCACGGTGTCTTCGCCCTTGAAGTCATCCAAGGATCCGAAAACGATATTATCGGCGATGGTTTTGCGTTTTTTGACATCTTCGGGGCGCATGCCGCGCACAATGGCACCGGACGCGCGGCCATTTTTCGATGCCATCACCTGCCCTTCGACCACGGGTACGGTCAGAACCACATTGCCGTTTTTGGCAATTTCGTCTTCGATCTTAGTGTAGTCGCCAAGGCCGCCATTGCCCTGTGCATAGACCGAGATATGGCCGTTCAGCCCGAGAATTCGGCCAAGCAGTTCCGCCCGGAAACCATTCATCACCGACATGACGATGATGAGTGTCGCAACACCCAACATGATGCCGAGCAACGAGAAGATGGCGATGACGGAAACAAAGCCTTCCTGCCGACGTGGACGCAGGTAGCGAAAGGCCACCATACGTTCGAACGGACTGAACATGGGCAATCGATCCTTGTGGAAGCGGGTCAGGAAAAAGGTATGAACAAAGAACTTAGCGTTCAAACCGAAAATGGCAACGGGGCAGCACAAGCTGCCCCGTCCGAAAGCATATTTTATCAGGCGCTGAGCTGATTAAGCGCCGCTTCAAAGGTGACTTCGGTTTTCTCACCCGATTTGCGGTTCTTGAGTTCAACAACGCCGTTCTTGAGGCCTTTGGGGCCAATGACGATCTGCCAGGGCAGACCGATCAGATCCATATCGGCAAACTTGCCACCTGCACGGATGTCGCGGTCATCATAAAGGACCTCGATCCCGGCATTGGTCAGCTTGGCATAGGCATCTTCGCAGGCCGCATCGCATTCATCATCACCGGTCCGCAGGTTGATCAGGCCAACCTTGTACGGCGCGACAGATTCCGGCCAGATGATGCCGTTTTCGTCGTGGGATGCCTCGATCAATGCACCGACAAGGCGCGACACGCCAATGCCGTATGAGCCCATCTGAACCGGAACTTCGGTGCCATCCGGACCAAGGACGGTTGCGCCCATCGGTTCGGAATATTTGGTACCAAAGTGGAAGATGTGACCAACTTCGATGCCGCGCGTGGTGACAAGGTCATCACCAAGGGCCGTTACGGCCTCGTTGGCAGCATCGTGCATTTCTTCGGTCGCGGCGTAATCTTCAAGCGTGCCCTGTACCCAGTTTTCAAGGCCGGTACGATCATTGAGATCAACGCCCTTGCCGGTCAGGTCCTTATCGAGCCACTTCTTGTCGCAGAAGACTTCACTTTCGCCGGTGTCAGCCAGAATGATGAATTCGTGGCTAAGATCACCACCGATCGGGCCGGTATCGGCCACCATCGGGATCGCCTTGACGCCCAAACGGGTGAAGGTCCGGCAATAAGCCAGGAAGATCTTGTTATAGGTGTGACGCGCGCTTTCGTAGTCGATATCGAACGAATAAGCGTCTTTCATGTAGAATTCGCGACCCCGCATCACGCCAAAGCGCGGGCGGATTTCATCACGGAATTTCCACTGGATATGATATAGCAGCTGCGGGAGTTGCTTATAAGAGCGTACATCCTTGCGGAAGATGTCGGTGATCGCTTCTTCGTTGGTCGGACCAAACAGCATCTTGCGATCATGACGGTCGGTGATGCGCAGCATCTCAAGACCGTAATCATCATAACGACCACTTTCCTGCCACAGCTCGGCCGGCTGAATGGTTGGCATCAGAAGCTCGTTAAAGCCGATCTTGTCCTGTTCTTCACGAACGATCTGTTCGATCTTTTTAAGAACACGGTGGCCGAGTGGCAGCCAGGAATAGATCCCTGCGGTCAGCTGACGCACCATACCGGCGCGGAGCATCAGACGATGGGACGCAATCTGGGCTTCCGAAGGGGTTTCCTTCAGGGTCGGCAGAAAGAACTGGGAAAGACGCATCAATGCCTCGTGATGATCAGATCTGAATATTTGGGTCTGTAATAACCTTGCCCGGAAAATGCGACAGCAGCGCCCGAAACGCAAGCCGGAACTTGCTTTATATCATCGATGGCTGGTTAAGCGCCAAAGATGGCAAAACGACGACGGCAATCAGCGAAAGCCCGCCTTGCGGCATGCATCAATCAGTTCAGCGTTATTGGCATCATCGCCAAGCGGCTGATCGTTGAAATAAACCCGCCCGTTGCGATAGGTGATCTTGCCGATATTCTGTTCGCCGCTGACCCCGTCCGGAACGGTGATGCCGGAATATTTAAAGAAGTCGATGGTGACCGGGAATTCGATTTCCTTGGGCAGCGAATTCAAGATGTTGCTGCCACCATTCAAATCGGCCGGGGCAACCGCATTCCCGCGCACATCAACACCCGGTTTGTACGCCACATCGTCGTCGGGCACATGCGTGACCAATTCCTTGCAGGCAGCACGCGTAACGATGATCGTTGGTGCCGATGCCTCACTTGTTGCTGCAGCATCATCCGCAGCACCGCCATTCGTTTGTTCTGTTGCAGAGGGGAATGGGGATTCGTCCTGTGCCTTGGCCGTGATGAGTGGAGACACCATCAGCATCGCCGCGGTCACAGGCGCCAATAGTCTGATTTTATGACCAAATCTGGCATTTGAAATAGATTGGACCAATGAAAACTGGGGCATGATTTAGTTTCGTCCTATCTGTGTGCAGTGCAGCAACGATTCATTTGTGAAGTTTGGTCAAAACATCTTGCATAAAAACGAAACATGTGGCTTTTTAGTCGTCCGCTAACGGCGCAAGATCGTTGCGGAAGGCGTATCGCAGCCGCTCATAATATTGCGGGAGGCTTTGTTGCCAATAAGCATACAAGAAGCAGGCGCGACGTCGAAATAAAACCTGTGCATAAGCCCAGGTCTTAGGAGGAAGTATAAAAAGATTACGGGAAAACAGCTATAAAAATAGCGTCTTAGCAAGATCCTTGTGATCTTGCTTTTTTTTTGCCCCTGCACCAATCGACGCGCCAAGCCATGATTTTTCTGCAGGGCTTGCGACGCGCCAAACGACAAAACCCCGCACAAAATGTTGCGGGGTTTTATATTTTACGGATTGGGTCAAACGCCTTATTGCGGCGGTCGGACTTCGATCATGCCGCTGGTGATGACAAACCATGCGACCACCCACAGGATTGCCGAAATCAGACTGGTGGCGAGGATCTTTTTCCACATGTGCGGCTTTTCCGGCGCACCACTGTCATGGCCCGGCTCAACATTTTCGACCCGCTTGACGCCGACCGGCAGCACCATGAACAGAACCAGCCACCAGATAACGATGTAAACAAGAAGTCCGGAAAACCAGTTCATAGGGGTGCCTTCGGGTTGGATGCAGCATCTGAATGTTTAAAAGACGATAGAAACGCCCGACCTGTTTTGCAAGGCCGGACGTTGTGAGGCGGATCTCCTGAGGGGGTAGATCAAACCTGTTCGAGTTCGACCAGGGTTCCGTTGAAATCCTTGGGATGAAGGAACAAGACCGGCTTGCCATGGGCACCGATCTTGGGTTCACCATCACCCAGCACGCGCGCACCACTTGCCTGCAGCTTGTCACGCGCAGCCAGAATGTCATCGACCTCGTAGCAGACATGATGAATGCCGCCCGACGCGTTCTTTTCAAGGAAACCCTTGATCGGGGAATTGTCCCCCAACGGATAGAGCAGTTCGATCTTGGTATTGGGCAATTCGACAAACACAACCGTCACGCCGTGATCGGGTTCGTCTTGCGGCTCCGAGACCTTTGCACCCAGAACATCGCGATATTGCGCAATCCCGGCCTCAAGGTCCGGCACAGCAATCGCAACGTGGTTCAGCCGTCCAATCATGGTGTTCTCCTAACGTCTTTCATCTGCCCGATTGACGACAATCTAGGATAGCTGCGCGTTCAGAGACAACTGCGCTTTTGGTCGAATGCCGCAGCGTGCGTGCTCAATCAGCCCTGCTCTTTCACACGCGCCAGATGCACTTCGATCAGCGGGCGTTTGCCCATGCGTTGACGCACCGGACGGCGCAGGGCCTGACGGACGGCAAGGATCACCGTGGCATCATCCATGACTTCTTCGTCATTGAGCTGATCAATACGATTGCCGATTTCGGCCGCAAATTGATCCAGACGGGTTTCTTCGCCGGGCTCGTCAAACAGGCTGGGTGCTGTGATCATCGGTTCATTGACCATTTCGCCAAACTGGTTGAGCACCACGGTCACGAACATCACGCCGTTCCAGACGATGCGATTGCGGTTACGGAAGGTATCGGCATCGCGTTTGAGCAACCGACCGCCATCAAGGGCAAGAACACCGGCCTCTGCCACGCCGATAACGTGGGCATCACCGGGGGCCAACCGAATAACCGTGCCGTCATGCGGGATCACCTGTTCGGGGATCTGGCATTCCGCACCAAGGGCAGCCTGTTCGCACAGATGGCGGGTTTCGCCATGGACCGGGACCAGAATTTTCGGGCGGGTCAACTGATACATGCGCGTCAGGTCTTCACGGCCCGGATGACCCGATACGTGGATCGGTTCATCGCGCGCGGTGATGACTTTGACGCCACGGCGGATCAGCAAGTTCTGGATATAGCCAATGGACTTTTCATTGCCCGGAATTTCACGCGCCGAGAACACCACCGTATCGCCCGGATCAAGTTGGACGGTGGGATGATCGCCCTTGGCAATGCGCGACAATGCGGCACGGGGTTCGCCCTGTGACCCGGTGCAAAGCAAAAGAACCTGATCCTTAGGCACTTCCATGGCGTCTTCGTCGGTCAGAAGGTTCGGATAGCCTTTGAGGTAGCCCACTTCGCGCGCGGCCTCTGTTACGCGGTTAAGCGACCGGCCGGCAAGCCCGACACAGCGGCCGTTTTCGTGGGCGGCTTCGATAACCGACTGCACGCGGGCAACGTTGGTGGCAAAGCAGGCAACGGCAATGCGCCCCTGCGGATGTTCGGCGAACAGTTTGGACAGGTTCTTGGCAACGTCGCCTTCTGAGCCTGTTTTGCCCTCCGAGAACACATTGGTCGAATCACACACCAGTGCCATGACGCCTTCATCGCCCAGTGCTTCGAGCTTTTTGACATCCGATGCCTCGCCAATCTGGGGATCGGGATCGAACTTCCAGTCGCCGGTATGGACAATCAGGCCTTTTGGCGTGCGGATCGCAAGCGCGTTGGGCTCCAGGATCGAGTGCGTCATGGTGACGAATTCGATGTCAAAGCAACCAAGCTGGAACCGCCCGCCCAGTTCGATCACGTGGATCGGCACCTGATCGGCAAAATCGGTTTCAGACAGCTTTGCCTTAAGGAATTCGGCGGCAAACGGGGTCGCGTAAATCGGGCATTTCAGGCGCGGCCACAGATACGGCACAGCGCCCAAGTGATCTTCGTGCGCGTGGGTCAGGACCAGGCCAAGCAGCTTGTCCTTGCGTTCCTCGATAAAGGTCGGGTCGGGCATAACCACGTCAACACCCGGCAACCCTTCCTCGCCGAACGAAACCCCCATATCGACCATCAACCATTGATCGTCATAGCCATAAAGGTTCAGGTTCATGCCAATTTCGCCGGAACCTCCGAGCGGCACGAACAAAACGTCATCTTTTGGCAAATACAAATCCACGGAAGCTATATCCTTTGTTTTCGGCGCATCAATTACATGCGGGATAATCGTTCCCCTTGCGTCACGCAAGTCTTTATCCTGTAGGGCGTTCGGTCTGCTGGCTGTTGCGGCGATAGATCATCAACAAACCCAGCATGGTCAGATCACCATGCAGATATTCAATTTCATCAACCGCCTTGGTAAAGAGCGGTGCTAGCCCACCGGTTGCCACGACTTTCATCTGGTCGACATTTTGCTGTTGGCGAATACGCGCAAGCAACCCTTCGATCATCGAGACATAGCCCCAATAGACCCCTGACTGCATGGCTTCGACAGTGTTTTTGCCCACCACACTGCGCGGGGCCTCGATCGCGACCATCGGCAACTGGGCCGCGGCCATATGCAGGGCCTTGATCGACAGGTTGACACCCGGCGCAATTACACCGCCAAGGTAATCGCCATTACCATCGACAACGTCAAAGGTTGTGGCCGTCCCGAAATCAAGCACCACCAGCGGCCCGCCAAACAGTTCATGGGCAGCAATCGCGTTAACAAGGCGGTCTGCGCCCACCTCGCTTGGTCGATCCATGATGATTTTCATATCAAGATTGACCGCAGGATCGCCGACAACCATCGGTTCGACATTGAAATAGCGGCGACACAGGGTCTTGAGGCTGAATTCCGCAGCCGGCACCACGGTGGCAATAATCGCCCCCGTAATCGCATCCTTGGGCACGCCAGACAGCGTGAAAAGATGGTGCAACCACACGCCCAACTCGTCCGCGGTGCGTTCGGTGGTGGTGGAACAGCGCCACTGGCCCTTGATGGTATCGCCATCAAAAACGGCAAAGACGATGTTGGTGTTCCCGGCGTCAATCGCAAGCAACATGATGCTTACAAGCCTCCGCTACAAAGCAAGCTATGTGGTTATATCAGGCGGCAAAGAACACTTCGCCAGCCCCGATGCGGTGCTCAAAACCGCTGTCTTCTCTTAGGATAAGTTCGCCACCCTCATCAAGCCCGACGAAAGTTCCCTGAAGTTCGCGTTCGGTCAGGCGGGCGACAACCGGTTTGCCAATGCCATATCCGCGCGCCAGCCAGGCTTCGCGGATCGGTGCAAAACCGTCCTGTTCCCAGATCGGCAACCAGTGTGCAACGCGCGCAACGTAGGTTGATATCAGATCCGTAACCGACACCGGGGAGCCCAACGCCGCCAACGAGGTTGCCGGGCGTTCGGCATCATCGGGGAAAAAGGCGACATTCACCCCTGCCCCGATCACAAGGTAATCGGTTGCGTCCCCCTTATTGGAGGCACTTTCAAGCAGGATACCGCAAATCTTGCGATCATTGACCATCAGGTCATTGGGCCATTTGCAATCCGGACGCACCATACCGCCGGTGACGGTTTCAACCGCCTCGGCCATGGCAACAGCGATCAGGAAGGTCAGACGGGCGGCTTCGGCCAGTGAACAGGTCGGACGCAGCAACAGCGACGAATACAGATTACCCACCGGTGACGACCAGGCACGGCCACGGCGGCCACGGCCAGACGTCTGGGTTCTGGCTATAACAAGGGCGCCACTTTGGGCGCCCTTGTCTGCGAGGCGCTTGGCCTCTTCATTCGTGCTGTCGACCGCTTCCAGTTCGTGAAGGGTGAAACCTTCGGGAAGACGGATCGTTCGCAATGCCATTCTTACATCCCAAACAGCGATGCCGCGGCAACAGCTGCGCTATCCATCAGCGGGTTCGGGAAGAAGACGAAGGCCAGGATGATGATCGTGGCAACCGCCATGATGACATTCATCTCGGTACCATTGCGATCAAAGCCTTCGACTGGCTCGTCGAAATACATGACCTTGATGATACGCAGGTAGTAATAGGCACTGACGACCGAGGTCACCAAGCCAATTACTGCAAGCGTCACAAGACCGGCATCGACGGCTGCCTTGAAGACATAGAACTTGCCAAAGAAGCCAGCCAGCGGCGGGATACCTGCCATCGAGAACATGAAGATCGCAGTGATCGCAGCCATCAGCGGCTTGGTTTTCGCAAGACCGGCAAGATCGGTGATTTCCTCGTTCATGCGGTCGTTACGACGCATGCACAGGATGACGGCAAAGGTGCCAAGGTTCATGACCAGATAGATACCCAGATAAACCAGAACACCGGTGACACCTTCCTGCGTGCCTGCGGCCAGACCAACAAGTGCGAAACCAACGTGACCGATGGACGAATAGGCCATCAGACGTTTGATGTTTTCCTGACGGAGCGCTGCAAAAGAACCAACCGCCATCGACAGGATGGAGATCAGGACAATGATCTGCTGCCAGTCTTCAACAGCACCGCCAAACGGACCAACGGCAACGCGGATGAACAGCGCCAGACCGGCAATCTTCGGGGCAACCGCAAAGAAGGACGTGACCGGGGTCGGCGCACCTTCATAAACGTCCGGGGTCCACATGTGGAACGGAACGGCGGAAACCTTGAAGCACAGACCGGCAAAGATGAAGGCCAGACCAACCAGCGCACCCAGCGGCAGTTCACCACCGACTAGCGTATTGCCCAGAACGGTGAAGTTCGTGGTGCCGGTAAAGCCATAAACCATCGACATGCCATACAGCAGGATGCCCGAGGCGATCGAACCGAGGATGAAGTATTTCAGCCCCGATTCCGTCGAACGCACGGTGTCGCGGCGGATAGCCGCAACAACATAAAGCGCAAGCGACTGCAGTTCGAGACCAAGATACAGCGACAGCATATCGGTTGCCGATACCATCGCCATCATGCCAAGGGTGGCAAGAGAGATCAGGATCGGGAACTCGAAGCGTGCCATGTTTTCACGCTCGGCAAAGTTCATGGCCATGATGATGCCGGTTGCAGAACCGATCAGGATCAGGACCTTGCAGAACTTGGCAAACGGATCAGCACTGAACTGACCAAAGAACGCCGAACCACCATCACCCATCACCACCAGTGCGATGGTAATGACCTGGGCGGCAACTGCCAGCCAGGATACGGTGCGGAAGGATTTGTCCTTGCCGGCGAAAACCCCAAGCATCAACAGCGCCAAGGCAGAAACTGCCATAAACATTTCGGGCAGCGCGGCCCCGAGGTTGAGCATAGAAACTCCCATGTTCATTCCCCTCAATTCGCAGCCAGCTGGGCGGCTTGTGCCGCTGCAGCCTGGGCCGTTTCGACCTGGTTGACGAGGTTCTCAACCGAGACATGCATGATGTCGAGGAAGGAGACCGGATAGACCCCCATCCACAGAACGATGATCACCAGCGGTGCAAAGATAATCCATTCACGCGGGCTCAGATCGAGGATGGTTTTCAGGTTCTCTTTGGTGAGTGCCCCGAAAATAATCCGGCGATAGAGATACAGCGCATAGGCCGCACCAAGGATCAGACCGGTTGCCGCAAAGAATGCGACCCAGGTGTTGGCTTCGAACGCACCCAGAAGTGCGAGGATTTCACCAACGAACCCGCCCGTACCCGGCAGACCAACCGATGCCATGGTGAAGAACATGAAGATCAGTGCGTAGCTCGGCATACGGTGGACAAGACCACCATAAGCGTCGATTTCGCGGGTATGGATACGGTCATAGACCACACCGACACACAGGAAGAGTGCACCGGAAACCACACCGTGGCTGAGCATCTGGAAGATCGAACCTTCGATACCATGCTGGTTAAAGGTGAATGCACCGATGGTAACAATCCCCATATGGGCGACCGACGAATATGCAATCAGCTTTTTCATGTCCTGCTGCGCAAGGGCGACCAGCGACGTATAGATGATTGCAACAATCGACAGCGTGAAGACGAGCGGTGCGAAGGTTTCAGATGCCAGCGGCATCATCGGCAGCGAGAAACGCAGGAAACCGTAACCACCCATTTTCAACAGCACGCCAGCCAGGATCACGGAACCGGCCGTCGGTGCTTCAACGTGGGCATCAGGCAGCCAGGTATGGACCGGCCACATCGGCACCTTGACGGCGAACGATGCAAAGAAGGCCAGCCAGAGCCAGAGCTGCATATTATAATCGAAGCCGTATTCCATCAGGGTCGGGATATCGGTGGTGCCCGCTTCGAAATACATCGCAAGCAGTGCCACCAGCATCAGGACCGAACCAAGAAGGGTATAAAGGAACAGCTTGAATGCCGCATAGACGCGACGCTGACCACCCCAGACGCCGATGATGATGAACATCGGGATCAGGACGCCTTCGAAGAACAGATAGAACAGCAGACCGTCAAGGGCGCTGAACATGCCGACCATCATCGTTTCAAGAACGAGGAAGGCGATCATGTATTCCTTCACGCGCTTCTGGATGGCTTCCCATGCCGACAGGATACAAATCGGTGTCAGGAAGGTCGCCAGCAGGACGAACAGAACGGAAATACCGTCAACGCCCATGTGATAGGAAATGTTCAGACCCGGCATCCAGTCCGCCTGCTCGACGAACTGGAAATCTGCGGTCGTTGCATCGAAGTTCACCCACAGCATCAAGGATACGAGGAACGTGAACCCCGAGGTCCAAAGCGCAACCCAACGGGAATTGCGGGCAACAGTCGCCTCTTCACCATTGATCAGCAGCAGCAGGGCTGCACCGACCAGCGGCAGGAAAGTGACGATCGAAAGAATTGGCCAATCACTCATCGCCCGTTAACCCATCTTCCAAATTGTGTAGGAGACCAGCGCTGCAATGCCGATCAGCATCGCAAATGCATAGTGATAGACGAAACCACTCTGAATGGCGCTGACGCGACGTGCGATGTTACGGCAAGCAGCTGCCACACCATCCGGACCGCAACCATCAATGATGGCACCATCCCCTGATTTCCAGAAGCCATAGCCCAAAGCAAAGGCCGGCTTGACGAAAATCTTGTCATAGAGCTCGTCGAAGTACCATTTGTTCAGCGCGAAGCGGTAAACACCGTTGAAGGTGTTGGCCAGCGTGCGCGGAAGCGACGGTACGAGCTTGTACATGACAATCGCAAGCGACAGACCGGTGATCATGGCAACAAACGGTGCCCATTTCACCCAACCCGGAACATGGTGTGCATTTTCCAGAGCGTTGTGGCCTTCGGCCATGAAGAGTGCGCCATTCCAGAAGGTCAGCATTTCTTCAAAGTCGCCGCCACCGAACCAATCCTTGGCGAACCAGCCGGCAAAGACAGCACCGACGGTCAGGAACAAGAGCGGACCGGTCATGATCGCCGGGCTTTCATGCACGTGCGCCATGGTGCGTTCATCAGCGCGCGGGGCACCGAAGAAGGTCAGGAAGATCAGACGCCAGCTGTAGAACGAGGTCATCAGAGCCGCAAGAATACCCGCCCAGAAGGCATACAGGCCAACGCCGGTATGTGCCCCATAGGCGCTTTCAAGGATCAAGTCCTTGGAATAGTAACCCGCAAAGCCCGGAACACCGGTAATCGCAAGCGTCCCAATCACCATCACAGCAAAGGTCAGCGGAACCATTTTGGCGATTCCGCCCATCTTGCGCATGTCCTGTTCATCAGACATGGCATGGATGACCGAACCGGCACCAAGGAACAGAAGCGCCTTGAAGAAGCCGTGCGTCATCAGGTGGAAGACACCCGCCGAATAAGCCGACACGCCGCAGGCAAAGAACATATAGCCCAGCTGCGAACAGGTCGAATAGGCAATGACGCGTTTGATGTCGTTCTGAACACAGCCGATGGTGGCTGCAAAGAACGCAGTCGAGGCACCAACGATGGTCACGATCATCAGGGTGGTTTCAGCATATTCAAAGATCGGCGACAGACGTGCGACCATGAACACACCGGCCGTCACCATGGTTGCCGCGTGAATAAGGGCGGAAACCGGGGTTGGGCCTTCCATTGCGTCGGGAAGCCAGGTGTGCAGGCCAAGCTGTGCCGATTTACCCATCGCGCCGATGAACAGCAGGAAGCAGGTAATTTCAAGGGCTGAGAACTCATGGCCCAGGAACATCAGCGTGGTTCCCGCGACTTCTTCGGCATTGCCAAAGATGACGTCGAACTGAACGCTGTCGAACAGGACATAGACCGCAAAGATACCAAGGGCAAAGCCGAAGTCACCAACACGGTTGACGATGAAGGCTTTCATCGCAGCCGCCGATGCCGACGGTTTGGAATACCAGAAGCCGATCAGAAGATAGGACGCCAGACCAACGCCCTCCCAGCCGAAGAACAGCTGGATCAGGTTGTCGGCGGTAATCAGCATCAACATCGCAAAGGTGAACAGGCTGAGATACGCCATGAAGCGCGGCTTGTCCGGGTCATGCGACATATAGCCGATGGAATAGATGTGAACCATCGAGGACACACCGGTGACAACGATCAGCATCACACAGGTCAGCGTATCAATACGCAGCGACCAGGACGCATCAAAGCTGCCCGAGGAAATCCAGGTAAACAGTTCAATCACAACCGGGTTGCCACCAAGGGCAACATCGACAAAGGCAAAGATCGAAATCACAAAGGCAATCACGACACCGGCAACGGTGACCAACTGTGCCAGACGATCAGACGAGGACACACCATGATGGTGATGACCATGGCTGTCATGCGGGGCATCCTTTGCGGTCGACATGGCGCCGACCAGCGTGATGGCCCCGGCAAGGATTGCCGCGATCAGGGGCAGGAATACAATCAACGGATACATATCTGCCTTACCCCTTCATCATGTTGATGTCTTCAACCGCGATGGTGCCGCGGTTACGGAAATAGACGACCAGGATCGCCAGACCAATTGCCGCTTCAGCCGCAGCAACCGTCAGAACGAAGATGGTAAATACCTGTCCGACGAGGTCGCCGAGGAACGACGAGAACGCGACCAGATTGATATTGACCGCCAGCAGCATCAGCTCGATCGACATCATGATGATGATGACGTTCTTGCGGTTCATGAAGATGCCGAAGATCCCGAGTGTGAAAAGGATCGCCGCGACGGTCAGATAATGTGCAAGACCGATTTCCATCAGATCCCCCTTCCGACCGGAACTTTTTTGACTTCAAGCGTATCAGCGCGGGTACGCTTGACCTGCTCGGAGATTTTCTGACGACGGACACCTTCACGGTGACGCAGTGTCAGGACAATTGCGCCAATCATCGCAACAAGCAGAACCAGACCAGCCGCCTGGAAGATGTATGCGTAATCGGTGTAGATCAGTTGACCGAGTGCTTCGACGTTGGTCAGCCCTGCCGGTGTCGGCTGCGCGAGAACCGCGACCGCCTCATCCGTCAGGGTCCAGCCAGCGCCAACCAGTGCCAGTTCGACAAACAGAACAACCGCGATCAGAACGCCGATCGGCAGGTAGTTCAAAAAGCCCTGACGCATTTCGACAAAGTTAATGTCGAGCATCATGACGACGAACAGGAACAGGACTGCAACCGCGCCGACATAGACGACGACGAGCAGCATGGCGAGAAACTCGGCACCCAGCAGGACGAAAAGTCCGGCTGCGTTAAAGAATGTCAAGATCAGCAACAGTACCGAATGCACCGGGTTGCGAACGGTCACAACCGCAGTCGCGGACAAAACCGCGACGGTAGCAAACAGGTAAAAAGCCAAAGCCTGTACGACCATAAGGTACCCCCTTGGCGAACCGTTGTTGCCCCTTTGGCAAACAACGGCCCATGAACTCTCTTTCTAACGATCAGACGCGACACTTACCGATAAGGTGCGTCTGCCTCCAATCGTGCAGCAAGCTCGGCTTCCCAACGCTCGCCGTTTGCCAGGAGTTTGTCCTTGTCATAGAACAGCTCCTCGCGGTTTTCGGTTGCGAACTCGAAGTTCGGACCTTCGACGATGGCATCCACCGGGCAGGCTTCCTCGCAGAAGCCACAGTAAATGCATTTCGTCATATCAATGTCGTAACGTGTGGTACGACGCGAACCGTCATTGCGCGGCTCGACCTCAATGGTGATGGCCTGTGCCGGGCAAATGGCTTCGCAAAGTTTGCAAGCGATGCAACGCTCTTCGCCGTTCGGATAACGGCGCAGTGCGTGTTCGCCACGGAAACGCGGGCTCAGCGGACCTTTTTCGTACGGGTAGTTGATCGTCACCTTGGGCTTGAACATGTATTTCAAGGTGAGCGCCATTCCCGAAACGAGTTCCGCGAGCAGGAAGCTCCGGGCCGTCCGATCAATAAATGACATCGTTTACCTCTCTCTTTCCGATGCGCGGCGATCAGGCCGGGACCTTGTCAAAAACAACGAGGAACGTGGCAACCAGCATGACCCATGCAAACGACAGCGGCAGGAAGATTTTCCAGCCCAGACGCATCAGTTGGTCATAACGGTAACGCGGGAAGGTTGCACGGACCCACAGGAAGATGAACAGAACGAAGCAGATCTTGATGATGAACCAGATTGCGCCCGGGATGAATTCGAGGAACGGCAACGGCGCGCTCCAGCCACCCAGGAACAGAATGGCGCACAGGCCACTCATCAGGATCATGTTCGCGTATTCACCCAGGAAGAACAGCGCAAAGGTCATCGCCGAATAGTCGACGTTATAACCCGAGACCAGTTCGGCTTCCGCTTCGGGAAGGTCAAACGGTGCGCGGTTGGTTTCTGCCAGAATGGATACGATGAAGACGATGAACATCGGGAAGTGATAAACGAAGTTCCACTCCCAGATACCACCAACCTGCCCGCGGACAATGTCGCTGAGGTTCAGTGAACCGGTCGTCAGCAGAACCGAGATGATGATCAGGCCAATCGAAATCTCATACGAAACCATCTGGGCGCCGGAACGCAGCGCGCCAAGGAAGGCGTATTTGGAGTTCGATGCCCAACCGGCCATCACGATACCGTACACACCCAGCGAAGAAATCGCGAAGATGTAAAGAATACCGACATTCAGATCGGCCAGAACCATGCCCTCGTCGAACGGAATAACCGCCCAGGCAATGATTGCCAGAATAAAGGTCAGCATCGGGGCGATGATGAACACGCCCTTGTTCGCGCTGCTCGGAATGATTGTTTCTTTCAGAAACAGCTTCAAACCATCGGCAAGCGGCTGCAGAAGGCCAAACGGCCCCACAACGTTCGGGCCCTTACGGAGCTGAATAGCACCGATGACCTTACGCTCGGCGTAGGTCAGATAGGCGACAGCACCCAGCAACGGCAGAACAATCGCCAGAATTTTGGCGACGATCCAGACGAGCGGTTCAATATATCCGTCCCAAAGAAGTTCCATCGGTCAAACCGTATCTTTTGCGTTTCGTCCCAAAATTGGGACACCCCCTTGCGGGATGAGCGACGATCAGATCGTCGCTCCCCTTACTCAGGCAACCTTCTCGGCAGCCGCATCCTTGACAAAGGCCTCAGTACATTTGGCCATCGTCACCGAAGCACGGCTGATCGGGTCGGTCATATAGAAATTGCGAACCGGCGATACAAAGCCATCAGACTTCATGTCACCTGACACACCGAAATCGGTCCATTCCGCCTTGGTCGGAACGTTCAGCGACGCAAAGGTCGGGCTGAGTTCCACCATGCGCGAGCGAACGGCATCGATATTGTTGTATGGCAGGGTCAGATCCAGCGCACCGGAAAGTGCACGGACAATCGCCCAGTCCTCACGCGCGTCACCAACCGGGAAGATCGCACGCCAGCCCTGCTGGGCGCGGCCTTCGGTGTTGACATAGGTGCCATTCTTTTCGGTGTAAGCAGCACCCGGCAGGATCACGTCTGCGGCCTGCGCACCGGCATCGCCCATCGCACCCTGGTAAATGACAAATGCCTTTTCCAGTTTGCTCATGTCGACTTCGTCGGCACCCAGAAGATAGACAACCTCGATATCGCCTTTGGCAGCACCATCGAGAATGTCATTGGTTGCCAGACCGCCCTCACCCGGTACGAAGCCAAGATCAAGACCGCCAACACGCGATGCCGCAGTGTGCAGAACGTTAAAGCCGTTCCATTCGCCGGAAACCATGCCGTATTTCTCGGCAATGGCGCGGGTGGCAGCAAGAACCGCGTCACCGTCTTCACGGTTAAGCGCGCCCATGCCGACAATGATCATCGGCTTTTCAGAAGCCTTGAGAACCTTGGCGAACTCGTTCTTGCCATCCAGTATTTCCTGGAGGGTTTCCGGACCGGCACCAAGGTAATCGTTCTTGTAGGTCGGATCCCACTTTTCACCAATGATGCCGACTTTGAAATCGCCAGCGGTCGTGCGCCAGCGTTTGCGCAGACGGGAATTGATGATCGGTGCTTCGGCACGGACATTGGCACCAACGATCAGGCAGGCATCTGCCTCGTCAATACCGGCAATCGTGCTGTTGAAGATATAGGAGGCGCGCGGGCCACCAATCTTCGATCCGTCCTGACGGCAATCAAGGTTCGGCGAACCAAGTTTACCCATCAGGTCTTTTAGCGCGGTCATCGATTCACAATCGACCGTGTCACCCGCAAGAGCGGCAATTTTCTTGCCATCCAGGCCGGAAACCTTTGCCCTGATCGCAGCAAATGCTTCGTCCCAGCTTGCCGGCTGCAGCTTGCCATCCTTGCGAACATACGGACGGTCAAGGCGCTGACGTTTCAGGCCATCAATGGCGTAACGGGTTTTGTCCGAAATCCATTCTTCGTTGATATCTTCGTTGGTGCGCGGCAGAACGCGCATCACTTCGCCGGTACGGGCATCGATACGAATGTTCGAGCCAACCGCGTCCATGACATCGACGCTATCGGTTTTCTTGAGCTCCCACGGACGCGCGGTAAACGCATACGGCTTGGAGGTCAGAGCACCGACCGGGCACAGGTCAACCAGGTTGCCTGAAAGCTCGGAATTGATGGAGGCTTCGATATACGGTCCGACTTCGGTGTCCTCGCCACGGTAAACAGCACCCATGGTGCCGACACCGGCGACTTCCTCGGAGAAGCGAACGCAACGGGTGCAGTGGATGCAACGGGTCATGATCGTTTTGACGATCGGGCCCAGTTCCTTGTCCTTCACTGCACGTTTTTTCTCGGCGTAACGTGAAGAGTCAAAACCATAGGCCATGGCCTGGTCCTGAAGATCACATTCACCACCCTGGTCACAAATCGGGCAATCCAGCGGATGGTTGATCAGCAGGAATTCCATCACGCCGTTGCGTGCCTTTTTCACAAGGTCGGAATCGGTTTTGATCACCATTCCATCTGCCGCAGGCATGGCGCAGGATGCGACCGGTTTCGGCGCACGTTCCATTTCCACCAGACACATACGGCAGTTGCCGGCGATTGACAGGCGTTCGTGATAGCAGAAACGCGGGATTTCCTTACCGGCCTCTTCACAGGCCTGAAGGACTGTCGCCCCGGCTTCTACTTCAACTTCAATACCGTCAACTGTTAGTTTCGGCATGTCTCAATCCCTCTCAACAGGCCTCTCTCAGGCCGCGATCCGTGCGCGATATTCCTTGATCCGACGTTCCATTTCGGGACGGAAGTGACGGATAAGGCCCTGAATCGGCCATGCAGCAGCATCGCCAAGCGCACAAATGGTGTGGCCTTCGACCTGTTTGGTCACATCCCACAACAGATCAATCTCATCGAGCGTGGCTTCGCCGCGAACCATGCGCGTCATCATGCGCATCATCCAGCCGGTACCTTCACGGCACGGCGTGCACTGACCACAGCTTTCATGCTTGTAGAATTCCGACAGACGCGCGATCGCGTAGACAATGTCAGTTGACTTGTCCATGACGATGACAGCAGCGGTACCAAGACCGGAGCCGACTTCACGCAGGCCGTCAAAGTCCATCAGAACGTCATCACAGACGTCTTTTGGCATCAGCGGAACAGATGAACCGCCCGGAATAACCGCAAGAAGGTTGTCCCAGCCGCCACGAACGCCGCCGCAATGCTTTTCGATCAGTTCCTTGAGCGGAATGCTCATGGCTTCTTCGACAGTGCACGGCTTTTCGACGTGACCAGAGATGGCAAACAGCTTGGTGCCGTGGTTGTTTTCGCGGCCAAAACCGGCGAACCAGGAACCGCCACGACGCAGAATGGTCGGAACAGCCGCAATCGATTCGACGTTGTTGACCGTGGTCGGGCAACCATAAAGGCCTGCGTTCGCCGGGAACGGCGGCTTCAGGCGCGGCTGGCCTTTTTTACCTTCCAGGCTTTCGATCAGGGCGGTTTCTTCGCCACAGATGTAAGCACCGGCACCGAGATGCAGGTAAAGGTCAAAGTCCCAACCCGAACCACAGGCGTTTTTACCGATCAGACCGGCTTCATAAGCCTCGTCAATCGCGCGCTGCAGGTTGGATGCCTCGTGATAGAACTCACCACGGATATAGATATAGGCCGCATGCGCATTCATCGCGAAGCTGGCCAGAAGGCAACCTTCGACCAGGGTGTGCGGATCATTGCGCATGATTTCGCGGTCTTTACAGGTCCCCGGTTCACCTTCGTCGGCGTTCACAACCAGGTAGCTCGGACGACCATCAGATTCCTTGGGCATGAAGGACCATTTGAGGCCGGTCGGGAAGCCAGCGCCCCCACGACCACGCATACCGGATGCTTTCATCTCGTCGATGATCCAGTCGCGGCCTTTTTCGATCAATGCCTTGGTACCATCCCAGTTGCCACGGGACTGCGCGCCTTTAAGGCCGAAATCCTGGAAACCATAAAGGTTGGTAAAGATACGATCCTTATCCTGCAGCATATCAGGCGTCCCCTTCGCTTGCATCAGCATCCTGCGGGGCTGCGCCGCAGCCACAGAATGCCTTCAGAACCTTCGGACCATCGATCGGCTCGCACCCTTTGCGGCCGCTCTGCGGACCGGCTTTCGGCTTCTCGCCCTTTTTGAGGGCATCGAGGATGGCCTTGGTCGTTTCCGGCGTCAGGTCTTCGTAATAATCGTCGTTGATCTGCATCATCGGTGCGTTGACACACGCACCAAGGCATTCGACTTCGATCATGGTGAACTGACCGTCTTCGGTGGTTTCACCAACGCCGATGCCGAGTTCCTTTTTGCAGGTATCGACAACGTCGGCAGATCCGCGAAGCCAGCACGGCGTGGTGGTGCAAACCTGGATGAAGTTCTTACCCACCGGGGCAAGGTTATACATCGTATAGAAGGTTGCGACCTCGTAGACGCGAATGGCCGGCATTTCGAGCATGTCGGCAATGTAATCCATTGCGACGGTCGGAACCCAGTTACCTTCGGTCTGACGCTGTGCCAGATCAAGCAGCGGCATGACCGCGCTCTGCTGGCGGCCTTCCGGATACTTGGCGATGATCTTCTTTGCCTTTTCCTGATTTTCAGGCGTGAAAGCAAAGCTGGTCGGCTGAAGCTCTTTCGGAGCTGGTCTTCTCAAATGGCTCATCGGTCAATCTCACCGAACACGATATCTAGCGACCCGATATTGGCAACGACGTCGGCCAGCATGTGGCCTTTGGACATGAAGTCGATGCCTTGGAGGTGCGGGAACCCCGGGGCGCGGATTTTGCAGCGATACGGACGGTTCGAGCCATCCGAAACAAGATACACACCAAACTCGCCTTTTGGTGCCTCGACCGCGGCATAGCATTCGCCGGCCGGTACGTGGAAACCTTCGGTGAAGAGTTTGAAGTGGTGAATAAGGGCTTCCATCGAACGCTTCATTTCGGCGCGTGACGGCGGTGCCACTTTGTTGTTTTCAACAATGACAGGACCATCCGGCATATTTTTGATGGCCTGCTTGATGATTTTCAGCGACTGCCACATTTCCTCGAAACGGACAAGGAAGCGGTCATAGCAATCGCCGTTCTTGCCGACAGGAATGTCAAAGTCGAATTCTTCGTAAGAGTCATAGGGCTGCGATTTACGCAGATCCCACGCCAAACCCGATGCACGGATGTTCGGACCGGTGAAGCCCCAATCAAGGGCCTCCTCGGCGCTGACGATACCGATATCGACCGTACGCTGTTTGAAGATACGGTTGCCGGTCAGAACGCGGTCGAAGTCTTTCATAAAGATTTCGTACTGGTCTGCCCATGCGTCGATATCATCAAGCAAGCCTGCCGGAAGATCGGCAGCAACGCCCCCCGGACGGAAGTAGTTGGCGTGAAGACGGGCGCCACAGGCGCGCTCATAGAATTCCATGAGCTTTTCACGTTCTTCAAAGCCCCACAGAAGCGGGGTCATCGCACCAACGTCCAGTGCGAACGCGGTCAGGTTCAGAATGTGGTTCAGGATACGACCGATTTCCGCATAAAGAACACGGATATACTGCGCACGCTTGGGCACTTCGACACCCATCAGCTTTTCGATGGCCAGGCAATATGCATGTTCCTGGTTCATCGGTGCGACATAGTCGAGACGGTCGAAATACGGGGTCGCCTGAATATAGGTCTTATATTCGATCAGCTTTTCCGTACCACGGTGCAGAAGACCAATATGCGGGTCGGAACGTTCGACGACTTCGCCGTCCATTTCCAGAACCAAACGCAGAACGCCGTGCGCCGCAGGGTGCTGCGGGCCGAAGTTCATGGTCATGTTTTTGATTCTTTGTTCGGACATCAGGCGTTGCCCTCCGCCTTTTCATCACCCGGAAGAACATGCTGGATGCCTTCCCATGGGCTTTCGAAATCGAAATTACGGAAATCCTGAACCAGTTTGACCGGCTCGTAGACAACACGCTTCTGTTCGTCGTCATAACGCACTTCGACATACCCGGTCAGCGGGAAGTCTTTGCGCAGCGGATGACCTTCAAAACCGTAATCGGTCAGAATACGGCGGGGATCCGGATGACCAGCGAAGAAGATACCGTACATGTCCCACGCTTCGCGCTCGAACCAGTCGGCGGCGCTGAACAGCGAAACACAGCTTGGTACCGGGGTGTCTTCGTCAGTACGGACCTTCACACGAATGCGCAGGTTATGCTTGAGAGACAGCAGGTGATAGACCACGTCGAAACGCTCAATACGTTCCGGGTAGTCTGCACCACAAACATCAATCAGCTGCTTGAACAAGCAGCCGGTATCATCCCGAAGGAAGGTCAGAACTTTAAGGATATCATCGCGCTTGGCGACGATGGTCAGCTCGCCGTAACGAATCTCGCTTTCGAGAATTTCGTTGGCCAGCTGTGACGCCACCAGATCTTTCAGATCTTTCAAAGCAGCGCTGTTATCGCTGAGCAGTTCGCTCATGCAAGCCCCCTATTACGGATCAGCGTGTCAGGACACCGGTACGGCGGATTTTCTTTTGCAGCTGCATCACGCCATAAATCAGCGCTTCGGCTGTCGGCGGGCACCCGGGAACGTATACGTCCACCGGCACAACGCGATCACAACCGCGCACCACCGAATAAGAATAGTGATAGTAACCGCCGCCATTGGCGCACGAGCCCATCGAAATAACCCAGCGCGGCTCTGCCATCTGGTCATAGACCTTACGCAGTGCCGGGGCCATTTTGTTGGTCAGGGTACCAGCAACGATCATCACGTCCGACTGACGCGGGCTTGGGCGGAAAACCAGACCATAACGGTCAAGGTCATAACGCGACGCCGCCGAATGCATCATCTCAACAGCACAGCAGGCCAGACCGAAAGTCATCGGCCACAAGGAACCGGTGCTTGCCCAGCTTGCGAGTTTATCGAGATTGGCAAGGACAAAGCCCTTGTCGTTCATCTCGTCAAACACGCCCTTAAGCATTGCATCCTGATCCGAACCGGGTGCCAGGGGTGCGCCTGATTTGGTGCTCACTCCCATTCCAAAGCTCCCTTCTTCCATTCGTAGATAAAGCCGACCGTCAAAACAGCCAGGAAGATCACCATCGATACAAAGCCGAATGTCCCGATATCACCGAGGGTTACAGCCCACGGGAACAGGAAGGCGACTTCGAGGTCGAAAATAATGAACAAGATTGCGACCAGATAGAACCGAACGTCGAACTTGATGCGCGCGTCTTCGAACGGCGCAAACCCGCATTCGTATGCGGACAGTTTCTCAACATCCGGTGCCTGCTTGGCAAGAACCAGCGACGCGATGACGATTACCGCCGAAAGACCGACGGCGATCCCGATGAACACCAGGATCGGAAGATATTCCGAAAGAAGCTCTTGCATCTCTCTGACCTCTCAAGAACAGGCCTTTTGACCCGACCAGGTCCCCACCTGGCCAATTACGGCGCACCATAACGTATGCACCGCACAAGTTCCAGTCCCCAAGCACGTTGAACATGCTCTAAGACCGGAAACTTTCTAATCTTTTTACCGTTTACTATCGTCCGATATCGGGCTGGACGTCGAGATGATCAAGACCCAATCGTGCGAAGCAGCATTAGCAACACAAGAAAAGGCGACCGCGGAAAAGACAATTCGCCCCAAAAAAGACAACAGATGATGGATCATGGCGCGAGCGACGAGACTTGAACTCGCGGCCTCCGGCGTGACAGGCCGGCGCTCTAACCAACTGAGCTACGCCCGCAAAATGACCATCAATCGGCGCGCCTTTGTTAGACCACCCCCCAAACCAAGTCAAGCAGCTAGCAACGATTTCAACCCATTCGACAATTGCGCCCGCAAACATCACCCGCTGCGGGGTAATTTGGCCCCGAAATTGTACGGCATTAATCAATTCTGTACATTTAGGGGGCTTTATACCTATGGGGCTTTGCAAAGGGGTGTCGGCTTTTATAGAATTGTTGACAAATAACCCCTATCTTACGGTGCGATAGAGGCAGGTTCGGGCGTCAGGTTCCACCCCGAACAGAGTCATTACGACGGAGAAGACCACCCGTGGGGCGCGTAAAAGAAGAATACAGATCACTGGCCGGACCTGAAAAGGCAGCGATTCTCATGCTTGCTCTTGGGGAAGAGCACGCAACCAAGATGTTCAGCATGATGGATGATGAGGAAATCAAAGAGATTTCCCAAACCATGTCGAGCCTGGGTACGATTAACTCTAATATCGTTGAGCGCCTTTTTGTCGAATTCGCTGACCAGCTTTCTTCAACCGGGTCACTGGTCGGTTCGTTTGATACCACCGAACGCCTGCTTTCCAAGGTACTGCCAGAAGACCGTGTGAACGGCATCATGGAAGAGATCCGCGGTCCTGCGGGTCGTACCATGTGGGACAAGCTGAACAACGTGAACGAAGCGGTTCTGGCGAACTACCTTAAAAACGAATATCCGCAGACCGTCGGTGTGGTTCTGTCCAAACTCAAACCCGCACATTCTGCGTCGGTTCTCTCACTTTTGCCGGAAAACTTCTCGATGGAAGTCATCATGCGTATGTTGCGCATGGAAGCCGTTCAGAAAGAAGTCCTCGATAACATTGAAAAGACGCTGCGCACCGAGTTCATGTCGAACCTTGCGCGCGGTTCGCGCGGTGATAACCACGAACTTATGGCGGATATCTTCAACAGCCTTGACCGTCAAAGTCAGGACAGATTCCTTACTGCGCTTGAAGAACGCAACCGTGATTCGGCCGAGAAGATCAAAGCGCTTATGTTCACCTTCGAAGACCTTGCGCGGCTTGACAACAACGGCGTTCAGACGCTGCTGCGTCAGGTCGAAAAGGACAAGCTTGCTCTGGCTCTGAAAGGCTCGACCGATCAGATGCGCGACCTGTTCTTCAAGAACATGTCCGAACGCGCCGGCAAGATGATGAAGGAAGATATGGACGCGCTTGGCCCGGTCCGTTTGTCCGACGTCGAAGAGTCGCAGATGATGATCGTCCAGCTGGCCAAGGAACTGGCCGCACAGGGCCAGATCGTCATTTCCGAAGGCGGTGCCGAAGACGAAATGGTCTTCTAGTCCCCACCAAAATACCGCAACTGCACAAACACCAAAGGGACAGCCAATGCTGTCCCTTTTTTCGTTCGTCAGGCGCGATCAGATGGGGAATATCCCAAGCTAAGCCAAACTACCCTGCCCTAGCCCAGAATGACGTTAGGAACCGGATCAGAGATCGACTGAATTTCCCAGCGCAGGCGGTTCTGACCGTTGATTTCACGGAACTCTGCTGCGTTGTGGCTGCGCACCCCTGCGGTCGTGCGGACCTCGATCTTGCCGGTCATCTGGTAGCCGAGTGCCGTCAGGCGGTCCTGATACTGGTCAGGGACAAAGCCGCCCCGAATTTCAACGGTGTTTCGCTCTGAATTAAAGAACATTTCCAGTATGCGCGATTGCCGGCGGACAAAGACGAAGCTTTTTTCGCGCATGATGTTGCCGCGCTTTTCATAGACCATGTTGAACACGCCGCGCCCGGTATAGGTCAGCTGTCTTACAGCCGAATCGCGCTTGAGATCTGCCAGAACCTTGGCGACCTTTTCCTTTTCACCCTCCGCATCCAGGCTTTTATCCAGAAGGCCTTGGGTAATGTTTGGCTGTACCAGCAAACCACGGTAGCTCAGGCGATAATCGCCATTACGCTCCATGGACAAATCAATGGTGAAGGCCTCGGGCAGATAGCAGCTGGCAAGCATTACGGGCAGACACAGAACGATCAGAACCTGACGGCATATCGACCATGTTTCACGCGCGAAACGCGTTGGCATTGCGACACGGCTGATACGCTCAGGGCCAGACGGATGGCGGGCCGGATTACTGTTCATCTTGAAGGTTCCGATTCTCTTGACCATGGCATCAACAGTGCCTGTCTGCCGACCAAGCGTCAACTTATACAAGCCCCTGTCCGAAGGACGATATGGGGAAGCAAAGCAACTGCTTACCAGGCGTCGGGATACGCAAAATCCGGAAACGAAAAAAGGCAGCCTTTAGGGCTGCCTTTATCATGGTGGGTGATGAGAGATTCGAACTCCCGACCCTCTCGGTGTAAACGAGATGCTCT